>NZ_BAABHF010000019.1:0-900357 GCF_039541955.1 Actinoallomurus oryzae | reverse complement strand
GCCTACAACACCGATGTCCGTCCTCTCCTCGCGGAGTTGCGTGAGGAGATGGGGCTGGACCCGGACCCGATGGCCGCCTACGCCCGGTCCGGCTACTTCGAAAAGATCCGCGACGCACGCAAAGACGGCCAGGCGGCCGGTTGGGGGGCCTGAGAAGTGGGAATCGTCGACGACCTGCTGAAACGCTGTCACGAGCTGGGGTCCGACCCGCGCAACACCAACTACGCGGGCGGCAACGCCTCCGCCAAGGGCGTCGCCGAAGACCCGGTGACCGGCGGTGACGCCGAGCTGATGTGGGTGAAGGGCTCCGGCGGTGACCTCGGCACCCTCAAGGAGTCCGGCCTGGCCGTGCTGCGGCTGGACCGGCTGCGCGCCCTGGTGAACGTCTACCCGGGGGTCGAGCGCGAGGACGAGATGGTCGCCGCGTTCGACCACTGCGGGTTCGGCAAGGGCGGCGCGGCGCCGTCGATCGACACGGCCATGCACGGCCTGGTCGACGCCCCGCACGTCGACCATCTGCACCCGGACTCGGGCATCGCGATCGCGACCGCCGCCGACGGGAAGGAGCTGACCCGGCGGATCTTCGGCGACCGGGTCGTGTGGGTGCCCTGGCGGCGGCCCGGCTTCCAGCTCGGCCTCGACATCGCGGCGATCAAGAAGGACAACCCGCAGGCCATCGGCTGCGTCCTCGGCGGCCACGGCATCACCGCGTGGGGCGAGACGAGCGAGGAGTGCCAGGCCAACTCCCTGGACATCATCCGGACCGCCGAGGCGTACATCGCCGAGCACGGCCGCACCGACCCGTTCGGCGAGGAGATCCACGCGACGCTGCCGGAGGACGAGCGGCACGAGCGTGCGGCGGCGCTGTTCCCGCTGATCCGGGGCCTGGCCTCGACCGACCGGCCGCAGGTCGGCCACTACACCGACACCCCCGAGGTCCTCGACTTCGTGGCGCGGGCCGAGCACCCCCGCCTGGCCGCACTCGGCACGTCCTGCCCGGACCACTTCCTGCGCACCAAGGTCCGTCCGCTGGTGCTGGACCTGCCGCCGGACGCGCCGCTGGAGCAGGTACGCGACCGGCTGCGTGAGCTCCACGCCGCCTACCGGGAGGACTACCGCGCCTACTACGAGCGGTACGCCACCGAGAACAGCCCGGCGATGCGCGGAGCGGACCCGGCGATCGTGCTCGTGCCCGGCGTCGGCATGTTCAGCTTCGGCAAGGACAAGCAGACCGCGCGGGTGGCGGGGGAGTTCTACGTCAACGCGATCAACGTGATGCGCGGTGCGGAGGCACTGTCCTCCTACGCCCCGATCCCCGAGTCGGAGAAGTTCCGCATCGAGTACTGGGAGCTGGAGGAGGCCAAGCTCCGCCGCATGCCCAAGCCGAAGGCCCTCGCCACCCGGGTGGCGTTCGTGACCGGCGGCGGTTCCGGCATCGGCGCCGCCACCGCGCGCCGTCTGGCCGCCGAGGGCGCCTGCGTGGTCGTCGCCGACCGAGACGCCGCCGCGGCGGAGAAGATCGCGGCCGAACTGGGCGCGTCGGCGCTGCGCGCCACGGACGTGGCGGTCGCGGTGGCGGTGGACGTCACCGACGAGGCCCAGATCGCCGCGGCGCTGCGCGAGGCCGTGCTGGCCTTCGGCGGCGTGGACCTGGTGGTCAACAACGCGGGTCTGTCGCTGTCCAAGCCGCTGCTGGAGACCAGCGTCGCCGACTGGGACCTGCAGCACGACGTCATGGCCCGCGGCTCCTTCCTGGTGTCCCGTGAGGCCGCGCGCGTCATGATCGAGCAGGCCCTGGGCGGCGACATCGTCTACATCGCCTCGAAGAACTCCATCTTCGCCGGGCCGAACAACATCGCCTACAGCGCGGCAAAGGCCGACCAGGCGCACCAGGTGCGGCTGCTGGCCGCCGAGCTCGGCGAGCACGGCATCCGCGTCAACGGCATCAACCCCGACGGCGTGGTCCGCGGCTCGGGCATCTTCGCCGGCGGCTGGGGCGCCAAGCGCGCCGCGGTGTACGGAGTGCCGGAGGAGAAGCTCGGTGAGTTCTACGCCCAACGCACCCTGCTCAAGCGCGAGGTGCTGCCCGAGCACGTCGCGAACGCCGTCTTCGCCCTCACCGGCGGAGACCTGACCCACACCACGGGCCTGCACGTCCCCGTCGACGCCGGGGTGGCGGCCGCCTTCCTCCGCTGACCGCCGCGTGCGGGGCGGCGCGCCGCCCCGCACGCCGTTCCCCCCAATCCCGCCAACGCACCGTCCTCCGCCGACATCGTCAGGCGCCGTACCCGCCCGCGCCTCCGCTCATCGACATCCGGCGCCGTCGCGCGACCGCGCCGCCACGCGCCGCCCGCCGGCCACATCGGGGTTCTTCACATCGACCGCATCCAGAAAGGGAGCCAGGGATGCGACTGGTCTCGAAGCTTCGACCACGCCCCCGGAACGTTCTCGCCTGCCTTGCGTTGGGCGCGACCAGCACGGTCATGGCCGTGTCGCCCGCCGGGGCCGACGGCCGGGTGCCGCCCTCGGCGGACGCCGCGAAGATCCTCGCGGGCCTGCCCTCGCCCGGCTGGCACCGGTACGTCCAGGGCACCTCCCACCAGGAGATCTCTCCGGTGCGGGTCGTCTCCACGACCGGCGACGTGACGAATCCCCGCGGCGTCCTGGGCGCGGGCACGACCACCCTGCGCCGTGAGGCGCCGAAGCCCAAGCCGGCCTGGCCGTCCGGAACCACGGCGACCGCGTCCTCGTACCACGAGCCCAACGGCGGCAACGACGGCACGCCCACCTCGTACGAGCCCGGCCACGCCGTCGACGGCGACACCAAGACGTTCTGGAACGACGCGACGGCGGACACCTATCCGGCCTGGCTGCAGATCACCAGCCCCACCCCCGTCAAGCTGCCGGGCATCACCGTTCTGTCCAACGCCGACGGAGTGCCGATGGACTTCACCGTCGCCACCTGGAACGGCTCGGACTGGGTGACCCAGGCGACGGTCACCGGCAACACCGACGTCCAGCGGGCCGTGACGTTCCCGCAGGAGGTCGAGACCGGCCGGGTACGGATCACGGTCACCAAGGACCAGCCCAGCTCCAAGGGCGACTACACCCGGATCAACGAGGTCTATCCCGGCGTCGTCGCCGACCCGCCGCAGGCGAGTGTCACCCTCGACTTCGGCAAGGTCGTCGTCGGCTACCCGAAGATCGGCTTCGGCGGCGCGTCCGACGACCACCCCGGCGTTCGGCTGGCGTTCTCCGAGACCCGGCAGTACCTCACCGACCGCTCCGACTTCACCCGCTCGGACTTCTCCGGCGGTCCGGGCACCGACCAGTACGCGCCGCCCGGCAAGCCCACCACCTGGACCGACACCAAGGGCTGCCAAAGCGGCACGAAGGTCTGCGCGGACGGACTGCACGGCTTCCGATACCTGAAGATCAGCCTGGACGCCCTGGTGGGCGACGCCCCCGCCGCACAGCCGTACGGCACCGTGAAGATCAAGAATGTCGCGCTGGAGTCGACCGCGCTCGACGGAGGGCCCGGTGCGTACAAGGGCTGGTTCGAGTCGTCGGACCGGAGCCTCAACCAGTACTGGTACAACGCCTCCTACACCAACGAGTTGGTCACCGACACGTTCCGTCCGACCGACGTCGAGCCGCGGAACGCCGACAGCCCGTCCCTGGACGGCAAGCTCGTCCTGCACGACGGCGCCAAGCGCGACCGTGACCCGTACGTCGGCGACGTCGCCGTGTCGGGCCGCACCGACTACCTCACCCACGCGGTGCCGCAGGCCGCCCGCAACGTCCTCGCCGACCTGGCCGACCACCAGCGCGCCGACGGCTGGATCCCGTCGGCGTCCATCAACGGCTACACCCTCCCGCTGTTCGACTATCCGCTGTGGTGGGTGACCTCCAGCTCGGACTACGTGCTCTACACCGGCGACACCGGCTACGCCAGGACGTACTACCCGAACCTCGTCAAGACACTCGACGCCTGGTACCCCTCGGTCACCGACTCCCGCGGCCTGCTCTCCAAGGGCCTGAACGGCACGAGCGGCTACGGCGACTACGCGTTCCTGCCGCGCACCGGCGAGGTCACCTACTACAACGCCCTGTACGTGCAGGCCCTCAAGGACGCCGCCGGCCTGGCGCGAGCCCTCGGCCACGCGGCGGACGCCGACCGCTGGGAGCAGCGAGCGGGGACCGTCGCGAACGCGATCAACACCTACCTTTGGGACGCCCGGACCGGCGCGTACCTGGACTCGGGTACCGGCGCGGTGCGCCACGGACAGGACGGCAACGGCCTGGCGATCCTGGCGGGCGTCGCCTCCTCCGACCGGGCCGCCGCCGCACTGGACCACCTGGCGAAGACCACCGCCCAGCCGTACGGCAACGCCTTCATGGACAACGACACGCTCGTGTCCGACGGGAGCGAGCGGGTCTACGCCTTCACCTCCTACCCCGAGATCCAGGCGCGTTTCCTCACCGGCCAGGCGGACTCCGCCATCGAGGAGATCAAGCGTCTCTACGGCTGGATGACGAACCACGACCCCGGCATCACCGACTGGGAGGGCATCGGCTCGGGCGGCTCCCTGTACGAGGGTGCCTACACCTCCATGGCGCACGGCTGGTCGACCGGCGTCGTGCCCGCGCTCAGCAACGACCTTCTCGGCGCCGCGCCGACCGGACCGGGCTTCGCCACCTGGACGGTACGGCCGCACCCGGGCTCGGTGACCTGGGCCCGGGGGCAGCTGCCCACCCCGCACGGTGCGTTCCGGGTGACCTGGGTGCAGGGCCGTGGAGCCGCCTTCACCCTCAGGGTCGACGCCCCGTCCGGAACCTCCGGCGACGTCGCGGTGCCGACCGGCGGAAAGCGGGTCACCGTCCGCGTCGACGGCAAGGTCGCCTGGGACGGCGACGCCCCGAGTACCCATCAGGCGACCGACGCCGGCGGCTACGTCACCCTGCACGGCGTGGCCGGCGGATCGCACACCGTCCAGGTGATCGCGCGCTGAGCACCCGGATTCACGAGCCGGTGCGCCGCGGCGCATGAGACCGGCGGTGGGTTCGCGGCCCTGGCCGCCGCGGGCCCGCCGCCACCAGACCTAAGGAAAACTCTTCGATGAAGACCCCTTCGTCGCTCGCGGGCGGGTTCAGCCGCCGCGGCTTCCTCCTGACGGCCGGGACCGCGGCGGCGGGTGCCGCGCTGGCCTGGGGCTCACCGCTCGGTGAGACCGACGCCCGCGCCGCGGCCTCCGGGACGGCCGGCCGGTTCGCCCGGCCCGACGTGTCCGTGGCACCGAAGTTCCGCTGGTGGTGGCCTGACGGCAACGTCGACCCGGCGGAGATCCGCCGGGAGGTCGACCAGATCGCCGACGCGGGGTTCGCCGGCGCGGAGATCGCCGCGGTCCATCACAGCATCTCCGACAAATCGGTGCTCGACCCGGCCGGTCACGGCTGGGGCACCCCGGCCTGGGCCGACGCGGTCGAGGCCGCGCTCGACCAGGCGCACAGGCGCGGCGTGACGATCGACCTCACCATCGGCCCGTCCTGGCCCGCCGCCGTACCGACGATCACGCCGGACGACACCGCCGCGGTCAAGGAGCTGGCGTACGGCTCGGTGAGCGTGGCGGCCGGCGCGACTTACACCGGCCCGGTCCCGGCTCCCGTGGTCGCGCCCGCCTCGGCGGTGACCGTACAGCGGCCGATCCTCGTGCAGGCGGTGCGCGTCGAGACGGCCAACTCCACGAGGAAGGAGACCGGGCTGGACCTGTCGTCCGTCCAGGACCTGACCTCGAAGGTCGCCGACGGGCAGCTCTCCTGGACCGCGCCGTCCGACGGCTCCTGGCTGATCATCGGCCACTGGGAGCGGGGGTCGGCCCAGACGCCCGAGTCCGGCCCCCACACCGTCCCGGCGGCCTACGTCGTCGACCACTTCAGCGCGGCCGGAACCCGGGCGGTGACCGACTACTGGGAACGCCACATCCTCACCTCGGACGTGCGCCGGCTGATCGGGAAGGCGGGCGCCACGCTCTTCGAGGACTCGATCGAGATCGAGACCAAGGCGCTGATGTGGACCCCGGACCTGCCCGCCGAGTTCAAGAAGCGCAAGGGCTACTCGGTGCTGCCGTACCTGCCCGCCATCACGCAGAACAAGGGCGACCAGGTCTTCGCCTACGAGGCCGCGACGACCCGGCGGATCCGCTACGACTACTGGGACGTGATCTCCCAGCTCTTCAACGAGAACCACCTCACCGCGCTGCAGAAGTGGGCGCACTCGATCGGCCTGGAGATGCGCTGCCAGCCGTACGGCGCGCAGACCGACGCGATCGCCTCGGCCGCGATCCTCGACGTCCCGGAGGGCGAGTCGATCGGGTTCCACAACCTCGACGACTGGCGGACCCTGGCGGGCGGCCGGGACATGGCCGGCCGGAAGGTCCTGTCCGGCGAGATGGGCGCCTACACGGGCGGCGCGTACAACACGACCTGGAAGAAGTTCCTGCTCACCGCCGGTGGCGCGTACGCGGCCGGGCTGAACCGCAGCGTCATCCACGGCTTCTCCTACGCCACCGCGCCGGGCGTGAAGTGGCCCGGCTATGCCGCCTTCACCCCGTATGGAGGGAACATCGGATACGCAGAGTCGTGGGGGCCGCGCCAGCCCACCTGGCGTCACATCCAGGACATCTCCGGATACCTGAGCCGCCTCCACCAGGTGCTCCAGTCCGGCACGCCGCGCGTCGATGTGGCGATCTTCCGGCAGACCGGCTACTCCAAGACCGGCATCGGCGCGTCCTGGTTCACCGCGAGCGGCATCCCGCTCGGCTGGACCCACCAGTTCATCAGCGCGCCACTGCTCGACCTGCCGAACGCCGAGGTCCGCGGAGGGCGGCTCGCCCCGGACGGCCCGCGGTACAAGGTCGTGTTCGTCGAGGGCGACCACTTCTACAACCTGGACTGCACACTGCAGCTCGGCGTCGCCGAGAAGCTGCTGAAGTTCACCCGGGCCGGGCTGCCGATCGTGCTGCTCGGCGACTGGTCCGCGCCCGTGGTGCCGGGTCTGGGGTCCGACGCCGAGAACGCCCGGCTGCGGTCGGTCGTGGCCGACCTGATCCAGCAGCCGAAGGTCAAGGTCGTCGCCGCCGCGACCGACGTCCCGGCCGCACTCGCCGCCCTCGGCCTGACCCCGGACGTGACCTACGCGCAGAGCTCCACGCTGCTCAACTTCCACCGCCACGACGACGGCGCCGACTACTACTACCTGTGCAACGGCAAGCACGCCGAGACCGTCAAGCCGCCGGTCGCCGCGATCGACCACCTGGTGTCCTTCACGCGGACCCGCGAGAACGCGGTGCCCCACCTCCTCGACCCCTGGACCGGGGACGTGCGGCGGATCGCCCTCTACAGCGAGGACGGCGACAAGGTCACCGTGCGGGTCGCCCTCCAGCCGGGCGAGGTGATGGTCGTCGCGCTGGCGAGCCCCGGCAGCCTCGGCGACGCACCCGGACGGGCGCACGCCACGAGCACCGAGGCCCCCGAGGTGCTGTTCGCCGGCGGCCGGCTCGTGGCCCGCGCGACGGCGGCCGGCACCTACGCGACCACCCTGTCCACCGGCCGCACCGTACGGACGGAGATCCCGGACGTTCCCGCGCCGATCACGCCGGCGAGCTGGCGGCTGGAGGTCGAGGACCTGCGACCCGGCGCGTCCGCGACCGAGACCGAGACCGTCGTCCACCGGCTGACCCTCGACACGCTGCGGCCGTGGCCGGACATCCCCGAACTGGCGGACGTCTCGGGCATCGGCCGCTACACCACGACGGTCGAGCTGCCCCGCACCTGGACCGGTGCGTACGGCGCGTACCTGGAACTCGGCCAGGTCTTCGACACCTGCCGGGTCACGGTCAACGGCCGGCGGCTGCCGGGGGTCGACCAGATCAACCCGGTCGTGGACGTCGGCCCGTACCTGCGGGCCGGGGCCAACACCATCACCGTCGAGGTCGCGACGACCCTGAACAACCGGCTGCGGGTCTCCGACCCGGCCGTGTACGGCGCCGCCTCCCGCCAGGCGTACGGCCTCCTCGGCCCGGTCCGCGTCGTCCCGTACGCCCAGGCCGTTATCGCCTGACGACCGGCCGAGCCGAGAAAGCGCTCGTCGGGCGGTCGCGGGGATCCCCCTCTCCCCGCGACCGGCCGAACCTCTTCCCTTCCTCTCCCAGCCACAGCGAGGTATTTCGCATGAGCCCCTGGAAACGGCGTCACCGTCTTCCGCTCACCGTCGCCGGACTGGCCGCCCTGGTGGCGCCCGCCCTCACCGTCCCGCCGGCGCTCGCCGGAACCCCCGCGAAGGCGAGCGCGGCGCGGCCGTGGGACGCCTACAACCTCTCGCCGAAGACCCGGACCGTACGGCCCGTCGCTGTCTACAACACCAACGGCACCGTGACCGACCCGTCCGCCGTGCTCAAGGGCGGGCGGACCCGGATCAGCGGCAACGGCTCCTACGTCACGCTGGACTTCGGCAAGGACGTCGGGGGACTGGTCTCCCTGCACTTCGCCGCCTCCGACGGCGCGCAGCGGGTCGGCCTGGCGTTCAACGAGTCCTCCGACTACGTGGCGGACGTCGTCTCCGACTCCTCCACCGGCGGGCCGCGCAGCAACGACGGCATCCTGTACGCCGACGTGAACGGCCGGACCACCTACACCACGCCGGCCAAGTACCTGCGCGGTGGTTTCCGCTACCTGACGATCCTCCTGGACTCCGCCGGGAGCGTGGATCTCGACGGCGTTTCGGTGTACTTCACCTCCGCGCCGGCGATGAAGCACCCCGCCGACTACGCCAACTACTTCTACTCCAGCGACTCCCTGCTGAACCGCATCTGGTACGCGGGCGCGTACACGATGCAGCTCAACACCATCGACCCGAAGACCGGCCGCATCTGGGAGGCGCCCGACGCGCTGTGGGACAACACCGGCGACGTCGGCGTGGGGAACACGATCCTCGTCGACGGGGCGAAGCGCGACCGCACCGTCTGGCCGGGCGACCTCGGCATCGAGATCCCCACGGCGTACGCGGCGTTCCACGACACCGTCTCGGCGCGCAACGCGCTCACCACGATCTTCCAGCACCAGAAGGACACCGGGGAGCTGCCGTACTCCGGGCCGATGATGAACAAGTACGGCTCCGACACCTACCACCTGTGGACCCTGTCGGCGAGCTATGACTACTACCGCTACACCGGCGACAGGACGTGGCTGGCGAGCGTGTGGGACGACTACAAGCGCGGCGTCGACTACAGCCTCGCCAAGGTCGACGCGAACGGCCTGCTGTCCATCACCGGCACCGGCGACTCGGTGCGCATCCTCACCAAGGGTGAGAACTTCACCGCCAACGTCCTGCTGTGGCGGGTGCTGACGACCGGGTCGGAGCTGGCCACCGCCGAGGGCGACACGACGCTCGCGGCGTCGTACGCGAGCAAGGCCGCCGCGCTGCGCACCGCCGTCAACGCCACGTTCTGGGACGACAGTGTGGGCGCGTACAAGTACTACCCGGACCAGACGATCCACCCGCTGGACGGCAACTCCCTCGCGGTCTGGTACGGCCTCGCCGACGCGGACCAGGCCCAGCGGATCAGCGCCCAGCTGACCGGCGACTGGAACGACGTCGGCACCACCGCCCCGGAGAACAAGGGGAATCCGGGCGTGTTCTCGGGCTCCATGGAGGTCAACGCGCACTTCGCGGCGGGCGGCCAGGCCGCCGACCAGGCCGGTGTCGACCTGATCCGCCGCGAGTGGGGCTACATGCTGAGCAACCCGCACGGTACGCAGAGCACCTTCTGGGAGGCCTACCGGGCGGGTGAGACCTGCCTGTTCTGCAGCAGGTACACCAGCCTCGCGCACGGCTGGGCGACCGGGCCGACGCCCGCGCTGAGCTTCTACGTGCTCGGCGTCGCCCCCGACACTCCCGGCGGGCGCACGTTCCACTTCGTCCCGCACGTCGCCGACCTGAGCTTCACCCAGGGCCGGGTCACCACGGAGTACGGGCCCGTCGACGCCTCCTGGCGCATCCACAAGGGTGCGTACAGTGCCAAGCTCGCCGCGCCGAAGGGCACGACCGGCCGCGTCGGCGTCCCGACCCTCGGCAAGAGGATCGAGGTCTTCGTCAACGGGCACCTCGCCTGGAACGGCACCAAGGGCACGGCGTACGGCGCGCACGCCGACGGCGACTACGTCTACCTCGAAGGCCTGCACGCCGGTCACTACACGATCAAGACCAAGCCCCTGGGGGCGAAGTGAGCACGCGCTTCTCGCGGCGCGGGTTTCTCGGTGTCGCCGGCGGAGCGGTCGCGGCCGTCGGTCTGGCGTCGCCGGCGGCCCTGGCCGCCGACGGCGGAGCGGCGTCGGCGGCGCCGTCCGTCGCGCCGTTCCCGCTGAGCGGTGTCGCGCTGCTGGCGAGCCGGTTCCACGACAACATGACCCGGACCTGCGCGTACCTGAAGTTCGTCGACGCGGACCGGCTGCTGCACACCTTCCGGCTGAACGTCGGCCTGCCCTCGACGGCCGAGGCGTGCGGCGGCTGGGAGGCCCCGGACGTGCAGCTGCGCGGCCACTCCACCGGGCATCTGCTGTCCGCGCTCGCCCAGGCGCACGCGAACACCGGTGACGACGCGTACGCCGCCAAGGCCCGCTACATCGTCGGCGAGCTGGCCAGGTGCCAGGCGGCGGCACCGGCCGCAGGCTACGGAACCGGGTATCTGTCCGCCTTCGAGGAAAAGGTTTTCGAGCAGCTGGAGGCGGGCGGCAGCCCCTGGGCCCCGTACTACACCCTGCACAAGATCATGGCGGGGCTGCTCGACCAGTACCGGCTGAGCGGCAACGAGCAGGCCCTCGACGTGCTCAAGGCAATGGCGGCCTGGGCCGACGCCCGTACCGCCAAGCTCACCCACGACCAGATGCAGAGCGTGCTGCGCGTGGAGTTCGGCGGCATGAACGAGGTCCTGGCCGATCTCTACCTGCTCACGCGCGACCCGGCGCACCTGCGCGTCGCACGGCGGTTCGACCACGAGGCGGTGTTCGACCCGCTCGCCGCCGGGCAGGACCGGCTGGCCGGCCTGCACGCCAACACCCAGATCCCGAAGATCATCGGCGCGGTGCGCGAGTACGAGGCCACCGGCGAGGCCCGCTACCTCGCCATCGCGCGGTTCTTCTGGAACACGGTCGTCCACCACCACAGCTACGTCATCGGCGGCAACAGCAACGCGGAGCTGTTCTGCCCGCCCGACCAGATCGTCTCCCAGCTCGGCGAGAACACCTGCGAGAACTGCAACAGCTACAACATGCTCAAGCTGACGCGGCTGCTGTTCTTCCACGACCCGCGCCCGGCGTACATGGACTACTACGAGTGGACCCTGTACAACCAGATGCTCGGCGAGCAGGACCCCGACTCCGCGCACGGGTTCTGCACCTACTACACCGGCCTGTGGGCCGGCACGCAGCGGCAGGTGAAGGGCGGGCTCGGCGCCGACCCGGGCAGCTACAGCAGCGACTACACCAACTTCTCGTGCGACCACGGCACGGGCATGGAGACGCACACCAAGTTCGCCGACTCCATCTACTTCCGCACCGGCGACACCCTCTACGTCAACCTGTTCATCCCGTCGGAGCTGACCTGGTCCGAGCGCGGCGTCCGGATCCGGCAGGAGACGGACCACCCGCGCGAGGACAGCACCCGGCTCACCGTCGGCGGCGAGGGGCGGTTCGCCATGAAGATCCGCATCCCCGGCTGGACCCGTCACGCCCGGGTCCGGATCAACGGCCGGGACACCGGCGCGGCCCGGCCCGGCACGTACCACACCATCGAGCGGCGCTGGCGCGACGGCGACACCGTCGAGGTGACCCTGCCCATGGCCCTGACCTGGCGCAAGGCGCCCGACAACCCGCGGGTCCGGGCGGCCACGTACGGCCCGGTGGTCCTCGCGGGCGGGTACGGCACGACGCGGCTCGACACGATCCCGGCCATCGACCCGGACTCGGTGAAGAAGGGCGCCGGCCTGACGTTCACCGCGACGGCGGACGGCGCGGGCGTGACCCTCATCCCGTTCCCGGAGGTCCAGCACCAGCGCTACACCGTGTACTGGGCGGTGCCGCCCGCCTCGCCGCGGCCCCGCCTGATCGCCTCGTACCCCTTCGGAGAGGACGGCGGCACGACGTCCAGGGACGCCACGAGGACCTGGCCGGACGCCACCCTCGCCGGCGACGCGACCTGGACGGGTGACGGCGCGGTCGCCCTCGACGGCCAGAGCGGCCACGTCGTCCTGCCGCCCGGTCTGATCAGCGGCCTGGACGCCCTCACCGTCACCGCCTGGGTGAATCCGGACGAGCTCGCCAACTCCGCCCGCGTCTTCGACCTGGGCTTCCACAAGAACACCTACATGTTCCTCACCGTCCGTACCGGCCTGGGCAAGGCCCGCTTCGCCATGAAGATCGCCGGGATGGACGGCGAGGACTACGTCGACGCCGCCGGCCCGATCCCGGCCGGCACCTGGACCCACGTGGCCGTCACCGTCGCCGGCGGCTCCGCGGTGCTCTACTTCGACGGCGCGGAGACCGGCCGCAACGACGCGCTCGTGATGAGCCCGCTGCTGCTCGGCGCCACCCAGCTGAACTACCTCGGCCGCTCGCAGAACAGCAGTCACCCCTACCTGCACGGCCGGGTCGACGACTTCCGCGTCTACAACCACGCCCTCAGCGCCGCCGACGTCGCGGCGCTGCACGCCGAAGGAAGGACCACGTGACCGGCACACCCCTGCGGCGGTTCGCCGCCGTGACCGCGATCATCGCCGCGGTCGGCGCGGCGACGGCCGTACCCGCCGTCGCCGCCGGCCGCCCCGCCGTCACCGGACTGCGCGCCGACGACCTCACCGAGCCGCTCGGCATCGAGGACACCACCCCGCCGCTGACCTGGCGGCTGGGCGACACCGGCCGGAACGTCACCCAGGCGGCGTACCAGATCCAGGCCGCGACCAGCGCGGACCGGCTCAGGCGTCCCGACCTGTGGGACACCGGGCGCGTGGGCTCCGCCGCCCAGCGCGTCGACTACGCGGGGAAGGCGCTCGGCGGCCGCACCCGCGTCTACTGGCGGGTCCGCGTGTGGAGCACGCACGGCGGTGCGTCGGACTGGAGCGACCCGGCCTGGTTCGAGACCGGCCTGACCTCGGCCAAGGACTGGTCCGGCCAGTGGATCACCCATCCGGACTGGCGGTTCAAGGAGAAGCGGCCCACCCCGATCACGGTGAAGCTGCCCGAGACGACCGCGCGCTACGTACGGCTCGACGTGACCAAGCTGGGCCTCCCGTTGGTGGAGAACCTGCCGGACAAGACCTACCGGTTGCAGCTCGCCGAGCTGGAGGTCCGCGACTCCTCCGGGACGAACCTGGCCGCCAACATGACGGTCACGAGCAACGACACCGGCAACCAGGTCAACCACAAGTACCTGCCGAGGTACCTGACGGACGGCACCGAGACGACCAATCAGGAGCTCGCGGGCTGGTCCAGCTCGGCGTACACCTCCGACGACGCCTCCGCCAAGCCGATCACGCTGACCGTCGATCTGAAGTCGGCCAAGACGTTCGACCAGGTGCTGCTGTTCCCGCGCACCGACGTCCCGGCCGCCGGCGACAAGGTGCCGTACGCGCCGGTCGACTACTCGGTCGCCACGGCCGACGACTCCGCCGGGCCGTTCACGACCCGGCAGACCGTCACCGGCCAGGAGCCGCCGCGGTCGCCGGTCCCGGAGGCCATGCCGATCTTCGCGAAGGACTTCTCGCTGCCCTCCGGCGTCCGCTCCGCCCGCCTGTACGTCGCCGGGGAGGGCGTCTACGAGGCCGGGCTGAACGGCCAGAAGGTCGGCGACGCCGTGCTCGAACCGGGCAACACCGACGTGGCCGACCAGGTGCCGTACGCGACGTACGACGTCACGAAGCTGCTGCGCCGGGGCGGCAACGCCATCAGCGTCCGGCTCGGCAACGGCACCGCGAACGTGATCTCCACCGCCGACCGGTACCGCAAGTTCAGCGGCACGCAGAGCGACCCCGAGCTGATCGCCCAGCTCGAGGTCACGCTCGCCGACGGCAGCGTGCGGCGCGTCGTCAGCGGCACCGACTGGCAGACCACGCTCGGCGGCACCACCTTCTCCAACTGGTACGGCGGCGAGGACTTCGACGCTCGCCGCGAACCGCCCGGCTGGGACCGCGCCGGCGCGAAGCGCCAGGGCTGGCAGCAGCCCATCGCCGTGCCGGGCCCCGGCGGGGGGTTGACCGGGCGCCTCCAGGAGCCCGTCCGCGTCCAGGACACCCTCCAGGGCACCAAGGTCGGGTCCGGCGACGGCTACCAGGTCTTCGACCTCGGCCGGAACATCGCCGGCTGGCCCGAGCTGACCATCAAGGCGCCCGCCGGGACGACCGTGCGGATGTACCCGTCCGAGAGCCTCAGCAACGGCCGCGCGAACCAGTCGACCAGCAACGTCGGCGCCCCGATCTGGGACGAGTACACGACCCGGACCGGCGGCACGGAGACCTGGCACCCGCACTTCTCCTACCACGCGCTCCGCTACGTCGAACTGCGCGGCGTGCCCGACGGTGCGACCGTCTCCGTCCGCGGCCTCGCGCTGCACGCCGACAACGCCTCGGCCGGGTCGTTCTCCTCGTCCAACGACCTGATCGACGGGATCCACACGATCATCCGCCGGGCGATCGAGAACAACATGCAGAGCATCCTCACCGACTGCCCGAGCCGGGAGAAGCTCGGCTGGCTGGAGCAGGACCAGCTCGTCTTCGGGGGCCTGGCCGCCAACTACGACATGGCGGCCCAGCTCCGCAAGGTCGTACGGGACATGGCCGAGGCCCAGACCGACACCGGCCTGATCCCGTCCACGGTGCCGGACTACACGGTGCTGGCCGGGGCGTACCGCGACGACCCGAACTGGGGCGGCGCGTTCGTCGTCGTGCCGTGGGACCTGTACCTGACCTACGGCGACACCGACACGATGCGCGCCTACTACCCGGCGATGAAGAAGTACGCCGCCTACCTGGAGGCCCGTGCGGTGGACGGGCTGACCGACTACAGCCTCGGCGACTGGTACACCCCGGACAGGACGTTCCCCAAGTTCGTCTCCGGGACGTACGGCTACTGGCGGGTCCTGGACACCATGTCCAAGATCGCCGGCACGCTCGGGATGACGGACGACGCGGCGGCGTACCGGGCGAAGGCGGACGCCAGCGCGAAGGCGCTGGCCGGCAAGTACTACGACGCGGACACCGGCACGTTCGCGGGCGGCGGCCAGGGCGCCGAGGCGATCGCCCTCGACATGGGCGCCGTCCCGGCCGGCCAGCGGGAGCGGCTGCAGGCCCACCTGGTCTCCAGCATCGAGTCGGCCGGGTGGCATCTGCAACTCGGTGAGATCTCGCTGCCCAGCGCGTTCCGCGTGCTGCCCGACGACGTGATCTACAAGATCGCGACGCAGACGGACAGCCCCAGCTACGGCTACCAGGTCGTGCACGGCAACACCACGCTCGGTGAGAGCTGGGACGGCGGCTCCGGCCAGTCGCAGGACCACTTCATGCTCGGCGCGATCGACTCCTGGTTCACCGGGCGGCTCGCCGGCATCCAGCAGGCCCCGGGCTCGACCGGCTACCGCAAGCTGCTCATCGCCCCGGCCGTGGTCGGCGACCTGACCCACGCCGAGGGCCGCTACCGGACGCCGTACGGCGAGGCCCGCTCGGAGTGGACCAAGACCGGCGGCGACATCCGGCTGACCGTCACGGTGCCGCCGGGCAGCACCGCCGAGGTCCACGTCCCCGGCTCCGGCCAGGTGCACAACGTCGGGTCCGGCGTCTGGGTCTTCCGCTCCTCCAAGTGATCCGAACGGGACCCCGCTCGTACGGGCGGGGTCCCCGTCCCTCCCATCGGAGAAAAGTCGTGATGAGACGTATCAGCCGTGGCGCCCCGGCGCTCGCGGTCCTCCTCGCCCTCGGCGCGGTGGCCGCGCGTCCTGCCACCGCGAGCGAGTCGGTCGGGGTGACCGGCCTGCGCGCCGCCGACCTCACCGACCCGCTCGGCATCGATGACACCACCCCGCCGCTGAGCTGGCGCATCACCGCCACCGGCACCGACGTGACGCAGTCCGCGTACGAGATCCAGGCCGCGACCAGCGCGGACGGGCTCAGGCATCCCGACCTGTGGGACACCGGCCGCGTCGCCTCCGCCGACCAGCGCGTCGACTACGAGGGGCGCCGCGTCGGCAGCCGTACGCAGGTGTACTGGCGCGTCCGCGTCTGGACGCACGGCGGGGCCTCCGCGTGGAGCGCGCCCGCCACCTGGTCCACCGGGCTCCTGTCGGCCGGCGACTGGTCGGCCAAGTGGGTCGGCAACCCCGACTGGGAGACCTCCCAGAACACCCCGCACCCCATGACGGTCAAGCTGAGCAAGGCGCAGGACGCCCGCTACGTGCGGCTCGACGTCACCCATCTCGAAGGGCCCACGGTCGACCCCTCCTCGGCCGACCTCGAACTGCGCCTCGAACTCGCCGAGCTGGCCGTCGTCGACGGCAGCGCGCCCGGCACGGACCTCGCCCGCGGCGCGGCCGTCACCGCCTCGGAGTCCGACGACGCGGCGGGGGAGTGGAAGCCGGAGTACCTGACCGACGGGTCGGCCTCCTCACGCCGCGCCCCGTACGGCTACCGCAGCGCCGAGCACCCCACCCGGGACGTGTCGGCCCATCCGATCACGCTGACGCTCGACCTCGGGCAGGTCCGGCACTTCGACCAGATCCTGCTCTACCCCCGCGACGACACCACGACGCAGTTCGCCTCGACCGTGAACTGGCCGCGCGACCTCGCCGTCGACACCGGCACCAGCGCGGACGCGCTGACGCAGGTCACGAAGCTGACCTACCAGAACCCGCCGACCGCCCTGCACGACCAGCCGGCCGCGCTCCCGATCTTCGCCCGCGACTTCACGGTGAACCGCCGGGTCAGCGCCGCCCGGCTCTACATCACCGGCGCCGGCGTGTACGACGCCACGCTGAACGGCAAGCCGGTGAGCGACGCCGTCCTCGAACCGCCGAACACCGACGTCCGCCACCGGCTCGTCGCCTCCACCTACGACGTGACGAGCCTGCTGCGCCAGGGCGGCAACCGGATCGGCGCCGCCCTCGGCACCGGCACCTTCGACGTCAACAAGACCCCGGACGACACGAAGCGCTACCAGAAGTTCGACGCCCAGAACGGCGCGCCGCGCCTCATGGCCCAGCTGGAGATCCGGTACGCGGACGGGAGCCGCCAGACCGTCGCCACCGACGGGTCCTGGCGCACCACGCTCGGCCCCACCACCTTCAGCAACTGGTACGGCGGCGAGGACTACGACGCCCGCCGCGCCCAGGCCGGCTGGGACACCCCCGGAACCGCCCTCACCGGCTGGAACGCCGTGCGGGTGACCGGTTCGCCCGTGCCGGGCGCCCGGATCGAGGGCCGCACCGCGCCGCCGATCGAGCCGGTCCAGACGCTCGAACCCGTCGCGATCACCGAACCGCAGTCCGGCACGTACGTCTTCGACTTCGGCGTCAACGCCGCCGGCTGGCCGCAGCTGCGCGCCGACGGCCCGGCCGGGACCAAGGTCCAGATGTGGCCGGCCGAGAAGCTCAAGTCCGACGGCACCATCACGCAGTCGACGTTCATCGGCCCGGTCCACGACACCCTCACCCTCGACGGGAAGGGCCCGCAGGTCTGGCACCCGCGGTTCATGTACCACGGGTTCCGCTACCTGCAGGTCACCGGCCTGACCTCGAAGCCGGCCACGGACGACGCCCGCTCGATCGTGCTGCGCACCGTCAACGACGCGGTCGGCTCGTTCTCCTCCTCCAACGACCTGATCAACAAGATCCACGGCATCATCGACCGGGCGATCCAGAGCAACATGTACTCGGTCCTCACCGACTGCCCGCACCGCGAGAAGCTCGGCTGGCTCGAACAGGACAACCTCGTGTTCGGCTCCGTCGCGGCCGGCTACGACGTCGAGGCCTACTACCGGAAGATCCTCCAGGACGTCGCCGACGCGCAGCTGCCGGACGGCATGGTGCCCGACGTCGCCCCCGAGTACGCCGAGTACTCCGAATGGGACACCGGCTACCGCGACGACGCCAACTGGGGCGGCACGCTCATCCGCGCGCCCTGGCTGATGTACCGCGCCTACGGCGACACCCAGACGATGCGCACGTACTACCCGAACATGCGCCGCTACCTGGACTACCTCACCTCCAAGGCCGACGGCGGGCTGCTGCCCACCGGCCTCGGCGACTGGATCGCCCTCGACACCACCACCCCGCGCGAGTACGTCGGCTCCGTCGCCTACGCGCAGCTCGCCGGCAACCTCGCCGACATCGCCACCGCGCTCGGGGAGAGGTCCGACGCCCGGCGCTACCGCGCCCTCGCCGGGAAGATCGGCGCGGCGATCAACGCCAAGTATCTGGACGCCGCGGCCCACACCTACGCCACCGGCAGCCAGGCGGCCGACGCGCTCGCCCTGCAGATCGGCATCGTCCCGCAGGACCAGCGCGCCGCGGTGCTCGCCCACCTCATCGCGAGCATCCGCGCCAAGGACAACCACCTCACCGTCGGTGAGATCGGCCTGCCCGCCGTCATCGACGTGCTGTCCGCCGCCGGCCGCGACGACGTCGTCTACGACCTCGCCTCCCAGACGACCGCGCCGAGCTACGGCGCCCAGGTCCTCAGCGGCTCCACCTCGCTCGGCGAGGCGTGGGACGGCATGGCCGGCAACTCCTCGCAGAACCACTTCATGCTCGGCGCGATCGACGCCTGGTTCACCGGACACCTCGCCGGCATCCAGCAGACCGCCGGTTCCGTCGGCTACCGCCACCTCCGGATCGCCCCGGCCGCCGTCGGCGACCTCACCCACGCGGCGGGCGCCTACCGCACCCCGTACGGCGAGGTCCGTACGGACTGGACCAAGAAGGGAGACCACGTCGACCTGACCGTCACCGTGCCGCCGGGCAGCACCGCCGAGGTGCACGTCCCCGGTACCGATCAGGTGCACAACGTCGGATCCGGCACCTGGACCTTCCACTCCTGAGGAGAACACGATGAGGAATCGCTTCCTCGCGGCCCTGACGGCCGCCGGCGCCGTGACCACCGCGGTGGCCGCGCTGATGCCCGCACCCGCGTTGGCCGGAACGGACCACGCCCCGCTGGCGCCCACCGGCCTGACCGTCGGCGACCAGGCCCGGCCCCTCGACGTCGAGGGCAGCCCGGCCTTCGGCTGGCTGCCCCGCGACGTCGACCCCGGCGAGGTCCAGACCGCATACGAGATCAAGGTCTCCGACGGGCACAGGACCGTCTGGGACAGCGGCAAGGTCGCCTCCTCCCAGGAGTCGTACGTCGCCGGGCCGAACGACCTGGCCCACGGGAGCGGCTTCACCTGGACCGTCCGCACCTGGGACCGCGCCGGCAAGGCGTCGCCCTGGGCGCGGTCCGCCGCGTTCGACACGGGCATCGCGGACGCCGACTGGCAGGCGAGCTGGATCCGCCGCACGACGGGGGAGAAGGACGACTACACCTACGCCCGCAAGGAGTTCACGGTCGGGTCCAGCGCGGTCACCCGCGCCCGCGTCTACGTCGCCGCGAGCCAGCAGTACGACCTGCACGTCAACGGCCGGCTGGTCGACCGCGGCGCGGCGTACTCCTACCCCGGCGAGGGCTACTACAAGGCCGTCGACGTCACCGGGCTGCTGAAGGCCGGCCGGCCCGCGGCCGTCGGCGCCCTCTACCACTGGTACGGCCCCGGCCAGGGACGCCCGTCCGGCGAACCCGGCCTGCTCATGCGGATCGTCGTCGACCACGCGGACGGCACCCGCCAGGTCGTCGTCACCGACGGCTCCTGGAAGGTCACCCGCGCCAACTGGAAGACCACGTCCTACCGCAACGGCGACGGCCGCGACTACATCGAGGACATCGACGGCACCGCCGAGCCGATCGGCTGGGACCGGCCCGGCTTCGACGACTCCTCCTGGGCCGCGCCGCAGGTCGTCGGCGCGCACCCGGCGGGCGTCTTCACCCACCTGCAGGGTCAGGAGTCCGCCCTCGCCCACGAGACCGCGCGGCCGGTCAAGGTCACGAAGTTGTCGTCCGGCGCGGTCGTCGCCGACTTCGGCAAGATCATCCCGGCCGTGCCGGTCGTCCGCTTCCGCGACGGCGCCAAGGGCACGGCCGTCACGATGACCGCCGGCTACCTGCTGAACGGCGACGGCACGGTGTCCAACTCCAAGAAGGACAACCAGAGCACCGACCTGACGTACCGCTACACCGAGCGGGACGGCGACCAGACGGTGCGGTACTACACCTACGAGGGCTTCCGCTACCTGCAGATCGACGCGGACGTGCCCGCCCAGGACATCAGCGCGATCGTCCAGCACACCGACGTCCCGTCCCAGACCCGGCTGCACACCTCGAACAGCGGAGTGGACGCGGCGTACGACCTGATGCGGCGGTCGGCGCTGTACGACTCGCAGGAGCAGTTCCTCGACACCCCGACCCGGGAGAAGGGGCAGTTCCTCGGCGATTCGGTCGACGTCTCCCTCGCCACCATGTCCGGCTGGGGCGAACGCCGCCTGACCCGCAAGGCGATCCGCGAGTTCATCGCCTCGCAGGCGCGCTACTGGCCGGACGGGCGGCTGAACGCCGTCTACCCGAACGGCGACGGCAAGCGCGACATCCCGGACTACACCGAGATGTTCCCGAGCTGGGTGTGGGAGTACTACCTGCAGTCCGGTGACACGGCCACGCTCGGCGCCGCCTATCCGGTCATGAGCGCCGTCGCCGACTACGTCCGCCGCTACATCGACCCGTCCACCGGCCTCGTCACCAAGCTGGCCGGCGGCTCCGGCTCGTACCTGAACGGCATCATCGACTGGCCGAACCGCTACGGCTACGACACGGACGCCACCGCACGTACGACCGTCAACGAACTCGCGGTCGACCTGCTGAACTCCACCGCCAAGGCGGCTCAGGCGCTCGGCAAGGACGCCGCGGCGTACCAGCGCGACGCCGCGACCCTCACCACCGCGATCAACGGCAAGTTGCGTCGCTCGGACGGCATCTACATCGACGGCCTGGAGGCGGACGGCTCGCAGAGCACGCACGCCTCCCAGATCGCCAACGCCTACGCGGTCGCGTTCGGCCTCACCTCCGACGCCAAGGTGACCGACTACGTGGCCGGCCTCGGCCTGCAGATGTCCCCGATGACCGTCCACTGGCTGATGGCCGCCCTGGCCGGTCGCCCGGACGCGTTCGTCACCCGCCTCACCGACCCGAACGGCATCGGCTACGCCAAGATCCTGGCCTCCGGCGGGACCTTCACGTGGGAGTCGTGGGAGGCGGACCAGACCGGCGACAGCCTCTCGCACGGCTGGGGCGCGTCCCCGGTGATCGACGTGCAGCAGACCCTGCTCGGCGTCGCCGTCACCGCGCCCGGTGCCGCGCAGGTCCGCATCCGCCCGCCGGCGTCCGGCCTGACCTCGGCCTCGGGCACCGTCCCGACCCAGCGCGGCGACGTCAGGGTCTCCTGGCAGAACAAGAATGGCCACCTCACCCTGACCGCCGACGTCCCGGTCAACGTCAACGCCGAGATCGACCTGCCCACCACCGGCAAGGTGAAGGTCTCCGGTGACGCACGGTACGCCGGCCAGAAGGACGGCCACACGGTGTACGAGACCGGCTCCGGCCACGTGGAGTTCAACGCGGCCGGCTGAGCCCTGGATGAGCGGTGCGGCGCGTCCCACGGGGGCGCGCCGCACACGCGCCTGGTACGGCCGGCGATCTTCCTTGGCCGGCCGAGAACGATGTACACCTAAAGGGCGTCCACGTCGTCGTGTTATTAACGGCCATCTCCGGCCGAAGTACGCACCACGAAGGGGGTCCCATGGCCTTTCAGGACACCGGAACCGGCACGGACCGTTTTGCTCGCGAGTGGCGCGACTGGCACCGCGGGCACGAGTCGGCTCTGGCCCATCGCCACGGGTTCCTCGCGATCACCGGCGTGCACTGGCTGACCGGGGAGCCGGAGCGCTTCGACGACGCGCCGGGCGCCTGGTCGACCGGGCCCGACGGGGTGGTCGTGTCTCTGGACGACGGGGAAGAGATCGTCGTGGACGGCTCGCCGGTGCGCGGCGAGCACCGCTTCGGCATGCTGGACGAGCGCGACGGCGCCACCGCGACGTGGGGCGACGCGGTGATCGAGGTGGCCAGGCGCGGCGGGCACGACCTCCTACGGCCGCACCACCCGGACCACCCGCTCCGCACCGGCTTTCACGGCGTCCCGGCCTACGAACCCGACCCGCGCTGGGTCGTGGCGGGCCGCTACGCCGCGTTCGACGAACCGCGTTCGACCACGGTCGGCTCCGTGGTCGAGGGACTGCGGCACGTCTACGAGGCGCCGGGCCGGATCGACTTCGAGCTGGAGGGCCGCGAGCTGAGCCTCACCGCGTTCCCCGGCAGCCCGCCCGGCGGCCTGCTCGTCCTGTTCACCGACGCGACGTCCGGCGTCACCACGTACGCCGCGTGCCGGGAACTCAACGTCGCGGCCCCCGGCGCCGACGGCGCGGTGACCCTCGACTTCAACCGCGCGGTCAACCTGCCCTGCGCCTACACCGACTTCGCCACCTGCCCGCTGCCGCCGTCGGAGAACCGCTTGCCGATCGCGATCACGGCCGGCGAGAAGATCCCGTACGAACGCGCCCGTACGCCCCACGCGGACCACGCACACTGACCTGCGGAACATCGTCGGTGGGTCGGAGCGGCGCGGACGACGACGGGCCGGTGGCACCAGGGACCCGCGGTTACCGGACCCCCTTATGCGCCGGTCAGGTCGGCCTGGCCGGCGAACATCGCCGCGGCCCGGCGGCCCGCGTCCTGGTTCCGGGTGACGTAGGGCCGTAGCTCTTCCTCGTAGGCGGTGAAGGCGCTCGTGTGGTCTCCGGCCGCCGAGGCCAGGTTCCGGGCGAGTGCTCGGGCGCCGACCAGGGCTTGTGAGGTGCCCATGCCGCTGGTCGGGACGGCGCAGTAGAACTCGACCGCGACGCCCGACTCGTGCTGGGTGAGCGCGCTGATCGAATCGTCGAACACGTAGGTCACGTCGTCGGCGGTGATGCGGTGAAGGATCCGGGTCAGCTCCTGCTTCGGCATTTCCAATTCGCCGGCGAACGCCTCGGCGGGCAGCCGTCCGGTCTCCACGCCCTTGTCGTCCAGCAAGGTGGTGCCGCGCATCTTCGTGTCGTGCCCGCGCATCTCGGCGAGGACGCCCAGCTCGTCCAGCACGTCGAACGCCTCGCCGCGGAAGTCCACCGCGTAGCCAGCTACACAGAGGATCTGCCGGCCGGGGCCAAGCGGTGCCTGGTCGAACGCGGCTGGGCGCGCACGATCGTCCGGGACATCGCCTCGGCCGCCGGGGGAGCCATGCCGCCATCGGCTACCACTTCGGATCCAAGGACGCCCTGCTGACGGCCTGATGATGCAGTGGCTGCTCGACCCGGAACACGCCCCGGCCGGCGCGGACGCGGTCGCGGAACTCCGATCACTCGCCGCCGGCCGCTGACGGGACCGGTCTCGATCTGAACCCGGCGTTATAAAGAGGTAGAACGTTCGGTCTTGACGCCTTGGGGGAGCCATGTCAGTGTTGAGAACGATAGAACGTTCGGTCTCTTAGGTCGCGCTCCCGCGGTTCGCGCACCTGATCGAGGAGGCCGGCCGCAGCGTCCGCTGATTGGTCGAAAGGACCGCCGTGACCACCGTTGCCTCATCCATCGTCCCCAGAATCGCGCCGGCTCTGCGCCGGTTGTACTTCGTCCGGTTCGGGTTCGCCATCGTCTGGGCCCTCCTGCTGTTCGCCACCAGGTCGGCCCTCGGCCCGGTCAGTATCACCCTGCTCGTGCTGTATCCGCTGTTCGACGCCACCGCGGCGATCGTGGACACGCGTTCCTCCGGCGCCACGGGGCCGGCGCGCGGTCTGCAGGTGAACATCGCGATCAGCCTGCTCGCCGCCATCGGCATGGCCGTCGCCTGCGGGTCCGGTGTGCCGGACGTCCTGCGCGTGTGGGGCCTGTGGGCGATCGTCTCCGGGCTCGTGCAACTGGTCGTGGGCGCCGTGCGCCGCGGGATGGGCGGACAGTGGCCGATGATCCTCAGCGGCGGCATCTCCGTGCTCGCCGGCGCTTCGTTCGTCACGTCGGCCTCCGCGGCGAACCCCTCGCTGGCCAACATCGCCGGCTACGCGGTGCTGGGTGGCATCTTCTTCCTCGTCTCGGCGCTGCGCCTCGGCCGCGCCGCCAAGGAGCGCTGACATGGACACCGCGACGTACGACGTCGTCGTCATCGGTGCGGGTCCGGTCGGGGAGAACATCGCCGACCGGGTGGCGCAGGGCGGTCTGAGCGCCGCGATCGTCGAGCGGGAACTGGTCGGCGGTGAATGCTCCTACTGGGCCTGCATGCCGACCAAGGCGCTGCTGCGGAGCGCGACCGCGCTCCGGGCGGCCCGGCGGGTGCCCGGCGCCCGTGAGGCGGTGACGGGCGAGCTGGACGCGGAGGCCGTGCTCCGTCGCCGCGACTCCTTCGCCTCGAACTGGAAAGACGACGGGCAGGTGGCCTGGCTCGGCCAGGCGCGGATCTCGCTGTACCGCGGACAGGGCAGGATCGGCTCCGCCCGGGTCGTCGAGGTGACCGGCGAGGACGGCGCGACCACCGCGCTGACCGCACGGCACGCGGTCGTGATCGCGACGGGAAGCGGCGCGCTGGTCCCGGGCATCGCCGGTCTGCGCGAGGCGGCACCGTGGACCAGCCGGGAGGCGGCGGCCGCGAGCGCGGTCCCCGGGCGGCTCGCCATCATCGGCGGTGGCGTGGTCGCGTCGGAGATGGCGACCGCGTTCGCCGGTCTCGGGTCTTCGGTGACGATGCTGGCCCGCGACGGTGTGCTGCCGCACGCGGAGCCGTTCGCCGGCGAGCGGGTCGTCGAGTCGTTGCGGGACGCCGGTGTGTCGGTGCGCCTCGGCGCCGAGGCCGGATCCGTCAAGCGCGACGACGGCGGAACCGTGTCCGTCACTCTCACCGACGGTGAGCAGGTCGAAGCCGACGAACTCCTCGTCGCGATCGGCCGTACGCCGAACACCGGGGACATCGGCCTGGACCGTGTCGGCCTGACGCCGGGCGCCTGGCTCACGGTCGACGACACGATGCGCGTCCTCGGGGACGACGGGACGCCGATCGGTGACGGATGGCTGTACGCCGCCGGTGACGTCAACCGGCGCGTGCTGCTGACGCACCAGGGCAAGTACCAGGCCCGGGCCGCGGGCGACGTCATCGTGGCGCGCGCTAAGGGCGAAGCGGTCGAGGACGGCCGATGGGGCCGGCACGCGGCGACGGCCGACGAACGTGCGGTGCCACAGGTGGTCTTCACCGAACCGGAGATCGCCTCGGTGGGGCTGACCGCGGCCGCCGCCGCGGCCGCCGGACTGCGGATCCGGGTCGTCGACCACGACCTGGGCGCCGTCGCCGGATCCGCCCTGCACGCCGACGGGTACCGGGGGCACGCGCGCATGGTCGTCGACGAGGACCGGAAGGTGATCGTCGGTTTCACGCTCGCGGGTCCCGACGTCGCGGAACTGCTGCACGCGGCGACGATCGCGGTCGTCGGGGAGGTTCCGCTGGACCGGCTCTGGCACGCGGTTCCGGCCTTCCCCACCGTCAGCGAAGTGTGGCTCCGGCTGCTCGAAGCCTACGGCCGCTGAGGTCATGATGATCCCCGGCGAAACGATCGCGGACCTCGAACGCGAGGTCGCCGTTTTCGTGCGCCATGAGCACGCCGCGTCAGGACGGCTCGGCCGTGAGACGTATCCGGATCTCACGGCCGCCGCCTACGGCCTGCTGGCCCACCTGGCCGACCGCGGCCGACACCGGCCCACCGAGATCGCCGAGCACATGGGCATAGCGTCTCCCGTTGTCTCGCGACGGCTCCAGCTGCTGGAAACGCTCGGTCTCATAGAACGGTTTCCCGTGCCGAACGACGCCCGGGCGTATCTGGTGGGCCTCACCGATGAGGGCCGCCGCCGCGTCGCCGAGGTCCAAGACGTCCGCGGCAGGCGGCTGGAGGCGCTTCTCGCGTCGTGGCCGGAACACGACGTCCGCACCTTCGCCGAGCTCCTCGCGAAGTTCAACGGCAGTGCCGCCGGGCCGGCACGGCACTGTGGCGCGACCGGCGGCGACGGCCGTGGGTGACCGGCCCCCGGCGCGATCGCGGCTGCTCGGCACGGCGACCCGGCTGTTCTACGCCGAGGGGCTTCACTCCGTCGGCATCGACCGCATCGTGGCCGAGGCGCAGGTGACGCGCGCGACTCTCTACCGGCACTTCCCGGGCAAGGACCAGCTTGTCGTCGCGTATCTGAGCGAGGTGGACAAGGCCGTTCGCGCCCAGGTGGCCGAGGCCGCCGCCCGGGGAGAGTCCCCGGCCGGCGTCGTACGAGCCGTCGGTGAGTCGATCGCCGCCGATATCCGGGGCCCCGGGTTCCGCGGATGCGCCTTTCTCAACGCCGCGGCCGAGTACCCCGATCCCACGCACCCCGTGCACCGTGCCGTACTCGGCCACCGCGAGTGGTTCCTGCGCACCATCACCGACCTGCTGACACACGCCGGGGCCACGGCCCCCGATCCGGCCGCGAGGCACTTCGTCATGTTGCGGGACGGTGCGATGGTGGCCGGCTGCCTCGCCGACCCGGAGCCGATCTGCCGCACGTTCCTCCGCGGGGTCGAAGGCCTGCTGACGCACCTGGGCATGTCTGAGGCCGCGAGTTCGGACAGGAGGCCCTGACCGAGGAGGGCGTGATCGTCGAAGCCTCGGCCCTCAGGCGGTCTTCGCCCCGGAGCCGCGAGACGTGGAGCCGGTGCGGTGCTGCAGGAGTCCGTCGACTCCCTGGAGGAACGTGTCGCAGACCTCGACCGGGTCGGCGAGGCAGCCCTCGGCCATCGCGCCGTCCCGCAACATGACGAAGTGCCGGGCGGCGAGCTCAGGTGGCGTCTCCCCGACCTGCGCGAGCAGATCGGTGATGGTGCGCAGAAACCACTCGCGGTGAGCGAGGACGGTCTTGTGAACGGGATGCTCGGGATCCGGATACTCCGCGACGGCGTTGAGGAAGGCGCACCCGCGGAAGCCGGCCGACCGGATACCGTCGGCGATCGACTCGGCGATGGCTCGTACGGTGTCGACGGCCGGTCGGCCGCTGCCCAGGGCCTTGCCGACCTGATCGCGCTCCATCTGGTCGACCGCCTGAAGGTACGCGACGACGAGGTCTTCCTTGCCGGGGAAGTGCCGGTACAGCGTCGCACGGGTCACTTTCGCCTCCGCGACGATCCGATCGATCCCGACGGAGTGGATCCCCTCGGTGTAGAAGAGCCGCGTGGCGGTTCCGAGCAGCCGCGATCGCGCTTCGGAAACCTGACCTCGAGCGTTGTGCGCCATCGGGGGGAGTTTAACCGATAGAACGTTCAGTATGCTCCCGGCCCGGCACCTGCGGGGAGGTGGCTGGGACACGCCCTAGGTGACCGTGAGCACGATCTTGCCCTGGAGGTGTCCTCGGGCGGCGCGTTCGTGCGCTGCTCGGGCATCCGCGAGCGTGAACGTGCCGTCGATCGCGACGCGGACCGTGCCCGCGTCGAGCAGGCGTCCCAGCTCAGCGAGCTGCGCGCCGTTCGAGCGGACCTGGGTGATCGAGACCGTGACGCCCAGCTTCGTGAGCTCTTCTTCGTCGAAGTCTCCGGGAAACACGGGGAACTGGGAGCCGCCGGGCCTGAGCGTGCGCAGGAAGCGCCTGCTGTCGGGACCGCCGACGGTGTCGAGAACGAGGTCGACGTCGTGCACCAGCTCCTCGGGACTGCACTTGGTGTAGTCGAGGAACTGGTCGGCGCCGAGTTCGCGCAGGAACGACTCATGCGCGCCCGATGCCACCGCGATGACACGTGCGCCCTTCCACTTCGCCAGTTGCAGCGCGAGGTGCCCCACACCGCCCGCGGCGCCGTTGATGAGCACCGTCGTGTCGGCGTCGAGTGCCGTCGGGCGATGCCGTGCCGCCTGGAAGGGCGAGGGGTGATCGTGTCCGAGTTCGATCAGGAACTGCCACGCGGTGAGCCCGGCCATGGGCGCCCCGGCGGCGTGCACGTGGTCGATGCCGGCCGGCTTGCGTGCGAGGTCCGACGCGGGCGCGGCCACGTATTCGGCGTAGGCGCGGCCGTCGAAGCTGGGAAACCGCAGGAGACCGAAGACCTCATCGCCCACGGCGAAGCCGTCCACGTCCGCGGCGGCGGCCTCGACGACGCCCGACACGTCCGTCCCCGGAATCACCGGCAGGCGGACCGTCGATTCCGTCTCCCCGGGCATCCGGGTCAGCCCGCCGCGCAGATACCAGTCCGGAGGATTGACGCCGGCCGCGTGAACGCGAACGAGCACCTCGCCCGGCCCCGGCTCGGGGATCGGCACCTCGTCGTAACGCAGCACTTCAGGGCCGCCGTGCTCATGGAGCCGGACCGCCCTCATCGTGTGTGTCGGCATCGTTCTCTCCTGCCCCCGCTGCGGGATACCCTTATTCGGATCAGCGATCCACGTAAGTGAACCACTGATCCGAATATATGGACCACTGATCCGTTAGTCAAAGGGACAGATGCGGGCCGACGCCAGGAAGAACCGCGACCACCTGCTCGCAGTAGCGGGCACCGCCATCACCGAGCAAGGCGTGGACGTGTCGCTGCGCGACATCGCGCGCAGAGCCGATGTCGGGCTCGCGACGCTGCTGCGGCACTTCCCGACGCGCGAGGCGCTGCTCGAGGCCCTGCTCCACACGAGCTTCGCCGAACTGACGGCGAAGGCGGGCGAGCTCGAGACGTCGGGCTCACCCGACGACGCTCTCGTTTCGTGGCTGCGCGACTGCGTCGCGTGGACCACCGAGTACCGCGGCGTGACCGTGCTGATGGCGGCCGCCATCGAGGACACCGAGTCCGCACTCCACGCTTCGTGCGTCACCCTGCGCGAAGCCGGTGCGCGGCTCCTCACCCGTGCCCAGGCCGCCGGCCTGGCGCGGAGCGATATCGATGGCGCCGATTTCTTCGCGCTGATAGCCATGCTCGCCTGGCTCGGCGATCAACCCGCGCTCGAACCACGCGCCGATCGCCTCTTCGAGGTCGTCGCGAGCGCGGTCCTGACGAGCGCGGGGAGCGGCCATGCCGAGGGGGAACGCCGTCCTCGGACCCGGAGCTGACACGCCCGTACGCCGACCGGCGGACTCGGCCGCGTACGCCGGGTGGCCGTGCCTGACCAGCAGGGATCCTTGCAGGACCAGCGCGAGGCGTTCGACGATCCGGCGGGCGCGCAGCTCGATCGTGGCCGCGTCCGTCAGGGCGTCCTTCACCTGCGCCACGGCCGTGTCCGGGCGGAGCAACACATCCAGGCCGGAGAGTAACTGGCTATCCTCGCTCCGATCACTACGGAGACCTGGCATGCCCCCATCACCGCAACAACGGCTCGACCGCCAGGCGCAGCGGCTCTCGAGCACCGAGCCGCAGCGCACGCCCGCCGCATCGATGCGGAACGCTGGGTACTAGTGGTGCCGCAGGTATAGGTGATCAACGAACGCCACGTGGCGACACAGCCGGTGTCTCCCGATCCTCTGCGGTCAGGTGAGCAAGAAGCCCTCACGTGGATGGCATTCGACCGCACGGACTGTGTGGACCACGGCAGGGTCGCTTACGCTCGCCGGCCGAACGGCGAACCGGTCTTCGAGGATCCCGAGGTCACCCGGGCGGCGACGCCGCTGGCGGGCGGTGAGCCGAGTGTGGCCTGATCGCAGGTCGGATTGTCGGCGGCGATGACCGCTTGGTCCCCGCGGTGTGCGTATCGGCTGGCCAGGGCGAGCACGGTGTCGACCTAGTCGTTGGAGGGATTGCAGGCGAAGAGGGCAGCACGGATGTTTCCGGGTGCGCCGTGGGCTCGGAGGTAGTGGGCGTCGGCGGGGTCGTAGACGTCGTCCCAGCCGTCGCCGTCCGCGTCGGTGCCGTATCCGCCGGTGTGGGCGTTCGTGGGGTGGCGTGGTGCGCCGCCCCAGGTGTTACCGGCGGCGCCGCGGATACCGGTCTGCATGGGGCCGACGGCTCCGGCGTAGTTCGCGCCGGAGGCGACGCCGGTGTGGGGACCGCGGCCGTGGTCGGATTCGATCTTGCCGATGGCGGCGAGCAGGTTCAGGCGATCCCGGATTCTTGTCCGTTTTTGCGGTACAGCTGGAGGTAGTTCGCGGGGATGGTGTCGCTGGCCTCGCGGGTGGCCTCAGGCTGGGTCTGGCAGGCGGCGGGATCTTGGAGGTCGAGCATGGATCCCGCGCCGTTAAGGACTGCCATGAGTCTGGGCATACTTGGTGCCGCTGGTGAGGCGCTCAGTTGTGGTAGGCGGCGGTCGCGATCTGGACGAACGAGCGGATCAGTGGATTGGTGTCGTCCTGGTTCCATGCCGCCGCCGTGCGGATCGGCGGCATGTCGATCAGCGGCACCACCGTGAGCCCCCCTGCCGGCTTGTGGTCCAGGAGAGTCATGCCGACCGTGCCGTTCCAGAGAACGGCTTGCTGGCATTCCTGGACGGTGCGCACCACCGGACCTTCGCGAGGTTCCCCGCCGTTCCAGTACGACTGCCAGATGGGGTCGGTGCCGTCGGGGAACCGGAACCAGCGGCGGTCGGCCAGGTCTGCCAGCTTCAGGCTGTCGCTGCGGGCGAGCGGATCGTCGGCGCGCAGCAGCGCGCCCACCGGGTCTGCGCGCAACTCGTGCACGGTCAGGCCGGTCTCGTCGAACGGCCTGCAGGTCAGGGCGACGTCGACCAGTCCGGCGTGCAGCCCGCAGGTGGGATCGGTCAGGTCGGTCTGGCGGATGCGAACCTCGACGCGTGGGTGCCGCTGGTGGTAGGTGACGGCTAGCCGGGTTGCGCTCGGGTTGGTGCTGTCGCCCAGGATGCCGACGGTGATGGTTGCGGTGCCGGCTGCTGCGGCCACGCGTGCGCGTACCCGGTCGGACTGCTCGAGTAGGGCGCGCGCCTCCTCGAGCAGCACCGCACCCACCGGAGTCAGCGTGACACCGGCGGACGATCGGTCGAACAGCGCGGCGCCGACCTCGGTCTCCAGCTGCTTGATCGCACGGCTCAGCGGCGGCTGACTCATGTGCAGCCGGGCGGCGGCCCGGCCGAAGTGGAGTTCCTCGGCGACCGCCACGAAATAGCGGAGTGTGCGCAACTCCATGGTGCAACGATACCCGTACGGTATCGAGATCTTAGAATGTGTCTTGGACAGTGGTAATGCCCGGGCAGTGGAATCGAAGCATGACTGACGAACCCAAAAGCACTGAGCCGATAGCCGACCCCGCCGTATCAGTGGTCGGTCCGGACGACGGTGAGACGATCGTTCTGGGCACCACGCGAATGCGCGTCCTGGAAGACGGCAGCAACACCGGGCACCGCCTCGGGCTCGCCGAGTCCGTCCTCGCGCCGCATACGCCCGGACCGCCGCAGCACCGCCATGCCCAGCACGATGAGGGTTTCTACATCATCTCCGGCACGGTGCGGTTCACCGTCGGAGACAAGGACTACGACGCGACCGCGGGCACGCTTGTGATGGTCCCGCCCGGAGCCCCGCATACCTTTGCCAACGTGACCGACCAGCCGGCCGTGATGCTCAGCACTTTCACGCCAGATCTGTATGTGCAGTACTTCCGGGACCTGCAGGACATGGTTGCCGGCGGCCAGGCGTTGTCCCCACAGGCGAGCATCAAAACGATGAGGCGTTACGCCACCGAGCCCGCCACCGACCTCGCGGAGAAACCGGAACGATAACACCGTCGGGCTATGACCTCGGCGGTCTCGGCGCCGTCGGCCATCATGCTCTTCCATACCGGGCGCTCTCGCCCAGGAGGGAGCATGAGCCCGATCAACCGCGCGAAGATCAGCCAACGGACCAGAGGTATTACCTGGCGGCGTTATGACCGGCGGGTCGTTCCGGAGCGCGAGCGGCTGTCGGCCGGGAAGCGCTCGGGGGAGGGGATTGCCGCGGAACAAGGCCGGGGCTTGGTCGAGGGCCACCGACTCGGCCACCGGAAGAGCGGCCGCTGGTATGGATCGGCGACGGTATGGCCGAGTTCGGCATCGCCCCCGCGCCCCTACCACGGAGCGAGCCCCGGCACGTCGGGCAGTTCGTCGGTTACTCCCGCAGCGGCCGGCAGTCGCCGTGCCCACGCCGTGCGGCCGGTCTCGAGCTCGATCGCGAACCCGTCGTCGTCGCGCGCCACGGTCAGGGCCCGCCCCGCTTGCACGTCGTCGCCGTAGCCGGGCCACCGCGCGGTGTCCCGCCTTCGGCAGGTCACCCGGCGGTGCCCTATCACGGGACAGGAAGTGGTGCAGATGGGCCGCCGGTGCGAGGCCGACCGTTACGATCACCGGCACCGACCTTCGGGCGCGCCCGAGCATCAGCGTCGCGCACCAAGCGGAGCACCACGGCCGGAGATCGGGTGCGTCCTGTGTGGCGGTGTGATGTCGCGGGGGTCAGAAGATGGCGAGCGGGTTGACCGGGAGGCCGGTCGCGCCCTCGAGCCGCTGCGGGGTGACGACCAACATGAAGGCGCCGCGCCCAAGCTCACCGCGCACCGCCACCAGCTCGTCGCGGGCCGCGCTGTCGACCAATGGCGTGTCCATCCGGCCGATGCCTATCCGGTGGAGCAGCGCGGGGTCGTGGGCAGGCCGGGCATCGCAGATGTCGCTCAGACGCGGAGATCGCGGACGAACCGCGGTACGTGCCGTGGCGTTGGCGCGTCACTCAACGGTACTTCCGGATGCGCCTGCCCGTCGGACACGGTGTGCGTCATCGCGTCGATGTGGGTCGGTTCGCTGCGGTGTCATCATCAGCAACTCGGCCATCGGGACTGCGGGCAAGCAGGTGAACGTCATCGCCTGGTACACCGCGGGCGAGCGTTGCATCGCCCGCGCGGGTCCTGCGTTCAACGGAGTCGCACGGACGGCGCGGGCGAGGGGCACGGTGCGGCCGGTCCTCGCCTCAGCGACCGCAGGCGCACGGACCTCGGCCGTGATCAGGTTCAAGGCGCCCAGCTCATCGTCAGCGCCTCACCGTCCCTGATCGGTCGGCAGAACTGTCAGGCGACATACTCGCGGACATGCTTTGCCTCCAGCCACGCGGCAGCGGCCCGCGTAGGCGGCGTCGACATCGCCCGGCCGGTCAATGCCCAGCAGAACTCACTGACGGCGATACCGTCGAAGGAAGGCGTTCTTCACCACGCAGGCCCCCATCGGGTGACGACGAGCCGGACGACGTGTCTACCTGCCGGTCCGTATCCCCTAACCCCTGATCTAATGCCTGAGCAGGGCGCGGGCCGCCTGGGCGATGTGGGCGTGGGAGATGCCGGCGGCGTCGATGAGTTCGCTCGTGGTGCCGGAGCCTGGCAGGTCGGTGACCGCGAGGTGGGCGAAGGCGGGCTGAGCGCCGGTGGCGCTGAGTGCCGACAGGACGGCTTCTCCCATACCGCCTTCGGGGTGGTGGTCCTCGACGACGACGAGAGCGCCGGTTTCCCGAGCGGCGCGGGCGAGGGTGGCGGTGTCGATCGGCTTGATGGAGTACAGGTCGACGACGCGGGCCTGGATGCCGTCGGCGGCGAGGTGTTCGGCGGCGGTGAGGCACTCGTGGAGGGTGACGCCGGCGCCGATGAGAGTGACCTGGTCGTGCTCGCTGTGGCGGAGGGTCTTGGAGCCGCCTACGGGGAAGGTCTCGTCGCTGGGGTAGAGCACGGGATAGGCGCCGCGGGTGGTGCGCAGGTAGGAGATTCCGTCGAGGTCGGCCATGGTGGCGGTCAGGGCGGCCGCGGAGGTGGCGTCGCTGGGGTAGAGGACGGTGGAGCCGCGGATGGCGCGCATCATGGCGAGGTCTTCGACGCCCATCTGGGAGGGGCCGTCGGCCCCGATCTCAACGCCGCTGTGGGTGCCGCACAACGCCATGGTGATCTGGGAGACGGCCGCCATGCGGATGAAGTCGTGGGCGCGGGTGAGGAAGGCGGCGAAGGTCGTGGCGTAGGGGCGGTAGCCGCGGACGGCCATGCCGACGGCTTCGGCGATCATCTGCTGTTCGGCGATGTAGTTCTGGAAGTACCGCTCGGGGTGGGCCTTGGCGAAGTTCTCGGCATAGGTGGAGTTGCCGACCTCGGCGTCCAGGGCGACGACGTCCGGGCGGGCGCCGAGGGCGGCCAACGCTGCTCCGAAGGCGGCGCGGGTGGCGACCTTGTCGCCGACGTCGAAGCGAGGCAGTTCGACGGGGCGGACGTCCGGCGCGGGGGTGGGCGTGGGTGCGGGCGGCTGGGGGCCACGTACGCGCAGGTGACGGATGCCGCCCAGTGCGGCGACGGCACGGTCGGCCATGTCCTCGGGCAGGGCCTTGCCGTGCCAGCCCTCCTTGTCCGCGACCTCGGCCGCACCGCGGCCCTTGACGGTCTTGGCGACGATGACGGTCGGGGCCTGCCCGTCGGTAGCGGTGGCCAGGGCCTGGTCGATCGCTTGCAGGTCGTGTCCGTCGATCACGATCGCGCGGCAGCCGAACGCCTCGACGCGGCGGGCGTAGGCGCCGGTGTCCCACTCCAGCTCGGTGGGGCCCCTTTGGCCGAGGCGGTTGACGTCGATGAGAGCGGTGAAGTTGGCCAGCCGGTGGTGGCCGGCCTTGTCGAGGGCCTCCCATACGGATCCTTCGGCCATCTCGCTGTCTCCGCACAGCACCCACACCCGGTAGGGCCGCCTTTCCAGATCCCGGCCGGCCAGCGCGATGCCGACACCGTAGGCGATGCCCTGGCCCAGGGAACCGGTGGCCACGTCCACCCAGGGCAGCACGGGCGTGGGGTGCCCCTGCAGGCGGTGGCCGAAGCGGCGGTAGGTCGTCATCAACTCGTCGTCGCTGACGACGCCGGCCGCTTTGAACATCGCGTACAGAAGGGGAGAGGCATGCCCCTTGGAGAAGATGAGGTGGTCGCCCTCAGGGTTGTCCGGCGCCTCCCAGTCGTAGCGCAGGTGGCGGGTCATCAGGACCGCCATGAGATCGGCCGCGGACAGGCTTGAGGTCGGGTGCCCGGAGCCGGCCGTGGTGCTGGCGCGTACCGAATCCACGCGCAGCTGCTGCGCGAGTTCGAGGACCTGGGACAGGTCGCTTCCGGGATTGAGCGTGGTGGTCCGCGCTGTCGTCATGGTGAGAGCCTTTCGTGGGCGGCCGGCGAGGGGGCGTCGATCCTCGAAGGAGCGGCGACAGCCGTGCCGTAAACGGGGTCAGAGGGTTCGGACGTAGGTGTCGGTGGTGATCGCATGGGCCTGGCCGGGGAGGACCTTCCGACGTCTCGCCGCTCGGGTGACCCGGGGTCACTGTTCCGCCAGCTCACCGAGCAGCGACAGCGCCTCATTGATGGTCGCCAGTTGCTCGGGGCTGAACCGTCGGTCCATCTCCTCGGCGAGCCACGAGCGCCGCTCCCGGCGATCACGCGCGATCCGGTCCCGGCCCTCGGCACTCAGGGTGATGATCCGCCGGCGGCCGTCGTCGGGATCGGGCTGGCGCTCGATCAGCCCGGCCTCGTCCAGCGACTTGAGCGTCGCCGTCATCGACTGCGACCGCACGCCTTCGGCGATGGCCAGAAAGGTCGTGGACGACGCGCCGTCCTTCTCCAGTCGCAACAGCACCGACCGCTGCGACGGGGTCAGGCCGCCGGTCGGCGCGACACTCAACCGGCGGATCAGGCGGCGGACCATCGTGGCCAGATCCTCGGCCGCCGCCTGCGCGGCATCCGACGCCCGCCCCGTCGATACACCCGTCATCACGACACCTTTTCTCGAACGACCGGCAGCTTTCGCGGCTGCCGGTGCACCCGAGTAGGTAGCTTACCTGATAAGGCTATCTACGTAGACAGGCTACGTAGTTTCCGGATGCGGAGATCGTTCCGATGCTCACGGCAGCGGGCCGCATGCCTTTTCAGGAGCCCTCCCACCACGGCTCCGTGCCCTCCACAGCGACGAACTCGTGGAAGTCCATGTTGTCGATCTCCAGGTTGGCCGCCAGCGTTCCGGCCATTCGGCAGGGAAGGACGGCGGGCTACCCCGGAGCGTCGTAGAGGTCGACAACGGTCAGCGGTCGGCCGATCTCAGCCAGGGCGGCCAAGACCTCGCCGAGCCGGGCCCACGGCACCCGGACACCGCGCCCGGGTATCGCCGCCAGGTCCACCAGCAACGGCCCGCCCCGCTGAACATCACTGCGACGTCCGCCAAGACCACGACGGGCGGCACCGGGCCACCGTCCGCGACAAGCGCCGGGACGTTTCCGCCTTGCAGGGAACTCCACCTGTGGCCCTCAGCCAGGCCTCGACGTCTTGGCTGATCCCGGAGGTCAGGCCGTCGAGCTTGCCGGTGAGCCAGTCCTCGAACGAGGGCCGTCGGTCGTCGCGGAACATGCCCCATGCGCTTGAGCACGTCGGTGGTGCGGCCGACTCCGCACCCGTTTGCGCAGGAAGGGGAACATCTCCGAGTGCAAGACGGGCTCCCCGTTGACCTGGCCGGCCAGCAGCACTGCCAGGCCGTACTCGATGTCATCGCGGACTCGCGCGAGTAATCGCGGGGAAGATCGAACGGGCGCAAGGGCGTTCCCGCGCCCGGTGGATGTGGTGCTGCGGCGGGGTCCGGCTTGGGCGGGCGTCCGATTCGCCCGCCCGGGTCGCGGACCCAGGTGCTTTCCCGCCGCCTGCGGTCCGTGGGCCGTTTGGGTGTGATCATCGGCACGCCGGCGCACCTCACGGCGTCGTTGGCGTGTTTGGTGTATCTCCGGCCTCTGGTGCTCACCGGTCGGCGGCGGGAGGAAGATCCTATGGCGGTTGCAGCCGAGCCTCACTCGATGCCTGTCCAGCAGGAACCGCCAGACTGATTGAATGAGCGCCTTCGGATTAGTATATACTTGTTGGTATATATTGTGGAGATGACAGCTGATCAAAACCTGCCCAGCGGGGTCGATATCGCGATGCTGTTGCGGCGGGCGCAGTTGCGCAAGCAGCTGGCCTGCGAAGCCGCGCTCGCTCAGGTTGGACTGACGTTGCCGCAGTGGGGCATGCTGTACGCCGTCGCGATGGAGCCTGATTCCTCGACCCACGCGCTGGCACTGTTCGTCGGGCAGTCCGATCAGTCCGCGGGCGCGGTGGTCGCCCGCCTCGAACAGCGAGGGTTGCTCGAGCGCAGGCCCGGCGCGGGTAAGGCGATTCTGCACAGGATCACGCCGGACGGCGACGAACTCGTGCGACGCTGCAACACCATTGTTGAGAACGTGATGACCGGTCTGCTCGCCGACCTCACGGATCAGAGCCTTCGGACACTGCGGACCTCGTTGCAGTCGATCGCGGAGGCCGCCCTCCCGGCGTCAACCAGGTCGGACGCCGGGAGGGCGGCCTCCGATGGTCTCAGCGGGCGGTCCGGGACCCGCTCCGCCACACGTCCCTGATCGACAGGGTGTCGGCGATCCTGCTGGTGGGATCGCCGTCGACCAGCAGCAGATCGGCGCGCGCACCCGGGGTGATCCTTCCGCGGTCCTCGAGGCCGAACGTTGTCGCGGGCACGCTGGTGGCGGCCCGCAGCGCCTCGGTCGGAGTGAGGCCGGCCCGAACGAGAAGCCGCAGTTCGCCGTGCAGGCTCACACCGTGTGCCATGCCGCGCGCACCGAAGTGGTAGTTAGCGTCCGAGCCGGCCAGGATCGGCACGCCGGCGGCGTGCATCGCCTTCACCGCGGCCAGGGCGGCATCGAAGTCGCCGGCAGGGAAGGTGTTGAACTCACTGCTGAGATTGTTCATCCAAGACTGCGGCAGGCGACCGGTGACCCGGCTGTCGCGTGCCAGGCCGGCGCCGAGGTGCCGGCCGGTGAGCGAGGCCAGCAGGTTCAGCGTCGGGGTCAGGAACACCCCTCCCGCGGTGAACGCCTCGACCAGATCAGGCGGGCACGGACCGTCGATGAACAGGTGCGCGAACCCGTCGACACCGGCGGCCAGCGCCTGCCGGGTCGCCTCGATGGTCAGCGCGTGGGCGATCACCATGCGGTCGCGGTCGTGTGCGGCGGCCACCACCGCCTTGAGGATGCCTTCCTCGACGACGGGGACGTCCTTGCCAAGTGTCTTGCCGCTCTCGATGATCACCTTGATGTAGTCGGCGCCTTCCGCGATCCGCTCGTCGACGAAGCGGGCGGCGTCCTCGGGCCGGGCGACCGTCGGCAGCTCCGGGTCGTTCAGGTCGCCTCGGAGCTGGGTCGGGTGCCCGCCGGGTGCCGTCAGGCCCATCGAGGCGGAACGGACATCCGCGATGTCGGTCCGTTCGGCGGCAGCGCGACGAACCGCATCCATCGCTTGTGGGAATGAGAGCAGGTCGAGTTCGGTGGTCACGCCGAACCGCAGGGCATGGCCGAGCGTTTCCAGGTCGGCGTGGGTGTGTGCGTCGATCAGGCCCGGCAGCAGAGTGGCACCGCTGCCGTCGACTCGCTCGGCCGCCGCGGGCGCGGGTGCGCCTACCGCGACGATCCGCGCCCCCTCCACTTCCACGGTCCGCACGCCGATCAGCTGCTCGCCGTCGAACACCCGGGCACCCTCGATGACATATCGGGTCATGACGCTCCTATATACGGATTCGTATATATTAACCCATAGATACCACCGCGGTGGCGTCAAGGCGACACGACAAGACTTCGGTCCGACCAAAGGAATGTGTGATGCGGCCCATGTCCGAAAATGACTCTGACCTGGTGAGCGTGCTGACGCTGGTCACCCACGAGCGACAGGCCCGCGACCGGGGCTGGTGGTCCAGCCTCGCGCGGTGCTACACGCCGGAGGCGACCATCCAGGCAAGCTGGTTCGACGGCACCGCGGTTGAGTACATCGAGTTGTCCAAGCGGATGTTCGACCAGACCCCGTCCAGCCACCGCCTCGGACTACCCGTCATCGACGTCAACGGCACCCGCGCGATCGTCGAGGTGCCGATGACCATCGAGTTCCGCGGCACTTTTCGCGGCGTCGAGGTCGACGTCGCCTCGCACATGCGGACGCTGCATCGCGCCGAGAAGAGGGACGGCGGCTGGCGGTTCGCCGTGTCTGTCGCGATCTTCGACCACGACACGATGACCCCGGCCATTCCCGCAGCTACGCTGACGCTGACCCCGGACGACCTTCAGGGCACCAGGCCGTCCTATCGCATGTTGAGCCTGTGGATGACCGAACTCGGGTACACCGTCCCGGCCGATCGCTACGGCGTCGACCGGCCCACCGAACTCACCGCGCTGTACGACGACGCCTATGCCTGGGCCGGCCTGCCACGCTAAGGACTCTCCGCTGATTCAGTCGTCTTTGTCCGAGATGGGTCGGCAGCTTTCTGCTATGTAGATTCCGGGACGGAGCAGGAGCGGTTGCCGGACAAGCTCGGGGAGATCAAGCCGTATCTCGCGTGCCACCGGCACCGCGCCGACGTCGGCGTTGTTCATGCGGACCCGCGAGCGGTCCGCGCAGCAGTGGGCCGCCGCCCGGGACCGGTTGCGTGAGCGCGGTCTGCTGGAGGAGGCGGTGATCTCACCGAGGCGGGCGCGGCCCTGCGCGCTGAGGTCGCCGACCGCCTCGACGCCGCCCCGTACGGCCACCTCGGCCCGGCCGTCACCGCGCGCCTCATCGAGCTTGCCGCCGGCCTCACCACAACCCTCAGGCTGGCGGGCGCCTTCCCCGCGGCGCACTTCGGCAAGGGCTGAGAGCGGGGGCCGGGCGACCGGCCGCGTCCGCGCCACGCGCACCCGGCCATGCCGCTTAATGCCTGCACCGTGGTCAGGACCCGGCGGGCGACCGGCGCGAGGAGGAGCGAGCCCGTGGCGGCCGCCGCTGCGGAACCGGGGCGAGGGTCCAGCCGACGGGGCCCAGGGGCGTACAGCCGAAGAAGCGGCCGACCCGGGCGTCTGACTCATCCCGCGCCAGCGTCCCCGGGACTGCTGCTGGTATCACCAGGCGGATTGGCGGCGGGCCGCCGAGGTCACCATCCGCATGGGTGCATGCGGAGCAGGCCACCGGCGCCCAGGACGATCAGCTTGACGATTACCTCTTCAACGCCGTCCACGACGAGGGCCTGAACGCACCGAAGATACCGTCCACGACCTGGTCTACCCGAGAAGCGGCATCGAACCGGCCGACTCCGACGCCGCCAGGCCGTACCAAGAGGGGCAACACCGCGTCGCCGCCCAGCTCGACCAAAGTGTACGGCGAACGGTCATTCAACGAACCGAAGTGATCTCTCCGTAGTCCGGCCGGCCTGAGGACTGACCTGCTGTCGCCCAGCGCCCGACATGTCGCACGACGATCCCCAACTCAGAAGGTCGTTTTGCGGCCGGTGACACGTCCGTTGCACGTCAGATCTTCTGCGTGTTCTGACCTGCGCGAACACTCTGCCGAAGCACATCAGAACAGAACATCACGCCAACAGGCGGCCCGAGACCTGGTTATCGCTACTTTTCCACCTGGGTGGCTAGCGGTCGGGCAACTCGTCAGTACTGTCTTGACTGTCTCGGCGAGGAACCGCAGCATCAGCCCTGGCCCCGGCGCCGCAGACCTGCCGAGCTCCACGCCGACAAGGCCTATGACCATGCTCATCTGCGCGCTTTCTTGCGCCGGCGCGGGATCATCCCCCGCATCGCCCGCCGAGGCATCGACACTTCTCAGCGTCTGGGCCGCCACCGGTGGGTGGTCGAACGAACCGTCTCCTGGCTGTCAGGCTTCCGCCGACTCCACCGCCGACGTACGGCGGCGTGTGCGACCGGTCCGCCCGGTCGAGCAGTCGATCATCGGGTCGGCTGATGGGAGCGTGATGATCGGGGTAGGGCCATCTCATGTGGTCACGGGCAGTGTGCGAAGGGGCGGTGGCCGGGCTGGCCGGCGCGATGGTGATGACGGCGGCCGAGAAGCTGGAGCAGCGATGGACGCGCCGTCCGGACTCCTACGTTCCAGCCAGAACCCTTGAACGTCTGACCCGCCTCCCGGAGCGGCAGGGCTCGCGTGCGACCCTCGACAACCTGGCGATGCACCTGGGGCAGGGTGCGCTGCTGGGTGCTGTGCGCGGGGTGATGGCCACGGCGGGCCTGCGTGGCCCGTGGGCATCGGGAATGTTCTGGATGGTGCGGCTCACCAACGACCAGATTCTGGAGAACGCCACCGGGGTGGGCGCTCCGCCGTGGACCTGGCCGCGCCGCGAACTCGTCGTCGATCTCTTCCACAAAGGCGTCTACGCGTTCACAACCGGCCTGGTCGCGGACACACTGGCCGCACGTCACGGTCTCGGCCCGGGACAACGGCACGCGGCGCTCGCCCCAGGCCGCCGGCCACACGTCGCCCCTCCGGCCCGCGAGGCCGCCGGTCGCGGATCGCGGTGAGCGCATCGCCGGGGCGAAGGATTAAGAGGTCGTTTCATTTGGGGTGATCGGGAAGGCGGATGGTGCGGATCGGGTTGTCGGTGCGGTAGCCCTCGTCCATCGCCATCTGGCACATCGAGGATAGAACCCTGCGGGTGGCGCGGACGGTGGCGAGTGAGGCACCGCTGGTTCTAGGCATTCGGAGGTCGCTGCTGATAGGTCGAAAGAGAGCGGTGTCTGAGGTCTCAATCATCAGGAGCTCGCTGTTTCGGCGGACGTCATGCAATCCCGCAGCGCTCATTTTCTTGTTGTCCGCATGTAGAGCTGACGATGGTCGTCGTCGGCCCATCGCCGGTTACACTGCGCAACGGTGGGCCAGCCCTGCCTGGGCTGCACCGAACTCCACGAGATCTCCGAGAGGCCGGGTTACTAGCCGGTTCGTTAGCGGATGATCTTGAAGGAGGTGCGCGATGGCACTGGTGTGACCGCGGCTGTCCGCACGTGTCAGGCGGCCGTGTCATCCGACCTTCGGGGTGGCGCGGGCGATGATGGCGTCGAGGTCCAGGCCCTCGGGGAGGGTGCCGAACGCGGTGCCCCAGTCGCGGCCCAGGCGGGAGGCGCAGAAGGCGTCGGCGATCGCCGGGTGGCCGTGCCTGACCAGCAGAGATCCTTGCAGGACCAGGGCGAGACGTTCCACGATCCGGCGGGCGCGCAGCTCGATCGTCGCGGTGTCGGTGAGTGAGTCCTTCACCTGCGCGACCGCGGCGTCCAGGTGGGCGTCGGCGCCCGTCGCGGCCTCCACCTCCGCGAAGAACGCCTCCACGGTCTCCGGCTGACGCATCATGGCCCTGAGGGCGTCCAGGGCGGCGACGTTCCCCGACCCCTCCCAGATGGAGTTCAACGGAGACTCGCGGAACAGCCGGGGCATGCCCGACTCCTCGACGTAACCGTTGCCGCCCAGGCACTCCAGGGCCTCGGCGCTGTGCGCGGGCCAGCGCTTGGACACCCAGTACTTGCTCACCGCCAGGCCCAGGCGCTTGAAGGCCGTCTCGCCGCGGTCGGTCGCGCCGGCCAGGCGCAGCATCAGCACCGTCGCGGCCTCCGACTCGACGGCCAGGTCGGCCACGACGTTGCGCATCAGGGGCTGGTCGATCAGGGTGGCGCCGAACGCCTGCCGGTGCGCGACGTGGTGCGCCGCCTGGACCAGGCCCTGGCGCATGCCGGCGGCGGCGCCGATGACGCAGTCGAGCCGCGTCATGTTCACCATCTCGATGATGGTGCGGACGCCCCGGCCCTCCTCGCCGACGCGCCAGGCGACGGCGCGTTCGTACTCCACCTCGGCCGAGGCGTTCGAGTGGTTGCCGAGCTTGTCCTTCAGGCGCTGCAGGCGCATCGGGTTGAGCGTGCCGTCGGGCAGCACGCGCGGCAGCAGGAAGCAGGTCAGGCCCTCCGGGGCCTGGGCCAGCACGAGGAAGACGTCGCACATCGGCGCGCTGGTGAACCACTTGTGCCCGGTCAGCAGGTACGTCCCGTCGGCCTGCGGGACCGCGCGGGTCGTGTTGGCGCGGACGTCCGAGCCGCCCTGCTTCTCCGTCATCGACATTCCGGCGAGGATGCCGGCCTTGGTCAGCGGCGGGCGGAGGCCGAAGTCGTACGTGCCGGAGGTCAGCAGCGGTTCGTACGCGCGGGCGAGCTCGGGCTCCTGGCGCAGCGCGGGCACCGCGGCGTACGTCATCGAGATCGGGCAGCCGTGCCCGGCGTCGACGCGCCACACGTAGAACTTGGCGGCGCGGGCCACGTGCGCGCCGGCGCGCTCGGTCCACGCGCGGGCGTGCAGCCCGTGCCCGACCGCGACCTTCATCAGCTCGTGCCAGGCGGGGTGGAACTCCACCTCGTCGACGCGGTGGCCGTACCGGTCGTGGGTGCGCAGCACCGGGCGGTACTCATTGGCGAGCCGCCCCCACTCCTGCGCCTCCTCCGAGCCGGCCAGCCGGCCGAGCTCGTGGATCTCCTCGGTCGCCCAGCCGCCGCCCTCGCGGAACAGCCCGTCCAGCAGCGCCGGGTCGTCGGCCACGTCGTAGCCGGTCAGCGGGGGGACCTGGTTGAACACGTCATGCGTCGTCATGGGACCGCTCCGATGCTGCGCTGGGCGAAGGTGATGAGGTGAGCCGTGTCGCCGGTGACCTCGGGGACCCGCGCGGTGCCGGCGGCGGCACCCGCCGCCAGCGGGGCGACGAGGGCCTCGCCGATCGCCCCGACGAGCGCCGCGGCGCTGACCTGGACGTCCTGGTCGGGCAGCTCGCCCGCGGCGATGCCCCGGGTGATGAGCGTCGCGATCGCGTCGGCGTACGCGCGCCGGAACACCAGCCGCTCGGCGTCGACGGCCGGGTCGGCCGGCTCGGCGAGCAGCGCGTACGCCATCCGCGGGGCCCGCAGCGCGCGGCCCGCGAAGGTCTCGATCACCGCGGCGACCGCCTCGGCGGCGGTGCCCTCCAGGGCCGCCGCTCGCGCGACGGCGTCCACCTCGCGCCGGGACGCCGTGCGGAACACCTCCGCGACCAGGTCGGCCTTTGCCGGGAAGTGGCGGTAGACGCTGCCGGTGGCGACACCGGCCCGGCGCGCCACGGCGGCCACCGAGCATCCCGCGTAACCGTGCTCGGCGACGATCGCGAGCGCGGCGGACAGGATGCGCTCCCGCGAGGCGCTCAGGCGCGCCTCGACGCGGGGCGTGCGGCGGTACGGCACACAAGAATTGAACCGCAGTTCACTTCTTCGACGCAACCACGGAAAAACGGTCCGTGGCTCTGCGGGAGTACGGTCCGGGCCCCTCGGAAACGGTCCCAGCACTTCAGAAACGGTCCGGGCCTCTCGGAGAACGATCCGGGGCCTCGGAAAAAGGTCCGGGGCCCCTCGGGCGGAGGGGCCCCGAACGCCCCCAGGGGGGATGGGGGCGGGAGAGGGCTACTTCTCGGAGATTCCGGTCGCCATGTCGTAACCGGTGCCCGAGTGGCGGTAGACGGGGCCGTCGCCCAGCTGCAGCACCTGGAACTTGATGGGGATCGAGTTGGACCGGGTGCCGGTGAAGTACTGCATCATCTCCTCGGACAGGTCGATGATGGCCGGCGGGTTGTGCTGGGCGACCGCCCATTCGGCCGGGCCGAAGTCCTCGACCACGCCGACGGCGCTCTTCTTGCCGACGGTGATCTTCACCTTGGTGCCGAGCGGCCAGTACGGGCTGGCGACCGTGTGGAACGACATCGGCTTGCCGGACGCGGTCTCCGCGTCCCAGAACGACGTGCCGGTGGAGACGCCGCCCGGCAGGGCGGCCTTCTTGTCGGCCTTCTCAGTGGGGGCCTGGCGGGGCAGCTTGACCGCGTGGCCCTCCGAGCCGGGGCCCAGCAGGCCCGAGTCCTCCTGCGTCACCTGCACGCTGCTCGTACGGGCGGCCGGGGACGAGTCGGTGGAGTGGGTGAGCGCGACGGACAGGCCGGCGCCGGCAACGACGACACCGGTCGCCACCGAGGCGATCGTCTTAGTGGAGAATCGATCCAGGGAATGCTTGGCGAATTCGAACATGGGGGGATGGCCTCTCAGCACAGGGGAGTCGACGTGCAGGGCGGGCCGCCCCGGCCGGCGCGCGGCCGGGGCGGGGAGAGGGCTCAGGCGTCGCTGGAGCCGTACTCGGGGTAGCCGTAGCCGACGACCGACGACTTGTCGCGCGTGCGGATCTTCACGGCGTTGTCGGTGTTGCCCTCGATGGTCTGGATAGTCCCGTCGTGGTTGTCCTTGATGACCATGCCGACGTGGTCGATGTCGTCGATCGACTTGCTTCCGCTCCAGGAGAAGAAGACCACGGCGCCGGGCGTCGCGTTCTCACCCCAGCGGCCCTGGTCCTTGAACCACTGGGCGTGGGTGCGGGTGAAGGCGTCCGCGCCCATTCCCTTCACGCCCAGCTTGGCGCCGATCCAGGACACGAACATGTCGCACCAGTTCGCGTTGGCGTAGTCGGAGACCTTGCCGCCGTCGCGCTGGACGCCGCGCTCGGCCCACGGAGAGGAGACGAACCACTGTTGGAACTTGGTGCCGCCACCGGAGGAGTCCTCGGTGACGCCCACCTGGGACTCGGCGAGTTTCAGCGCGTCGCTCGCGCTGGGCAGCACCTGGCGCTTCTCGGTGTTGACGTTGCCGGCCTTCTTGTCGGCCAGGGCCAGCGTGTCCGGCTTCTTGGGGGACGCGGCGTCGTGGGGCACGGTCGCCACTGCTCCGGCCGAGACCGCGTCGACCTTCTGGGAGGATCCGGCCGGGGCCGCCGCGATCAGGCTGATCGCGGTCGCGCCGACGGCGGTGACGGCGGCGAGGGAACCGCCGAGTCTGGTGTTACGCAGCAGACGGCATGACTTCTTGTGTCGACCTGACACGTTCGAGCACTCCTTTGCTTCCATGCCGCTTACCGGGTTAGCTGACGGGTTCGGGCGTGGAAGCTGCCCTACGGCGCAAAGGGGATGCGCCGATTCACCCCAGTGGTGCGGTGGGTCCCCGGTTCCGCGAAATGCGGATTCAGCGGGAGCCGTCTGAGGGGACGGCTCGAAGAACAGGGGGATGGCGGGCCGTGTGTACGGCCACTTCTCTCAGGTCTAGGGGATCTTGTCGTCCATTCGTCCGGTGCACTCCTGACTTCCCGGCGCCTGCCGATCACCCCACGGGCTCGGGCGGGAAGTCGCCCTGCGGGCACACTGGAGGCGTGCCACACGCCCTGTCAGAGACACGGGGTCCGGCTCCGTCGCTTCGCGGCGGATGCGGCGCGTTGCCGAACCGGCATCGGAGGTGGATCCATGAGGGGGGATCGCAAGGGGATGCGCGGAGCGGCGCTCTTGGTTATGAACCGTCGCGGCCCGGAAGGGGGGCCCCTCTCACGCGTCGTCGCGTGCCGCACGCGGTGGTGCTGGTGGGCAGGCCCTGGCCGGCGGAGATATTACGGACGGCGCATGGGGGGCGCCGCCGGTCAACCGAACATAGCAAACATATTTCGGGCCGTAAAGGGTGAATATGGACATCCGCCGCCTCTGACCTGCGAGAAGATCACGTGGCCGGGTCTGTCAAGCCCGAAACCCCGATGAAATAAGGGTTTTCAGCCGACAGCTGCTTGATCACCGAGCGTGATGATCTCGGTGTAGCGCTGCTCGATGATCTCGGCCAGCTCGGGCGCGGCGCCGAGCGCCGCCGAGACGGCCGTCGCCCCGGCCGCGAGCGACTCGTCACGGACCTTGTCGGCGAAATGGCCGGGGGCGAGGAAGTAGGAGGCGACCGCGACCCGCGGAGCCCCGGCGTCCAGCAGCCCGCGTACGGCCTCGGCCGGCGTGGGGCGCGCGGCGGAGGCGTAGGCGGGGACGACACGCCGCCATCCGAGCCAGCCACGGGCCATCCGGCCGATCGTCGCGTTGGCCGACGGGTCGCTCGACCCCGCGGCGGCCAGCACGAGGGCCGTGTCCGGATCGGGCGTCACACCGGCCTCGGCCAGCCTCCGCTCCAGGGCGGAGATCATCAGCGGGTGCGGCCCGAGCGTCGCGCCGTACCACAGGCGCATCCGCGGGTGGTCCCGGCGCACCTCGGTCAGCGCGCCGGGGATGTCGGTCTTGCTGTGGTACGCGGCGGTCAGCAGGAGGGGGAGGACGGCGGCCTCGCCGGCGCCGTCACCGGCGAGCGCCCCGAGCGCCTGGCCGGGCGTCGGCGGCGCGTGGTCGAGGTAGGACGTGACCACCCGCAGCCCGGACCGGCGGCGTACGAGGTCGAGCAGATCCTCGACCGTCGCCGCCGCACGCGGGTCCCGGCTGCCGTGCGCCACCGCCACCAGAGGCGGCGGGAGTGCACAGGTGATCAGAGGTTGATGCCGCATTCGGACTTACCGGTGCCGGCCCACCGGCCGCTGCGCGGATCGTCGCCGGGCGCGACCCGCTGGGTGCACGGCTCGCAGCCGATGGAGGGGTAGCCGTCGTACTGCAGCGGGTTGACGAGGATGCCGTTCTCCTCGATGTACGCGCCGAGCTGCTCGTGCGTCCACCGGGCGAGCGGGTTGACCTTGACCTTCCCGCGCGAGGCGTTCCACTCCACGACCCTGGCCCCGCGGCGGTGCGCGGTCTCCTCGCGGCGGATCCCGGTGATCCACGCGAGGTACGGCTCCAGGGCGCGGTTCAGCGGCTCGACCTTGCGCAGGTGGCAGCACAGGTCCGGGTTCCGGCCGTAGAGCCGGGGCCCCAGGTCGCGCTCCTGCTCGGCGACCGTACGCGAGGACGTGACGTTCACCACGTTGACCGGGTAAACCGCCTCGACGGCGTCACGGGTGCCGATCGTCTCGGCGAAGTGGTAGCCCGTGTCGACGAAGAGCACGTCGATGCCCGGCCGGATCTTGGCGGCGATGTCCACCAGCACGGCGTCCTTCATCGAGGACGTCACGCAGATCCGGTCGCCGAACGTCGCGATCGCCCAGCGGACGATCTCCTCGGCCGGGGCCTCTTCGAGGGCGTCGGCGGCCGACTCGACGATGTCGGTCAGGTCGAGCGCGGCGGTCGGGCGTTCGAAGGTGAGGGTCATCTCGCCCGCCCCCTCGGGTCGGCGGGGACGGCGGCGCTGAGCGCGCCGGTGCCGATGAACCGCAGCTTGAACGCACGGGTGCAGGCGCGGCAGTGCCAGCCGCCGTCGCTCTCGTACGGCTCGAGGTCCTCGTCGCCGCAGTAGGGGCAGTAGAAGGGGACCGCTCGTTCGGTCATGAGTCCTCCTTCGTCGGAGGGTGTGACCACTGGCGCGTGCCTTCGGTTCGCTCACTCCGTTCGTTCACGTGAGGTCCTCCTGTTCCGCCCGCTGCACCCAGTCGGCGAAGGACTCACCGTCGTTCCGCTGGTCCTGGTAGCGGCGCAGGACCCGCTCGACGTAGTCGGGCAGCTCGTCCGCGGTGGTCTTGAGCCCGCGGATCTTCTTGCCGAAGGCACCGCCGACCGTCCCGCCGAGGTGGATCTGGTAGCCCTCCACCTGGTTGCCGTCGGCGTCGGTGACCAGCTGGCCCTTCAGCCCGATGTCGGCGACCTGGACGCGCGCGCAGGAGTTCGGGCAGCCGTTGAGGTTGATGCTCAGCGGCTCGTCGAAGTCCGGGAGGCGCTTCTCCAGCTCTTCGATGAGGTCCATGCCGCGCTGCTTGGTCTCGACGATCGCCAGCTTGCAGTACTCGATGCCGGTGCAGGCCATCGTCTGCCGCCGGAAGACCGAGGGCCGTACCTGGAGGTCGTGGGCCTCCAGCTCGGCGGCGAGAGCCTCGGTGCGCTCCTCGGGCACGTCGAGGATGACCATCTTCTGCTCGGTCGTCGTGCACACCCGGCCCGAGCCGTACTCCTCGGCCAGGTCGGCGATCACGTGCAGCAGGTCGCCGTTGACCCGGCCGACCCTCGGCGCGAACCCGACGTAGTAGGCGCCGTCGCGCTGCCGGTGGATGCCGACGTGGTCGCGGCGGGCGTCACGGGGCCCGCCCGGCGCCGGCCCGTCGGGCAGCCTGTAGCCCAGGTACTCCTTCTCCAGCACCTCGCGGAAGCGCTCGGGGCCCCAGTCGTTCATCAGGAACTTGAGCCGGGCGCGGCTCCGCAGCCGCCGGTAGCCGTAGTCACGGAAGATCCCGGTGACCCCGGCCCAGACCTCGGGCGCCTGCTCGGGCCGGACGAACGCGCCGAGGCGCTTGGCGAACATCGGGTTGGTGGACAGCCCGCCGCCGACCCACAGGTCGTAGCCGGCCTCGCCCTCGTCGTTCACCACCCCGACGAACGCGATGTCGTTGATCTCGTGGACGGTGCACTGCGCCGTGCAGCCGGACAGCGCCGTCTTGAACTTGCGCGGCAGGTTGGAGAACTCGGGGCTGCCGATGTAACGGTCGTGGATCTCCTGGAGCTGCGGCGTGGCGTCGATCACCTCGTCGGCGGCGATCCCGGCGAGCGGGCAGCCGATGATCACGCGCGGCGTGTCGCCGCAGGCCTCGGTCGTGGTCAGGCCGACGGCCTCCAGCGTCTCCCAGATCGCCGGCACCGACTCGATCTCGATCCAGTGCAGCTGGATGTTCTGCCGGTCGGTCACGTCGGCGGTGCCGCGCGCGTACTTGCTCGACACGTCGGCGATCGCCCGGAGCTGGGCGGCGTTCAGCCGGCCGCCGTCGATGCGGACGCGCAGCATGAAGTAGCGGTCGTCGAGCTCCTCGTCCTCGAGGACGGCGGTCTTGCCGCCGTCGATCCCCGGACGCCGCTGCGTGTAGATCCCGTACCAGCGGAATCGGCCGCGCAGGTCGGCCGGGTCGATCGAGTCGAAGCCGGACTTTGAGTAGATGTCGAGGATCCGACGGCGGACGTTCAGACCGTCGTCGTTCTTCTTGCCCTCTTCGTTCTTGTTGAGCGGTTCGCGATAACCGAGGGCCCACTGACCCTCGCCTCGCCTCCGCTGACGGGGTGGCATCGTGCGCGTCCTCCGTGGTGGATGGTGGACGCGGAGCACACCGGCAGGCTCGCTGCTGGCTCTACGCTGAGCTTGGAGGAAATCCGACACCGGCATACCGCGCGCCCATGAGGCAGTGGCGGTTGATCAGTGTCAACGACAGATGGCGCTGCCCACGCGAAGAAAGTCAACGTGCCGGCGCATCACCAGCAACGGGTTCGCAGCAGCCATACACCGATGATGACATGCCGTTCGATGGGTGTCCAACCTTGTCCGATATGCGGAACGGCGTCCCTATCTCTGGCCTCGGCCCTGTCACAGGTACCAGGCGTTTCTCGGGCCTCTGAGCCTTCCCGGCTCTCAGCCCTGACGGAGCCAGTTGACCGGCGGCTCGGGCGCGTCCGGTTCGGTGTCCGGCTCGTCGCCTCCGGCCGGGGGCTGGTGCTGACAGTCGCACCATGTGCCGCCACGGCACTCGTCGTGTCGCCGGTCGCGGCACGCTTCACAGATCATGTGTCCCATTCTCGCAGCACAGGCCGCACCGAACGCGGTTCTGTACGCTGATGCGATGGGTGTGGCGACAGAGGTGCTGATCCGTGACCTGAGCGCCGAGACGGCCGACCTCAACCGGCTCCTCGGCCCGGGCGTCTGGGACGTCCCGACCCCGGCCGAGGGCTGGGCGGTACGCGACCAGATCGCCCATCTGGCCTGGTTCGACGACGCGGCGGTGCGCGCGGTCACCACGCCGGAGGAGTTCCGCGCCGAGGCGCGGGCGGCCGCGGACGCCGGCCTGGACGCCGACGCGCTCGTCGCGGAGCGGCGGTCGATGCCGGGGGAGGACCTGCTCGCCTGGTTCCGCTCCGCCCGCGCCGGCCTGACCGAGACGCTCGCCGCGGCCGACCCGAAGACGCGGATCCCCTGGTACGGCCCGGACATGGGCCTGGCGTCGTTCGCGACGGCGCGGCTGATGGAGACCTGGGCGCACGGGCAGGACGTCGTCGACGGCCTGCGGGAGGCCGGCCGCGACGCGGTCCGCGAACCCACCGACCGGCTGCGTCACGTGGCCGAGATCGGCGTACGCGCCCTGCCCTGGAGCTTTGTGGTGCGCCGGCGCCCGGTCCCGCGCGTGCCGGTGCGGATCGAGCTCACCCTGCCGGGCGGCGGCCCGTGGACCGCCGGGCCCGAGGGCGCTGCCGACGTCGTACGCGGAACGGCGCTGGACTTCTGCCTCGTCGTCACGCAGCGGCGGCATCCGGCCGATGTGGATCTGGCGGTCTCGGGCGCCGTCGCGAAAGAATGGATCGGTATCGCCCAGGCGTTCGCGGGGCCGCCGGGCACCGGACGCCGCCCGGGACGGTTCGCCTGAGTTCCCGACCCGGCGGTGACGAGGGAAGGGCGGTGGATGGCCGGCACCTCCGCGAGGCGTACCTCCCGCCGGGCGCCCGGCGACGACGGGTCCCTCCGTGCGCCGGACCGGCTCTGCGACAGGTGGCGCGACATCCCGCGAAGTGGTCGTCGCAGCACGTACCGGACGCGTCACGGCTACGGTAGACGTTCGTGACCACCCTCTCCGATGCTTCGGCGGGCGTTGCCGAGGTTTCGGTACGCGCCCGGATCCGGTCCGCCGTGTGGCGGATCGTCCGCGGTACGAGCGTCTCCGCGTTCCGCTACCGGGTCACCGGCCTGGCCGCCGAGGCGGCGTTCTTCACCCTGCTGTCGCTGCCGCCGCTCGTGCTGGGGCTGATCGGCACGCTCGGGCACTTCCGGTCGATGCTCGGCGACGACACGGTGGCCGACATCCGCACGTGGGTGATCGAGAAGGCGCAGACGGTCCTGACCGAGCAGTCGGTGGACACCGTCGTGCGGCCGCTCCTCGACGACGTCCTCCGGGGCGGCCGGGTCGAGCTCGTCTCGCTGAGCTTCCTCGTCTCGCTGTGGGCCGGCTCACGCGCGCTGAACGTCTACGTCGACACGATCACGATCGCGTACGGCCTGTCCGGCGTGCGCGGCGTCATCCGCACGCGGCTGCGCGCGTTCTTCCTCTACATCGCCGGGATCGGCGTCGGCCTGGTGATCATCCCGGTGCTGGTCGCGGGCCCGACGCTCGTCCTGCGCTGGCTGCCCGAGGGCGCGCGGGTGGTGCACGTTCTGTACTGGCCGGTGCTGATCGTCGTCTCCATCGTGTTCCTCGCCTCGCTGTACCACCTCAGCGTCCCGGTGCGCACGGCCTGGTGGCGGGGGCTGCCGGGCGGCGCCGTGGCCCTGGCGATCTGGGCGCTGGGCAGCCTCATCCTGCGCCTCTACCTGGACGGCTCCGCGTCGGGCGTGACGGTGTACGGCTCGCTGGGCGCGGCGATCGCCGTGCTCGCCTGGCTGTACGTCACCGCCCTGGCCGTGCTGATCGGCGCCGCGCTCAACGCCGAGATCGACAAGCTGTGGCCCGGTGAGCACACCGCGCGGGCCCGCGCCGAGGCCGCCGAGGCGCGCGCCCGGGTGGCGAAGAAGCAGCTGCGGGCCGCCGAGCGGCGCGTCGAGGTCGCGGCGGCCGACGAGGCGGACGAGGACCCCGCACCGGAGGAGGAAGCCGCGCCCCGGGAGACGAGGGAGACGAGGGAGACAAGGGAGTCGCGGGAGCCGGGGGAGAGCGAGCAGGCCCGGCCGGAGTCCCGCAGCGCCTGAGAGACCGCACGGAACCCCACGCCCTGCTGTACGACGGGCGGGGTTCTGGGCGTCCGGGGTCAGGCGCCGGGCGAGGCCAGGCGGTCGACCGCGGACGGTGCGGGGGAGGGCACCGGGCGGGGCGCCGGGGACCGGCGCCGGGTTCTCGTGCGTGCCGGGGGCGTCTCCGGACGTCCCGGACCCTCCTGGGGGCGTGCGGAGCCGTCCTCCGCATGCCCCCGGAGGTCCCCGCCGCGTCCCTTGCCGTACCAGGGGCGGGCGATCGGCGTCCACCGCGCGAGCAGCTCCATCGCGTCCGGGAGCGTCTCGGCGAAGACGTGCTCGACGACGTTGCCCGCGTTGCCCTCGAGCTGCAGCAGGAACTGCAACGGCGGCGTCTCCCGTGAGTACAGCGTCAGCGAGACCGGCACCGACGGCAGCTCGCCGACCTGGCACCACGCCTCGTAGCCCAGGTTCGCCACCGCCGCGCGCACGTCACCGCCGTACGGCTCGCAGATCGCCATCACCGGGTCCTCGCGCTCCACCCACGAGCCGTTGACCAGGCACCATGCGTGAATCACCTCGTTCATGATCACACCCCACGGTAGGCCCGGCGCGCCGTCCGTGGCGGTAACGCCACGCGGCGTGAGCGACTGTCGGGTATCCGGCCGGGGAGATCCGGGCGGGCTTGGGGATCAGTGCGCCGGCATGGGCCATTCGAGGCGGATTCGCGAACGTTCGGGGGATGGCGGCGGGTCCTGGCGGGAGACGTCCGTGCCGTGCCCGCCGAGCACGCGGATCCGCCCGGCCACCTCGGTGAGGACGCCCGCGGGCGCGTCAAGGTGCATGACGAGCCAGGTGGGCGGCCGCGGGTCGGCGCTGATCATCACGTGGACGTCCGGCAGGCGCTCGCCGGGGACGAGGGCGAGGGCCCGGTGGACCAGCCGGGCGACCCGCTGCCAGGCCGACGGGTCGATCATCGCCTCGATGCCGTGCCCGAGCGTCAGCGCCGGGCACGTCCGGCCCGGGCCGCAGGCCCGCTCCACCGCCTCGACGATCAGCGCCCGCAGGCCCGATCCTTCGGCCGAGCCCTCGGGACGCAGGTCGAACACCACGCCGCGAAAGTCCTTGATCGCACCGTCCAGGCCGTCGATGGCCTTGTGGACCTTGGCGACCGTGACGTCGGCGCCGAGGTTCGCCTCGATGTAGGTCAGCGCGGCGTGCAGGTCCAGGCCGACCGCGAACAGGCGATGCATCAGGCCGTCCGCCAGCCCCGGGGACAGCCGCTCGCCGCTCTCCGCGGTGGCCAGGGGGGCCGCCCCCCGGCCGTCGTCGTTCATCACCGGCCTTCTCGGTGTGGCCAAGGTCCATCCCTCTCTGTCGGCCGTACGGCTCACGGGCGGCGGGCCGCCCGTCGGCTGGGGGATGGTCCTGGGGGCGTCACGGATTTTCGTACCCAATGCGGGTGTATCAACGCACATGCGCCCTACCCCGCGAATGACCGGTTCATACGCATCGTGGCCGGTGAGGCGTGAGAGGCGCCCGAGGTCGCCGGGCGCGATATTCAGGACTTTCGCCCCTGGCCCGGCTTCACGGTGTGACGCAACGTGTAAGGGAGAACCTGTGGGGGAAGGGGGGTTCGGCCGCACGTTGGGGAGACGGGCCGAGGATCTCCAGCCGCCTCGGCCGCAGGCTCAATGGCGAGTGACGGTGGCGGCCTGCCGAGGCAGGGCGGCGCCGCCCGGCGGAGGTGGTCATGTCGTTCACGGACATCGCCAGCGCGCTGGCGGAACAGGGACGCTCGTTGCTTCCGATACCCGGACATTCCGTCGCCGGGGCCGAACCCGATCATCCGCCGCCGACCCGGTCGATGACCGTCACCGCCGATGACGGTGTCGAGCTGCACGTGGAGATCCAGGACGCCCCCGGTGCCCCGCTGACCGTCGTCTTCTGCCACGGCTACCTGCTGAACTGCACGAGCTGGGACGTCCAGCGCACGATGCTGGCCGGCAAGGCTCGGGTGGTCCTGTGGGACCATCGCGGCCACGGCCGGTCCGGCTGGGGCACGCCGCCCAACGCCACCATCGACCAGGTCGGGCGCGATCTGTTCGCGGTGATCCGGGCCGCGGCCCCGCGCGGACGGCTGGTGCTGGTCGGCCACTCCATGGGCGGGATGGCCATCCTCGCCCTCGCCAAGTCCCACCCCGGCATGTTCGGCGGACGGGTGGTGGGCGTCCTCCTCTCCTCGACCTCCGCCGGAGGCCTGTCCACGATCACCGCGGGCCTGCCGTCGATCACGGCACCGTTCGTCGTGCGCCGCCTGGTGCCCGCCACGCTCAGCCGGCTGCGGCGGCACGCACGCCTCGTGGACGGCGCGCGGCGGTCCGCGGGCGGCGCGACGTACCTGATCACCTGGCCCTACCTGTACGGCTCGCGGGTGCCCCGCCCGGTGGCCCGGCTCACGACGCGGCTCATGGCGTCGGTGCCGATCCAGGTGATCGCCGAGTTCTACACCGAGCTCGTCCGGTACGACCTGCACTCGGTCCTGCCGGCGCTCGGCCGCATCCCGGTGCTCGTCCTCGTCGGCGAACGCGACGTGATCACCCCGCTCGCGCACGCCGAGGCGCTCGTCGCCGCGATGTCCGGCGGGGAGCTGGTCGTGGTCCCCGACTCGGGCCACCTGCTGGTGCTCGAACGCCCCCGTGAGTTCGGCGAGCAGGTCTGGAGACTGATCAGCCGCGTCACGCCGCCGAAGCTGGTCGCCGCCGCGTCCGTACCCGGCGAGCGGATCGCCAAGCCGGCCCGGGCCCAGCACCACCACCGCTCCTGAGCGCGTTCCCTCCCTAAGAGCCGTCCTCGGGCCGCCGTACGGGTGGACCGGACGCGGGCTCGGCGGGCCGGCGGGGCGCGTACTTGGAGCGCAGCCTGCTCTGCTGGACCAGCCGGCCGAGGTCGTCGGCGGTGACCATGCCGACGACGCGGTGGTCGGCGACGACGACGGCGAGCACGGTGCCGGCGAGCGGCAGCCGCCCGGCCAGCGGAGCGGCGGGGTCCTCCGGTGCGGCCAGGTAGTCGTGGGGCAGCGCGACCGCGACCGTGTCGATCCGGTCGCCGGTGCGGGCCGGGGGCACGCGCGTGAGGCGCGCCAGGGTGACCACGCCGCAGGGTTCGCCGCCGAACCCGGTGACGGGGAAGGCCGACTGGCGCGACCGCGCCGCGACGCTCGCGATGAACTCCCCGATCGGCCGCCAGGAGGGCGCGCATTCGGGCTCGGGGACCATCAGGTCGCGTACCCGGACGCCCTCGGCGGCCTCCTGCGCCACCCGCGACCGGGCCTCCGCCCCGGCCGTCCAGATGAGGAACCAGCCGATGAGCATCAGCCACAGGCCGCCCGTCTGGCTGAGGAAGATCAGCTGGGCGACGCCGGCGCCGACGAGCGCGGCGCCCATGACCTGCCCGGCGATGGTCGCGACGCGGTCGCCGCGCGACCGCTCGCCGGACCGCATCCACACCAGCGCCCGCAGGATGCGGCCGCCGTCCAGCGGCGCGCCCGGCAGCAGGTTGAACACGGCCAGGAACGCGTTGGTCGCCCCGGTCCAGGCGAGCGCCGCGACGATCACGCCCGGCGCGCCTGCCGTCGAGGCCCCCTCCGCGGCGCCGAACAGCACCCCTCCGATGGCGAGGCTCGTCAGCGGGCCCGCGGCGGCGACGGCGAGGTCCGTACGGGCGGTCTTGGGCTCACCGTCGAGCTGGGCGACCCCGCCGAGCATCCACAGGGTGATCGAACGCACCCCGAGGCCCCGCCTGCGCGCGACGGCGGCGTGGGCGCCCTCGTGGGCCAGCAGCGAGGCGAGGAAGAGCAGCGCCGTGGGGATCGCGATGGCCCAGTACACGCTCGCGGGCCGGCCCGCGTCCGCGCGCGGCAGGACGTTCCCGGCGACGATGTCGGCGATCAGCACGAGGATCACCACGACCGACCAGTTGACCCCCACCGGGATGCCCGCGACGTGGCCCAGCCGGAGATTCTGCTTCATCGCCGCCTCCTCGACATGGTGACCCAGCATCCACTCTCGGCTCGTACGGCCGGCCGGGGTACGTCCATTGGTCCCCGGTGAGCGGGCGAAGGTCGCAGGCGGGCCCGCCGGCCGCGGGCGGCACGCGGAGGAGGAGGGTGCTCCCGGCGCCCCGGGGGGCCGCGGGACGGACAGGCGACGAAGGTCCCGTGGCGGTGGGACCTTCGGCCCTGGAAGGCCGTTCGGCCCTTGCGGAGGCTGAAAACAGGCCTGCGGGACGAGCGAGGGAGCCCGACCACAGAATCGAGAAGGAGTTAAAGGAGCTCCGACGAGATTCCATGGAAGGGCTGAGAGGCCGAACCGGCATCGCCGGTATCGGCGACCTCCACCACCTGATCCGGGTAATACCGGCGCAGGGAAATCGCCCCGTAGGTCTTTTCGTCGCCTGATCGAGAGTCCGTCCAGGGACCGGAACCCGTCGCACCAGCGCCCCTGGACGGCTCCCGGCGACGCCCGTTGAGGGACCCCGCGGGTGGGTAGAGCCACGGACAACCGGCTTTTCGAGGTGGTTCACCGTGGGTTCGAGCGGACATGGCGTACGGCTGCCGTTCACCGACCGGACCGAGGCCGGGCGGGTGCTCGCCGAGCGTGTGGCGGCACTGGGCCTCACGGATCCGGTCGTGCTGGCGTTGCCCCGCGGCGGTGTCCCGGTCGCGCACGAGATCGCCGAGCGACTCGGCGTTCCCTTCGACGTCCTGGTCACGCGCAAGATCGGCTGTCCGGGCCAGCCGGAGCTGGGCGTCGGGGCGATCGCCGAGGGCGGCGAGCCGGTCTTCGACGCCGACCTGCTCCGCCGCCTGGGCCTGACCGAACGCGACCTGGATCCCACCACCGGCCGCGAACGCGCCGAACTCGCCCGCCGGATCACCGCCTACCGCGGCGACCGTGCGCTGCCCCCGCTCAAGGGCCGCGACGTGGTCGTCGTCGACGACGGCCTGGCGACGGGCGGCACGGCCCGGGCGGCCCTGGCCGCCGTACGCGCGGAGGGCGCGAGGCGCCTGGTGCTGGCGGTACCGGTGGGCGCGGCCCAGACGGTGTGGGAACTCTCTTCCGCCGCGGACGACCTGGTGGTCCTGGCCGCCCCGTCGTCCTTCCGCGCGGTCGGTCAGTGGTACCAGCACTTCGACCAGCTGACCGACGGAGACGTGCTGTCCCTGCTGCACGCCCCCCACACCTGACCGGTGTGGGGGAGACGCTCGTCGAGTGCGGGGGAGACGCTCTCAGAGAGGACAAGAGCCGGATCCGCCCTCGGCGGTACCGGCTCTATGGAAACGGCCCCGCGGGGGCGGGGCCGCAGGCTGCGCTCTCGCTCAGGCGGCGTTGGCGCGGCGCATGCGGCGGCGGCGCTCCGACGCGCGCTCGTCCTCGTTCAGGCCGCCCCACGTGCCGTACTTCTCCGGCCGGGACACGGCATAGTCAAGGCATTCTCCTCGCACGGGGCAGCGCATGCAGACCGCCTTGGCCTTGCGCTCGCGGATCTCCCGCTCCGGCTGACGTTCACCGTCCGGGCCGAAGAACAGGATGAGGTCCTCCCCCCGGCACTCGGCAGCGTCCTGCCAGCCCCAGCTAGGGCGGGGGAGGTTTGCCTGCCGACGTACCTGAGCCATAGAACTACCACCTCGTAGCTTGCGGGTGAGCATAAATTTCGGTCACGGGCGCCAAACGGTGAGTACGTGCCAAAAACTTGCAACGTCGAGAAGCGCCGTGATGTTCCCCGGAGAGCGCCGTGTCCTCTCAGGAACGGCGTACAGGGCCTCGGAGAGGTTACACGAGGGCCGTCGCGTTGAGAAGAGTCAGGTCCCGTTCAACATATGTTCGGATGTCTTCGCCGCATCCGGGACCGCACGCGCCCATCGGCCTCTGCTCCACCCGGAGCCTATAGCGTGCGGTGCCCGCTCGCACCACGGCGACGTCGCCGGCCACCGACTCCACGGTGACGTCCTCGACCCCGAGGACCCCCGTACGAGCGCGGACGAAATGCTCCGCCGCCTGCGAGGACTCGGGCTGGCCGCCCCGGCCGCGAAAGCCTTCGAGGACCACCCGGCCGCGCCGATATTCCTCCGCCGCGGTCAGCGCGCGCCGCTGGTCCAGGTCGCCGTAGTACAGGCCGTGGGGCAGGCAGACGAGGTTCGCGGCGTACCGGTCACCGCCCACATGTGTCGTCTCCCACACCTCGCCGAAGCGCTCGTGCAGGAACCGGGCGAGGGGCGCGCCGACGCGGGCGCAGCACGCGTTGTGCCTCCCGTGGGTGCACACCAGGAACACCGGGCCCGCGACCGGCACGCCGAACCCGGGGGCCAGCCCGGCGCCGACGGCGGCCAGGTCGAGATCGGCCAGCTCCTCGGGGTCCTCCAGCTCGCGCCCCTCCAGCCAGACGCCGCCGCCGGGGCCGGAGAACCCGGCGTACACCTGGAGCGGCGGTGTGGCGCGCCGCCGGCGGGGGGTGCGGATGAGCTGCGGGCGTACGCCGTGGCGCCGGGCGCGGGCGATGGCCTCGACGAGCGGTGGAGGGAGCGCCATGGTGTCGACGTCCTCGCCCCACGGACCGGGGTGTTCGATGAGCAACCAGGCGCGCGAGCCCACGGTCGCGCTGGCCAGGCACGAACGCCGGCCGGTGTGGCACCCGGCGCAGTGCGTGCATCGGTCGTCCCGCAACGAACCCCCTTCACAGGCTTATTAGGTAAGACTAACCTAACTAGCTGCTGTCACGCGAGGTGACTGGAGTCGCGAATGAACACAGAGTGAACACACGCCTCGGAAATCCCCGAAGGTATCGACGTGCGGCACCGTGCACGCTCTACAGTGTTCCCGTCCCCCCGAGACCGACCATGGGAGCCCCATGCGCACGCCCCTCCTGGTCGTGAGTGTGGCGTTGTTGCTGGCCAGTGCCGGTGACGCCCGCCCGACCCGCGGCGTCGCCCGCCCGGCGGCCATCGAGGCGTCGACCAGCAGGTGCGGCACCGGCTGGGAGCGGCCTCACGCGGGCGGTCAGGTGCTCACGGTACGTAACGACGGCGCCACCGCCGCGGGCGTGGCGCTCATAGATCCGGCCTCCGGGGCGGTCTACGCCGAGATCGAGGGCCTGGGGCCCGGGGTGACGCGGCGGCTGCACCTGTCTCTCGGCGGCGGCACCTACGCCTTCCGCTGCGAGGACGACGCCGGCGGCGACCCGGTCACCGGCCCGTCGATACGCATCGCGGGCGGCCGTGGGAGCAGCGCCGGCGTCCTGCCCGTGACCAACAACGACCTGTACGCTCCGGCACGCGCGTACTCCAAGTACGTCGACGCCGGGCTCGACCGCCTCATCGCCGCGACCGGCAGGCTGCGCGCGGCCGTGGACGACGGAGACCTCGACGCCGCCCGCTCCGCCTGGACACCGGCCCACCTCGCGTACGAACGCCTCGGCGCGGCGTACGGCACGTTCGGCGACTTCGACGGCGCGATCAACGGGAGCCCCGCCGGCCTGCCGGAAGGCGTGCACGACCCGGGCTTCACCGGCTTCCACCGGCTGGAGTACGGCCTGTGGCACGGGGAGTCCGCCGCGTCGCTGCGCAAGGTGGCCGACCGGCTCGCCCACGACACCCGCGCCCTGAAGTCCGACTTCCCACACCAGCGCATGGACCCCGCCGACCTGCCGCTCAGGGCGCACGAGATCCTGGAGAACACCCTGCAGTTCCAGCTCACCGGCAAGGCCGACCAGGGGAGCGGCACCACGCTCAAGACCGCGGCGGCCAACGTCGAGGGCACCCGTGAGGTACTCGGCGTCCTCCGGCCGCTCCTGCGCGACCGCTATCCGGCCCTGCCGCAGGTCGACACCTGGCTCGACCGGTTCGACGCGCAGCTCAAGGGCAGGTCCTCGGTCGACCGCCTGTCCACCACGGAGCGCGAGCGCCTGAACGGAACCGCGGGCCGGCTGCTGGAGCTGCTCGCGCCGATCGCCACGATCGCCGAGCCGAGGCGCGTCTCATGACCGAGCGGAGCGAGGGAATCGAAGGCGCGCCCCTGTGGTCACTCCCTCCGGCGAAGGAGGGCTCATGACCGAGCGGAGCGAGGGAATCGAAGGCGCGCCCCCGTGGTCACTCCCTCCGACGAAGGAGGACTCATGACCGAGCGGAGTCCACACGGCGACGGCGCGTCGCGGGGCGCGGATGCGCCACGGAGGGACGGCGCGTCACGGCGCGAGGGCGCGCCGCGGGGCGACCGCCGGTCCTTCCTGCGCGGCGCCCTCGCCGCCGGTGTGGCCGGCTCGCTCGCCGGAGCGTCCGCGAGCGCCGCCGCCGCGCCGCCCGGCCGTGCCACCCCGCCTCCCGCGCGGCCGTTCCACGGCGCGCACCAGGCCGGCATCCTCGACCATCCGCGGCCCCGGACGATCGTGGTCTCCCTCGACGTCATCGCGTCCGGGCGGGGCGAGCTGACCGAGTTCTTCCGCACCCTCACCGACCGGGCCCGCACGCTCACCGCCGGGGGCGCGCCGGACGACAGCGGCATCAGCGCGCCGCCGCCCGACTCCGGAGTGCTCGGGCCCGACGTGCCCGCCGGCGGGCTGACGGTCACGGTGGGCGTCGGCGCCTCGTTGTTCGACGACCGGTACGGCCTGGCGAGCCGCAAGCCCGCCGGGCTGAAGCCGATGCGGATGTTCCCCAACGACGACCTCGACCCGGACTGGTGCCACGGCGACGTCAGCCTGCAACTGTCGGCCGAGGACGACGACACCGTCGTGCACGCGCTGCGCGACATCGCGCGGCACACGCGCGGCGCGGCGCAGATCCGCTGGCGGATGAGCGGCTTCACCAGCCCGCCGCGCCCGAGCGGCACGCCCCGCAACCTCATGGGCTTCAAGGACGGCATCGCCAACCCCGACACCGCGAGCGGGGGCGAGATGGACCGCCTCGTCTGGGCGGACCGCGCGCGCGAGCCCGCCTGGACGGCCGGCGGTTCGTACGTCGTCATCCGGCTGATCCGCATGCTCGTGGAGTTCTGGGACCGGGTCGGGATCACCGAGCAGGAGCAGATGTTCGGCCGTGCCCGCGCGACCGGCGCGCCCCTCGACGGCACGCACGAGCTGGACGAGCCGAAGTTCGCCCAGGACCCGATCGGGAAGGTCATCCCGCTGACCAGCCACATCCGGATGGCCAACCCCCGTACCCCGCAGACCGCCGACAGCCGGATCCTGCGCCGCAGCTACAACTACGACCGAGGCGTGGACGCCGTCGGCGACCTCGACATGGGCCTGGTGTTCACCTGCTACCAGCAGGACCCGAAGCGCCAGTTCGAGGCCGTACAGGAACGCCTGATCGACGAGCCGCTCGTGGACTACATCACCCCGTTCGGCGGCGGCTACTTCTTCGCGCTGCCGGGCGTACGCGACTCCAAGGACTTCCTCGGGCGGACGCTCCTCGCGTAGATGTACGGCGGGTGAACGACCGCCGCTGTGAAGGCCCGTGAAGGCCAGGTAAAGATCCTTCAATCCCTTATGGGGCCTTGTTCACCTGCGGGACACCTTCCATCACCGCGATCTTCGTCCCGGTCCGATGGGATCCCCGCTGGACCGACACGGCCCCCGGGATTCCGTTTCAGGGCCCGGAGCTTGATATTTCCCCAGGAGGCAAGATGGGTCCCGGCAAGTGGAAGAGACGGCGGCCGGTGGTGATCGCCGCTTCCCTGGCGGCCGCCGGCTCGCTGGCCCTCGCGGCCTGCGGAACGACCGGTGGCGGGGCGACCTCGCTCACGGCTGCCGAGTCGCCCGTCCGTACCACGACCCCGATCAAGCACCTCGTGGTGCTGTTCGACGAGAACGTCTCGTTCGACCACTACTTCGGCACCTACCCGAAGGCGGCGAACACCGACGGCACGAAGTTCGTCGCCAAGAGGAACACCCCTCGGGCGAACGTGCTGAGCAAGAAGCTGCTCACAAACAACCCGAACCAGTACAACCCCAAGCGCCTCAGTCCCCAGCAGGCCCTCACCTGCGACCAGGACCACACGTACGGCCACGAGCAGAAGGCCGTCAATGGGGGCAAGGTCGACAAGTTCGTCGAGAACACCGAGAAGGACACCTGCGCCGCGCCCCTGTTCGGTGAGCCGGGCCTGGTGATGGACTACTACGACGGCAACACCGTCACCGGCCTGTGGAACTATGCCCAGAACTACGCGATGAGCGACAACTCCTGGGACTCGGTCTTCGGGCCGTCCACCCCCGGCGCGCTGAACCTGATCGCCGGTCAGACCCACGGCGCCTACGCCGTCGATCCGGTGACGCACGAGAAGGTCAGCGACTCGTACGTGGTCGCCTCGCCGGACAAGAACGGCGTGGGCACGGTCATCAACGACCCGGACCCGGCGTTCGACGACTGCTCCGGCAACAACCACACGTCCAAGAACAACCTGGCCGCGATGACCGGCAAGAACATCGGGGACCTGCTCAACCAGCGGAAGGTCACCTGGGGCTGGTTCCAGGGCGGCTTCCGGCCGACCGGCTCGGCCAACGGCTACGCGGTCTGCGGCGCCTCCCACGCGAACGTCGGCGGCGTCTCCGCGGTCGACTACAGCCCGCACCACTCGCCGTTCCAGTACTACAAGTCGACCTCCAACCCCAAGCACCTGCCGCCGTCCTCGGTCGCCGCGATCGGCCGTACGGACCAGGCCAACCACAACTACGACCTGACCGACTTCGACGCCGCGCTCAAGGCGGGCAACCTGCCGGCGGTGAGCTTCCTCAAGGCGGCCGAGTACCAGGACGGCCACGCGGGCTACTCCGACCCGCTGGACGAGCAGCAGTTCCTCGTGAACACGATCAACAAGCTGCAGAAGTCCCCCGAGTGGAAGTCCACCGCGGTCGTCATCGCCTATGACGACTCCGACGGCTGGTACGACCACGTCGCACCGAAGATCACCAACGGCTCCTCCGACGCCGCCAACGACGACCCGGCTCTGTGCGGCAAGGCCAAGGCGGCCGGCGGCCACCAGGACCGCTGCGGGCCGAGCCAGCGCCTGCCGCTGCTGGTGATCTCGCCGTACTCCAAGGTCAACTACGTCGACCACCACTACACCGAGCAGGCCTCGATCACGAAGTTCATCGAGCAGAACTGGGGCGTCGGCCGGATCGGCGACGGCTCGTTCGACGCTCGCGCGGGAGACCTGAGCCACATGTTCGACTTCCACCGGCCGAGGGCGGGCGAGCTCTTCCTCGACCCCAAGACGGGCGCTCGCCGGTTCGGCTGAGCGCGCTCCCCGGGAGGCGCCTTCGTCCGGCTTCGGCCGGGCGGGGGCGCCTTTTCGTCATCACCTGCTGTTTACCTGCCCGTCGGGTTCCGGCAACATGATCGTCGCCCCGTCGTCATCCTGGAGGGTAAATGGCTCCCCGCAAGTGGAAGAGGCGCAGACCGGCGGCGATCGCCGCGGCCCTGGTCGCCGCCGGTTCGCTGACCCTGGCGAGCTGCGGAAGCGGCGAGAACGCCTCAAGCGCGCTGACCGCCGCCGAGTGGTCACCGGTCCATACCTCGACGCCCATCCAGCACGTGGTCGTGCTGTTCGACGAGAACATCTCGTTCGACCACTACTTCGGGACGTACCCGAAGGCGGCCAACACGGACGGGACGAAGTTCACCGCCAAGAAGCACACGCCGAAGGTGAACGGGCTGAGCAGGAAGCTGCTCACCGAGAACCCCAACCAGTACAACCCCGAGCGGCTCACGCACGAACAGGCCCTGACCTGCGACCAGGACCACACGTACGGCAAGGAGCAACTGGCCGTCAACGGCGGCAAGATGGACAAGTTCGTCGAGAACACCGAGAAGGACAAGTGCACCGGCCAGCCGGTCCTGTTCGGTGAGCCGGGCCTGGTGATGGACTACTTCGACGGCAACACCGTCACCGGCATGTGGAACTACGCCCAGAACTACGCGATGAGCGACAACAACTGGGACACGGTGTTCGGCCCCTCGACGCCGGGCGCGATCGACCTCATCTCCGGCAACACGCACGGCATCTACGCCGTCGACCCGGTGACGCACGAGAAGGTCAGCGACTCCTACGTCGTCCAGTCGCCGGACAAGAACGGCGTCGGCACGATGATCAACGACCCGGACCCGGCGTTCGACGACTGCTCGGACAACAACCACACGTCCAAGAACAACCTCGGCGTGATGACCGGCCGCAACATCGGCGACCTGCTCAACCAGCGGAAGGTCACCTGGGGCTGGTTCCAGGGCGGCTTCCGGCCGACCGGCTCGGCCAACGGCTACGCGGTCTGCGGCGCCACCCACCCGAACGTCGGCGGTATCCCGGTGGTGGACTACAGCCCGCACCACAACCCGTTCGCGTACTACAAGTCGACCGCCAACCCCAAGCACCTGCCGCCGTCCTCGGTCGCCGCGATCGGCCGTACGGACCAGGCCAACCACAACTACGACCTGACCGACTTCGACGCGGCCCTCAAGGCGAGCAACCTGCCGGCGGTGAGCTTCCTGAAGGCGCCGTCGTACCAGGACGGCCACGCGGGCTACTCCGATCCGCTGGACGAGCAGCAGTTCCTCGTCAGCACGATCAACAAGATCCAGCAGTCGCCGCAGTGGAAGTCCACCGCGATCTTCATCGCCTACGACGACTCCGACGGCTGGTACGACCACGTCCCGCCGAAGGTCACGAACGGCTCGTCCGACGCCTCACAGGACACGCCGCTGTGCTCGAACGTGCGTGCCGCAAAGGGCTACCAGGACCGCTGCGGGCCGAGCCAGCGTCTGCCCTTCCTCGCCATCTCGCCGTACTCCAGGGTCAACCACGTCGACCACTCGTACGCCGAGCAGACCTCGATCCTGCGGTTCATCGAGGACAACTGGCGGGTGGGCCGCATCGGGGACGCGTCGATGGACGTACGCGCCGGCGGTGTCGGCGGCCTGCTGGACTTCCGCCACGCGAGGGCGGACCGGCTGATCCTCGACCCGAAGACCGGAGCCCCGGCCTCCGGGTGACCTGACACCACCTGACGGCCTCCGCCCACCGGGCGGGGGCCGTCGCGTTCCGCGGACCCGCGGACCCGCGGACCCGCGGCGCCCGGCCGCCCCGGTCAGGCCAGGCCCGCGTCGTGGGCGAGGAGCGCGATCTGGGTGCGGTTGTCCAGCCCGAGCTTGGTGAGAATGCTGGAGACGTGGGCCTTGACCGTCGTGACGCCCATGGCGAGCTCCGTGGCGATGTCGGCGTTCGTCCGGCCGCGGGCGATCGCGAGGGTCACCTCGTGCTCGCGGGGGGTGAGGGCGGCCAGCGCGGCGCGGGCCTGCTCGTAGGTGCCGGTCTGGGCGACCGTGCGGTCCATGAGCCGCCGGGTGATGCGGGGCGACAGGATCGGGTCTCCCGCCGCGACCCGGGTGACCGCCTCCACGATCCGTGCGGGCGAGGTGTCCTTGAGCAGGAACCCGCTGGCGCCGGCGCGCAGCGCGTACAGGATGTTCTCGTCGGTGTCGAAGGTGGTCAGCACGATCACCTCCGGGGGACGGGCGCGGGTGCGCAGCCGGCGGGTGGCGGTGATGCCGTCCACGCGCGGCATCCGCAGGTCCATGAGGACGACGTCGGGGGCGTGGGCGTCGGTGGCGGTGATGGCCTCCTGGCCGTCGGCGGCCTCGCCGACGACGGTGATCCCGGCGGCGCCGTCGAGCATCATGGACAGCCCGGCACGGACCATTGCGTCATCGTCGACCAGCAGCACGCGGATCACGCCGGCCATGGTAGCCAGGCCTGGAGCCGGAACTGCCGGTCGGTGATCTGGTGATCCAGCTGCCCGCCGGCCAGCCGTACCCGCTCGGTGAGCCCGACCAGGCCCAGGCCGGCGCCCGGCACGGCCGGGGCCGACTCCGCCGCCGCGAGCGGGTTGCGGATGTCGATCAGCAGGCGCGCGCCGGGGCCACCGTGCAGCAGCACGTCGACCGGCCGGCCGGGAGCGTGCTTGCGCGCGTTGGTCAGCCCCTCCTGCGCGACGCGGTAGACGGTACGGGCGGCGGCCGCGGGGAGGGCCGCGGCGTCGGTGACCTCCTCGCGCAGGCGCACCGGCTGGCCCGCCTCACGCGCCTCGGCGACCAGGCGGGGCAGGTCGGCCAGCGTGGGCTGGGGCTCCAGGTCGTCGTGCCCGTCGTCCTCCTCGCGCAGGAGACCGATCACCTGGCGTAGCTCCTCCAGCGCCTGGTGCACCCCGGCGCGGACCACCCCGGCGGCCTGGGCGAGCTGGTCGGGGGAGGAGTCCGGGCGGTATTCCAGCGCCCCGGCGTGGGTGGCCACCAGCGACAGCCGGTGGGCCAGCACGTCGTGCATCTCCCGGGCGAGCGTGCGCCGCTCGGCCATGCGGGCCTCGGCGATCCGCCTGCCCTGCTCGGCCTCGGCGCGCCGGGCGCGCTCGTACAGGGACCTGAGCAGCGCGCGGCGTGAGCGGGCCAGCGCGCCCCAGCCGAGCAGCGCGCCGTACGCGGCGAAGATCAGCAGCAGCCACCAGCCGAGGGAGATGCCGGAGTTGGGCCGCCACAGCCCCTGCACCACGTGGGCCGCCATGCCCGCCGCCGTCACGGCCACCGCGACCGGGAACCGCCTGCGCTGGGCCACCTGCAACGCCCCCATCGTCGCCGCCGGCGTGCCCACCGGGGAGGCGGCGGCGAGGAGCGTGGCGGCGAGCGCGCCGGAGACCGGCCACCGCAGCTGGGCGAGCGCCATGAGCAGGCTCACGACGGCGACCGCGGCGTCCAGCCAGAACAGGGACCCGCCCGCCTGTCCCCACAGGGACACGGCGGTCAGCGCGCCCATCCCGAGGACCACACTCGCCACCGCGACCAGGCGCGGGGATCGCCATTCGTTCACGCGCCTCAAGCTAGCCCGCGGCCGGCCGGAGCCGTCACCTACCAAAGTCGGAGCCGGTCCCCACCCGGGAAGGACACGGCGCGACCGGGCGCCCGATGCGGCGCCCTGGCGAGCCGGGCGAGGCTGACCGGCGTGAACACCTCTGTGAGACGACTCTTCCTCACCGTGATCGGCGCGCCCGCCGCCGCCCTGGCCGTGTGGGCCCTGGCCGTGCCTCTGGCCGGAACGACGCTGACCGTGCGGACGGGCGGTGGCGAACGAACGGTCGGGCCGGTGTCGGTCGTGGTGGCGAGCCTGCTGGCCGGGCTCGCGGCCTGGGCGCTCCTGGCCGTCCTGGAGCGTTCGGCGACCCGTCCCGGCCGTACCTGGACGATCACCGCCCTGGCCGTGCTCGCCCTCTCCCTGACCGGCCCGCTCGGCGGCGAGGCCGGAGCCGCCACCACGCTGGTGCTGGTGCTGCTGCACCTGACCGTCGCCGCCGTGCTCGTCGCGGGGCTGGTGCGCCGATGAGCCTGCCCTACGGATACCTGACCACCGTGGCCCTTCTCGCGGCCGGCACCCTGTTCACGCTGGCCGCGCCGGTCCGGCCCCGGCCCCTGGCCATGCTGAGCTTCTGGCTCGGCGTGGTCGTCAACGAACTGCCCTTCGTGGCCTTCGCCTCGCTCCTGGCCGCCACCGTCCTGGCCCTCGCCGAAGGCGACCTGAGCTCACCGGCCGCCGCCGGGGTCGCGGCGGCGGCCGTTTTGGGGCTGGGTGCGGGCCTGGGCCTGGTGGCGTGGCGCGGCCGTCAGGCGCTGCCCGCCGTGCGACGTGCCATGGGGGCGGTGCCCGTCTCGCGGCGCCTGCCGTACGGGCGCATCCTGTGCCGGCCCTTCTTCCGCCGTCGCCGTGCCGTGGAGCGGATCCCCGGCCTGACGTACGGCCCGGCCGGCCGGCGCAACCTCCTGGACCTCTACCGCCACCGCTCCCGGCCCAGCGGAGCGCCGGTGCTGATCCACCTGCACGGCGGCGGGTACACGGGAGGCCGGAAGAACACCCAGTCCCTGCCCCTCCTGCACCGGCTGGCCGGGCAGGGCTGGGTGTGCGTCAGCGCGAACTACCGCCTGCGCCCGCAGGCGACCTTCCACGACCATCTGGCGGACGCCAAGAAGGTGATCGCCTGGGTCCGGGAACACGGCCCCTCCTACGGCGCCGATCCCGATCGGATCGTGCTGGCGGGCAGCTCGGCCGGCGCCCACCTGGCGGCCCTGGCCGGTCTCACCGCGGACGACCCCGCCTTCCAGCCCGGCTTCGAACACGTGGACACCTCCGTCGCGGCGGTGGTCGGCCTGGGCGGCTACTACGGCCCCTACTACGACGGAGATCCGCGGACCTCGCCGTTCGCCCATGTCCGGCCGGACGCGCCGCCGTTCTTCCTCGCCCACGGTGACCACGACACCCTGGCGCCGGTCGAGACGGCACGGTCGTTCGCCGAACGCCTGCGCGGCCGGTCGACTCGACCGGTCGTCTACGCCGAGCTGCCCGGCGGGCAGCACGCCTTCGACCTGTTCCACTCGCTGCGCTTCGAAGCCGTGGTCAACGCCATCGACGCCTTCACCGCCCAGGTCCTGTCGTGCGATTCCCCGGAGCGGCCGAGGTGGCGACCGGGGCCGCCGGCGCGTCAGTCCGGGTGACGGGCGTCCGTGCCGAGCGCGCGTTCCAGGAACTCCGCCTGCAGGAGGAGAACGTTCTCGGCGATCTCCTCCTGCGGCGTCATGTGCGTGGCGTTCGGCAGCGGCAGCACGGTGTGCGGCCGTCCGGCGGCCGTCAGCGCCGACGAGAGGCGCAGCGTGTGCGCGGCGAACACGTTGTCGTCCGCGAGCCCGTGGATCAGCATCAGCGGGCGCCGGAGGTGTTCCGCGTCGGCCAGCAGGCTCGACCGGTCGTACGCCCCGGGATTCTCGTCGGGGTGGCCGAGGAAGCGCTCGTTCCAGTGGGTGTCGTACAGCCGCTGGTCGGTCACCGGCGCGCCGGCCACGGCGGCGTGGAAGACGTCGGGCTCGCGCAGCACGGCGAGCGCCGCGAGGAAGCCGCCGAAGGACCAGCCGCGGATGCCGACCCGGCTCAGGTCGAGGTCGGGATGGCGCGCTGCCGCCGCGCGCAGCGCGTCCACCTGGTCGGTGAGCGCCAGCGCCGCGCGGTCGCCGTAGATCTCCCGTTCCCAGGCGGGGCCGCGCCCGGGGGTGCCGCGGCCGTCCGCGACGACGACGGCGAAGCCGCGGTCGGCGAACCACTGCGAGACCGGATACTGGTTCCGCGCCGCGAGAACGCGCTGCCCGGCGGGCCCGCCGTAGGGGTCCATCAGCACCGGCAGCCGTCGCGACCCGGGGATGTGCCCGGTCGGGAAGAGCACCGCGGTCCGCAGTTCCCTCTCTCCGGCGCGCAGCAGCTCGACCTTGGGGGTCAGGACGGGCCTCTCGGCACGTGAGGTGATCGACGAGGCCGGGCGCCCGTCGCGGTGCACGGTCACCCGGACGCCGTCGTGGTGCAGCGACTGCGCGACCACGACGGTCGTGCCGCCCGCCCGGTGCCCGTGGTGGACGCCGGGCGCGTCGGCGAACGGGACCGCCCCGGCACCCGGCGCGTACGTCCACAGGCCGATCTCCGTCGGCTCGGCGGACGCGGTGAACAGCACGGTCTCGCCGTCGACCCCGAGGACCTCCCGGACCTGCAGGCCGGGTGGGGTGACGGGCACGTCGTCGACGAGCAGCCGCCGGCTGTCGTCCAGATCCGCGGTCCACACGAGACGGCCGTCCCCGGTGAGCGCCGGCACGCCCGGCACGATCTGCACCCAGTACGGGTCGGTGTCCTCACGCCGCGGGCGTGTCGTGCCGGTCAGCGGGTCGACCGCCAGCACCCGCATCGTCTTCTGATCGCGGCTCTGCACGGCGATGAGCGGCTCGGGCCCGCTCCAGCAGACGGCCGTGACGTACTCGAAGGCGGCGCGATCCCAGTCGACGGCCACCCGTCCGCCGTCCAGGCCGACGATCCACAGGGACACGTCGGCGTTGCGGGTGCCCGCGGCCGGATAGGCGATCTCGGCAGGCGGCTCGGCCGGGTCGGCCGGGTTGGCGATGTACCAGCGCCGTACCGGTGCGGTGTCGACCCGGGCGACCAGGAGGCGCGAGCCGTCCGGTGCCCACCAGAACCCGCGGTCGCGGCCCATCGACTCGGCCGCCACGTGCTCGGGGAGGCCGTAGGTCACCTCCGGACCCTCCGGCGTGGCGAGCGCGCGGTCGCCGGAGCCGTCCGCGCCGATCACGCGCAGGGCTCCGCCGGACACGTAGGCGACCGTGGAGCCGAGCGGGTCGGGGCGGGGGGCGGCGACCGGCCCGGTCGCCGGCAGCTCCGTCACCCGCGGGGCGGCGAGGTCGGCCAGCCACAGCCGTCCGGACAGGGCGTACGCCGCCCTGGTCACCGCTCGGTCGGTGGCGTACGCGGTCACACCCGTGCTCTGCTCGCGGGCTCGCTCGCGCCGTGTCGCCTCCTCCGGAGACAGGTCCTCGGCGGCGTCTCCGGGATCGGTGATGAGCCGCTCCGCGCCCGCGGTGACGTCGAACTCCCACAGGCCGGTGATCGGATCGCTTCCGTGCCGCGACCGCAGGAAGACGACCCGCCGGCCGTCCGGGGAGACGGTGAAGGACCGGGGGACGCCCAGGCTGAACCGGCGGGTGCGGGCGTGCTGGCGGGGCAGGTCGGGGGTCACGCGTCCTCCATCGTGAGTCGGGCCGGCCGGGTCGGACCGGCCGGGGTCGCCGGGTCAGAGGCGCAGCTCCGCGCGGCCGAGGGCGCGGCGGGCGGCGGGGAGGGCCGCCTCGCGGTCGGCCGCGACCAGGCCGACGCGGGTGCGGCGGTCGAGCAGGTCGCCCTCGTCCAGCGCGCCCTCGTGGCGGACCGCCCAGGCCAGCTCCGCCCCGGTCGTCGCCGAGCCCGGTGCCACCGGCTCCAGCAGCGACGGGTCCTCGGCGGCCAGGGCCATGACGTCGCGGGCCTCCGTGCCGTACCGGTGGACCAGGTTCGCGGGCGCGGCCAGCCGGGCCAGGTCCGCCGCCGGGCCCGCGCCCACGAGCGGCAGCCGGGCCGTACGGCACGGGCCGGCCTCGACGCCGCGGCTCGCCAGTGCCGCGTCGACCGCGTCCTCGGCCATCCGGCGGTACGTCGTGAGCTTGCCGCCGACGATCGTCACGACGCCGTTCTCCGCGGTCAGCACGGCGTGCCGGCGGGACAGGTCGGCGGTGCTGCCCTCGGCGCCGTACAGCAGCGGCCGCAGCCCGGCGTACGCCCCGGCCACGTCCGTGCGGTGGACGGGCACGTCGAGTGCCGAGTCCAGCAGGTCCAGCAGGAACCCGATCTCGGCCTCCGACGGCTCCGGCACGTCCGGCACCGGCCCCTCGACGGGCTCGTCGGTGAGCCCGACGTAGATCCGCCCGTCCTCCTGCGGCAGCACGAGCGCGAAGCGGCCCGATGAGCCCGGCACGGGAAGGTGCAGCCCGATGGCGAGGCCGCCCAGGCTCTTGGCGCGCAGCACGAGGTGGGTGCCGCGCGAGGGCCGCAGGCGCACGCCCTCGGCCAGACCGCCCGCCCACACGCCCGTGGCGTTCACGACCGCGCGGGCGCGCAGGAAGAACTCCGTCCCGGTCAGCTCGTCACGCACCTGCGCGCCCTCGCCGGACAGCGTGAGCGCCCGGCAGCGCGTGAGGACCCGCGCGCCGTACGCCGCCGCCGTACGGGCGATGGCGGTGACCAGGCGCGCGTCGTCGGCGAGCTGCCCGTCCCACGACAGCAGCCCGCCGCGCAGCCCGTACGAGCGCAGCGCGGGCGCGAGCCGCAGCGTCTCCACCGCGGTCAGGCGGCGCGGCCTCGGCAGCGCCGCGCGGTGCGTGCGGGCCGACATCCGCAGCACGTCGCCGGCCCAGATCCCGGCCCGGGCGAGGCCCACGGCGGACGCCGGGACCTGTGGGGTCAGCGGCAGCACGAACGGCAGCGCGCGCACGAGGTGCGGCGCGGTGCGCTCCATCAGGACGCCGCGCTCGACCGCGCTCTCGTACGCGATGCCGAGCTGCCCGGAGGCGAGGTACCGCAGGCCGCCGTGGATCAGCTTGGAACTCCACCGCGACGTGCCGAAGGCGATGTCGTGCGCGTCGATCGCGGCCACGGACAGGCCGCGCGACGCGGCGTCCAGCGCGACGCCGGCGCCGGTCGCGCCGAGCCCGACGACCAGAACGTCGACGCCCGTGCCGCCGGAGACCTCGGCCAGTTCGCGGGCGCGCCGCGCGGCGTTCAGTGATGAGGCGGGGGACGCGGGCGGCGGTGCCGCCTCGACGGGCCGGTGAAGACGTGTCATGGAGCCTCCTTCGTCGGGGGGAGTGACCACGGGTGCGTGTTTTCGACTCCCTCGCTCCGCTCGGTCATGGCGCGAGGTACCTTTCGAGAATCCGACGGAGCTCCTCGTCGAATGCGGCGGCCGTCAGTGCCGGGTCGTCCCCGGTCATGATGTGGCCCGACATGGCGAACGATTGGAGGACGAGCAGCAGGGAGCGCGCCTGCCGGACCGGGTCGCCGGCGCGCACGCTGCCGTCGCGGTGGCCGGCCCGCAGCGTCGACTCGATCGCGCGCAGCATCGCGTCCTGGCTCGTGCCGCGCCGCTCGAGGATGTACGGGAGCAGGACCTCGGGATCGACCTCCATGATCTTGTGGAAGAGCGGGTGCGCGCGGAGGGCGGCGACCCCGGCGACCAGCGCCTCGACGGCCTGGGTCCGTACCGGTGCGCCGTCCTCGGGCGGAGCCACCCGCGCGACGACGGTGGCCCACTCGCGGGTCATCAGGTCGCCGACCAGCGTCCGCACGTCCGGCCAGCGCCGGTAGATCGTCATGCGCGACACCCCGGCGCGGCGCGCCACGTCGGTGAGCGTCGTACGGCGCACGCCCACCGCCAGCACACAGTCACGTGTCGCGTCCAGCACGGCATCCTTCTTGTGACGAATCGACGCCATATGTCACAGTGTAACTGTGTGCGATGGGGTCCGGAACTGTTCGTGGGGAGGTTGTTTTGGCATACAGGAGCACGCTTGAGTGGGTTCGGCGCTCGATTGTCGGAGCGGGACCCTTTAGATTTCATGTACATTATGTAGCTGATCCGGCACGATCGGTGAGGCACCGGCCTCGGGGCCCGCGCTCCACCAGAGAGATGGGACGTGGCCTCCTCGGGCGTCGTTGGTCGCACCAGTCTGGCCAGGTCGTGAGGGAAACCGCCTCTTCGGAACGGACCGCATACGGGATGTGCGTCGCCGCCCGAGGGAAGGAAGCGGGTGACCAGTGCGTCCAAGATCGTTCGGGGCGTGCCGCTGCGCGGGATCTATTCCTGGTCAGTGTTGAGGAACGGTAGCCATGGCGAACGTGGACATGCTATGGAGCGGCTGGGGTGATCCGGAGCGGGCCGAGCGCCTGCCGGACTCCGTCACCGGCCTGCTGCGCGAGTTGCTCGGTGTCCACACCGAGCAACTCGCGCAGCCGGTCAAGCTCGCCGAGATCGAGCCGCCGCCGGCGCGGCCCGTGCCCGGCGCCCTGGAGGAGGTCGTCGGCGCGGAGCACGTGCGAGCGGACGCCGAGACGCGCATCCGTCACACGCGTGGCAAGTCGACGCCGGACCTGCTGCGCATCCGCGCGGGCGACGCCGGCGGCGCGCCCGACGCGGTCGTGCTGCCGGGCTCCCACGACGAGGTCGCCGCGGTGCTGGCCCGCTGCGCCGAGCACCGGGTCGCCGTCGTGCCGTTCGGCGGCGGCACCTCCGTCGTCGGCGGGCTCGCCCCGGAGGCGGGCGGCTTCGCGGCCGTGGTCGCGCTCGACCTGCGGCGCCTCGACCGGCTCGTCGGCCTCGACTCGGTCTCCCGTACGGCCACGCTCCAGCCGGGGCTGCGCGCGCCGCACGCCGAACGGCTGCTGAACGAGCAGGGCTACACCCTCGGCCACTTCCCGCAGTCGTTCGAGTGGGCGAGCATCGGCGGGTTCGCCGCGGCGCGGTCCTCCGGCCAGGCCTCGGCCGGATACGGGCGGTTCGACGAGATGGTCACCGGCCTGACGCTCGCCACGCCCAGCGGCACGCTCGAGACCGGCCGCGCGCCGAAGTCCGCGGCAGGGCCCGACCTGCGCCAGCTCGTGCTGGGCTCGGAGGGCGCGTTCGGCGTCATCACGGACGTGACCGTACGGATCCGGCCGCTGCCCGAGACGCGCGTGTACGAGGGCTGGCTGTTCCCGTCGTTCTCCGAGGGCGTCACCGCGGTCCGCGCGCTGGCCCAGGACGGCCCGCTGCCGACCGTGCTGCGGCTCTCCGACGAGACCGAGACCATGATCGGGCTGGCCCGGCCGGACGAGCTGGGCGAGGGGAACGCCGCCGGCGGCTGCCTGGCCGTCTGCGGGTACGAGGGCACGGCCGCCGAGGTGCCCGGCCGCAGGGAGAAGGCCCGCGCGGTGCTCACGTCGCTCGGTGGCGTGTACCAGGGGGAGGAGCCGGGGGAGAGCTGGGCGCGCGGCCGGTTCTCCGCGCCGTACCTGCGCGACGCCCTGCTCGACGTCGGCGTGCTCGCCGAGACGCTGGAGACCGCCGGCTTCTGGTCGAACCTGCCGCGCCTGTACGACGCCGTGCGCCTGACGCTCTCCCGCGAGCTGCCCTCGTCGGTGGTGATGTGCCACGTGTCGCACGTCTACGCGGCCGGCGCCTCGCTGTACTTCACGGTCGTCACCGCCCAGGGCGAGCGGCCCCTGGAGCGCTGGCGGGACGCCAAGGCGGCGGTCAGCGACGCGATCATCGAGGCGGGCGGCACGATCAGCCACCACCACGGCGTCGGTGTCGACCACCGCGACTGGTACGCCCGCGAGGCCGGCCCGCTCGGCGTCGCCGCGCTGCGGGCGGTGAAGGACCGGCTCGACCCCGAAGGGATCATGAACCCGGGCGTGCTCATCCCGGCGGAGTGATCCGCTGAGGGCGCCGACCCCGTACGATCCCGCGCAGAGCCCGCTCGCACGGCGCGGGCCCCGGACAGGAGACCGACATGCGATCGTTCACCGCCGTGGTGAACCCGGCCGCGGGCAGTGACCCGGCCGCACGCCTCATCCCGGTCGCGCGGCGGCTGCGCGAGGCCGGCGCCGAGGTGGCGGTGGAGTACAGCCGCAGCCTCGAGCACGCGGGCGACCTGGCGCGTGAGGCCGCGAAGAAGGGTCACGTCGTGATCGCGGCGGGCGGCGACGGCATGGTGGGCGGACTGGCCGGGGCGCTCGCGGGCGGCGACGCGACGCTGGGCATCCTGCCCGCCGGGCGCGGCAACGACTTCGCCCGCCAGCTCGGGCTCCCCGACGACCCCGAGCGCCTGGCCGACCTGCTGCTGTCCGCCGAGCCCACGGCGGTCGACGCGATCGAGGTGACCGCGGACGACGGCACGACCACCGTCGTGGCCGGCAGCGTGTACGGCGGGGTCGACTCGGTGGCCAACGCGCACATCAACCGGCTGACCCGGCTGCCGGGCTCCCTGGCCTACTACCTCGGCCCGCTGCGCGCGATCGCGACGTGGCGGCCGGTCGCGTACCGCATCACGGTCGACGGTGAGACGCGCGAGGAGCGCGGGTACACCGTCGTCGCCGCCAACTCCGGGTACTACGGCTACGGCCTGCACGTCGCGCCGGACGCCTCCGTCTCCGACGGGCTCCTCGACGTCGTCATCATCAAGCACGCGCCCCGGCGCCTGTTCTTCGCGGTGATGCGCGAGCTGCCGCACGGCACGCACGTACGCCGTCCGGAGATCGAGGTGCTCCGCGGACGCGAGGTGCGCGTGGAGGCCGACCGGGAGATCCCGTTCGGCGGCGACGGCGAGCTGCTCGGCACCCTGCCCGCGACGATCCGCGTGCTGCCCGGCGCGCTCCGGGTGATCACACCCTGACCGTCCGCCGGGACACACTGTCCTGGCGGCCTGGTGAAGCTTGCCCGGCGCTTTGCCGCGGTCCGACCGGCCACCGGGTACGTTGCCGAGTGCGTTCGGTGATTCGGGGGGCACTGTGAAACACGCGCTCGCCGTCCTGGCCGGCATCGCCGTGGGGCTGCCGGTGATGGCGGCACTCGCGTCGGCGGGCGGGCACACCGCGGGCGCCCTGCCGGACCGCTACGTGCCGTGGGCGCACCACCTGCGCGGGTACGCCGCGATCAGGACACCGGTCCGTCCCTCCCACCTGCGGACCCGTCGCCGGGCCCGCGTCCTCATCTCGACCTCGCCCGCCCGCACGCCGTCGCCCGCGCCCGGTGGGCGGGTCGTCCGCCACGCCAGGCCCGCCGAGCGTGTCGAACCCGCCGAGGGCCTGCGCGTCTCCATCGATGCCCCGCGCTCGGTCCGGCCCGGCGGCACCTACGCGTACCGGATCCGGCTCGCCAACCGCGGGCACGCGACGCCGGGCGAGATCACCGTGCGCAACACGCTCCCGGCGGGCGTCGTACGGACGAGCACGTCGCTGCCGGGCGGCGCCGGAGGCTACGCGGGCGGGCGCGACACCACGCTCGTCCTGCCCCGGCTCGCTCCGGGCCGGTCCGCCACCGCGCGGTTCGTCGTACGGGTCCGGCCGAAGACCCACGGCGAGCTGGTCGCCCGCACCCGCATCGCCTCGATCGGCGGCGCCCGGGTCCGCAGGACCGGCACGAGCGCCTCCCGCGTGAAGACCAGAGTCCGCTGATCCACCGGAACCACCGGCCACCCGTGCTTCGTCTCACCTGTGACGACCGCGACACGGGAAGGCAGGGAGCATGCGAACGCTGCTCAACCTCATCTGGCTGGTGCTCTCCGGGCTCTGGATGGCACTCGGTTACTTCCTCGCGGGGATCGTGTGCTGCGTCCTCATCGTGACGATCCCGTTCGGCATCGCGGCGTTCCGCATCGGAGCCTTCGCGCTCTGGCCGTTCGGCAGGACCGTCGTGCGCAAGCCGAGCGCCGGTGCGATGAGCGCCATCGGCAACGTCATCTGGTTCCTCGTCGCCGGTCTGTGGCTGGCCATCGGGCACCTGCTCAGCGGCATCGCGCTGTGCATCACGATCATCGGCATCCCGCTCGGGCTGGCCAACTTCAAGCTGATCCCGGTGTCGCTGATGCCGCTCGGCGCCGACATCGTCGACGCCGACGACCGCCGCGTCCTCGTCGCGGCCTGAGCCCGGCCTCGTCCGCGGGCGGGTCTCGACAGCGGAGGGTGTCCGGGTCCACACTGGCCCCCATGCCAGGGGCCTCTCCGTTGCCCAAGCAGGGCGACGTGTTCTTCGACTGCCGCAGGCCGGACCGCTCGTTGCGCATCAGCCGCCACCCGGACGCCGGAGTGGTCGTGCTGAGCATCTGGAACGGCGGCGTGTGCCAGGGAACGTTCCAGCTGCCGGCCGACCAGGTCGGCATGTTCGCGGAGACGCTGGTGCACGGCCCGCCCCCGGGCACCGCCGCGGAGACGGCGCCCGAGCTCTTCCGCACCGGCGAGTACGACACGCACCCCCGCATCGCCTGAGCGCGCCGCACGCCGTGGCTCGCGCCGTTCTCGCACGGGCGATGCTTTGCCTGGAATGGGGCGAACACGGCGCGTCGCCGCTATTACGGCTGTTACGGTGCCGCCGTGCCCCCCTCTGCGTCTCTGTCCTCGCGTCAATCCACGGCCGGCGCCGGCTGGTCGTGCGACGAGCCGGGGACCTACACCGACCTCATGCCGGCCAGAGTCCGGAACCTTTCCTGGCTCAACCCCGCCGTCCTGTGGCGGTCGCGCAACGACGTGCTGGCCCGCCGGTTCGGCGACCCGACCAACGACGAACGGCGCCGCTGGGTGGCGCGTCAGCTCCGCGCCGGAGCGCCGCCCGACTTCGCCATCCCGCGCGACGACCCGTCGTCGTTCTCGTTCATGGTGCTGGGCGACACGGGAGAGGGGGACGCCCCGCAGTACGCCGTGGTGCCCGGGTTCCTGAGGATGAGCGAGGGCACGCGGTTCGCCGTCATCGCCAGCGACGTGATCTACCCGACCGGTAGCGTCAACGAGTACGGCACCAAGTTCTTCCGCCCGTACAAGGACTACGACGCGCCCATCTACGCCGTCCCGGGCAACCACGACTGGTACGACGGGCTCGGCGGGTTCATGCGGGTCTTCTGCGGCGCGCCCGAACTGCCTCCCGAGGGCCGGCCGAGGCTGCTGTCGCGCGCCTGGTGGCGGCGGCTGTTCTGGAAGAACCCGGACAGGCCCGACGAGACGCGCTTGGCCGAGGCCGAGAGCCTGCGCTCGCGGCCCTCGCAGCGGGCCGGGCAGCCCGGCCCGTACTGGATGATGGACGCCGGCCCGATCCGCATCGTCGGCATCGACACGGGCATCCTCGGCGGGATCGACCGCGAGCAGGGCGCGTGGCTGCGGCGGGTCTCCCAGGGTCCCCGGCCGAAGATCCTCATCACCGGCAAGCCGCTGTACGTCGACGGAGCCCACCACCCCGGCCCCATCGAGGGCGGCGGCACGGTCGACGAGATCGTCCAGGACCCCGCGTGCAACTACGTGGCGGCGATCGGCGGCGACATCCACAACTACCAGCACTATCCGGTCAAGGTCGGCGACCGCACGATCGAGTACGTCGTCTCCGGGGGCGGCGGCGCGTTCATGCACGCCACGCACACGATCCCCAGGGTGAACGTCGGCGGCGTCGGCGAGGACGACTTCCGCTGCTATCCGCTGCGCGGCGACTGCCTGGCCTTCTACGGCCGGATGTACGGCCGGCGGCTGCGGATGCGGTGGCTGTTCGAGCTCACCGGAGACGAGGCCGCGGCGGTCATCGCCGAACGGCTCGGTATCCGGCCGGGCCGGGAGACGACCGCATCGGTGACGTGGCGCACGCGGCTGGTGGCGACCCTCCTGGGCGTGCCGGGCCGCCCGCACCGGCACAGGCGGTTCCGGCTGCCGGTGCGCAAGGCGTACCAGCGGTTCCTGTCGCCGGCCTCCGCCTCGTACGAGCCGCCGCTGTTCAAGAGCTTCCTGCGGGTCGACGTGACGCCGGAGCGCCTGCGCATCCGCTGCTTCGGCGCGTCCGGCTGCCGCGAGCACGAGGTGGCGCCGCCCGTCGAGGACGAGATAACGATCCCCCTCGCCTGAGGACGAGCGGCGGGCCTCCGCCGTCGCTCACCTCGCCGCCGTCCGCTCGGGCTCCCGCGCGGGAGCGATCCGGCGCCCGGGAAGCAGGAGCGCGGGCGGCAGGCCGAGGGCGGCGATCGCGGCCGGCGCCAGGAGCGCGGGTTCGACCGACGGGGCCGGCGCGGCGGCCGGGAACACCGCCGTCCGCATCAGGCCGGCGGCGACGGCGATGCCGAGCGTGGGGCCGATGTTCATGGCGGTCTGCTTGAGCCCGCCGACGACCCCGGCGTACTCGGGCGGCGCGTCCCCGACGACGGTGCCGGTGGCGGTGACCATCACGGCGGCGAAGCCCGCGCCCAGCAGGGCGAAGGCCGCGACGGTCACGGCCCCGGCGCCGGTCCTGGCGAGGAGGGACAGGCCGAGGATGCCGAGCACGACCAGCACCGAACCGGCGGCGGCGGTGCGGCGCGGCCCGTAGCGGCGGAGCGCCGCGCCGGCCACCGGCGCGCCGAGGACCATGAGCACGGTCAGGGGCAGCACCCGCAGGCTGGCCGCGAGCGGGCCGAGTCCCAGCGCGTCCTGGAGCAGGAAGGTGGCGACGAACAGGGCGCCGAACATGCCGCCGGTGGTGGCGAGCAGGATCGCCATGGCGGCCGTCACCGGAGCCGATCGCGCCACGGCGGGAGGGACGATCGGCCGGGCGGTCCGGCGCTCGTGCGCGACCAGGAGGGCCGCGCCGACCGCCGTGCCGGCCAGCCCGGCCAGTGTCGGCGCGCCCGTCCAGCCGTGGGCCGGCACCCCGGTGAGGGTGTGCACCCCGACGGCGAGGACGCCCGCGACCAGCGCCGCGCCCGCAACGTCGATCCGTGCCGTCGCGTCCTGGTGCCGCGCGGGCGTCCGGACGGCGAGGCCGACCGTCGCGATCGCCAGGGCGACGGGCACGTTGACCGCGAACACGTTGCGCCAGCCCAGGTGCGCCACCAGCACGCCACCGAGCACCGGGCCGGCCGCGCCGGCCACCCCGATGGCGCTCGTACGGACGGCGACGGGTGTGCCGAGCCGGTCGGCCGGATAGGCCAGGCGCAGCAGCGCGAGCGTCGCCGGTTGCAGGAGGGCGCCGAACACGCCCTGGACGACGCGCAGCCCGATCACCCAGCCGATGCCCGGCGCGAACGCGATCCCGGCCGAGGCCCCCGCGAACCCGAGCAGGCCGCACAGCAGTAGCCGCCGATGGCCGTACCGGTCGCCGAGGCGTCCGGCGATGACCAGGAGCCCGGCCACGGCGACCAGGTAGCCGGTGCTCGTCCACTGCGTCTGCGCCACGCTCGCGCCGAGGTCGCGCCGCACGCTGGGCTGGGCCACCATCAGCACCGTGCCGTCCAGCGCGACCAGCATCGCCCCCGCCGTGCTGACCACGAGCGCCGGCCGCCGCCGCGCCACACCGCTCACGCGTCCGCCTCGCCCAGGTGGGCGTCGACGACCGTGGCGATGAGCCGGTCGAGCCGGTCGCCGCCGGGCGCCGGGTCCTCCTCGCCCAGCGCCAGGCCGATGCCGCCCCAGCCCCAGAGCTCGGCGATGCCGTGCACGTTGGCCCACAGCGCGACCGCGGTCACCTCCGCCGGGACCTTCCGCCGCGCATCGCACCGGGTGATGAGCTCGACGAGCAGGCCGAACAAAGGCAGGCTCGCCTCCCGCAGCGGCGGCCCGCCCGCCGCCCGCGCCTCCCCGCGCAGCAGATCGTGCCGGAACATCAGCGCGAACATGCCGGGACGTTCCTGGGCGTACCGCACGTACGCTCCGGCCAGCGCCAGCAACCGTTCCCGTGGCGGTGCCGCACCGTCGGCCGCCTCGGCGAACCGCGCGGCCAGGTCGGCGAAACCGCGCCGGGCGATCGCCGACAGCAGCGCCTGATGCGTTGGGAAGTAGCGGCGAGGCGCCCCGTGCGAGACCCCCGCCCGGCGGGCGATCTCCCGCAGCCCCAGCGACGAGACGCCCTCGGTCAGCACGAGCTCCACACCGACGTCGACGAGCCGGTCCCGCAGAGAGTCCTCCGAATGCATAGACAGTGTCTACCATCGACGGGTAGACACTGTCTACGCCGGCGTAGGAGGCCGTTCCGGGCCGCCGCCGGGACTGTCGGACGTGACGGGCAGAATCGAGGCATGCGGATCGCGGTCGCCGAGGGGCCGGACGACGGAGGCGTGCTGTGCCCCGTCGCCGAGGACGGCGCGCCGCTGGGGCCCGCCGAGCCGGTCGCCGACCTCGTCGCCGCCGTCGCGGCCCGGGAGGCCCGGGCCAAGACGCACGACGACCCCGCCGGCGTGCGCTGGGTCTGGCCCGCGACCGCACGGATCTACCCGCGCTTCCTGCGGGCGGGCGTGCGCCTGGCGCGGTGCCACGACCTGGAGCTGGCCGAGACGCTGCTGCTCAATCACGCCGGCCGGTACGGCGAGCCGCGCTCGCTGCCGGCCGCGTTCGCCCGGCTCAAGGGGCTGGCGGTGCCGGACGACGTCGCCCCGGGCGACGGGCCGCCGACGCTGTTCGACGAGCGGCCCGCCGACGACGTCGACGCCGTCGTCGCGGTCCACGCGGAGCAGCAGCGCCGCGTCGCCGAGACCGGCATGCGCCTCCTGGTCGCGGCCGAGTCCGCGGCCGGGCTCGCGGCGGCCGAGATGGGCCACGACGGGCTGCCCTGGCGGCCCGACGTCCACGACGCCCTGCTGACCGAGCTCATGGGCCCGCGCCCCGCGCCCGGCCTGCGGCCACGCCGGCTCCAGGAGCTGGCCGACCGGATCGGTGACGCGTTCGGGCAGCGGATCAACCCCGACTCGCCGGCCCAGGTGGTCAAGGCGTTCGCGGCGGCGGGCGTCAGCATCTCCTCCACGCGGTCGCACGTGCTCAAGCGGGTCGAGCACCCGGCGGCCGGGCTGCTGCTCGCCTACAAGGAGCTCGCCCGGCTCCACGTCGCGCACGGCTGGTCGTGGCTCGACTCCTGGGTGCGCGACGGCCGGTTCCGCCCGGAGTACGTCGTCGGCGGCGTGGTCTCCGGCCGGTGGGCCACCAACGGCGGGGGCGCGCTGCAGATCCCCAAGGTGCTCCGGCGCGCGGTCGTCGCCGACCCCGGCTGGACGCTCGTCGTCGCCGACGCCGCCCAGCTCGAGCCCCGAGTGCTCGCCGCCCTCGCCGGCGACCGCGCCTTCGCCGCCGCCGCGGGCGAGAACGACCTGTACGCCGCGCTGGCCGGCGTGTTCGGCGGAGCGCGTGACAAGGCCAAGATCGCGCTGCTGTCGGCGATGTACGGCGGCACCAGCGGCGAGGCGCCGCAGCTGCTCGCCGTGATGCGCCGCCGTTTCCCCGACGCGTACGGCTACGTCGAGGCCGCGGCACGCACGGGCGAGGCCGGGCGGCTGGTGCGCTCACGCCTGGGCCGCACCTGCCCGCCGCCCTCGCACGCGTGGCGCGACCTCGCCGTGCAGGACGACGGCGGCGCGGCCGTGCGCAGCCGGGGCCGGTTCACCCGCAACTTCGTCGTCCAGGCCAGCGCCGCCGACTGGGCGACCGTGCTCCTGGCGGCGCTGCGCCGCCGTCTGGCCGCACTGGAGGCCGCGCCGGAGCAGGCGCCGCGCCTGGTGTTCTTCCAGCACGACGAGGTGATCGTGCACGCGCCGGAGCACCAGGGCGAGGCGGTGGTCGCCGCCATCCGCGACTCCGCCGCCGAGGCGCGCCGGCTGGTGTTCGGCGACACCCCGGTCCGCTTCCCCATGGAGGCCGTCGCGGTCTCCTGCTACGCCGACGCCAAGTAGGCTCCCGCCCTAGGCCGTCGCCGGGCGCCGACGGCTCAGGTCAGCGCGTGCGGAGCGGGTTCCACGACGGCCGGGAGTTCAGCGCCTCGACGTCCATGTCCGTCGTACGCCGCCAGCCCTCCCGCAGCGCGGCCAGCTCCTCGGCGGTCAGCACGTCCGCGATGTCGGTGAAGCCGTCCGGCGCGCGCTCGGCGACGAGGTCCAGGATGCGGTCGGCGGCCATGTCGCGGCACGCCCGCACCACCGCGTTGGCGTCGTCCAGGCGCGCCGTCTCGTACGCCTTCAGCCCCTCGACCGGGTCGTCGTGGCGGGACAGCTCCAGCGCGAGCACCCGCGCGTCGATGACGGCCAGCGACCCGCCGTTCGCGCCGATCGGGTACATCGGGTGGGCGGCGTCGCCCACCAGCGTCACCCGGCCGCGGCTCCACCACGGCAGCGGGTCCCGGTCGACCATCGGGTACTCCAGGATCTGCGGTGACTCCGCGATCAGCCGGGGCACGTCCAGCCAGCCCAGCCGCCAGTCGGCGAAGTACGGCAGCACGTCCTCGACGCGGCCCTCGCGCGTCCAGTCGGCGGTGTCGGTCTCGACGCGGGTCTCGGGCGACACCCGGACCTCCGCCACCCAGTTCACCAGCGCCCGGCCGCGGTCCTCGGCGGGCTTGGAGATCGGGTAGCACACGAGCCGGCCGAAGCGGTGCGCGCCGGCGACGATCATCGTGCGTCCGGTGAGGTACGGGTCGGCCTCGGCGATGCCGCGCCACATGCGGATGCCGTTCCACAGCGGGGCGCCCTCATCGGGGTGCAGCCGCCGGCGTACCGCCGAGGAGAGCCCGTCGGCGCCGACCAGGACGTCCGCACGCAGCATCACCGGCGTGCCGCCCGTACGGGCGTGCAGGCGCACCTCCACGCCGTCGGTGTCCTCGGTGAACGACTCGAACACGAGCCCGGTCCGTACGGCGGCGGGCCCGATCCGCTCCACCACCGCGTCGTGCAGCAGCATCTGCAGCTCGCCGCGGTGAATGGAGTACTGCGGCCAGCGATAGCCGGCGTGCCGGCCGCGCGGGTGGGCGATGATCTCGTTCGCGTGCCGGTCCATGCGGAGCATCTCGCGGGTCGGGATCCCGGTCGCCTCCAGGGCGTCACCGAGCCCCAGCTCGGTCAGCTCGCGCACGGCGTGCGGCTGGAGGTTGATGCCGACGCCGAGCGGCAGCAGGGCGCGTACCGCGTCGACCACGAGCACCTCGGCACCCGCGGCGTGCAGGCTCAGCGCCGACGTCAGACCGCTGATGCCGGCACCGACGATGAGTACCTTCAACGGTCAGGCGGGTACGGCGTTGTCGCGCACGAGACGCCCGACCTCGGAGCGCAGGTGGACGAACTCCGGCAGCTCACGCGTCTCGATGCGGTCGCGCTCGGCGGGCAGCCCGACGTCGAGGTCGGCCATGACCCGGCCGGGGGAGCGGCCCATCACGAGGACGCGGTCGCTGACGTAGACGCTCTCGTCGATGTCGTGGGTGACGAGGAGGATCATCATGTCGCTCGACGCGTGGGCGCGCAGCAGCAGGTCCTCCAGGTCCTCGCGCGTCTGCGCGTCCACCGAGCCGAACGGCTCGTCCATCAGCAGCAGCGTCGGGCGGTAGGCCAGCGCCCGCGCGATGGCGACGCGCTGCTGCATGCCGCCGGAGAGCTGCCAGGGGAACTTCCCGGCCGCGTCGGACAGGCCGACCTCCTCCAGCGCCTCCATGGCGGCGGAGCGGCGAGCGCCCTTTTTCAGGCCGCGGCGCCGGAGCGGGAAGGTCACGTTGTCCCGTACCGACAGCCAGGGCAGCAGGGAGCGGGAGTAGTCCTGGAACACGACGGCGAGGTCGTCGGGCACGCCGTTCACGGTCCGGCCGGAGAGCCGGATCTCCCCGGTGGTCGGGGTGATCAGGCCGGCGACGGCACGCAGCAGGGTGGACTTCCCGCAGCCGGACTTGCCCACGATGCTGACGAGCTCTTTTTCGCCGACTTCGAACGAGACGTCGTCCAGAGCCGTCTGTTCGCCGTACGTGTGAGTGAGTTTCAGCACTTCAAGCACGATTATGAACCCCACAGCTCCGAGTAACGGAAGCGCCAATAATAACGTAGCCCCGGCAAGTGCGACATAGGAGACGCATCCTGCGATGCAAGTCTCGCGTGACCGTCCGGGCCACGACAGATCACCTTACGAATGTCGTCAAGTTCCGCCTGACGGCGGGGGCCGGCCGTCCCGCCAGGGGTGGTGTGGGACGGCCGGCGAGGTCGGGTGCGAACGCCCGGCAGGATTACTGCAGGACGCCGGAGACGTCGTAGTGCTGCTTGATGACGCCGAGCTCGGTCATGAGGTCGGCGACCCGCTGCAACCGCGTCTTGCTCAGTGACGCCGGGTAAGTGCCGAGGGTGATCGTCTGCGCCACCTGCGGCGACAGGTTCTTGACGTAAGTCGGCAGGATCTGGCTGACCAGGTTCCGGTCGGTCGCGGCCTGCTGCGCCTTTGCCATGGCCCGCTGGAAGGCCGCGACGGTCTTCGGATTCTGCTTCGCGAACTTCTGGGACGTGAGGTAACCGCCGACCGGAAGGTCGGCCGTCGGGCCGCTCATCGTGTCCAGGATTACCCGGGCCCCGAACTTCTGCTGTGACTGGCTCAGGAAGGGCTCGGTCATGAAGGCGGCGTCGATCGAGTGGTTCTGGAGCGCCGCCGGCATGTTCGGATACTGGATTTCGACGAGGTGGACCTGGTCGGGAGCGACTCCCTGGTTTTTCAACGCCGCGTTGGTCAGCAGGGACGGGAAGCCCTTGGTGTTGATCAGGCCGATCTTCTTGCCGACGAGTTGCTTGGCGTTGTGAATGGGGGAGTTCGGCAAGGTGATCAGGGGGTACAGATTGCTGCGGCCCTGGTAGCCGTCGGTCACCACCTTGATCTTCACGCCCTGAGTCGCCGCCTGGACGATCGGGATGTAGGCGCTGTACGAGAAGTCCACTCCGCCCGACATGGTCCGGGAAATCGTCTCCGAGCCATTGGCCAGAATGGTGGGGGTGACGTTGAGGCCCTCGGCCTTGAAGTAGCCCTTCTGGCGCGCCAGGTAAACGGTCGCCGCGTCCGGGATCGGCAGAACACCCACCTTGATGTTGGTCTTCTCCGGTCCGCTCGTGTTCTTGGACGAGTCCGATCCGCCGCAGGCGGTGAGCGCCGACACCGCGAGCGTGACAAGGGCTGTCGCATATGTCCAGCGACGTATTTTCATGGAGCTCCTCGAGAGGGATGCGCGCTAGACCCTTAGTCGGCGTGCGCAGGGGAGGGGGCAGGCGCCGGCCACCGGCTTCAGGTCGCAGAGTTAACAGCCGGGCCAGAGTATAGGCCTGCAACATCGGTATGTCTGGGCACCATCTGCAAAATCAGTAACAGATGCGGACGTTCAGGACGTTCGTCACAGAGAGTGCGCAAAGCCTGCGCTGAGTGTGGCATTGATCACGTTCTTGTCACGGCTGTCGAGTCCGGCTCTGTCAGGGAGGAGTCACGGGACAAGTCACCCTTATTCGTGATGAATCGGGTGCTATAGCATCCGAGGCGCACTGAAGGGCCGTTGGCGAACCCCCACAGTTCCGCGGCCCGGCCCGCGCGCGGGGCGGACGCTCGGCCACGGCGTGCGCCGGACCGGTACGGCCGTCGGCACCCAAGGAAAAGAGGGTCATGTTCCCAGTCCCATCGATCCATGTCCCGACGCCGGTCCGCCCGGCGACGCGCCGTCACGAAGCCCGGGCGGACCGCCGGTCCGTCCCGGCCGCCGGGAGGACGGCGTGACCGGCGCGGGCCGCAGCGGCGGGCGCGCCGTGCTGGAGACCCTGCGCGCCTGGGGCGTACGCCGCGTCTTCACCTGCCCGGGAAGCACGGAGGCGGCCTTCCTCGACGCGACGCTGGATCATCCGGACTTCGAGGTCGTGCTCACCCCGCACGAGTCCATCGCCGTCTCGGCGGCCGACGGCTACGCGCGGGCCACCGGCGAGCCCGCCGTCGCCTACCTGCACACGCACCTCGGGCTGGCCAACAGCCTCGGCCACCTGAACGCCGCGCGGCTCGCCCACTCACCGGTGGTCGTGCTCACCGGCCTCAAGCCCGCGCTCCTCCAGTCGCACCGCGGCTTCACGTGCGTCCCGGACACCGGCCGCCTGGCCGAGCCCTACGTGCGCGCGCAGTGGCAGTCGCTGCGGACCGAGGACATCCCCGCGGACCTGAACCGCGCCTTCCGCCTCGCGCTCACCGAGCCGGCCGGGCCGACGTGGGTGGGCCTGTCGCAGGACCTGATGAACGACACGTGCACCGCGCCGGTGCCCGACCCGCAGCGGTACCGCCCGCGCGCGCGTACGGCCCCGGACCCGGAGCTGATCCGCGAGGCGGCCGCGCTGCTGGCCTCCGCCGCCAGCCCGCTGCTGGTGGCCGGGGCGGAGGTCGCCCGGCACGGCGCCGTCGGCGAGCTGATCGCGCTCGCCGAGCGGCTCGGCGTGCCGGTGGTCAACGAGGACCGGCGGACCTACGAGCGGCCGGGCTTCCCCACGTCCCACCCGAACTTCGCCGGCCTGTACGACGCCAGGCGCGCGACCGTGCGCGACAGCGACGTGATCGTCTTCGCCGGGTGCCACTGCTTCACCGAGTTCGAGATGCCGGTCGGGCCCGACGTGCCCGAGGGCGCCCGCGTGGTCCACATCCACTCCGACGCCGCCGAGATCGGCCACATCTACGGCGTCGACACCGGCATCGTCGCCGACGAGGGGCTGGCGCTGTCCGCGCTGCTCGCGGCGCTCCCGCAGGACGGCCTGGCCGTGCGGGCGGGCCGGCTGGACGAGGTGCGCGCGGAGTACCTCGCCGGCACCGGCCCGCTGCCGCCGGAGCGCGAGGACGTCGAGAACGTCGCCGCGGTGGCCGACGCGCTCGCCGAGCAGGTCGGGGAGAACACGACCGTCGTCGGCGACGCGACGACCACCGGGGCGATCCTCCTTCGGCGGCTCCCGCAGGACCCGCCGCACCAGTACTACACGACGTCCTCCGGGTCGCTCGGCTGGGCGATGGGCGCCGCGCTCGGCGTCAAGCTCGGGCTGCCGGAGCGCGATGTGGTGGCCGTCCTGGGCGACGGAGCGTTCCAGTTCGGGCCCCAGGGCCTCTGGGCCGCCGCCCGCTACCAGATCCCCGTGACGTACGTCGTGATCAACAACGAGTCGTACGCGGCCGTGGCGGCGGCGCTGCGGCGGTACGGCGGGACCGCCGTCGAGCGCGGTGAGTTCCCGGGCAAGGACCTGTCCGGCGCCGACGTGGCCGCGATCGCCCGCGGGTACGGCGTGTTCGGCCAGCGGATCCACAAGGCCGCCGAACTCGGCGAGGCGATGGCCAAGGCCCGCGCGCACCCGGGCCCGTCGCTGATCGAGATCATGACGGATCCCGACTATCTCGGTCCCTGATCGCCGGAGCGCGATCGCCGGAACGAAAAGGGAGCGGCCCGCCGGAGACCGGCGGGCCGCTCCCGTTCGTCCGTGACCCTACGGATCCGTGCGGCGGGCGCCGCGGTGCCAGGACAGGAGGCGCCGCTCCGCCCAGAGCAACAGCGCGTTGAGCGTGTAGCCGAGGATGCCGAGCAACACGATCGCCGCCCACATGTCCGGCAGCATGAAGGAGTCCTTGGCGGCGTAGAGGGTGTAGCCGATGCCGTTCGTGCCGCCGACCATCTCCGAGATCACCATCAGGATGATCGACATCGACAGGCTGACCCGCAGGCCCGCGAAGATCTTCGGTGCGGCGGAGGGCATGACGATCAACCGGAAGCGCTCGAACCGCGTCAGCGCGAACACCCGGGCGAGGTCCAGCTGCAGCGGCTCGATCGAGCGCGCCCCGTCGATCGAGTTCAGCAGGATCGGCCAGAGCACACCGAAGACGATCACCGCGAGCCGCATCGTCAGGCCGAGCTTGAACAAGACGATGAACACCGGGATCAGCGCCGGCGACGGGATGGCGCGGAAGAACTGGATCAGCGGGTCGACGTAGTCGGCCAGCCGCCGTGACCGCCCGAGCAGCACGCCCAGCCCGACCCCGACGACCACCGCGATGCCCCAGCCGGCGAGCATCCGCCCGATGCTGGGCAGGATGTTCGAGGTGGCCGCCGGCGTGAGGAAGAGATGGCTCGCCGGGCCGGTCAGCCACAGCTCGTACATCTTCTTGGCGATCACCGTCGGGGCGGGGAAGAAGATCTTGTCGTCCTCGGGCACCGCGACGTACGTCGCGAGCTGCCAGAGCGCGACCGCCACGGCGAAGACGATCCACCGCAGGAGCAGGCCCGTCGGCCCGGACCGGCCGAACGGCCGGGTCCTGCGCGGCGCGGCCGCGACGGGTGCTGTCGTGGTCGGGGCGGTCATGAGGCCTCCTTCGCCGGAGCGAGTGACCGTCGGCGCGTGCCTTCGGCTTCCGGGTTCCGCTCGGTCATGAAGACCTCCCGAGACGCTCGAAGTGCCAGCGGAACAGACGTCGTTCGAGGGTGCGCATGGCGAGGTCGATGAGGAACCCGAGCAGGCCCGCGATCCCCGCCGCCGCGAAGACGACGTCGGCCTGGCCCGCGTTGGCGCTCGCGTTGAGGATGAACATGCCGATGCCGTGCTCCCCGCCACCCGCGATCAGCTCGGTGCTGATGGTCACGATGAGGGCGATCGAGGACGCCACGCGGATGCCGGTCGCGACGAACGGAGCGACGCTCGGCAGCGCGATACGGGTGAGGATGACGAGCCGGCCCAGGCCGAACGACCGTGCCATCTCGCGGGGGACCGGGTCGACGTCGCCCACGGCGTAGATCGTGTTGATCAGGATCGGCCACATCGCCGCGTACGCCGCCACCGTCTGCTCGATCTGCGCCTGCTCGGGGATCATCAAGATGACGAGCGGGATCAGCGCCACCGCCGGGATCGGCCGCAGGAACTCGATCAGCATCCGGACGGCGGAGTTGACGAAGGGCAGGCTGCCGAGCACGAGGCCGACGGGCACCGCGATCACGGCGGCGATGAGCAGTCCCACGCCCCACGCGCCGAGCGTCCAGCCGATGTCCTGGAGGAAACCGCCGTCCACGATGAGGCGGACGGCGCGCGCCAGCACGGTGGATGACGGCGGCAGATAGGAACGATCGACGAGGCCGATGCGGCCGACCACCTCGCCGATCAGAAGGAAGATCACGACGCCGATGACGCCGCGGACGATCCTTCCTGCTCGTGGCTGCTTTTTCGCATTTCGCGAGGCGCCGGCGGGGATGCGACTACCTGCAATCGAATCCGTCGCCGGGACCGATGTCCTGACACTGTGGTCAGCCAATGCTCACTCCCTGGACGGCCGTGGATACCGGCCTGACGTGCGCGGAATGTGGCAACGCGCCGTGGAACGGCGCCGTCCCTCCGGCGTTCCGTTCGGAGCCGCCTCGGGCCTGACGGTGGGGAGAACCTATCGTAATGACGCGATACCGGACTTCCGGCGCCGATTGCGGTGGCCGCGGTGGTTACTTTGGGTAGTGGTGCGGTGTCAGCCCCGCGTTCCGGTCCGTCCGCCGCCCCGGAACGGCGAATGAGATCCCCTATTGATGACCGGTGAGTCGTCGCCGAGAAACTCTCTGTGACCATTGCTCTCAGTTCGATCTCTTCCGGGGGGAGTGCTCGTCCACTACTTGCCGTAGAGCACGAGCGGAGGCAATGATGTTGGCCGCAAATCAGTCGGTGCCCACCTTCGGGGCAGGATGATGCAGAAAGCAGAGAAATTTAGATAGGTGGGACATAGGATCGCCTCGGATATATGCAGACGGTTCGTTTTGGGTAGCGAGCCCACTCTGTGTAGGCGAAACCGTGCTCGGCCGGCGGACCTGCCTCCCGTCGATCGATCGCATCGTCCGGCAGGCCCGACACGGTTCGATCCGTGAGACGCAGCGGAAGGTAGTGTGGACAGCGACGGAGATCGGACGCGGCAGAGTGCCGCGGACACGTCCCAGCCCCTGGACGAAGCGGCGAGCCGCCCCAAGCGGCGACTTGTCGGGCGTTTCGCCCTGCGTAACTGGAAGGTGTCCGCTCGGCTCGTCGCGCTCATCGTCATCCCGACCATCGTGGCCGGTGTGCTCGCGGGCCTGCGCGTCAACAGCGCCCTGGCGAACGCGTCGACGTTCGGCCGTATCGAGCGACTGGCCGCACTGGGTGACAAGCTGAGCGTGCTGACGCACGCGCTCGAAGCCGAGCGTGACATGACGGCCCTTTATGTGGCCTCGTCCGGGAAGAGCGCGAGCAAGAGCGACCTGCAGCGGGTCGAGAGTCAGGTGGACACGGCCGTCCAGGGCGTGCGCTCCCAGACCGCGGGCATCGACGACTCCTATTCGAGTCAGACCCGGACCCAGGTTCGCGACATCCTGACCCGGCTGAACCAGTTGAGCGGCCTGCGGACGGTGGCGACACAGACCAAGCTTCCGCCCGACGCGACGATCGACAAGTACAGCGAGTTCGTCACGGACCTGCTGAACTTCAACGACCAGATCGCCCAGGGCAGCTCGGACTCCGACCTCGCCGAGGCCGCCCGCGCGCTCGACACGCTGGCCGCGGCGAAGGAGGACTCCACCAGGGAGCGGGGCTTCCTCGCGGTGGCGCTGGCGAGACACGGGTTCCAGCCCGACGCCTTCAACGAGTTCCAGGCGGCGCGCAGCCAGCGAGACACCGACGTCGCGGCCTTCCAGGCGTCCGCGACGCCGGCGTTGGCCCAGTTCTACTCCGACACGGTCGCCGGGCCGGAGGTCGACCAGGCGGAGCTGATCCGCCAGCAGGCGGTGACGCAGGCGGGCAAGGCGTCCGAGCTGTCGCTCGCCGGCATGGGCGTCAACGACGACCCGCGCAAGTGGTTCAACGACATGACCGTGCGCGCCGACAAGATGCGCGCGGTCGAGGACCGGGCCGTCCGCAGCCTGCTGGACAAGAGCCACAGCTTCAAGAGCCAGGCACAGCGGTCGGCACTGCTGATCGGCGGCCTCCTGCTCGTCGTCCTGCTGCTCGTGATCCTCGCGGTCGTCATCGTCGCCCAGTCGCTGGTCCGGCCGCTGCGCCGGCTGCGGGGAGGCGCGCTCGACGTGGCCGGCTCCCGGCTGCCCGACTTCGTCCGCCGGCTGCGCGAGCCGGACGTCGAGCAGGTGGGCTTCGACGTCGAACCGATCGAGGTCGACTCGACCGACGAGATCGGTGAGGTCGCGCGGGCCTTCGACGAGGTCCACCGCGAGGCGGTACGCCTGGCCTCCAACGAGGCCATGCTGCGAGGCAACGTCAACGCGATGTTCGTCAACCTCTCCCGGCGGAGCCAGTCGCTGATCGAACGCCAGCTGCGCCTCATCGAGGACCTCGAACAGAGTGAGCAGGACTCCGGCCGGCTGGACAGCCTCTTCAAGCTCGACCACCTGGCGACCCGCATGCGCCGCAACTGTGAGAACCTCCTGGTCCTCGGCGGCCAGGAGCAGGCGCGGCGGTGGAACAAGCCGGTCGCCCTGGTGGACATCGTCCGCGCGTCCCTGTCCGAGGTCGAGCAGTACGAGCGGATCACGCTGCGGATCCAGGACGAGGTCTCGGTGAACGGCCGGGTCGTCAACGACCTGGTCCACCTCGTGGCGGAGCTGGTGGAGAACGCCACCTCCTTCTCGCCCGAGCACACGAAGGTGGCGGTGTCGGGACACCTGCTCAGCGGAGGCGGGGCCATGCTCCAGATCTCCGACAGCGGGGTCGGCATGTCGCCGGAGGAGCTCGAGGAGGCCAACTGGCGGCTGGCCAACCCGCCGACGATCGACGTGTCGGTCTCCCGGCGCATGGGCCTGTTCGTGGTCGGCCGTCTCGCCCAGCGGCACGGTATCCGGGTCGAGCTGCGCGCCGCGCTGTCCGGCGGCCTGACCGCGTTCGTCATCCTCGCCCCGAACACGATCATGCAGGACCCCCAGAAGGTGCGCCCGCAGCGGCTCGACACGTTCGGCGGTCCGTCGCTGGACCGCGGCCAGGCCTCGCCGGTGCAGCCCCTGCAGCCGGTACAGCCGGTACAGCCCCTGCAGTCGCCGGTCGTCCGCGGTGAGATCGACCGGCCGGGCGAGAGCGGGCGCCCGGGGGAGAGGGGACGGCCCGGCGAGAGCGGACGGCCGCCCGTACCGGACACGCCGCGCGAGCCGTTGCGGTCGCACGGGACGCCGTTGCCCAAGCGCAAGCCGGCGCCGACGTCACCGCCGGGCCGTGGCCCGGGTTCGACCGCTCCGTCGCGCTCGTCGCGCCCGCAGGGAACGCCGCCCTCCAGGTCAGGCCCGCCGCCGGGCCCGCCACAGGAGCCTCCGCCGCCCAGGCCGGTGCCCCAGGCGCAACCCCAGTCGGCGGGTCCGGCGTTCGGTGAGCCTCGCTCGGCTACGGAGAACAACGGACGCTCCCCTATCTTCGAGGCAATGCAATCGGAATGGTTTCAGCGGCGTAAGACGGGATCAATGAACCGTGCTGAGTCCTCCCCACCGAGGGAGTGGTCCTCACCCGGCGACGAGGGTTGGCGAGCCGCGGAGACGATCCGCGCCCCCGCCACCGGCGGGCAGACCAGTGCAGGCCTGCCGAAACGGGTTCCCGGAAGCAACCGGATCCCCGGATCGGTCCGGCCGGCGCCGATGCCGACACAGCCGGGGCCGTCGGCGCAGCCCGCGCAGCCCGCACCCAGAATGGAGTCCCGCCCGCCGCAGGCGGAAACCGTACGGAACCGTTTCGCGAGCTTCCAGCAGGGCGTACGGAAGGGTCGCGCCGCGATCCAGCCCGAAGATGATGAACGGGAGAACCAGTGAACAGCCGCCAGGACCTCAGTTGGCTGGTGACGAACTTCGTCGAACGCGTCCCGCGCGTCGCGCACGCCGTGGTGGTCTCCTCCGACGGTCTGCCGATGGCGTACTCGGAAGGCTTCCCGGCCGACCGTGTCGATCAACTCGCCGCGATCGCGTCGGGACTGACCAGCCTCACCCAGGGCGCGGCCCGTATCTTTGAGGGCGGTGCGGTCACGCAGACGCTCGTCGAGATGGAGCGAGGGCTGCTCTTCGTGATGGCCATCAGTGACGGTTCCGTGCTCGGCGTTCTCGCCGCACCCGACTGCGACATGGGATTGGTGGCCTACGAGATGGCACTGCTCGTCGAACGTGTGGGTCGCGTGCTGACGCCCGCGCTGCGCGCCGAACCCGGGATCGGTTAGTGGTGGACGGCGGGAGGTACGGGAATTACGGGTTCGGGCCTCAGCACGGGTCGAATCCAGGGCCGCACCGAGACCCGCCGCCGGGGCCGCCTTCGTCGCCGCCCTCGGAAGCGGGAGACTCGAGTTCGCTGGTCCGACCGTACGCGGTCACGGGCGGGCGCACCAAACCACGGTACGACCTGCCGATCGAGGCACTGATCTCGGTCGCTCCGTATCCGCGGCAAGACATCACGACTCTCACCCCCGAGTACAAAGCCATCATCGATCTGTGCCGTAACTGGCGTTCGGTGGCGGAAGTGTCGGCCCTGCTCAGACTGCCGCTCGGCGTGGCCCGTGTGCTGATCGCGGACATGGCGCACGAAGGCCTGCTACGCCTGCATCAGTCTCCCTTCACTGAGGGGCAGCCTGACCTCCAGCTGCTGGAAAGGGTTCTCAGTGGACTTCGCAAGCTCTAATCCGGGTGCCTCCCCCGGGATGACCTCCGTCAAAATCATTGTCGGGGGAGGCTTCGGTGTGGGGAAGACGACCTTCGTCGGCTCGGTATCGGAGATCATGCCGCTGACCACCGAGGCCGTCATGACCTCGGCCAGCGCGGAGGTCGACGACCTGTCGTCCACCCCGGACAAGACGACCACCACCGTCGCGATGGACTTCGGCCGCGTCAGCCTCGACCGGGAGTTGATCCTCTACCTGTTCGGCACGCCCGGACAGCACCGGTTCTGGTTCATGTGGGACGACCTGGTCAAGGGCGCGATCGGTGCCGTGGTCCTCGTGGACACGCGCCGGCTCGCCGACTCCTTCGCCGCGGTCGACTACTTCGAGGAGTCGGGAGTGCCCTTCGTCGTGGGCATCAACGGCTTCGACGGTGTCTACACCCACACGACCGAGGACATCCGCGAGGCGCTCACGATCGGCGCGCACGTGCCGATCGTCACCTGTGACGCGCGCAACCGCGAGTCCACCAAGGCGACGCTCATCACGCTGGTCGAGCACGCCCTGTCGATGCGCGGCCGGGGAGTGCCGATCAACCACTGAGGGGCCGTGATCGCCGATGGACGGCGTCATGCATCATTGATGGACGTGACCGACTCCGTTTCGACGTACTCCTCATACGTGGCCCTCGGTGACAGTTTCACCGAGGGCCTCGACGACCCGGATCCCGCCGGCGGCTACCGCGGCTGGGCCGACCGGCTCGCCGAGCACATCGCGGCCACCACCTCAACCTCCAGCACTGGCCTGCGCTACGCCAACCTCGCCGTACGCGGGCGGCTGCTGGGCCAGGTGGTGACCGAGCAGGTCCCGCGCGCCATCGAGCTGCGGCCGGACCTGATCACGCTCGCCGCGGGCGGCAACGACCTGCTGCGCCCGCGTTCGGATCCCGACCGGCTGGCCATCGTCATCGAGGACGCGGTCCGGCGGCTGCGGGCGACCGGTGCCGAGGTGCTGCTCTTCACCGGCTTCGACACGCGTGGCGTGCCCGTGCTGCGCCGGATCCGCGGCAAGGCGGCGATGTACAACCTGCACGTCCGCTCCATCGCCGACCGGCACGGCTGCCGGCTGGTGGACCTGTGGTCGATGCGGACGCTGCTGGACCCGCGCGCCTGGGCGCCGGACCGGCTTCACCTGTCACCGGACGGGCACCGGCGCGTGGCGCTGGCCGCCTGCGAGGCGCTCGGCGTCGAGGCCACCGGCGACTGGCGCGAGCCCTGGCCGGCGGCGCCGCCGGTCGACTGGCTGACCTCGCGGCGCAGCGACCTGGAGTGGGCGCGGACCTATTTCCTGCCGTGGATCCAGCGGCGCCTGCAGGGGCGTTCGTCCGGCGACGGCCTCACCGCCAAACGCCCGGACCTCCATCCACTCTGAGAGCCTGCGCGCCCCTGACCGCGCGGACTCCAAGCCCCACGCGGCCGGTTCGTGCCGTGGTCGGGCCGCGGGCTTGACGCCGGGTGCGCGGAGATGAGATGACAACGTTGTCGTCCTGAGAGATCGCCCAGGGCCCGTACCGTTCGCGTCGCGGGGTTCCGGGCGGTCTCTCACGGCCGGCGGTCTCGACGCCCGTTCAGCCGAGTCTTGAGGGAGCCCATGCGGCCGACCATGCGTGATGTCGCCCGGCGTGCCGGCGTGAGCCTCAAGACGGTCTCCCGCGTCGTCAACGGCGAGGGCGGCGTACGGCCGGACACGACCGCGAAGGTCAACGCCGCGATCTCCGCGCTGGGCTTCCGCCGCAACGACATCGCCCGCGCGCTGCGCGGCGGAAAGCGCACCCGCAGCCTCGGGCTCGTCATCAAGGACGTCGCCAACCCCTTCTACTCCCAGATCGCACGCGGGGTGGAGGAGGTCGCGCGGGCCAACGACCTCCTGGTCATCTCCGGCTGCTCGGACGAGGACCCGGCGCGGGAGCGCCACCTCATCCGGTCGCTGTGCGAGCGCCGGGTGGACGGCCTGCTCGTCGTGCCCTCCGGCAACGACCACCGCTACCTGATCTCCGAGATCAGCATGGGCACTCCCGCGGTCTTCATCGACCGCCCGCCCGAGGAGGCCCTCGAGGCCGACGTCGTCCTCATCGACAGCGTCGGCGGGGCCCGCGCGGCCGTCGACCACCTCCTGCGGCACGGCCACCGCCGCATCGCCTGCCTGTCCGACCTGCCCGGCATCTTCACCGCGAGCGAGCGTCTGCGGGGCTACCGCGAGGCGCTGGGCGAGCACGGCGTGCCCGTGGACGAGGCCCTCGTACGCCCGGGCCGGCACGACGTAGCAGGCGCGGAGTCGGCCATGGCGGAGCTGCTGGCCCTCGACGACCCGCCGACGGCCGTCTTCACCGGCAACAACCGGCTGACGGTCGGCGCGCTGCGGGCCATCCAGGCCGCCGGTGCGGGCACGGCACTGGTCGGCTTCGACGACCTGGAGCTCGCCGACATGCTCGCGACGCCGGTGACCGTCGTGGCGCACCAGCCCGTGGAGATGGGCCGGCGCGCGGCGGAGCTGCTGTGCCGCCGCATGGCGGGCGAGGAACTGCCCCCGCAACGCGTGGTGCTGCCGACCCACCTCATCGTGCGCGGCTCCGGGGAGCTGCCGCCGCCCTAGCGAGGAAGGTGCACATGACGGAACCGCTGCTCGAAGCACGAGGCGTCACGAGGCGTTTCGGTCATGTCCAGGCCCTGCGAGGGGCCGCCTTCACCGCGTACGCGGGCGAGGTCGTCGCGCTCATCGGCGACAACGGCGCCGGCAAGAGCACTCTGGTCAAGACGCTGGCCGGCGCGCTGCGGCCCGACGGCGGCGAGATCCTCCTCGACGGCCGCCCGGTGCACCTGACCGACCCGGTCGCCGCGCAGCGGCTCGGCATCGAGACCGTCTACCAGGACCTCGCGCTCGCCCACGACCTCGACGCCGCCGCCAACCTCTTCCTCGGCCGTGAGCCGACCCGCTTCTCCTTCCTCAACGTGCTCGACCGGGGCGCGATGCGGCGGCGGGCGACGGAGGCCTTCGACGAGCTCGGCATCCGGCTGCCCGACATGTCCGTGCCGGTACGGCAGCTGTCGGGCGGGCAGCGTCAGTGCGTCGCCGTGGCGCGCGCGGTGGCGTGGGCGTCGCGCGTGGTGTTCATGGACGAGCCGACCGCCGCGCTCGGCGTCGTCCAGCGAAAACAGGTGCTCGACCTCATCCGCCGCGTCCGCGACCGCGGCGTGACGGTCGTCCTGATCAGCCACAACATGCCCGAGGTGCTCGCCGTCGCCGACCGGGTGGAGGTGCTGCGCCTGGGCCGCCGGGTGGCCCGGTTCACCGCCGCGGACACGTCGGTGGAGCAGCTCGTCTCGGCGATGACCGGAGGACTGGACCAGGAGGGTGCCGCATGAGTGAGCGGAGTAGCGGACTCGACGTGAAGGACACCGCATGAGCGAACGAAGTGAGCGAAGAGGACTCGACGAAAAGAACACGGCATGAGCACGACGATCGTCGAGTCCGAGGAGACGACGGAGCCGGGACGGATTCCGGCCCTGCTGCGCTCGAACACGGTGTGGACGCTCGCCGTCCTCGTCGCCCTGTTCGCGTTGTTCGCCGTGCTCAAGCCGGCCGAGTTCGCCACGACCTTCAACGTCCGCAACGTCGCGACCGACTCGGCCATCCTGCTCGTCCTCGCGGTCGGCATGACCTTCGTCATCGTCACCGCCGGCATCGACCTGTCGGTCGGCTCGGTGCTGGTCTTCTCCGGCGTCGTCGCCGCCAAGACGATGGTCGCGCTGGGCGGCACGACCGCGGGCTGGGGCGGCATCGCGCTCGGCGCGCTCGCCGGGATGGGCTGCGGTCTCGGCTGGGGCCTGGTGAACGGCCTGCTCGTGGCGAAGGCGAAGATCCCGTCTCTCATCGCCACCCTCGGCAGTCTCGGCGTGGCGCTCGGCCTCGCCCAGGTCATCACGGGCGGCAGCGACGTGAACCGGATCCCCGCCAAGCTGGCCAACGCCATCGGGTACGGCCTGGTCGCCGGGGTGCCCTGGCTCGTCATCATCGCGGTGCTCATCGCGGTCGTCTTCGGGCTGCTGCTCGCGCTCACCCGGTTCGGCCGCCACACGTACGCGATCGGGTCCAACGCCGAGGCGGCACGCCGGGTCGGCATCAAGGTCGACCGGCACCTCATCAAGGTGTACGCGCTGTCCGGCCTCCTGTCCGGAGTGGCCGGCGTGCTGTCCCTGGCGCACTACACGACCACCACGATCGCCAGCCACACGTCCGACAACCTGAGCGCGATCGCCGCCGTCGTCATCGGCGGCGCGAGCCTGTTCGGCGGCGTCGGCACCGTCGCGGGAACGGTGATCGGCGTGCTGATCCCCGGCGTCCTGCGCAACGGTCTGATCATCCTCGGGGCACAGCGGTTCTGGCTCGATGTCGCGGTCGGGGCCGTGCTGGTCGTCGCGGTGTTCTTCGACCAGCTGCGGCGGCGGGCGCGAGAACGTCGATAAAGGAGGCACATCGGTGAACAGGTACGTCGTCGTGGCCGCCGCGCTGTCACTGGCCCTGGCCGGCGGGTGCGGGAACTCCTCGTCCTCATCCGGAGGCGGGGGCAAGAAGCTCACCCTCATCCAGGGAATCGCGAATGAGCCCTTCTACATCTCGATGTACTGCGGAGCCAAGGACGAGGCGGCGCGACTCGGCGCCCGGCTCAGCGTGCAGGCGCCGGCCCAGTGGGACGTGGCGCAGCAGACCCAGGTGGTGACCTCGGTCGCCGCCTCGCGGCCGGACGCGGTGCTGATCGCCCCGGTCGACAAGGACGCCATGGCCGGCCCGGTCCGCCAGCTCACCGGTAACGGCAGCAAGGTGATCTTCGTCGACACCGAGCTTTCCGACCAGTCGGTCGGCCTGTCCCGCGTCTCCTCCGACAACCGGCTCGGCGGGCGGCTCGCGGCGCAGACGCTGGCGAAGCAGATCGGTGACAAGGGCAAGGTGATGGTGCTCGCGCCCACGCGGGGCATCGCCACCACCGACGACCGGGTGGCCGGCTTCAAGGAGGAGATCGCCAAGCATCCGGGCATCACGCTGGTCTCGGAGCAGTACCCGGGCGACGACGCGGGCAAGGCCACCGAGATCGTGAACGGCGAGCTGTCCAAGAGCCCGGACCTGGCGGGCATCTTCGCCTCCAACCTGGTCACCGGCGAGGGATCGGCGGCGTCGCTCAAGCAGGCCAAGAAGGTCGGCAAGGTGAAGCTCATCGAGTTCGACGCGAGCCCCAAGCAGGTCGAGGACCTGCGTGCGGGCACGATCCAGGGCCTCATCAGCCAGGAGCCCCTGGAGATCGGGCGCCAGGGCGTCGACCAGGCGATGAACGCCCTCGGCGGCAAGCCCGTGACCAAGCACATCCAGACGAGGCTCGTGGCGGTCACCAAGGACAACCTCGACAGCCCCGACGTGGCCAAGTACCTGTACAAGCAGAGCTGCTGACGCCGGAGCCGGGGGTGGCCCGACCCCGTAGGCCACCCCCGGACGTCTCTCAACGGACCTTGCGGCTGGTGATGATCTCGTCGATGAGGCCGTACTCGCGTGCCTCCTGCGCAGTGAGGAAGCGGTCGCGCTCGATGTCGGCGCGTACCTGTTCGACCGGGCGGCCGGAGTGCCGGGACAGCATCTCCTCCAGCTCCTCGCGCTGGCGGATGATCTCCTTCGCCTGGATCTCCAGGTCGCTGGTCTGGCCGTACCCGCCCTCGGTGTGCGGCTGGTGGATGAGGATGCGCGCGTGCGGCAGCGCGGCGCGCTTGCCCGGTGAGCCGGCCGCCAGGAGCGTCGCCGCCGCCGAGGCGGCCTGCCCGACGCAGGTCGTCTCGATGTCCGGCTTGACGAACTGCATCGTGTCGTAGATCGCCGTCATCGCGGTGAGCGAGCCGCCGGGGGAGTTGATGTACAGGCTGATCGTCCGGTCGGTGTCCATCCCCTCCAGCGCGATGAGCTGGGCGATCACGTCGTTGGCGAGCGTGTCGTCGATCGGCGCACCGACGAAGACGATCCGCTCCTCGAACAGCTTGTTGTACGGGTTGCTCTCCTTCATCCCGTACGAGGTGCGCTCGACGTAGGACGGCAGGATGTACCGGGCCTCGATGCCCATCGGCTCGTGGATCCTCACGGTGCGACGCCTCCCGCCTCCAGCGCGCTCGTCACGACGTGGTCGATCAGGCCGTACTCGCGGGCCTCCACGGGGGTGAAGTAGCGGTCGCGGTCGGCGTCGTGCTCGACCTGCTCGAACGGCCGTCCCGTGTGCTCGGCGATCAGCTCCAGGAAGCGCTGCTTCAGGTGCAGCGACTGCTCGGCCTGGATGCGGATGTCGGATGCGGTGCCGCGGATGCCGCCCAGGGGCTGGTGCATCATGATCCGCGTGTTCCGCAGCGCGTAGCGCTTGCCCGGTGTCCCCGCGGTGAGCAGGAACTGCCCCGCCGAGGCCGCCATGCCGAGCGCGACGGTCGACACGTCGTTCGGCAGGTACTTCATCACGTCGTACATGGCGAACATCGCGTCCATCGATCCGCCCGGCGAGTTGATGAAGAGCTTGATGTCGCGCTGGCCGTCCTGCGCCGCGAGGAGCAGGAGCTGCGAGCAGACCCGGTTGGCCAGGTCGTCGTCGATCTCCGAGCCGATGAAGACGATGCGCTGCCCGAGCAGACGCTGGAACACCTGGTCGGTGACGTTCGCCTCCGGCAACTCGGTCACCCGCGCGCGTGGCTGGTACGTCGGAATGTCCATGGACTGCACCTCCTTGAGTTCTGTACAGAATAGCAAAACTGTACAGAATGCTAGAATCGATTCATGACACGAGAGGTGCCCGTGACCCAGGCCCGCGCCGAGCTGGCGGAACTCGTCAGCCGCGTCGGCTACAGCGGAGAGCGGATCCTGCTGACCCGCCACGGCAAGGCCCTCGCCGCGCTCGTCCCCGTCGACGACCTGGAGGCGCTCGAACGCCCACCGGCCGAGATCGGGTTCACCTTCGCCCCGCAGCCCGAGCCCGAGTCCAAGCCCGAGCCGCGCGAGCGCCCCGAGCGCCCGTCCGGGCCGCTGCGCATCGCCGCCGAGCACCGCGACCGGAGGCGCCCGCGCTGAGCGCGTTACCGTCACCAGGGCCGATGCGCGCGCGGCTGCGGCCCACCGTGCGTGGGTCGTAAGGTCTACCCGTGAGCGCCCCACGCCTACCCGAACACCTCGGCCTGCTCCTGACCGACGAGCCCGTGCTCGACCTCTACTCCCACGGTCCGTGGAGAGTTCCCGACGGGCTGTACGACGAGGTGCGCGAGCGCGCGGTGAAGTTCGACCGCGACGATCGGGCGAAGGAGCTGACCAGCGGGCTCAGCGACTTCTACGGCCCTGAGACCTCGGCGGCGGGCGCCGAGCTGTGGTCGCTGCTCACCTTCCTGCTCGGCGCCTCGGCGATCCGCGCGGGCTCGCGCGGCGACATCGACTACGAGCTGTTCGCCGGCTTCCTCGCCAAGCCCGAGGCCCCGGTGCGCGACCCGTACGCCTGGTTCAGCCAGGGCGGCCGGCTGCGCCCGCCCGGCCTGTGGCTCGTGGAGAACGTCGGCGACGACCCCGACCGGCGCGCGACGATGTACACGCTCGCCCGGGAGGCCCTCGACGTGCTCACGGGCATCGAGCCGATCGAGAAGCGCCGGCAGGCGATGATCGCGCTGTACGACCGGCGCGCCGCGGACCCGGAGACGCACGCCGCCGACCTGAGCGTCCCGCAGGGCGAGCTCGAACGCCTCTGGGCGGCCGGTCTGCCCGAGGAGACCCTGGCCGTGCTGCCCGAGCTCGCCGGGCCGGTCGGCTACCTCGGCTGGGCGTGCTCGGGCTGGGTCGCCGCGCACGAGCGCCTGACGTCGGCGGTGCCCGGCCACGACCCGCTCGACGTCGCGCTCGCCCGGCTGCTGTTGCAGGCCGAGGTCAAGGCGGTGCCCGCGGAGATGGCCTTCGCCGTCGGCGTCGAGCGCTACGAGAACGTCCAGGAGCACGTCCAGCGGCTCCGGGAGGGCTTCCGCGTCGACTCCTGGCAGGCCGAGGTGCGGTCCTGGCTGGCGCGCGGGCTCGTCGCCGGTGAGGCGGACGTCTGCCGCGCCTGGCTCGACATGGCCCTGCGCATCACCGGCTGCGTGCAGGGGCTGCCCGACACCGCCGTCAGCCCCAAGTGCCGCGTGCCCGTACGCGGCTTCCAGATGGACCTGCGCCGGCTCTTCCAGGCGCCGACGGTCGTCAACCCCCTCGCCGCCGCGTTCGCCGGTCCCGCGCCGGCCGAGGAGTCGCGCGCCTCGGCGGCGGCCGACGAGGTCGCGGACGACATCGTCGGCCAGCCCGATCTGGTCACCGCCGTCACCGACGTGCTGCGCGCCGACGCGTCCCGCCCGGTGCGGCTGCTCGTCAGCGGCCCGGACGCCACCGGCAAGGGCACCGCCGTACGCGCGCTGGAGAGCGCCCTGATGGCACGCGGCGACGTCCGAGAGACGGTGTGGGTGTCGGACCAGGTCTTCGCCAACCTCCACGTCAGCGACACGATCCTGTACTTCCTCGCCCGGGTGCGCGAGTGCCTGGAGGGCCGCCTCCTGGTCATCGATGGGCTGGACCGCATCCTCGCGTTCGACAACTGCGGCATCGCGTTCGCCGAGGAGCTGCGCCGCGCGCTCGAACGCCACCAGAAGCTGAACGTCGTGGTCCTGTGCCGGGTGGGCGGCGACCGGCGGGTCTTCGACGTCAACCCGGCGCTGCACCAGCACTTCCGCGTCGCGCGCACGCAGGAGTTCGGCGAGGACGCCTACGCCGAGCTGTTCCGCCGCGCCGTCGCCCGGCGCGACCTGACCGTCGCGCGTGAGGCGGCGGCCACCGCCGGCGTGCTGCTCACCCGCACCCCGCCACTGCTGAACCTCCGCGGCGCGCGCCTCGTGGAGTACCTCGCCGAGCAGTGCGTCACGGCGGCGGTGGCGCGCGGTGAGACCGAGGTCGCGCCGGCCGATCTGCCGCAGCGGGTCATCGCCGGCGGCGCCGAGCACTCCGACCCGATGGCCGAGCTGGAGTCCTGCGTCGGCCTGGAGTCGGTCAAGAACGAGGTCCGCCTGCTCGTCGCCGAGGCGGAGGCGGCGCGGATGCGCCGCGAGGCCGGCATGCCGGTGGCGATGCGGCCCAAGCACATCGTCTTCAGCGGCGGCGCGGGCACGGGCAAGTCCAAGGTCGCCCGCATCCTCGGACGCATCTACGCCGACCTGGGCGTGCTCTCCTCGGGCCACCTCGTCGAGGTCGACCGCTCCGACCTCGTGGGGGAGTACGTCAGCGAGAGCGGGCCGCGGGTGCGCCGCGCGGTCGAGCGGGCGCAGGGCGGCATCCTGGCCGTCAACGACGCCCACAACCTGATGCCCGGCGAGTCGCCGCGCAACCGCGAGGCCGTCGACGTGCTCCTCGCCTGCGTCCAGGCGCAGACCGAGGACCTCGTCGTCGTGCTGTGCGGACCCGAGGGGCCGATCAACAGCCTGCTGAAGAGCGACTCGGAGCTGTCCGCCTACTTCCCCAAGCGGCTGCGCTTCCCCGGCCTGACCGAGGACGAGCTCATCGAGATCTTCAAGGCCAAGGCCGTTGACGCCGGCTTCGCGCTGCGCGAGGGCGTGCTGGACAAGGTACGCGAACTGGTCCACGGCAGCACCCGCGACAGCAACGTCGGCAACGCCCGCGCCATGATCAACCTGCTGGACCGCGCCATCGCGATGCAGTCGCGGCGGGTCCTCGACGACGGGGTGCTCACCGACGACGAGTCCCTGGACGAGATCTTCGCGGACGACATCCCGGGCACGCTCGTCGCGAGCGGCCACGTCGACCTGCCCGGCGACCCGCTCGCCGAGATCGAGAAGCTCATCGGCCTCGACACCGTCAAGCACGAGGTGCACCTGCTCGTCGCCGAGGCGCGGGCCGAGCAGCTGCGCCGCGACGCGGGCATCCCGATCGCCCCGCCCACCCGCCACATGGTCTTCACCGGCAACCCCGGCACCGCCAAGACGACCATGGCCCGCCTGCTCGCGGCCGTCTACGCCAAGCTGGGCCTGCTGTCGTCCGGGCACCTGGTCGAGGTCTCCCGCGCCGACCTGGTGGGGGAGTACATCGGGCAGACCGCGCCCAAGGTGCGCGCCGCGGTCGAGCGCGCGCTCGGCGGTGTGCTGTTCATCGACGAGGCGTACGCCCTGACCCCCGCCGACTCCGGCCGCGACTACGGGCACGAGGCCATCGCCGAGCTGCTCAAGCTCATGGAGGAGCACCGCGCGGACATCGTCGTCATCGTGGCCGGCTACGAGGGCCCGATGCTGCGGTTCCTCGACTTCAACCCCGGCCTCGCCTCGCGCTTCCCCCTGGTGCTGCGCTTCCCCGACTACACCGACGACGAGCTGGTGGCGATCTTCGAGGTGATGGCCGCGGACGCGGGCTTCAGCCTGGGCGGGGGCGTGCTCGACGCCGTACGCCGCCACCTGCGCACCGCCGCCCGCGGCGAGTCGTTCGGCAACGCCCGGCTCATGCGCAACCACCTGGACCGCGCCATCGCCCTGCAGGCACGCCGCATCACCCGCGAGGACGACCCGGCACGGGCCGACGTCGGCACCCTGCGGGTCGAGGACCTGCCGGAGACCGAGGGCACGACGAGCACCGACGACAACCTCGGCCAGTACCTGTGATTCAGCGCCCCCCGCGCTCTCAGCCGCGCAGGTACTCGATGTAGAGCGGCCGGAGCTCGTCGGCGACCGCGCCGCCGCCGGAGTGCACCAGCTCGTTGAGGATCGCCGACAGGTGCGACACGTCGGCCTCGGCCTGGTCCGTGTGCCCGGCCGCCGCCTGGGCCGCCGGGATCGCCCTGGTCAGCCGCCACAGGAAGCCCACGTCGAGGTGGTGAACGGCCCGGTCGATCGCGCGGTCGTGCAGCTCTTTCGACGTCAGGTTCTCCAGATCTTCCGCCATGCCTCCAGCCAACCAGACGTCCGGGGGCTTCCCGCGCCGGGCGGGGACGGTTAGCGTCGGAAGGGTGAGCAGAGTGCACGACATGGGAGGCCAGAGCGGGTTCGGGCCGGTGCCGGTGGGAGACGACGACGCCGAGCCGTTCCACGCCGACTGGGAGGCCCGGGTCTACGCCCTGACCCGTGCGCTGAGGCGGGGCGGGGTGTTCAACCTGGATGAGATGCGCGACGCGATCGAGCGCATCCCGCCGCGGGAGTACCTGTCCGCCTCCTACTACGAGCGCTGGCTGGCCGCGATCGAGACGATCCTCGACGAGAAGGGCCTGGCATGAGTCCGTACTCCCCGGGCACGCGCGTGCGCGCACGGCCGGGCGATCCCGCGCACCACACGCGGGTGCCGGTCTACGTCCGCGGCCACGTGGGGGAGATCGTCGAGTGCGAGGGCGAGTGGCCGCTGCCCGACGACCGGGCGCGCGGCATCACCCCGCCGCGCGTCGAGACGGTGTACGCGGTGCGGTTCCCGGCCCGTGACCTGTGGGGCGCCGGCGCGCACTCGGTGACGGTGGACCTGTGGGAGTCCTATCTGGAGGAGGTCACCACCGATGGGCCATGACGACCTGCCGGTCGCCGCGCGCGTACGCCGGCTGGAGGAGCGGGTGATCGCCGCCGGTCTGACCACCGACGGCGAGCTGGACGCGATCCTGGACGATCTCCTGGTGAACGCCTCACCGGTGAACGGGGCCCGGATGGTCGCCCGGGCGTGGACCGACCCGGGCTATCGCGAGACCCTGCGCTCCGACGCGAACGCCGCGGCCGCCGAGCTCGGCTTCAGCACGTCCGGCTACCGCCTGCGCGCGGTCGAGAACACCCCGGCGGTGCACAACGTGATCGTGTGCACGCTGTGCTCCTGCTACCCGATCTCGCTCCTCGGCCCGTCGCCGGGCTGGTACCGCAGCTTCGCCTACCGTTCCCGCGTCGTACGGGAGCCGCGCGCCGTCCTGGAGGAGTTCGGGCTGACGCTGCCGGACGACGTGGAGATCGTCGTGTGGGACTCCAGCGCCGAGACACGCTACCTCGTGGTCCCCCGGCGCCCCGAGGGCGACCTGCCGGAGGGGGAGCTGGCGTCCCGCGTCACCCGCCGGGGCCTCATCGGTACGGCGGCGATCTAGGCCCGTGCCCTACGGGGGAATGACGCCACCCGGCCCGGAATCACTCGCCAAGCTGACGCCTCGGCTTGACGTGACCCTCTACGGTGTCTGCCATGAGCGATTGGGTGGATCACGGGCAAAGCGGCGCGGCGTCGTACGCAGCGGACGGGCGGGCATACGACCGTGACGGGCAGCCCCTGCGCGGCAGACGGCGGCGTCGCTGGGGCCGGACCACGTTGATCGTCATATTGGTGCTGCTCCTCCTGCTGATCGGTGCGTACTTCTACCTCGACTCGCGGTTGAACCGCATCGACGTCTTCACCGACTACACGGGGCGGCCCGCGGACACTCCGGGCACCAACTGGCTGATCGTCGGCTCCGACAGCCGGCAGGGCCTGTCGGCCGAGCAGCGCAAGAAGCTCCACACCGGCAAGGCCGAGGGGAAGCGCACCGACTCGATGATGCTGCTGCACATCGGTGACCACGGCAACACCCTGGTCAGCCTCCCGCGCGACTCCTATGTCCCGATTCCGGGGCACGACCCCAACAAGCTCAACGCCGCGTACGCGTTCGGCGGGCCCAAGCTGCTGGTCCGTACGGTCGAGCAGGCCACGAAGATCCACATCGACCACTACGCGGAGATCGGCTTCGGCGGGTTCGTCGGCATGGTCGACGCGGTCGGCGGCGTCGACATGTGCATCCCCCAGCCGATCAAGGACACGGCCGCGGGCATCAACCTGAAGAAGGGCTGCCAGACGCTCAACGGCCCGGAGGCCCTGGGCTTCGTCCGGACCCGCCACGCGTTCGCCAGCCAGGACCTGCAGCGGGTGCAGAACCAGCGCAAGTTCCTGGCCGCGCTGACCCACAAGGCGACGAGCCCCGGCACGCTGCTCAACCCGTTCCGCATCGTGCCGTTCGTGCTCCGCTCCACGAGTGACTTCTCGGTGGACCAGGACGACCATCTGTACAACCTGGCCGGGTTCGCCTGGGCGATGCGCGGCCTGACCAAGGGCGACGGCCTCACCACGACGGTTCCGCTCGGCGGGAACGGCTACTCGCCGAGCGCAGGGGCGTACATCACCTGGGACACGACGAAGGCCGGTGAGCTGTTCCGCGCCCTCCGCGAGGACCAGCCGGTGCCGAAGAGCCTGCGGCCGGCCGGCTGAGCGGCGCCCGCCCTGGGGCGCTTTCGAATCCTTTGCCGTTCGCGAGCGCGGATTTGCGGGGCGTCGGTACTGTCGCAGCACCAGAACGGGTAGTTACTCTCCGTATCTAGGTCGATACGAGGAGTGACCAAATATGAAGAAGGTCGCCAAATGGGGAAGCTTGGCCTTCCTGGCGTTCTACCTGGTCAGCCAGCCTCACAGGGCGGCGAACGTCGTGCATGGCGCCCTCGGCGGGCTCACCGGCGCCGCCACGTCCCTGTCGAGTTTCGTCAGCGATCTACCCTGACCGTCGCCGCCGGAACCGGCCCGGCTCCGCCGCCTCCCGGCGGAGCCGCCGCCGTGAGGCTCCGGCCGTGCGCGGATCCCCTCCTCAGGCGGAACCCCCGTCGCCGTCCAGCAAACTCATCAGGTCCGTCGCGTTCCGCTGCGCATAGTCCTGATAGCAGTTGTTGAACAGCACGTGCGTCGTCTCGGCGTTCTCCGCCAGGCCGCGGATCTTCGGCGCGAGTTCCCTGAGTTCGCCGGGCCGATAGAGGTAGCCGAACCGGTCGTAGATGTTCTTGCTCGTCCACTTGTCGGAGTGACCGTGCAGCCGGACCACGGCCAGGTCCGACGTCGCGGCGAAGACCGGCGGGATCGAGCTCGTGTGACCCTGCGGCATGTCCACGCTGACGTACGGGACGGCGTACCTGGTCAGGAAGTCCAGCGTCTCCTCGCGGTTCTCCTCGCTCATCCAGGTCCTGTTGCGGAACTCCACGCAGATCCGCATCGGGTCGCAGCGACGCTTCGCCTCCAGGATGTACTCCTTGTTCCGCCTGCCGATGACGAACCACTGGGGGAACTGGAACAGCAGCGCGGTCAGCTTGCGGGCCTCGTGCAGCGGCCACAGCGCGTCCAGGAACCGCTGCCAGACCTCGTCGGTCACCTCGTCCGGCAGGTCGCGCGGGTAGAGGTTCTTCTTGTCCGGCACCTTCTCCCGCAGGTCCTTGTACAGCGCGCCCGGTCGGGTGGGGTGCTGGGTGAGCAGCGAGAACGCCTTCACGTTGAACGTGAACCCCTCCGGCGTACGGTCCCGCCAGTAGCCGACCGTGCGTTCGGCGGGTGGCGAGTAGTAGGTGGAGTCCACCTCGACGAGCGGGAACCGCGACGCGTAGTAGCCCAGGCGCTGCTCGGCCGTCTTGACCTCGGGCGGATACCAGTCCGTCGCGAGCAGCGTCTTGTCGGTCCAGGAGGCCGTGCCGACCAGGATGTCGCCCATGACACAAGGTTAGGATCGACCTCGTGTCGATCTATGACGTGGACATCGAACGCCTGCAGGGCGGACCGGCGGATCTCGGGCAGTACCGCGGCACGGCGGTGCTCGTGGTGAACGTCGCCTCCCGGTGCGGCCTCACGCCCCAGTACGAGGGGCTGCAGCGGCTCCAGGACACCTACGGCGAACGCGGCTTCACCGTGCTCGGCGTGCCGTGCAACCAGTTCATGCAGCAGGAGCCGGGCACCGCCGACGAGATCGCGGAGTTCTGCTCGGCGACCTACGGCGTCACCTTCCCGATGACGGAGAAGGTCGAGGTCAACGGGCCCGGCCGGCATCCGCTGTACGCCGGGCTCGTCACCACCCCGGACGCCTCGGGGCACACCGGCGACATCCGGTGGAACTTCGAGAAGTTCCTCATCGCTCCCGACGGCACGGTCGTGGCACGCTTCGCGCCGCAGGCCGAGCCCGACACCGACGAGGTCGTCCAGGCCATCGAGAAGGCGCTGCCCTGATCCAGGTCGCGGTCTGCGGCCCGGCCGACTGCACCGAGGCGGAACGGCGTGCGGCGCATGAGGTCGGCCGGCTGCTGGCCGCCCGCGGCGCCGTCGTGCTCTGCGGTGGGTACGGAGGCGTGATGGGCGCGGTGACCGAGGGCGCCCGTTCGGCCGGCGGGCTGGTCGTGGGCGTGCTCTCCGGCGCCGACCGCGCCGAGGCCCACCCGGACCTCAGCGCGGCCGTCGCGACCGGCATGGGCCAGGCGCGCAACGCGCTGATCGTGGGCTCCGCCGACGCGGTCATCGCGGTCGGCGGCTCCTGGGGCACCCTGTCCGAGGTGGCCCACGCCCTGCGCCGGGGCACGGTGCCGGTCGTGCAGCTCGGCGGCTGGCGCCTGTACGACACCGACGGCGAACCGGTGCGGGGCCCGGTGGAGGCCGCCTCTCCGGAGGAGGCCGTCGCCCTCACCGGCCTGTGGCCCTCGTGACCGTCGATCACTTCACGCCTTCGACGCCGGCGGAACGCAAGCGTGGTCGGCGGCCCACTCGCGGAACGTCCGCGCGGCCGTTCCGCGCCCGGCGTGTTTCCCCCGGTGGTCACTCGGACCGAGTGAGACGGACGTATCCGTAGGGGTTGAAGAACAGGTCGTCCTCGTCGTAGCGGTCGCAGGTACCGGTGCGCAGCGACCAGCGGGGGGAGTCCTCGGTCATCCGGAAGCCGGCGCCGTCCTCGATCTCGTCCGCGCGCGGGTCGGTCAGCAGGTAGATCGCCAGCGTGTCGAGGTGCATGAGCAGCCGGGGCAGCTCGTCCTCGGTCAGCTGATCCTCGGCGGCCTCGATCTCCACCTCGGGGGCGCCGAGCAGATGCATGCCGCAGCTGTAGAGCACGTCACCGTCGTAGATCGGCCGCTTCACCCAGGCGTCGACGAGCGCGATGGCGAGTTCCTCGCCCTCGGCGTCGGCCGCCCGGTCGGCCAGCGACGCCCAGCGGTTTCGGCCGTGCGTGAGCCCACTGCTCTCGTTCTTCACCGCCGTGGCACCGGACCGCAGCAGAGCGGCCGTCGCCGCCAGCAGCCGCCGCGAGGTGTCGGCCGCCGGCTCACGCATCATCGGCGCGGACAGCAGGTAGCCGACGGTGTCGTGGGATTCGACCGCGGCCCGGTCCGCCTCGTCGAACGAGGCCGCCGCCATGCAGGCCTCGAACGCCTCCGGCATCCGAGGGTCGGGTGCGGCCTCGGAGTACTCGCGGTCGAGAACGAAACCGCCGAAGCCGGCGGCGATCCGTTCCATCTCCGAAAGGTCCAGCCCGGAACCGAGCACACACAGCACATGCCGCGGAAACGCCTCACTCATCCCGGCACGTTATCGATCAAACCGACGTGGCGCGCCGATTTGCCGCGATGCCCCGGCTCAGCCGGCCTGATGGCGATCCGATGCCGCGCCGCCCCGGGCGCGGCCCGGGGCGGCGTCGGCGGACCTGGCGTGGTGAGGGTGCCCCTCACCACGCCAGGCCCGGATGAGGGGCACCCTCACACGAAAACGCGGGCCTCGCCGACGTGGCGGAGGTTCCCCGGCACCGCGTCAGTTCTCCGCGAGCAACGCCTTGATGCGGGCCAGCGAGTCGGCGCCGGCCAGCTCGACCGGCATCACCGGGCCCTCGGCGAGGCGGTCGGCCAGCGCCGACACCGCCTCCGCGCGGGCGATCACGTACTCGCGCTCCGCGTCGCGGGGCGACCGGCCCTCCAGCATGCCCGCGACCTCGGCGAGCGCCAGATGCGCGGCGTCCCGTCCCATGCCGGCGCCGGCCGTACGCTCCAGCCGCCCGTACGCCGCGACGAGGCGGCGCACCGAGGAGTCCGAGACGTCGAGCAGGGTGCCGTGGCCGAGCGCCTCGCGGCGCCGGCGGTCGGCGCGGCGGCGCATCGCCGTCAGCAGCGCGGCGTGGGCGGGCAGCGCCAGCCCGAGGGCGAGGCAGGCGACGGCGATCACGGTCAGCCAGCCGGGCAGGCCCGTGAGGAGCACCGCGCCGAGCAGGATGCCGCCGCCGGCCGCCAGCACGGCCTCCGGCGCCCCGATGAGACGGGAGGGCGGCTCGTCGGCGACCGAACCGCCGTCCTGCGGGACGTCGACGAGCGGACCGGGCCGGTGCGGGACGATGACCTGCGACACCATGATCTCATTATTCGGCAGGCCCGGCCGGAACCCGGGGAACTCGCCGACCACGCGGTGTCCGTTCGGTCGAATCTCTACCATGACCACCAGGGAAAGGTGGCGAGCGATGCCCAAGTGGACGACGGACGACATACCCGATCTCGCCGGAAAGCGGGTGATCGTCACGGGGGCCAACAGCGGGCTCGGGCTGTGGACCTCCCTCGAACTCGCCCGCCACGGCGCCACCGTCGTTCTCGCCTGCCGCAGCGCGGAGCGCGGAGAGCGGGCCGTCGCCACCATCCGCGGAGCAGTGCCGGACGCCGACATCGTCCTCGGCTCGCTCGACCTGGCCGACCTGGCGTCCGTACGCGCCTTCGCCGAGGCGCATCCCGAGCCGCTCGACGTCCTCGTCAACAACGCCGGCGTGATGGCGCTGCCGTACCGCACGACGGCCGACGGCTTCGAGATGCAGTTCGGCACCAACCACCTGGGCCACTTCGCGCTCACCGGGCTGCTCCTGCCCGCCCTGCTCGAGCGCCCCGGCGCCCGCGTCGTCACCGTCACGAGCATGATGCACTGGGTGGGCCGCGCCGACTTCGACGACGACGGCGAGCGCGGCTACCACAAGTGGCCCGCGTACTGCCGGTCGAAGCTGGCCAACCTCGTCTTCGCCAAGGAGCTCGACCGCCGGGCGCCCTTCGTCAGCGTCGCCGCGCACCCCGGATACGCCTCGACCAACCTCCAGCAGGCCGGCCCGCTCATGGGCGGCCATCGGAGAAAGGCCGCGCTGTACGGCCTGCTGAACGCCCTGTTCGGCCAGTCCGACGTCGCTGGGGCGTGGCCCTCGCTGTACGCGGCGACCGCCCCGGGCGTCGAGGGCGGCCGGTGCTACGGCCCGCGTGGTCCGGGACAGAGCCGCGGCGCCCCGCGTCGTGTCCCGACCCTGCCACGCGCCGCCGATCCGGAGCTGGGCCGCCGCCTGTGGCACCTCTCCGAGGAGCGCACCGGCGTGTCCTACGACGCGCTGCGGGCGTGACGCCCCGTCACGGCCCGGTCGCGGGGTCCCAGTCGAGAGTCGCGGGAATGGCGCCCTCCAGGGTGAGCAGCCAGCGCTTCACCTCGACGCCGGTGCCCCCGCTGTAGCCGCCGAGGCCGTCCGAGGCGACCACGCGGTGGCAGGGGACCACGATCGGGATCGGGTTGGAGCCCATGATCGTGCCGATGGCCCGTGCCGGGACGCCGGTGCCGCTGAGGCCGGCCAGCTCTCCGTAGGTCACGGTGCGGCCGTACGGCACACCGGCGTAGAGCTTCTCCAGCACCTCGCGCTGCGCGCCCGACGTGTGGCGCCAGTCGATGGGCAGGTCGAAGTCGGCCTCCCGGCCGGCGAAGTAGGCGGCCAGCCGGCGGCGTACGGTCTCGGTGCGCTCGGGGGCCGTCACGAGCGGCAGGCCGCCGCGCAGCCGCGCCCGCTCGCGCGGCGTGTCGCGGAAGGACAGGCCGGACAGCCCGATCGGGGTGCAGGCGTACGCCAGCGTGCCCAGCGGGGTGTCGAGGGCTTCGATCGCGACGTCCATCCCTCTTTCCTACCAACACGGGCGCGTCCGCGGCTCGCGGATTTCCGACATCACCGTCCGGCCGGAGCGCGGAGTTGCGACGCCCTTCGCAGGGAGCGGAGAATGCGCGTCAACATTGACGGAAATCAACGGAGGCCGGGTGGCGGAGACGGGCGGGTGGATCGACGCGGCGAGCGCGGCGGACCGGCTCGGCGTCAAGCCCGCCACGCTGTACGCCTACGTGAGCCGCGGGATCCTGCGCCGCGCCCGCACGCCGGACGGCCGGCGGAGCCTGTTCGACCCGGCCGAGGTCGAGGAGCTCGCCCGGCGGGGCCGTCCCCGGCGCGGCGGACATGAGCTGGTCATCGAGTCGCGGCTGACCGTCCTGGGCGACGACCGGCCCTACTACCGCGGACGCGACGCCCTCCGCCTGGCCGCGACGCACCGGTTCGAGGACGTCGCGCACTGGCTGTGGACCGGCGAGGAGCCGGCCGCGACGACGCCGTGGCGGGCGCACCCGGACGCGGTGACCGCCGCCCGCGCGGCCCAGTCGGGGCTGGCGGCCGGCACGCTGCCGCTCGAGCGCCTCCAGGTGATCACCGTGGCACTCGCGACCGCCGACCCGCTGCGTCTCAACCTCGACCCGGCGGCCGTGACCGCCGCCGGCCGCAACCTCATCGCGGGCATGGTCGACGCGCTCCCGGGCGAGAACGACCCGGCCGCGACCGCGATCCCCGAACGCCTGTGGGCCCGCCTCACCGCCGTGGAGCCGCGCCCGGAGGCGGTCGGCGCCCTGCGGTCGGCGCTCGTGCTGCTGGCCGATCACGAACTGGCCGCATCGACCGTGGCCGTGCGGGTCGCCGCGTCGGTGCGCGCCGACCCGTACGCCGCCGTCGGCGCGGGCCTCGGCGTGCTCGGCGGGACGCTCCACGGCGGCGCGTCGCTCGGCGCGGAGGCGCTGTTCGCCGAGATTGGCAGGCCCGACCGCGCGGGCCGTGTCATCGGCGAACGCCTCCGGCGCGGCGACCGTGTCCCGGGCTTCGGCGGCCGGCTGTACGCGGGCGGCGACGCCCGCGCGACGTGCCTGCTCGACATCGTCCGGGCCACCGCCCCGGACCGCGACCGCCTGCGGGTGGTCGAGGCGGTCCTCGCCGAGGCACGCGCCCGGCGGCTGCCCGATCCGGCACTCGACGTCGCGCTCGCCGCCCTCGCGTACGTCACCGGGATGATCCAGGGCGCGGGCGAGGCGGTGTTCGCCGTCGCCCGAACGGCCGGCTGGCTGGCCCACGCGCTGGAGGAGTACGCCCATGACGCGCCACTGCGTCCGCGCGCCGTCTACTCCGGCCCGCCGCCGGAGCGGCCAGGCTCCCGTTAGGGCGTCTCGCCTGCGGGGACCTTCCGCCGGCCGCGGAGGGGTACTTCCTCCGTCGCGACGATCGGCTTCCTCGCCGAGGCGCTCGGCACCCGCTGACAGCCGGACGGAGAACGGTGGCCCGGCGGCGGCCACGTCGGTTCGGTTCAGACGGCGCGGTAGCGCGTGGCGAGTTCCGGGCTCTGTGCGCCGAAGGCGGCGAGGTCGGCCTGGAAGACCGCGTCCAGCAGGCCGGCATCCTCGACACCCGGGGCGCAGACGGTCTCGCCCAGCTCCAGGCCGCGCAGGCTGGCGGTCACGACATCGTCGGCCGCCATGCGGGGCACCACGCTCATGTCGATGCCCTGGCGCTCGTGGAACTCGGTGGCCACCACACCAGGGCACACGACCTGGACCCGGACTCCCGTGCCCTCGAGTTCCGCGCTCAGGAGCTGGGACAGCGCGACGAGGTAGGCCAGGCTTCCGCCGTAGACGGCACGACGGGGCATCTGCGAGTGCGGCGCGGGGCCGCTGAAGGCGATCATGCCGGCGACGTTGATGATCGTGCCCTCCCCGCGCTCCCGCATACCCGCGACGGCGGCGCGGGTGAGCATCGTGGGCGCGAGGACCTTGACGCCGACGAGTTCGCCGGCCTTGTCGGCGGGGAGCTCGGCGAGCGGCATGTAGTGGGCGACGCCGGCGTTGTTCACCAGCATGGTCAGCGGCTCGGTCGCGCAGATCCGGGCCACCTCGTCGATTCCGTCGCTCGTGGACAGATCGGCGGAGACGGTTCGTACCCTGACCTCCGGGTGCGCGCCGGCGAACTCGTCCAGTCGCTCCTTCCGCCGGCCCACCAGCACCAGGTCGTAGCCGTCCGCGGCCAGGCGTCCGGCGAAAGCCCTGCCGATGCCGGAGGTGGCACCGGTGACGAGTGCGAGCCTGCTCATTGTTGTTCCTTTCCGTTGCCGGCCGTCGCGGCCGGGTCTCCTGGGTTCAGCGAGTGCAGCAGCCGGGACAGCCCGTGTGCGCCCGCCATGCCGCGTTCGGTCACCGCGCGGGGGTCGACATCGGCCTCGCGCATCGCGGTGTCGAACAGTTCCATGTCCAGCGCCTCGACACTGGACAGGTGCGCGACGTTGTCGAGGGTGACCATCGTGTTCAGCAGGGTCAGGGCGGCGCTGGAGGCGCTGCCCAGCTTCAGCACGCCGACCAGCCGCGCCGGGTCCATGCCCCGTTCGATGGCCAGATCGACGATCTCGGCGATGTTGGCCTGGTTCATCATCAGCAGTGCGTTGTTGAACAGCTTCGCGGTCTGCCCGGCACCCGCGCCGCCGAGATGGACGACGTGGCGGGAGAACGACGAGAACACGGGCTCGCAGCGCTCCGCGGCCGTCCGCGGTCCCCCGACCATGGTGGTCAGCCGCCGTTCCTCTGCGGCCGGCCGTCCTCCGCTGACCGGTGCGTCCAGGACCTCGACCCCGGCCGGCGCGCAGATCTCGGTCAGCCGCACCGCGTTGGCGGGAAGGCCGGTGCCGTGGTTCACCACGACCGCACCGGGACGCAGGGCGTCCAACAGCCCGCCCGTGACCAACTGCAGAACGTCTTCGTCGGTGCTGACGCACAACCCGACGATGTCGCACGACGCGGCCAGATCCCGGATGCCGTCGTGGCGGACGTGTGACACGCCGCGCAGGCCGTCCAGAGAGGTGGGCCGCCTCGCCCAGGCGTGCAGGGGGAATCCCGCCTCGGCGATGGCCGTCGCCATGGGCAGGCCCTGGTCGCCCAGGCCGATGAAACCGACGGGCGGCCGTTCGCGACCGATGTTCATGCCTCAAGGCTGTGACGGCTCGGGGCGACCAGCCAGACGCCTGGTCTTCCTAGGAATGCCGGTACCAGGCGGTGCGGAAACCGTGCGGACATACTGGAAGTCATGGGGACGACGGAATTCGGGCAGGCCGTGCACCGGTGGCGCGACCGGGTCTCGCCGGAGGCCGCGGGACTGTCCGCCGGCGGCCAACGACGCGTCCCGGGGCTGCGCCGCGAGGAGCTCGCCCAGCTGGCGGGCATTTCGGCCGACTACGTCACCCGCCTCGAACAGGGCCGCGCGACCAACCCGTCGGCGCAGGTCATCGAAGCGCTGGCCAGGGCCCTGCGCCTGTCGGCCGCCGAGCGCGCACACCTGTTCCGGCTGGGCGGACTCCAGCCGCCCCGCCCAGAGTGCGTGCCCTCCCATCTCACCCCCAGCGTGCAGCGCCTGCTGGACCGGCTGACCGGCACTCCTGTCGCGGTGTTCGACGCGGCTTGGACACTGCTCGTGGCCAACCCGCCCTACGCCGCCCTCATGGGTGATCCGGCGGGCTGGAACGGCCACGAGCGCAACGGGGTGTGGCGCAACTTCCTCGGCCTGAACGACCGGGCGCGGCTCACCCCGGAGTCACGGCACGCCCTGCAGGCCGCGCTGGTCGCCGACCTTCGTGCGGTCACCGCGCGCTACCCGGCCGACCAGCGGCTCAAGCGGCTGGTCGCGGATCTGCGTGCGCACAGCGACAGGTTCACGGAGCTGTGGGAGACCGGTGTCACCGGTCACCACGAGGCGGCCCGCAAGACGATCGACCACCCTCGTGTCGGCGCGGTGACACTCGACTGTGACGTGCTCAGCGTGGCGGGCAGCGATCTGCGAATCATGGTCTACACCGCGGAACCCGGCACCGAGGATGCCGAGCGCCTTGAACTGCTCACCGTCCTGGGCACCCAGTCACTCGTCGGTTAGGCCTTGTCTCGGTAGTCCCCGTCAGATCCGTCTCCGGCCCGCACTTCCACCGCGCCCCGCCCCCCGGGCGGGACCCGCGGCCACGGTCTTGTCGCTTGCGGCGGGGGTCCGGCACGGTTCCGCGACGACGCGGGTACGCTCACGTATGTGCGACGGTTCTTCACTCCCGGCTGGCTGGGGCTCCACCTGATCGCCATTGTGCTGATCGGGATCTTCATGCTGGCCGGCTGGTGGCAGCTGACGCGTGCCCAGGACGGCAACCTGCAGAGCTGGGCCTACGTCATCGAGTGGCCGATGTTCGCGATCTTCGTGATCGCGATGTGGGTCCGGATGGTGCGCGACGAGTTGCGCGGCAAGACCGACGGCCCGGGCACCGTGGTGCCCGAGCGCGCCGCGCCGCGAGTGGAGATCGACGACGAGGACGACGAGGAGCTGGCGGCCTACAACCGCCGTCTCGCCCGGCTGAACGACGAGAGCGCGCGCCACTGACGGCGCGGGCCTCACGGAAGGACATCCCGTGCAAGGAGCGGTGACCCGTTACCGCATCATGGCGTACGTGACCGGCACGCTGCTGATCGTGCTGTGCTTCGTGGCGGTCCCGCTGAAGATCTTCGCGCACAACGGTGTCCTGTCCAACGCGGTCGGTGTGCCCCACGGCGTGATCTGCTACCCGCTGTACCTGCTGGCCACCTTCGACCTCTACCGCCGGGCGCGCTGGCCGCTGGGGAGGGTCGTGCTGATCGTGCTCGCGGGCGTGATCCCGTTTCTGGCCTTCTACGTCGAACGCCGGGTCGTGAACGAACTGCGCACCCGCCCGGAGCCGGCCACGAACGTCGGCGCCGCCTGACGCCTTCGCGCCGCACGGAGCCCGGCGGTGCCGCCGCGTCAGTTCGCCGTGCGCACGGGTTGCCGGAGGACGGTCTTGAACCTGGCGGGCTCGGTCCGGCGGTGGTCACCGAGGTAGATCTCGTGGTGGTGCCCGGACATGCGCAGGCCGTTCGCGGCGAGGTACTCATGGTGGAGCCTGGCGAGTGCGGGACCTTCGTCGTCGTAGGGGCCGACGTGCAGGAGCTGGGCGCTCGTGCCCTCCTCCAGCCTCTCGCGGCGGACCTCGGCGATCGCGGGAAGGTTCTTCTTGGTCAGCGCGGCGTCTTTGGACTCGTCGATGAGGTCGTCGGTGATCCAGCCGGGCTGGCTGATGAGCATGCGCCAGTGCCAGGCGTCCTTATCGCGGGTGATGAACACCTCCGGGCGGTCTGACCACCACAGCCCTTCGAGCGGCCCGACGACGAAGTCCCGGCCGAGGACGTTCTTGCTGGCGAACTTGATCGTGTAGGCGACGGCGTAGAGCGCCTCGACCGCGCGGGCGTAGTCGGCGCTGGTGTTGGGGTCGCCGTGACCGTCGATGGCGAGGAACCGCTGCGCGGGCACCTCGACCAGCGCCCAGTCGGTGTTCCTCGGCGCGTAGCACTGCTTGAGCTCTCGTTTGACGTCATAGCGGGCCGTGGTCATCCGCACTCCTGGAGGGGGGCTCGGTGGGAGGCCGGTCGCCGGGTTCGGCCGCACGGTAGGCGGCCAGCCACTGCTGTTCGGCGGCCAGCCGGCTCAGCGAAAAGTCGAAGATGGCGCGGACGAAATCGGGCATGCCGGGTTGGGCATCGCGGGCCGCGCCGATGGCGGCGATCCTCTCCGCCAGGGCCGCCGCCCGCCGGTCGAGCGCGGCCCGCAGGCGCTCGGGCGGAATGACCGGCTGGTTGGCCAGACCGACCAGGAGGGGCGGGAACACGGGCCGAAGCTCGGCCACCGCGGCCTCGGCCGCCCGCGCGCACGCCCGGCGCCCCTCGGCCGTCGGCCCGTAGATCCGTCGGGCCTTTCCCCGGGCGCCTCGCGTCGTGTCGATCTCGGTGATCAGCCCACGGTCGCGGAGCCGGGTCAGAAGGTAGTAGATCGAGCTGAAGCCGATCTCGGTCCACTCCCGCATGCCGCGGGCGCTGATGACCTCGTCGAGCTCGTAGCCGTGCCGCGGCTTCTCGACGAGCAGGCCGAGCAAGGTCAGCTCGGCGGACGTCAGGTCGGCATCCACGGCTTTATCCTAGTACTAGGATAAAGCCTCCCTGACCGAGGGCGCCGACCCGCGGCGGCGTATGGTCCGTCGCGGGCCGGCGCGGTCTCTTCCACCCCGGTCAGCGGGCGCCCGGGTGCCTCCGGTCGGTGAACGCCCGGCCCCCGAGCCGGCGGGCGTCCGATCGCCGGCGATCAGCGGGCGTCCGGCCCTCGGCGGGCGTCCGTTACCCCCGGTCGGTGAGCGTTCGGCGCCCGAGTCGGCGGGTGTCCGGTTACCCGCGGTCGCCGGGCGTCCGGCCCCCGTGTCGGCGGGCGTCCGGCCATCGAGTCAGCGGGCGTCTGACTCCCACGTCGGCGAGTGTCCGGACCCCCGGCGGGCGTCCGGTCCCCGGGTCGGCGGCGGGTCGCCGGGGGATCGGTGTCGCCGGTCGGGGGGGGCGCCGGGCCGGCGGCATCGGGGACCGCCGACCCGGCCGTGGCGGCCCGGTGCCGTGGGGGCGTACGGCGCCGGCGCCGAGAGGACAGGAAAGGGCGGATGGCGCGGGGTGCCGCCGGAAAACGGATGGGGGGAATCATCCGCCGGCGTCGTTTCGCCGTCACGACCCTCATCGGCCCTCCTTGAATCGCACACGATGACTCGGGCGGACCCGCCCAGGACTCATCACATGGTGTTGCGATCTCGTTACTGTGAGTACCCGTGGTCGATGAGGGCGTAAACCCAGGTCAAGCAAGAAATGCGATCGGGCCTTCCTCCGAGTAAAAGATCATCTGGCACGGTCAACGGCCGGTAGGGGATCATCGGCGGTGTCAGCAGCCGCAGGCCGCCGCCGAGACGGGTGCGGTGAGCGGGTCGGCGGGCTCGACGACCCGGCCGGCCGGAGTCCGTACCGCGAAGCCCTCGCGTACCCAGTACTCATAACCGCCGGTCATCTCCTTGACCCGGTAGCCGAGGCGCGCGAACGCCAGCGCGGCACGGGTCGCGCCGTTGCAGCCCGGGCCCCAGCAGTAGGTGACGACCGTGGCGTCACGCGGCACGACGGCGGACGCCCGTTCGGCGACCTCGCCGGAGGGCAGGTGCACGGCGCCGGGCAGGTGGCCCTGCTCCCAGGACTCGGTGCTGCGGGAGTCGACCACGACCAGGCCGGGCACCCCGGCCTCCAGGTCGGCGTGCACGTCGGAGACGTCGGTCTCGAACGCCAGGCGAGCGGCGAAGTGGGCGGCGGCCTCGGCGGGATCCGCGGGTGCGGTGGACAGAACAGTGGACATGCCGACGATGCTCGCGGTCCCGGCCTCCCGCCGCCAGTGGCGCTGACGCCGTTCACCGCTAAGATCCCGCCATGCTCAGTCCGCCACGTCGCCGGCGCACCGTCGCGGTGCTCGCCTACGACGGCATGTCGCCGTTCGAGACCGGCATCGTGACCGAGGTGTTCGGCCTGCCGAGACCCGAGCTGGACGTCCCCTGGTACGACCTGACGGTGTGCGCGGAGCGGCCCGGCCCGCTGCGCGTCATCGGGGGAGCGACCCTGGACACCCGGCACGGCCTGGACGTGCTCGCCTCCGCCGAGACGGTGATCGTGCCCGGCGTCAGCGACGTACGCGCCGGGTCCTCACCCGCGCTGGTCGCGGCGCTGCGCCGGGCGCACGCACGAGGCGCCCGCGTCGTCTCGATCTGCTCCGGGGCGTTCGCGCTGGCCGCCGCGGGCCTGCTGGACGGCCGGCGGGCGACCACCCACTGGCAGTACGCGGACCTGCTGCGCCGCCGCTTCCCCCGCGTACGGGTCGATCCCGACGTCCTCTACATCGACGGCGGCGACGTGCTGACCAGCGCCGGCAGTGCGGCCGGCCTGGACCTGTGCCTGCACCTGGTGCGCCTGGACCACGGCCCGAGCATCGCCAACGCCGTGGCGCGGCGGCTGGTCGTCCCGCCGCACCGGGAGGGCGGGCAGGCCCAGTTCATCGAGGCGCCCGTGCCGCACGACCTCGACGACGACCGGATCACCGGCACCATGGCCTGGGCCCTGACGGACCTCCGGCGGGAGATCACGGTGGAGACCCTGGCACGCCGCGCGCACATGTCCCCGCGCACGTACCTGCGCCACTTCGCCCGCTGTACGGGGACCAGCCCGATCCGCTGGCTGATCCACCAGCGGATCCAGGCGAGCCTGCCGCTCCTCGAACGGACCTCGGCGCCGATCGAGGAGATCGCCCGTACGGTCGGCTTCACCAGCCCGGTGACGTACCGGTCCCACTTCACCCGGGCGATGCGCACCTCACCGTCGGCCTACCGGCGCGCCTTCGCCGGCGCGTAGGCCCGACTCAGAGCATGCCGGCGTTCGCGGACCGGAGCGGGCAGCCCCGGCGGGTCATCGGCCCGGCGAACGGCGGGCGGTCACCGCACTGGGGTCACACGCGACGGCCGACGGTGAGCACGGTCGACCAGTGCCGGGTGAGCCGCCCGTCCGGGCGGGCGGCGAGGCGGCGGCGGACCTCGGCGTAGAGGTGGTCGCGCCGCTCCGGTGCCATCGCGATGTGACCGGAGAACGTGTCGAGCAAGGCGAGGTACTCCTCGGCCGTGTAACGCCGGGCCCAGACGTGCCGCCGCGTGCCCACGACCTCGAACCGTCCGGACGCCGCGAGGTCCGCGGCGTGCGGGTCCGGCAGGTCCTCGGGCCGCGGCGGCGGCCACACGTCGTCGCCGCCCTCGCCGAGCGCGTCGTACACCTTCTGGATCTCGGCGAAGAAGGGGTCGAAACCCTCGGGGAACGCGTGCCCGGCGTCCCACACGGCCAGCCGCCCGCCCGGTCGCAGCAGCGCCGCCGCCTTCGCGTACCGGACGCGCGGATCGACCCACTTCCACGCCGTGGCCGCGTACACGAGGTCGTACGGTGTGTCCGGGGGCTCCCACTCCTCGAACGACGACCTGACCACCTCGACGTGCGGGAACCCGGCGAGACGGCGCCGGGCCTCCGCCGCGAGGGCCGTGCCGAGCTCGACGGCGGTGATGCGGAACCCCCGGCGGGCGAGCGGCAGCGTCGCCTTGCCCGGCCCGCATCCCACTTCGAGCAGGCGCGCGGGCGGCACGACGCCCGTCAGGGCGAGCAGGTCGTCGTACAGCGCGTCCGGATAGTCCGGGCGGGCCCGCTGGTACAGCGATGCCGCCCGGTCGAACGTCTCGCGCAACTCCACGCCTCCACACTCTCACACGAGTGGTTGACTGGGCCGATGCGATCGGAGGAGACGGAGGCGATCGCCGAGGCGCTCGGCGGCGCCGTGTCGGCCACATCCACCCTGGCGGGAGGCTTCTCTCACGAGACGTGCCTGGTCACGTACGCCGGGGGCCGGGTCGTGGCCCGGCTCGGCGGCCCCGACCCGGGCGTGGAGGCGGCGGTGATGGCGACCGCACGCCGCCACGTGCCCGTCCCGGAGGTCCTGGCCGTCCTTCCCGCGACGGAGCGCACCCGGCCCGTCATGCTCGTGGAGTACGTGCCGGGCGAGCTGCTCGCCCGGGTGCTCGCCACGGGCGACGGCGCGCGGACGCGCGAACTCGGCGCGGAGGTCGGGCGGGTCGTCGCCGGCATCGCCGCGGTGCGCTTCGAACGCCGGGGCTTCTTCACCGACGCGTCGCTGACCGCCGGCCCGGAGCGCCCGTGGTCCGAGCAGCTTCCCGCGTTCGCGGGCAAGTGCATGGCCGGCACCTCCGAGAGCCGGCTGGACGAGGCCACGCGGCGTGCCTGGGCGGCCCTGTGCGAGGCCCACGCCCCGGCACTCGCCGCCGTCGACGACCACGCGCGGCTCGTGCACGCCGACGTCAACCCCAAGAACATCCTGGTCGCCCGTACCCGCGCGGGCTGGCGTGTCGAGGCAGTCCTGGACTGGGAGTTCGCCTACTCCGGCTGCCCGTACGGCGACGCCGCCAACATGGCGCGCTTCGGGCACGACTACCCGGCGGCCTTCCTCGACGGCTTCCGCGCCGGATTCGCCGGCCACCGCCCCGCCGGCCTGCCACTGCAGGAGGACTGGGGCTACCTGGGGCGCGTGCTGGACATGTTCGCGCTCAGCGACCTCGTCACCCGCCCTCCCGGGCATTCCGTCGCCGACCAGGCGGCCGAGCGGATCCGCCAGTGGGTCGCCGAGGGAGTGCCCCGCTCGCTCTGAACGTCGCGCCGCCGGGCGGGTGCCGTCGCGATACGCCGACATGGGTCTTCGCCGGCGTGAGGAAAATCCAGTCGATCGGCGCCAGGACCGCTCCTACAGTGTTCCGCGTGTCCGACGGAGCGCTCACCCTGCACCAGGCCCGCGAGATCCTGAGCCTGGTCTCGCCCGGAGCCGCCGTCACCGAGGTGATCGCTCGTACGGGTGGCGAGCTGAGCACGGTGTACGAGATCCGGTGCGCGGGGCCGCCGGACGCGGTGATCGTGAAGATCTACGCAGAGCAGTGGCGCTGGAAGCTCGCCAAAGAAGTGCATGTCTACGGCGTCCTCGCCGACCAGGGCGTCCGGCCGGCGCCGACGATTTTGCACGCCGAGTACGGTACGGATCTCGTCGGCTCGCCCTTCGCCGTCATGACGAGGCTCAGCGGCCGGCCGTTGTCGGAGGCCATCGACGAGTTCGACACCGACCAGGTCCGCGGCGTCTACCGCCAGATGGGCGCGGTGCTGTCGGCGATTCACCGCGTCGAACAGGACGCCTACGGCTACCTCACCACCCGCCTGCGGCACCCCGAGCCGGACAACACCGCGTACATGAACCGCCAGTTCGCCAAGAAGCTACGGGAGTTCGCCGAACACGGCGGCGATCCCGCGCTCCACGACAGGATCGAGGAACACGTCGCGCACCAGGCCGAGTTGTTCGCGGCGTCCGTGGGACCGAGGCTGTGTCACAACGACTTCTACGAGGGAAACGTCCTGGTCGCCCCCGAGGCGGACGACTGGGCGCTGACCGGGTTCATCGACGTGGAGAACGCCGTTGCCGCGGATCCACTGCTGGACCTGGCCAAGACGCAGTACTACTCGGTCCACGACGACGAGGCGAAACTGTCCGGCCTGCTGGACGGGTACGGGCCATTGCCCGACGACTGGGTCGACCGTGTGCGCCTCTATCGCCTCTACCACGCTCTCGAACTGTGGGACTGGTTCGCCTTGATCGGCAACGTCTCTCCGCTGCCCGGCATCGCCGACGACCTCCGGACGCTGACCGCTCACCGCTGAGCGTCTCCTCGGACGGCCTCCGGCACTTCTCCGAACAGCTCCTCACCCGCTCTCGCCGGCCTGAGTGCGTCGAAGGCGTCCACGAGTCTTCTCTCCTCCCACCGGAAGTGGGATTCGAGAATGGCGGTCAGCCCGTCGAGCTCCCGTCGCGCCGGTTCGGCGTTGTCCGGTGACAGGGTCGTGAGGAGCCGTTGCAGCCTGCGGAGGATGTCGGCGACCAGCACATGATCCTGCCGCAGTTCTTCCAGCACCGGGTTGAGCTCGGGGAACTGCTCGGCGAGGGCCGGGAACCCGGTGGTGTCCTCGCTCGTGTGATGGCGGGTCAGGGTCTCGCAGAAGGCCGTGCAGTGCGCCCGAAGCGGGACCGGGGGCTGCGGGGTGCCGCGTCCGGCGTAGGCGGCGATCTCCTCGCGGAGCCGCGCCAGTTCGGCGCGGAGCCACTGGTGCATCTCGATCAGCTGCCGGCCCAGGGCCCGTGCCCGGTCGGGGGAGACCGGGCCCTGCTCATCGCCGGTCATCGCGTGAACTCCGCGACGATCGGCTGGTCGATCGGGTGCACGTACGGCTCGGACGAGGGCAGGCCGGATTCGGCAGGTGAAGCAGGCATGAATCAACTTTCGATCAAGGAGAACAGACGGCGCCGGCCGGAACAGCCGGGCGAGCGGTGATGAGGCGTCTGGGCGCGGGCCGGTGCGGCCCGGCGTCACTCAGCAGGAAAGAAGAGGTGGACGCATGGCGGTCTCCTTGATCACGGTGCCTCCATGCCGACGCCGTCCACCTGGCGCCCCGACACGCGACACGACGTATGACCTACCACGGCATTGCGACGGTGGTCAACGCCGCCGGGAGGTCCTCGTCGCCATCGCCCGTACGCGCGCCGCAGACGCTCCGCGGCGGTCTCAGTCGTCGGCGGCGACGATCAGAGCCAAGCTGCCGGTAGTGCGGTCGATCACGACCAGCTCGTAGAACTCACCGTGCACGCCGCCCCAGTCGTGCAGCGCGCCTTCGCCCAGGTCCTTGAGGCGGTATCGGCTTGTGGCGCCCCGCACCAGCGCGTGGACGTCCCGCTCCAAGGCCACCTTCAACGCCCGGGGCAACTCGCCGTACTGGCCGGCCCACAGGTCCAAGGTGTACGCCGCGGTCGTCTCATCGACCGGCTCGTACGCGTCGGCGGAGATGCGGTCCAGCCAGTAAGGGCCGTGCCGAGTCCCCACCGGGTCGACCCCGCCCCCTGCGTAGTCGTCCCGGAAGTGATCGTGTCTGATCAGGGCATCCAGGATGTGCGAATCGCTTCGCGCCGGCCGGGGCAGGCGGAATCGCTTGAGATCGACCCAGCGGAACGCGTGCCCCGGCGAACACCGGAAGAAGTCCCGGAAGTTGATGAAGACCTGGTCTTGATGGTCGAGGTCGTGTTCCACGGTCCCAACGGTAAGAGCCGGTGACGAGAGAATCCCCCAGCGTTCGAGCTCAATGTCCCGACCTGGGCTTCTTGGCGTCTGAGCGGGTGGCGGGAATCGAACCCGCCCGCCCTCTGCCCGTGAGGGGATCGGCGGTGAATCGTTCAGGGCCCGTCACTGATACGCGAGAGCGGAAGGTGATCGATGACAGCGGAGCACCCGCCCAGTGCCAACCTGGAGCCGTGTTGGGGCGTCCTCACTTGCGAGCGCCGGCGATGCGGCGCGAGAGCCCGTTTGGAGGGGTTCTCATGAGACGACGGGTCGTTCTCTGGTCATTGCTCACGGTGGCGATCGTCGGGGGCCGTTGGTGATGGCCGGTTTCTGGATAGCGGCGATGATGATCCTCACGGTGATCTTCGTGATCGTCCCGCTGGGGCCCGTCTTCCGGTTCGTCGCCGGTAGTTCGTTCAAGCGGCCGGGTCGGCGTCTGGCCGCGGCTCGCGGGGACGTCGACGCGATGCGTGCCCTGGGTTTCGATCTCCTCATTGCGGATCGGTTGGACAAGGCTGAGCCGTGGCTTCGCCGTGCCGCCGAGCTCGGGGACATCACGGCGATGGTCTATCTCGGTGGTCTGCTCGATGAGCAAGGAGAGGGTCAGGAGGCGGAACATTGGCTCCGGCTGTCCGCCCAGGCCGGGAACACCACCGCGATGTACGGGCTCGGGTTTCGGCTCGCCAAGGAGGCGCGGGCCGAGGAGGCCGAGCCCTGGCTTCGGCGCGCGGCCGAGAGCGGCGAAACCTTCTCGATCAGCACCCTCGGTGTCGTTCTCCTCGCACTGGACCGAGGCAAGGAGGCCGAGCAGTGGTTTCGCCGTGCCGCCCGGACCGACGACCCTGACCTCATCCCCGCCCTCGCACACGAGTTGCATGAGTCGGGTCATGCCGCGCAGGCCGAGGAACGTCTCCGCCGCGAGGCCGAGGACGGCGATGTCGAGGCCATGGCCGTCCTCGGCGCACTGCTGGCGCAGTGGGACCGCGGGCCGGAGGCCGAGTCGTGGCTTCGCCGCGCCGTTGAGGCGGGCCATACGGCGGCGACCTTCGACTTGGCCGTCCTCCTCGATGAGTCGGGCCGGCCAGAGGAGGCCCAAGAGTGGTATCGCCATTTCGCCGAGAGCAGCGACCAGGCGATGCCGTGACCGTGACCGGACAACGCACCAGTTGACCGTCACCCGGCGATCGCGTCGGAATGACCTTGGACGACCAATGACCTGATGCGGAGGATGGGCGCCCAGGGCCTCGACGTACTTCTCAAAGCGCAGCGAGACGACGGCGTTGAGGGGCCGGCGGAAGTGCTGGTGCCGGTGGCCTCGTTGCACGTTGGCTGCACGACGGGGCGCCATGGTGCCTAGAAACGATCAAGGCCCGGGTCGGGACAACCTTCCGACCTGGGCCTTTGTGATGCGAGCGGGTGACGGGAGTCGAACCCGCACTACCAGCTTGGGAAGCTGGGGGCATGAACACCTCTGCGCATGACGGCTCACGTGCGGGGTACCGGCGGTCGGCGGGGTCGCCGCGCGGCGAGGCGAGGCGGCGGGAACTGCTCGACCGGGTCACCGACGATCTGGCGGCGAACGGGCTCGTGGACTTCTCGCTCCGGCGTGCCGCGCGTGCGGCCGGCACCACGCACAAGGTGCTGCTCTACCACTTCGACGGGGCCGAGGACCTGCTCCGGCAGGCGGTCTTCAAGCTGCGCGAACGCCGCATCGGCAACGCGCTGCCCGCGATCGCCGCGCGGGGCGGCACGCTGGCGGAGGGCGTACGCGCCATCTGGCCGATCCTGATGGAGGAGGAGTCGGGGCTGCGGCGGGTGCTCGACCAGGCGATGGGCCTGGCGATGTACGACCCGGCGCGGTACGCCGAGCTGGGCCGGGAGGCCTCGGGGCAGTATCTGCCGGTGCTGCGGTCCCTGTGCCCGGACGGCTGGACCGAGGAGCGCAGAGCCCAGGTCGCCCAGATGATCCTCGCGACCCTGCGGGGCTTCCTGCTCGAACGACTGATCGGCGAGGACGACGCGGGGGTCGCCGCGGGCTTCGAGGCCCTGGTCCGGACGCTGGAACGCGAGGAGGCCGCCGTCTAGCCGTACCCACCGTGGAGCATGTGCGAACCACATGGTTCACTTGGAAATGTGAACCGCACGGTTCATTTCCTGAGCGGAGGTCCGCCATGCCGGGACACGGAGCGAAAGAGAGCCGCGGCGCGAGAGAGGTCACGCTGTCCGGCGGCGTCATCGAGTACGAGGACACCGGTGACGGCCCGGTGCTCGTCCTGTTGCACGGCCTGATGATGGACGCCTCGCTGTGGGACGGCCCGGTCGCCGACCTGTCCGCCGACCATCGGTGCGTGGTGCCGACGCTGCCCCTGGGCGCCCATCGCCGGGCGATGGACCCCGGGGCCGACCTGTCGCTCCCGGGCGTGGCGAAGCTGGTGGCGGAGTTCCTCGACCGCCTCGACCTGCGCGATGTCACCCTGGTCGGCAACGACACGGGCGGCGCGCTCGTCCAGCTCCTCATCGGCGAGGACCGGGCGCGCGTGGCCGGGGCGGTGCTGGTCTCGTGTGACGCCTTCGACAACTTCCCGCCGGGACTCACCGGCCGCACGCTGGTGCGTTCGGGCCGGCTGTCGCCGTGGCTGTTCGGCCTGTTCATGCAGCAGATGCGGCTCCGTCCCGTACGGCGCCTGCCACTGGCGTTCGGCCACCTGACGAGGCGAGGCGACGCGGCCACCGCGCGATGGATGCGCCCGGTGTTGACCCGGCCGGAGATCCGCCGCGACACCGTACGCGTCCTGCGCGCCGCCGCGGCCGACCCGGACATCCTGCTGGCCGCCGCGGAACGCCTGCCGAGGTTCGACCGCCCGGCCCTGGTGGTGTGGGCGACCGAGGACCGCGTGATGCCCCTGGACCACGGCCGCCGCCTGGCCGCCCTCCTGCCGCAGGCCCACCTGGCCGAGGTCGGCGACAGCGACACGCTCATCCCCCTGGACCGCCCGGAGAGACTCGCCGAACTCATCCGCGCCTTCACCCGGCGGTGAACCCCGTCCATCCGACCGCCACATGCCCTCCCGCGCAGTGATCTCGGTCGTGGCGCACCACGGGTGGCGGCGGCCGCGAAGCCCCTATCCTGACCGGATGCTCGAAACGCCCCGCGCGGCCACCGTTCCAACACTCGCCGAACTGCGCGAGGTCTGCCAGCCGGGCGCGAAGCTGCGGAGCCGCAACGGCGAACACTGGGCGGGCCGCCTGTACATGCGGCGGATCTCGTTGCGCCTCACCCGCCGCCTCGTCCGCACCCGGGTGACGCCGGACGCCCTGACGTGGTCGATGGTGGTGTGCGGCGTGGCCTCGGGCCCGGCCCTGCTCGTTCCCGGACCGGCGGGGGCCGTAGCGGCGGCGCTGCTGTTCCAGCTCTTCCTGCTGTTCGACTGCGTGGACGGCGAGGTCGCCCGGTGGCGGGGGCAGAACAGCGCGACGGGTATCTACCTCGACCGGCTCGGCGCGTACCTGGCCGACGCCGCGCTCATGGTGGGAGCGGGCTTCCGGGCGGCCCGCGGCGCGTCGGCGGCATGGGTGTCCGTCGGGCTGGCTGCGGCGCTCGGCATCGTGCTGCTGAAGGCCTCGACCGACCTTGTCGACGTCGCGCGTGCCCGCCGGGGCCTGGCGCCGGCCGGCGACGAAGCGGCACGGCCTCGGGCGGCGGGTCTCGCCTCGGTCCGGCGGCTGGCCTCGGCGGTGAAGCTCCACCGCATCACCAACGGCATCGAGGCGTCCCTCGTCCTCCTGTGCGCCGCGGTCGCCGATGCGGCGGCCGGAGGTCTGGGACCGACCCGGCTGGCCGTCATGGCCATCGCGGGCGTCACCTGGGCGATGGTCGTCGCTCACGTCGCGTCGATCCTCTCGTCCTCGCGCCTGCGCTGACCGGCGTACACGACGGGAAGGAGACGCGAGCACAGTGCGCCTGGTCACTCCCCCGACGAAGGAGGGCTCATGAGCGCGGATCTCGTCATCCGGAGTGCGCGGCCCGGCGACGCCGCGGCGGCCGAACGCCCGGCCGGCGACCTCGGCTGCGTACGGATGGAGGTCACCGGCGGGCGGCACCGCGATGGGTCCCACCCCTTCTACCGGCACCTCGGTTACGAGGACTCAGGCGACCGCGGCGTCCGCTACCTCAAAGACCTTCCCCCGTCCTGAAGGCTCGCGTCGCCGGCTCACCGGGTGCTGATCTTCGCCAGGACGCGCCGCTCCTTGTCCGGGTCGAGTCCGAGCCGGTGCTGCGGCTCCGGGTCTCCCTCCGTCTGGAGCCAGGTCCACGTGTCGGCGACCGTCTCCGGCATCGGCCGGAAGGTGAGGCCGGTGCCGACGGCGGCGGACACGTCCGAGTCGTGCATGCCCCCGTACTCCTCGTCCTGCGGCAGCCAGATCGGCAGTTCGATCCAGGGGCTGATGCCCGCCTCCTCGATCGCCTCGGGGGAGACCCAGACGAGTTCCGCGTCCGCGCCGGTCACCCGTACGGCGGTCTCCAGCAGTTCGCGCATCGTGCAGTACCCGGTCGGGCTGACGGCGTTGAAGGCGCCGGAGATCCGGCGGTCCGCGGCCGACAGCATCCAGCGGGCCAGGTCGCGTGCGTCGATGTACTGGAGGGGGCGTTCGGGCTCGGGCGCCAGGACGGGCCCGCCGCGCTCGATCCGGCGCAGCCACCACGGCATGCGGCCGACGTTCTCGTACGGGCCCAGGATGAGTCCGGCGCGGGCGAGCAGCGCCCGGTCGCCGAACGTCTCCAGCGCGGCGAGCTCGCCGCCGCGCTTGGCGGCGGCGTAGTCCTCGTCGTTTTCCGCGCCGGGGTCGGCGTCGACCACCGGGGCGTTCTCGTCGGCGCCGCGCGGGATCGGCCACCGGTAGACCGACCGGCTGGAGACGTACCCGTAGTGACCGGTCCGGCCGGCGAGCGACTCGCACGCGTCGCGCACCATCCGCGGCGGTCCGCTCCAGGTGTCGATCACCGCGTCCCACTCCCGGTCCGCGACCGCCCGGCGCAGGGCGTCACGGTCGGTCCGGTCGGCGATGAGCGCCTCCACCCCGGGTGCGGGCGCCCGGCTCAGTCCCCGGTTGACGGTGGTGACCTCATCGCCCCGCGCCAGCGCCGCCTCGACGACGGCGCGTCCGACGTGGTGTGTTCCTCCCAGTACGAGCAGTCTCATGTCGGCCATCCTGGCGATCCGGACGGACGGGCGACACGTGGTTTCACCGGAGGCGTAGCGCAGCGGGAAAACCCGTCGCCGGAGCGCCCCGCCGCGAGTACGGTCGCCTGGTGCCCGACGCGCTCTTCGCCCATCCCCGGCTCGCACCCCTCTACGACGCCTTCGACGGCGACCGGGACGACCTCGCGGCCTACGTCGCCATCGCCGGCGAGCTGGGCGCGGACCGGGTGCTCGACGTCGGCTGTGGGACGGGCTGCCTGGCGGTCCTGCTCGCCGAGAGCGGCCGTACGGTCGTGGGCGTCGACCCGGCGAAGGCGTCGCTCGACGTCGCGCGATCCAAGGACCCGGCCGGAAGGATCACCTGGGTGCACGGCGACGCGCGTCTGATGGCCGAGCCCGCCTTCCCACCCGCTACTCGGCTCGCCGCCACGGCGTCCGGCTTCGACCTCGCGGTGATGACCGGGAACGTCGCGCAGGTCTTCCTCACCGACGACGACTGGGCACGGACGCTCCGAGGCGTTCACGCCGCGCTTCGTCCCGGTGGTCACCTCGTGTTCGAGACCCGGCGTCCCGAGCGCCGCGCCTGGGAGGAGTGGGCCGCCGACACGGCTCCGCTCACCCTCGACGTTCCGGGGATCGGTCCGGTGGAGCGGCGTCTCGAGGTCACCGATGTCAGCCTCCCCCTGGTCTCCTTCCGCTGCATCTACCGGTTCCTGACGGACGGCGCGGTCCTCACCTCGGACTCGACGCTGAGGTTCCGCGACCGCGACGAGCTGGAGCGGAGCATGGCCGACGGCGGCTATCGCGTGCTGGACGTACGGCAGGCCCCGGACCGCCCGGGGCGGGAGTTCGTGTTCGTCGCCCAGCGCGTGATCAGTCGCTGACCGTCGTCCGCTCGGGAGTCTCGCGCCGAAAACGCCGAACCCGGCCGGCGGTGCTGGTCGCGGTCACGTCCGGGCCGAAGGCGATGAGCCGGGCGCGGGCCGTGCGCGTCATCGGGCGGAGCCGCTCCGCAGGTAGGTCAGTACCGCGAGGACCCGGCGGCTCGTGTCGTCGTCCGGAGGGAGGTCGAGTTTGGTGAGGATGCCACCGACGTGCTTGCCGACCGTGGCCTCGGAGACGACGAGCAGCCGGGCGATCGCGGTGTTCGAGTGCCCTTCGGCGATGAGGCCGAGAACCTCACGCTCCCGTGCGGACAGGCGGCTCAGCGGGTCGCGCTGCCGGCGCAGCAACTGGCGTACGACCTGGGGATCGACCACGGTTCCGCCGCCGGCCACCTGGCGCAGCGTGGCGACGAACTCCTCGACGTCGACCACCCGGTCCTTGAGGAGGTAGCCGACGCCTTTGCCGTCGCCGGAGTCGAGCAGATCGGAGGCGTAACTCAGTTCGACGTACTGGCTGAGCGCGACGACGGCCAGGCTCGGGTCGGAGCGGCGGAGTTCGACGGCGGCGCGCAGCCCCTCGTCCGTGTACTCCGGAGGCATCCGGATGTCGGTGATCACCAGGTCGGGGGCGTGCTCGGTGACGGCCTTCTTGAGCGTGGCGGCGTCGCCGGCCGTGGCGGCGACCTCGAACCCGAACCTGTGGAGCAGTCCCGCGAGCCCTTCCCGGAGGAGCACGCCGTCCTCGGCGAGGACTACTCGGACCGCGGTTCGCTCAGGCTGCACGGAAGCTCCACTCGTAGGACCGTCGGCCCACCGTCCGGGCTCGACAGCAGCATTCTCCCGTCCGTCACGGCCACCCGGTCGGCCAGGCCGGTCAGGCCGGTGCCGCGCCGTGGGTCCGCGCCGCCGTCGCCGTCGTCGTGGATCTCCACGGTGAGCACGTCTCCGTCGTGCCCAACGGTGACGCTCGCCGCGGTCGCCCCGCTGTGCTTGGTGATGTTCGTGAGGGCCTCGGCGACGACGAAGTAGGCCGTGCCCTCGACGTGGCGGGGCGGCCGGGCGGGCAGGTCGGCGGTCACCGTCACCGGGAGATGGAACCGGTCGGCCAGCTCGCCGATCGCCGCCGGGAGTCCCCGGTCGGTGAGCACCCGGGGATGAATGCCGCGGACGAGTTCCCGCAACTCGACCATGAGCTGTTTCGCCTGTTCGTGCGCGTCGGCGACACTCCTGCTCGCGGGCGACTCGGGCGGGAGGTCGAGCCGGGCGAGGCCGAGTTGCAGGGTGAGGCTGAGGAGCCGCTGCTGGGCGCCGTCGTGCAGGTCACGCTCGATCCGGCGGCGTTCGGCCTCGAAGGCGCCGACGAGCCGGGCGCGCGAGCGCGACACCTCGACCAGCTCCGCGCGCAGCCGCTCGCCGGTCCCGCGCGCGAGCAGGGCCCGCGCCATCGCGCCGTGCGCACCGGCGAGCAATGCCAGCAGGTACGCGGTGACCGGTAGCAGCACCAGACCGGCGATCGCGTACGGCAGGGCCGCCGTCGGCGTACCGGCGTGGCCGACGATGAGCGACACGGGATGGCCGTCCCGCGCCAGGAGCGGACTCGCGACCAATCCGCCGATCAGCAGCAGGAGCAGCAGGACGGCGGGCCAGAGCGCGACGGTCACGGTGACGAGCAGGGCGGTGTAGCCGAGGGCCCGCCAGGTGGCCGCCTCCGTGTAGCGGCTGCGCAGCCACGGCCACGGCCCGCCGGCCGGCGGGCGGCGGTGCGCGGACGCCACCGGCCGCGAGTCCACCAGGCGCAGCCGTCCCCGCTCCAACTCCGCCAGGGGCAGGGCCACCAGCGGGCCGATGCCGACCACCAGCAGCAGCCCGAGCGCGACGAGCGACGTGATCACGCCGTACGGCGGCCGCCCGTCCCGGGTCGCCAGGCGTAGCGCGACGGCCCACGGCGAGGTGAGCAGCGCCAGGGGCAGGACGGCCACGAACACGGGCACGGCGGCGGTCAGCAGGTAGCCCAGAGACCGCCACGGCCAGCGGCTGAGAAGGAAGCGGCGCCGGGCGACCGCCTCCAGCGCGGTGTTCGGCACGGGGGAGGGCACACGCGCCACGCTACCGGCGGCCTCGGTTCCCGCCGCTCACGACGGCGCCGCGTTCGACCTGGTAGGCCCAGCACTGCCTAGGTTCGAACCGCTCATGAGGCCGCAGCCATCGACCTGGTAGGCCCAGCACTACCTCGGATCCGGTGGTCCGCCGTGATGGCCGCGCCACCGGCTCGGTGATTCCGTGAACGGACGCGTCCGACTGACACGGAAAGGTGCGTTCGGGGCTTTGAAAACGCGCACAGGGGTACTCGCGTACCTCCTCATCTCCTGCGGCCTGTCCTGGGGTTACCTGTTCACCGCCCGGCCGGCGGTCGGGCTCTCGCTCGTCAACCCGCTGGTACGGCTCGTCGCCGTCGCCGCCGCCGTCACGGTGGCGGCGGCGCTGGGCCTGTGGCAGCCCGACCTGGCGCCACTGGGCGTCTCCGGCCTGCCGGAATGGGCGTCGCCTCTGCTGCTGATGGCGGCGGTCATCCCTCTCACGCCCTTCTACTGGGGCGAGGAGTTCGGCTGGACCAGCCACCTGCGGCCCCGCCTGTTCGCCGGCCGGCCGGTGGCGTCCGTCGCGGAGCCGCTGTCGAACGGCGGCCTCGGTGTCTCGGTGGCCCGGCCCGATGTATGGAGGCCCGGCCCGCCGATGGGATCGACTTCATGATGGTGGGACGGACCGGGCCGGAACGGCCCGCGGGAGTGAGCCGGATCGTCGTGGAACTGCGCGGCGTGACCAGGGAGTACGGGGCGGGACAGGCACGGATCCGTGCGCTCGACGGCGTGCACATCGGGTTTCCCGCCGGGTCGTGGACGGCGGTGATGGGGCCGTCGGGCTCGGGAAAGTCCACGCTGATGCACTGCGCGGCCGGCCTGGAGAAGGTGAGCGACGGGCGGGTCTTCCTGCTCGGCCGGGACATCACCTCCGCGCCGGACGGGGTCCTCACCGCGTTGCGGCGCCGTACCGTCGGTTTCGTCTTCCAGAGCTTCAACCTGATCGGGTCTCTGTCCGCGGAGCAGAACGTCGCCCTGCCGCTGAGACTGGCCCGGAGCGGGGTGTCCCGCAAGGACGTTCGGGACGTGCTGGCGGCCGTCGGGCTGGGGGACCGGCTGGGGCACCGGCCACGCGAGCTGTCGGGCGGCCAGCAGCAGCGGGTGGCCATCGCTCGTGCGATGGTGACCCGGCCCGAGGTCCTGTTCGCCGACGAGCCGACCGGCGCCCTGGACTCCGCGTCCGCCCGTACGGTGCTCGGGCTGATGCGCGGACTGGTCGACGCGGGAGGCCAGACGATCGTCATGGTCACCCACGATCCGGCGGCGGCCGCGAGCGCGGACGCCGTGGTGTTCCTGTCCGACGGCCGGGTCGTGGACCGCCTGGTCCGGCCCTCCGTGGGCGCGGTCGCCGACCGCCTCGCGCGGCTGGAGGGATGAACGTGCTGCGGTTGTCGCTCACGACCTTCCGGGAGCATCGCCGGCTGTTCGCCGGCGCCATCGTGGCCGTGGCCCTGGGCGTCGCGCTCCTGCAGTCGTCGCTGCTGGTGATGGCGGCCATCTCCGACGCGGAGATACCTTCGAGCCCGTCCGGCCAGGCCAGGGAGCGGTTGCGGGACGCCTACGCGGGCGCCGCGACGCTGCTCGGGATGACGGTTCTGCTGGCGGCGTTCCTGACGTTGTTCATCGTGAGCTCGACCTTCGCCTTCACCGTCGCCCAGCGCCGTAAGGAACTCGCGCTGCTGCGCCTGGCCGGGGGAAGCCGCCCGCAACTCCTCGGCCTGCTGCTGTGCGAGGCGTCGCTGCTCGGCACGGCCGGGACGGCGGCGGGAGTGCTGATCGGCGTGCCCGCCACCTGGGCGCAATCCTGGTCGCTCGTCGCGTTCGGCTTCCTGCCGGCCGGGTTCTCCCCGCGTCTGGACGGCGGGATCATGCTCGCGTCGGCGTGCACCGGGCTCGGGGTGGCGCTGCTCGGGGTGCTCGCGGCCGCCCGGCGGGCGGCGGCGGTACGCCCGCTGGAGGCCCTGCGCGACGCCGGACGCGCCGCGCGGGTGATGACCGTGTCCCGCTGGTTCTTCGGCACGTCCCTCCTGGCCCTCACGATCTGGATGATCTGGGTCGGGCAGGCGTCCGAGGTCCTGGGGGCGATCGTGATCGCGCTGGGCGTCTCAGTTCTCGGCGCGGTGGCGCTGAGCCTGTTGAGCCCGCTGGTCGTGCCGCTCGCCGGCAGGCTGTTCGGGCTGGCGCTGCGGCCGAGCACCCTCGGCGAGCTCGCCCAGGCGAACCTGCGGGACGCCGTGCGCCGCAGCGCCTCCACGGCCGCTCCGCTGATCGTGCTCGTCGCCCTGGTCCTCGGTCTGACCGGAACGCTGGACTCGCTGGCGACGATGGTCGGCGAAGAGCAGAGGCGCATCGTCGCGGGAGACCTGGTCGTGGACTCGACCGGTGCGGCCGCCGCGCGGATCGCGGAGGTGCCCGGGGTCGCGGTCGCGTCGGTCCAGTCCACGGTGCCCGTCTCCGTGACGGGCCGGCACCGGAGGGCCGGCCGTGCGTACCGGCGGACCGTCTACTCGGGAGTCGTCGCGGTGGACCCGCCGGCCTACGGGCGAACGCACCGGCCGGTCGCCCGTGCCGGCTCACTGGACCGGCTCCACGGCCGGACCATCGCCGTGGCTCCGGGGCAGAGCGAGGAGGGGTGGCGTCTCGGCGACGTGGTCACCGCGCGCGTCGGCGGGCGGCGGATGCGACTGCGGATCGTCGCCCTGCTGCCGCCGACCCTGGAGAACGGCGCCGACAACTTCCTGGTGCCGCGCGAGCTGGTTCCGGACGCGATCGCGGCCCGGGCACCGGCACAGACCGTGGTCCAGGTCGCCCCCGGTACCGACCCTGCGGCGGTCGCCGGGCGGCTTCGCGCCGCCGGCATCGGCACGGTGCGCACCGTGGCGCGCTGGGCCGGGGACCGGGCCGCGGCGGAGGAGCGCGGGAACATGGCGATCTTCGCCGTCCTCATGGGGCTCGGCGGCCTGTACGCGGCCGTCGCCGTCGTCAACGCCGTGATCATCGCCGGCGCCGAGCGTACGGCGGAGTTCGCGGTCGCCCGCGTCACCGGCCTGAGCCGGCCACAGGTCGTGCGCATGGCGCTGATCGAGGCGTCGGCGGTGACCGCGATCGGGCTGGCGCTCGGCGGCCTCGTCGCGGCGGGCGCGCTGGCCGGCATCGCCGCGGCCGGCGTCCGCGCGGTCGGCGTGCCGCTCGTCGCGGTGCCGTGGACACCGCTGCTCCTGCTGGTCCCCGGGGCCTTCCTGGTGACCGGCGCGGCCAGTGTGTGGAGCACGCTGTCGGCCACGCGGCGGCGACCCGTCACCCTGGTGACCGCACGGGAGTGAGCCGGGGTGCGAGGCCTCCGACCGCGGCGGCCTGCGTACGGACGCTAGTCGGGAGTCCCTGGGACGCGACTCTGCCGATCGATGATGACGGGCAGAGCCCGTCCGAAGGAGGCCAGGCTCTTGCCCTCCTCGCCGCTCAGCACCCGGTGGGCGGTGGAGAAGGGGAACGCCTTCACCCCGGAGACCTCGACGGCGAGGCTTCCTTCGTGATCGATCCACGTGCCGCCGTACGCCTGGACCAGGACCCGGCCGGTATAGGCGCCGACGAGTCGCCACCACAGCCGGAGCCGGTCCTCGGCGAGCGGCCCGTCGGCCAGCAGGGCCAGGCACACCTCGTCCAGTTCGACGAGGGAGGCGAGCGAACCGTCGAGGCGGCGGCCGTGGTCGGCGGCGACCAGCCGAGCGCACTCGGCGGCGAGGCGGTCCAGCATCGCGGTGTCGGGGGCGGTCATGCCGTGATGATCGCAAGCTCTGGCTCCGGTGCACCAGCCGTTATCGGGGCGAGCCGCCCGACGCGGCCGGCCCGCCCGGATACGGACGGCCCCTCCCGCTTGACCTTGACACGGTGACAAGGCCTTCACTGCGGCCTGGGAGGTGGTCCGACGACCATGCCGAAAGAGGACACGAACACGATGCGAGCGCTCCAGGGGCTGGACAACGGCGACTCGTCGGTGCGGCTGCAGGTGGCGATGGCGGCCGGCACGACCCCGGACCCGGGGTTCATCGACCGGCTCGTCGAACGCTGCGCGATCGAGCCTGAATTCTTTGTGCGCGACATGCTGACCTGGGCACTCACCCGCCACTCACCAGCGATGACGGTCCCCAGGCTCATCGACGAACTCCACTCCGAGCGTGCGCAGGGACGGAGCCAGGCGTTGCACACGCTGTCCAAGATCGGGGATCGGCGAGCGTGGCCGGCGATCACACGAGCGCTGCTGACCGACGCCGACGACGAGGTGGCGCGGGCCGCGTGGCGAGCAGCCGTCGTCCTCGTGCCCGAGAATGAAGAATCCGAGTTGGCCGGCGTGCTGGCGACACGACTCGGGCGAGGCGAGCGTGAGACGCAGTTGAGCCTCAGCCGGGCGCTGATCGCGCTCGGTGAGGTGATCATGCCGACCCTGCGCGCCGCGATGACGGATCCCGACCCCCGCGTGCGTCGGCACGCGATCGCCACGGAGCGGCTGTGGCGCGACCCGGATGCCGGATTCGAGTTCGCGATCGAGGAGGCGAAGCGCCTCGTGGCCCTCGGCACGACCGGGCAGGAGGAGTGAGGGGCAGTGTTGATCGGTGAGGTGGCACGACGGTCCGGGGTCAGCGCCCGCATGCTCAGGCACTACGAGTCGCTCGGCCTGGTGCGGCCGACGGGTCGTACCACGGCCGGCTACCGGGAGTACTCCCGCGAGGACATCCGGCGGATCTTCCACGTCGAGAGCCTGCGGTCATTGGGGCTGTCGCTGCGTGAAGTCGGGCGCGCGCTGGATGATCCCGGTTTCACGCCCTCGGAGCTCGTCGACGACCTCATCCGCCAGACGCGGGAACGCATCGCGGCTGAGACGGAGCTCCTCACGCGACTCCATCGGATCGATGCCGCCGAACCCGCCGGCTGGGAGGGCGTCCTCCAGATCGTCGCGCTCCTCCAGGGCTTGGGTTCGGAGAGCGCGGGGAGGCGCCAGCGTGCGGCCCTGTCCTCGGTCGAAGGGGTTCCGTTGCCGGCGGAGGCTCTGGCCGAGGCGGCCTTGAGCGAGACGGACCCCAACGTCGCCGGAGCCCTCCGATGGGCTCTGGCGCAGTCGGGCGGGGGCGGACTGGCGCGGCTGGCGGAGGGCCTCGGCTCACCGGCGGCCGAGGTACGGAAACGCGCCGTCCAGTCCATCGCCGAGATCCCGGACGGGGAGGCGACCGCACTGCTGCGGGACGCCCTCACCGACTCCGACATCGTGGTCCGCAGGTGCGCGGCTCTGGCGCTCGGCGCACGGGGAGTGGCCGACGCGGTCCCGACGCTGATCGACATGATCGTCGACGAGGCGAACGACGCCGATGCGGCCGATGCGCTGAGCGCGTTGGCGACCGACCCCGCGCTGGCGGATCAGATCGCCACCAGGCTCGTCGACTGCCTCGCCCGCGGCGCCGACGCACCGTCTGTGCGCCGACGGCTGACGGAGGCGCTCGCGGACATCCCGGGGATCACGCCGTCACGTGCCCTCGCGGAGCTGTCACATGACGAAGACCGTGCCGTCGCGCTTACCGCGATCTCCATCCTCAGGCTGCGCGACGCACGCGCCCGGGAGGAGCCGTGACGGACGCGTGTTCCCGCCGGCCATTCGGATCGCGCGGCTCGTGAACGCCGCGAGCAAGGCCAGCCCCGCGGCGGTACCCGCGATCAGCCGCGGGTCGTCGTTGCCGGCCTGGGACAAGCCGTAGACAAGCGCGGCAAGCCCCGGGGGCAGCAGGGCCGGCCCCGTGACGTCGATGCGATCGTCGACTTCACGGTCTGGATCGCGTGGCAGCAGCCGTACGGCGAGCAACAGCGCAACGGCGCCGATGATCACTTCAGGGTCGGTGGTCTCCCACACCTGCACGTTCTCGAAGCTCTGGTACTTCACCGGGGATCGGCCTTGAGCGTCCATCAGCCGGCGGAGGGCTTCTCGCCCCTCGACGCGGGCCGGGGCGCCGGCCGGGGCGAACGGGATCTCGTGCACCGCGTTCCCCGCATAGAGGTCGACGGCTGCCGCCTCGTCGGTGACGGTCAGCTCGTGCATTCGCGCGAGAACCTCGCGGGGGAGTGGGAGTAGCCGAAGATGACATGCGTGATCTCCTGATCGAAAGTGTTCGGGCGTACCGGTCGATGAGATCGCCCGGCGGGCCGGGCTGGGCGCGGGCACGATGCACCGGCATTTTCCGACCAAGGAGTCGCTGTTCGAGGCCATCGTGCTCAGCCACATCGCCCAGCCGGCGGATGAGGCGCGCGGCCTGGCCGAGGCCGAGGATCCGGGCGAGGCGTTCTTCGGGTTCTGCCTCGGCATGGTCGAACGCGGGATGAAGAACCGGGGGCTGGCCGAGATCCTGGCCGGAGTCGGCATCGACGCGAAGGCCAGGATCGCGGCCGAGACGGAGCAGCTGGATCGAGCGCTGGAACGCCTGGTGAAGCGAGCCCAGGACAGCGGTCAGGTCCGCGCCGACATCGGCATCGCCGACGTCCGTGCCCTGCTGAACAGCATTCATGCCGCCGCGGAACGGGAACAGGGTGACCGGCGGATGGCGCTACGGATGATGACCGTCATCTGCGACGGCCTGCGCACGGAGCCGCGCCGGCGAGGAGCCTGAGCTCCGGTGTTCTTCGGGCGGCATGCGGGGGAAGGGCGTTGGGGCCATGTAGGGGTGCGTGGTGGTGCTCGCTCAGAGCGAACGACCTCCGGGAAATAGATCACGGCTCTCCTTTCTTGAGTGTGAGTGACTCAATCTTTGGAGGCCTGATGAGCAAGACCGTCACCCTGCCGGTGCTGCCCCTCGACGACGAGGTCGTGCTGCCCGCGATGGTCGTGCCGTTGTCTCTTACGGACGATGAGGTACGAGGCGCCATCGAGACGGCGCGCACCACGGCGCCGGGGACGCCGTCGGACAACGAGGATGACAAGCCGCAGGTGCTCATCGTGCCTCGGCTGAACGGGAAATATGCGGCCGTCGGCACCCTGGCGGTCATCGAGCAGATCGGCCGGCTGCCGGGCGGCGACCCCGGGGCCGTCGTACGCGGTGTGGCGCGGGTGCGCATCGGCACCGGTACCTCCGGCCCGGGCAAGGCGCTGTGGGTCGAGGGCACCGTGGCCGAGGACACCGGCCTCGGCGCGCGGGCCGGCGAACTGGCCAAGGAGTACCGGGCCCTGGTCGTCGGCGTGCTGGAGAAGCGCGGTGCCTGGCAGGTCATCGACATGATCCGCCAGATCGAGGACCCGTCGGTGATGGCCGACCGCTCCGGCTACGCGTCCTACCTCGACGCTGAGCAGAAGGTGCGGATCCTCGAGACCACCGACGTGACCGAGCGGCTGGAGCTGGCGATCGGCTGGACCCGCGAGCACCTGGCCGAGCTGGACGTCGCCGAGACGATCCGCAAGGACGTCGAGGAGGGAGTGGAGAAGCAGCAGAAGGAGTTCCTGCTCCGCCAGCAGCTCGCCGCCATCCGCAAGGAGCTGGGCGAGCTCAGCGGCGACCCCTCCAGCGAGGAGGAGGACTACCGCGCCCGGGTGGAGGCCGCCGACCTGCCGGAGAAGGTGCGCGAGGCCGCGCTGAAGGAGGTCGACAAGCTCGAGCGGACCGCCGAGCAGTCGCCCGAGGTCGGCTGGATCCGCACCTGGCTCGACACGGTCCTCGACATCCCGTGGAACGAACGGACCGAGGACGCGTACGACATCGTCGGTGCCAGGAAGGTCCTCGACGAGGACCACACCGGGCTCGACGACGTCAAGGAGCGCATCGTCGAGTACCTCGCCGTGCGCAAGCGGCGTGAGGAGCGCGGGCTCGGCGTGATCGGCGGACGGCGTTCCGGCGCCGTACTGGCCCTGGTCGGCCCGCCCGGTGTCGGCAAGACCTCGCTGGGGGAGTCGGTCGCGCGGGCGATGGGGCGCAAGTTCGTCCGCGTCGCGCTCGGCGGCGTACGGGACGAGGCGGAGATCCGCGGCCACCGCCGCACGTACGTCGGGGCGCTGCCCGGCCGGATCGTGCGCGCGATCCGCGAGGCGGGATCGATGAACCCGGTCGTGCTCCTCGACGAGATCGACAAGGTCGGCGCCGACTACCGCGGCGACCCGACGGCCGCCCTGCTGGAGGTGCTGGACCCGGCGCAGAACCACACGTTCCGCGACCACTACCTCGAGGTGGAGCTCGACCTGTCCGACGTGGTCTTCCTGGCGACGGCCAACGCCCTGGAGACGATCCCGGGCCCGCTGCTGGACCGCATGGAGCTGGTCTCGCTCGACGGCTACACCGAGGACGAGAAGGTCACCATCGCCCGCGACCACCTGCTGCCCCGTCAGCTCGACATGGCCGGCCTGACGGCCGAGGAGGTCACGGTCGGCGAGGACGCCCTGCGGCTGCTGGCGGGGGAGTACACCCGTGAGGCGGGCGTACGGAGCCTGGAGCGGTCGATCGCGCGGGTGCTCCGCAAGGTCGCGGCGAACGTCGCGCTGGAGACCGTGACCCTGCCGGTGTCGGTCGGCGCGGGTGACCTGCGCGACTACCTCGGGCGGCCCCGGTTCACCCCGGAGACCTCGCTCAAGGAGGAGGAGCGCCGTACGGCGGTGCCGGGCGTGGCCACCGGCCTTGCGGTCACCGGCGCGGGCGGCGACGTGCTCTACATCGAGGCGTCGCTGGCCGACGAGGAGACCGGCGAGACCGGCGTGACGCTGACCGGCCAGCTCGGCGACGTCATGAAGGAGTCGGCCCGCATCGCCCTGTCGTACCTGCGCTCGCGCGGCGCGGAGATGGAACTGCCGGTCGGCGACCTGAAGAACCGCGGCGTGCACGTCCACGTGCCGGCCGGGGCCGTGCCCAAGGACGGGCCGAGCGCCGGCGTCACGATGACGACCGCGCTCGCGTCGCTGCTGTCCGGCCGGCTCGTACGCTCCGACGTGGCGATGACCGGCGAGGTCTCGCTGACCGGGCGCGTCCTGCCGATCGGCGGGGTCAAGCAGAAGCTGCTCGCCGCGCACCGGGCGGGGATCACCACGGTCCTCATCCCCAAGCGCAACGAGCCCGATCTGGACGACGTGCCGGCGGAGGTGCTGGAGCAGCTGACCGTCCACCTGGCCTCGGACGTCCGCGAGGTGCTCGACTGGGCGCTGGAGCCGGCGACGACCGGGCAGACGGTGGCCGCCTGACAATTTCCTGAATGGCCTGACGGCCGATGGCTGCCGGAAGGGCGGTCTCGCGGAGGCGGGGCCGCCTTTTCCGTTTACGCCATGCTTAGGGGTTTCTGCGCGACAATCGGATTCGCTAGGCCTACGGAATCGTGAGGAAAAGTGAAAATGGCGGAACAGGACGAGCACGATCCCCGCGAGGGCGCCACACCGGCCGGGGAGCCGCCGGCCGCACGACCCGGCCCATCCGCTGCGCCGGCCGACGGCGGTGAGACCCCGGCCGCGCCGGCCGGCGGCGGGCAGGCACCGCCTCCGCCGGACCGGCCGGTCGCGCCGGCGCCGCCCGGCCCGGGCGCGCCGCCGCCTCAGGGCGGCGCGCAGACGGACTTCCTGGAGTCCGGCCGCACAACCCCGCCGTACGTGGACGGCGCCGCGCCGCCGCCCGGGCCGGGCCGCTGGCGCCGGTGGTCCTCCAACGGGTCGGTGCGGGCCGGCGCGCTGACCCTGGTGGCCGGCCTGGTCGGCGGACTGGTCGGCGGCGGCATCGTGGCCGCGTTCGACGACGACCACGGCCACGATCGGTCGGTCCAGGTCCGTTTCGGTCCGGGGGGAATAATGGGCCGCGGCTACGGCCACGTCCCGCGTGACTGGGCGCCGCCGAACGGCTGGGGACCGAACCGCCGCGTGCCGCAGCCGGGTCAGCCGGCCACGCCGGCCCCGGTGCCTTCCCCGAAGTCGAGCGGCTGACCCCGGTCAGGACGGAGTGAGGCGAAAGACGCGCAGCTCACGCTGGTCGGCGCGCTCGACGTAGGTGTCATAGACCGACCAGATCCGTACGAGCCGCGGCCAGACCTCGGCGCGTTCGGCGCCCTCCAGCGCCTGGGCCGTGACCGGGATGCGGCGGCCCTGGTAGCGGACCTCGGCCTGCGGGTCGGCCAGGAGGTTCGCCGTCCACGCCGGGTGGTGGTCACGGCCGAAGTTGCTGCCGACGACGACGAACGACCCGTCCTCCTCGGGCAGGCAGATCAGCGGCGTCTCCCGCGGCAGGCCGGTCTTGCGGCCGGTCGTCGTGAGCACGATGCTCGGCAGCACGATCGCCGGCAGCAGGACGCGCCCGCCGGACAGCCGGTGCAGCACCCGGTCGAGCGGCGGTACGACCTTGGGGCCGATCCGGGCGAACCACGGTGCGCTCGCCAGCTTCTGGGCGACCGGCGTGAGCACTCCCTGCAAAGCGCGTACGGGCATCACGAACTCCTTGTGGCTGCCGGGGCCCGTCTCAAGGCCCCGCTGTCCTCCTGCACGGCGCCCGGGCGGCGCCGCCCCGCGTCGCCGGTCGACGGCCGGACCCGGGCCGGCTCCCTGCTCCGCCTCGCGGCGCGCCGCGGAGGGGGACTTCGAGACCGGCCCCAGGCGGCCGGCACGGGCCGGGCGCAGGTGTCCCGCGGCGACGAGCCAGCGCAGCGTGTCGGTGACGCTCTCCTCCAGCGGGCGGAGTGTCAGGCCGAGAGCGTCGAGCGCGACCGTGTCGTCGGAGGGGACGAGCGTCACCATCAGCTCGGCCGCGTCCCGCGTCAGCGGATACCGGAACCCGTGCACCTTCTTGGCGGCGTCCAGAAGAGTGCCGAGCGCGATCATGAGACCGCCGGGCAACGGGATCCGGCGGCAGCGGACGCCGGTCAGCGCGTCGCACAGGTCGGCGAACTCCGGCCATCGCACGTAGTGCCCGCCCAGGATGAGCCGCCGGCCGCCCCGGCCGGGCTCGACGCAGCGCGCGAGCGCGTCCCCCAGGTCGCGCACGTCCAGCAGCGACACCCCGCCGGGCGACACCGGCCACGCGATGCCCAGCCCGGCGGCCAGGCCCGCCGGCATCGCGTCCAGGTGGGGCTGGGACGGCCCGAGCACCCCGCCGGGATAGACGATCGTGACCGGCGCGCCGTCGTCCTGCAGGCTCCGTGCGTACCGCTCGGCCTCCAGCTTGGATCGTCCGTACCCCGTGCGCGGCCGCGCCAGGGGAGCGTCGGAGGTGATCACCGGGCCCGCGGGCGGGACGAACACCGCGATCGTCGACGTGTGGATCACCGGGTCCAGGCCGCGGGCCACCGCGCCGCCGACCACGTTGCGGGTGCCGGTGACGTTGACCGTGACCAGGTCCGTACGGCGGCCCGTGACGCCGAGCGCGGCCGCGGCGTGGATCACCGCGTCGCAGCCGTCCAGCGCGCGGCCGACGGCCTCCTCGTCCAGCATGTCGCCGTGGCACATCTCGGCGTCGCCGGCGTCCACCCCGATCTCGGCGAGGACGCGGCCCGTCCGGCCGGGGTCGCGGACGAGCAGCCGGGGACGGTGGCCGGAGGCGAGGACCGACTTCACCGCGTGCGATCCGACGTATCCCGAAGCACCGGTGACGAGTACCCGCATGACCTTCAACGTAGTACTCGATGATCATCCGCCGTCATGCACGGGGGCCAAGACGCCTCATATCCGTTACCGGTTTGCAACAAAACGTGTGATCTAGATCTCAATATTGAACTCCGCATCTCGGGCGGCGCGGGCGCTGTGGTCCGGGGGGGATGTGTCCGCATGTTGAGACGGGCGGCGGGCCTCGCGGCGGTGATCTGTCCGCGTTTTCCCTGGTCAGGGGGGATATGTGTCCTCGTGATCGTTTTCACGCGACCACCGTCCCGGGCCCCGAAAAGCGGAAAACCTGCCTCTCTACCCCCGAATTACGGGGCTCAAACACCGTGATCGAAAAGCGGCCCGAGGCGCGGTTTCGGGTTCGCTAAATTCGTAACCCATGTCGCCAGGACATCCGAGCGCACAGCATTCCCCGACCGCCACCGCTACCGAGATCTTGGAGCCTCCCAGAATCGAAGACGGCCGCCAATTGTGGCGCATCGCCCGTGATTCAAAGACCCTCGACCTCAATTCTCCCTACAGCTACGTGCTCTGGTGCCGTGACTTCGCGGCGACCTCCGTGGTCGCCCGGGTCGACGGCGAGATCCGCGGCTTCGTGACCGGCTTCGACCGCCCCGAGGAGCCCGGGACGCTCTTCGTGTGGCAGGTCGCGGTCGAGGAGGACTGGCGCGGCCGCTCGCTCGCGGGCCGGATGCTCGGCCACCTCGCGGACCGGGGCCACCGGTACGTCGAGGCGACCGTGACCCCGGACAACGTCGCCTCGGATCGCCTCTTCACCGCCTTCGCCCGTGATCGCGGCACCGAACTGCGCCGCACTCCGCTCCTCTCCGAGGACCTGTTCCCCGGCGACCACGAGCCGGAGGAGCTCTACCGCATCGGCCCACTGGACGTACCAGCCACGTCAGGAGACAGGTGAGACGCATGGACGTGTTCGAGTCGCACGAGTCCGAGGTCCGCAGCTACTGCCGGGGATGGCCCGCGGTCTTCCAGAAGGCCTCCGGCAGCCGCCTGTACGACGAGGAGGACAACGCCTTTCTCGACTTCTTCGCCGGAGCGGGCACCCTCAACTACGGCCACAATCATCCGCTGCTGAAGGAGAAGCTCCTCGCTTACCTGGCGGACGACAACATTGTGCACAGCCTCGACATGTACACCGTCGCGAAGCGGCGCTTCCTCGAGACCTTCCACGAGGTCGTGCTGGCGCCGCGCGGTCTCGACTACCGGGTCCAGTTCCCCGGCCCGGCGGGTACGACCGCGGTCGAGGCGGCGTTGAAGCTCGCCCGCAAGTACACCGGCCGGGAGACGATCGTCAGCTTCACCAACGCCTTCCACGGCATGTCGCTCGGTGCGCTCGCCGTCACCGGCAACGGCATGAAGCGCGGCGGCGCCGGGATCCCGCTGGGCCACGCCGTGCCCATGCCGTTCGACAACTACCTCGACGGGCGGACGCCGGACTTCCTGCTGTTCGAGCGGCTCCTGGACGACAGCGGCAGCGGCCTGGACGCCCCGGCCGCGGTCATCGTGGAGACGGTCCAGGGCGAGGGCGGCCTGAACGCCGCCACCCCCGAATGGCTCCGCGGCCTGGCCGACGTGTGCCGGCGCCACGAGATGCTGCTCATCGTCGACGACGTCCAGATGGGCTGCGGGCGCACGGGACCGTTCTTCAGCTTCGAGCAGGCCGGCATCGTGCCCGACATCGTCTGCCTGTCCAAGTCGCTGAGCGGGTACGGCCTGCCGTTCGCCGTGACGCTGCTCAAGCCGGAACTCGACGTCTGGGAGCCAGGTGAGCACAATGGAACGTTCCGCGGGCCGAACCCGGCGTTCGTGACCGCCACGGCCGCGCTGGAGTTCTGGAACGGCGAGGGGATGGAGAAGGAGACCCTCGCCAAGAGCGAGCAGGTCGAGCAGGGCCTCGGCCGGATCGCCGCGACCCACCCCGAGGCGATCAGCGGGGTCCGCGGGCGCGGCCTCGCCCAGGGACTGGCCTTCACCGACCCCGCGGCGGCGACGAAGGTCTGCGCCCAGGCGTTCGACCGCCGCCTGCTGATGGAGACCTCCGGGCCGGAGAGCGAGGTCGTCAAGCTCCTGCCGCCCCTCACCACCACCCCCGACGAGCTCGACGAAGGGCTCGACATCATCGCGGCCTCCGTGGACGCGGTGCTCGCCTGACCAGGAAAGACAAGGCACAACGAAGGGAGACATCTTGATCGTACGCTCGCTGAAGGAGATCAGCGGCACCGAGCGCGACGTGGAGGCACCCACCTGGCGGAGCCGCCGCTTCGTGCTGGCGAGCGAGAAGGTCGGCTTCTCGATGCACGAGACCGTCATGTACGCCGGCACCGAGACGCACATGTGGTACGCCAACCACATCGAAGCGGTCTACGTCATCGAGGGCGAGGGCGAGCTCGTCAACGATGACACCGGCGAGAAGCACCGCCTCGAGCCCGGCACGCTCTATCTCCTCGACGGCCACGAGCACCACACCGTGCGCCCCCAGACCGACCTGCGGACCGTCTGCGTCTTCAATCCACCGTGCACCGGACGGGAGGTGCACGACGAGAACGGCGTCTATCCACTGATCACCGAGGAGGCCTGACATGATCGAGCACCCGAACCCCGGACCCAACGACCTCTACCCCACCCGTAAGGCCGGCGAGCCCGCCCTGCTCTACCGCACCGACCCCGTGGTGTACGGCGGCCCGGACGACGGGCCCATCGACCCGGAGACCCTGGCCTCGTTCGACGAGAAGGGTTTCCTGACGGTCGACGAGCTGCTCGTCCCCGAAGAGATCGAACGCTACCGCGCCGAGCTGCGCCGGCTGGCCGAGGACCAGGCCGTGCTGCGCGACGAGCGGACGGTCACCGAGCGCGGCTCCGACGAGATCCGGTCCGTCTTCGAGGTGCACAAGGTCAGCGAGGTGTTCGCCGAGCTGGTGACCGACCCGCGCGTGGTCGGCCGGGCCCGCCAGATCCTGGGCTCCGACGTGTACGTGCACCAGAGCCGCGTCAACTACAAGCCGGGGTTCAAGGGCAAGGACTTCTACTGGCACTCGGACTTCGAGACCTGGCACGCCGAAGACGGAATGCCGCGTATGCGCGCTGTAAGCATTTCCATCGCGCTCACCGAGAATTTCGTCCACAATGGTGGCTTGATGATCATGCCGGGATCGCATCGGACATTCGTCTCGTGTGTGGGCGAAACCCCCGACGATCACTACAAAGAGTCGCTGCGCGGTCAGGAGATCGGTACCCCCGACCCCGACAGCCTGTCCATCCTGGCCAACAAGCACGGCATCGATCTGTTCACCGGGCCCGCGGGCTCGGCGACGATGTTCGACTGCAATTGCATGCACGGTTCGAACGGCAACATCACACCGTTCCCGCGGTCGAACGTCTTCATCGTCTTCAACAGCGTCGAGAACACCTGTGAGGAGCCTTTCGCCGCACCGTCCCGACGACCCGAGTTCATCGCCTCCCGAGACTTCACCCCGGTAGGCGGCAGATAACCCCCCCGAGCCTTCGGCGGTGGCCACCCCGGATATCTCCGGGGTGGCCACCGCCGGGCTCTCGGACCTTGGAGACCCCATGACCTCATCACGACGTGACTTCCTCCGTACCGCGGCCGTGCTGGCCGGCGCCGTGCCTCTCGCGGCGGCGTGCTCGACCACCGACCCGGCCAAGGAGCGGTCCGGCGGTGGCACCCTGGATCGCATCAAGCAGCAGGGCTATATCCAGGTGGGCTTCGCCAACGAGTCGCCGTATGACTACATGGACAAGAGCGGCAAGCTGACCGGTGAGGCGCCGGAGCTGGCTCGGGTGATCTTCAAGGAACTCGGCGTCAATGAGGTGCGGGGCGTCCAGGTCGACTTCGGTGGGCTCATCGGCGGTCTGCAGGCGCGCCGGTTCGACACCATCGCCGCCGGCATGTCCATCACCCCGGAGCGCTGCGCCCAGGTCGCCTTCGCCGACCCGGACTTCGTCGGGACGACCGCGTTCATGGTGCACAAGGGGAACCCGAAGGGCATCAAGAAGTTCGAGGACGTCGCCAAGCAGAACATCAAGCTCGGCGTGCTCACCGGCGCGGTCGAGGAGGGCTACGCGTCCAAGCTCGGCGTGAAGAAGGGCAACATCAAGACCTTCGCCGACCAGCCCAGCGCGTACGAGGCTCTCAAGGCCGGGCGCATCGAGGCGATCGCCCTGACCCGCATCTCGCTCGCCGACACGCTGTCCAAGCACCCGGGCGCACCGTACGAGATCACCGAGGCGTTCGTGCCGGTGATCGACGGCAAGGAGCAGATCGGCGGCGGCGGCTTCGCGTTCCGCAAGGCGGACACGGATCTGGTCAACGCCTTCAACGGCAAGCTCGCGGAGCTCAAGCAGAACAACCGGCTTCTGCCGATCATCAAGCCGTTCGGCTTCACCCAGGCCGAGCTGCCCGGCAGCCACACCGCCGCCGAGCTCTGCAAGGGCTGATCCGGGGTGTCGGACGTCCTCAGCAGCTACCCGCTGCTGCTCCGGGGCGCGTGGGTCACCATTCAGCTCACCGTGTACGGCAGCGCGCTCGCGCTCGTGCTCGCCTTCGTCTTCGGGCTCATGGGCGGCGCCAGGTCGGTGTGGGTGCGGGCGGTCGGCCGGGTCTACGTGGAGTTCTTCCGCGGCACCGCGACGCTGGTGCTCATGTACTGGCTGTTCTACGCGCTGCCGCTGGTCGGCTTCAGGTTCGCACCGATGTTCGCGGCCGTGCTCGCGCTCGGCCTCAACGTCGGCGCGTACGGCGCCGAGGTCGTGCGCGGCGCGGTGAAGGCGGTGCCGAAGGCGCAGTACGAGGCCACGGTCGCACTCAACATGCGGCCGTGGCAACGCCTGCGGCGGGTCCTGCTGCCGCAGGCGATCGCGCTGATGCTGCCGCCGTTCGGCAACCTGCTGATCGAGCTGATGAAGGGCAGCGCCGTCGTGTCGCTGATCTCCATCGCCGACCTGATGCTCCGGGCACAGCAGCTGCGCCAGTCCACCGGCCAGACCACCTCGGCCTTCCTGGTGATCCTGGTGATGTACTTCGTGATCGCCCAGGTGCTCCAGCTGCTCGTGCGTTACCTCGAGCGCCGCGCCGACATCATGCTCGGGCGGCGGCCGGGACGCGCGACGCGCTCGGCCCTCGAGACCCTGGAGGCGGCCAAGTGATCTGGGACTGGCACTTCGCCGGGAAGATCCTTCCGGACCTGCTGCGCGGGCTGGTCGTCACGATCGAGGCGACGCTGCTCGGCTACGCCGTCGCGCTGGTCCTCGGCCTGCTGTGGGCCGTGCTGCGCCGCTCGCCCAGCCGGATTCTCAACCAGGTGGTCCGCTGGGTGGTGGAGTTCATCCGCAGCACGCCGCTGCTGGTGCAGCTGTTCTTCCTGTTCTTCGCGCTGCCCTCGATCGGCCTGACGTTCAGCGCATTGGTCACGGGCGTGATCGGCCTCGGCGTGCACTACTCCTCCTACACCTCGGAGGTGTACCGGGCCGGCATCGCGGACGTGCCCGTCGGCCAGTGGGAGGCCACGACCGCCCTCAACCTGCCGCGCCGGCGGGTCTGGTTCGGCGTCGTCCTCCCGCAGGCCGTGCGCAAGGTCATCCCGACCCTGGGCAACTACCTCATCGCGATGTTCAAGGACTCGCCGCTGCTGCTGGCGATCACCGTGCCCGAGATGCTGCACAGCGCGTACGAAGTGGGCGCCAAGTCGCTGCGCTTCCTGGAGCCGATGACGATCGTCGGCGTGCTGTTCGTCATCGTCAGCGTCCTGTCCTCCCTCCTCCTGCGACGCCTGGAGTTCCGCTATGGCAACAACTGACCCCGCAGCCGAGGCCCTGCCACCGTCGGAGGACAGCGCCGACGGCATCCGGTTCGAGGGCGTCGTGAAGCGCTTCGGCGACAACGTGGTCCTGCGCGAGCTGGACTTCTCCGTCGCCCCCGGCGAGCGCGTCACCCTCATCGGGCCGAGCGGTTCGGGCAAGACCACGATCCTGCGGCTGCTCATGACGCTGGAGAAGGTGGACGACGGCGTCATCTGGGTGAACGGCCGCCCGCTGTCGCACATGAAGCGGGGACTGCGCCTCGTGCCCGCGGACGAGAAGTACCTGCACCGGGTGCGCAACGACATCGGGATGGTGTTCCAGCAGTTCAACCTGTTCCCGAACATGTCGGTGCTGCGCAACGTCACCGAGGCGCCGGTGCACGTCCTGAAGCTGTCCCGCGACGAGGCGAACGAGCGGGCCCGTGAGCTGCTGGACCTGGTCGGCCTGGCCGACAAGGCCGACGCTCATCCCGCCCAGCTGTCGGGTGGCCAGCAGCAGCGCGTCGCGATCGCCCGGGCCCTCGCGATGCAGCCGAAGATCCTGCTGCTGGACGAGGTCACCTCGGCGCTCGACCCCGAACTCGTGGCGGGCGTGCTCGACGTGCTGCGCAACATCGCGAACGAAACCGACATCACGATGCTCTGCGTGACCCACGAGATGGGCTTCGCACGTGATGTCTCCGACCGCGTGCTGATGTTCGACAAGGGACAGATCGTCGAGGAGGGCTCGCCGGAGAAGATCTTCAGCGAGCCGGAGAACCAGCGCACGCAGGACTTCCTGCACGCCGTCCTCGACCAGCACTGATTCGACCAGCGGCCGGTTCCCGCGAGGGAGCGCCGCGAAGACCGCCGGGACACCGACAGGCTCCCGGCGGTCTCTCATTCCCAGGGGCCTGCCGCGCGGTGTCGTCGGCCACGGGTGGGGGTTTACCGCGCCGGAACCTGGCCGCCGGCCAGGAGACGCAGTGCCAGCCGTGCCGACCGGTGGCGTGCGATCCTGGCGAGCGTCGTCTCGCCGAGGGTGATGCGGCAGAACAGGCGCCAACCCCACGGGGTGCGGGTCAGCAGCCGGTGCATCACCCGCGGGCGGCGTTCGAAGGCCGTCAGGAACAGGACCCCGGCCCGCATCTCGCGCGCCAGCGACGAGTCGATCCGCGCCGCGTACGCCTCCTGCGCGTCGGTGAGCTCTCCGCGCGCCGCCCGCGCCGCGGTGCCGCCCGCCATGGCCCCCGACCTGACGGCGAAGGAGATGCCCTCACGGGTCCAGGGTTCGAGCAGGCCGGCGGCGTCGCCGCAGAGCAGGACCCGTCCGCGGCCCAGCGGCGATCCGTGGGTGCGGCAGCGTGTCAGGTGGCCGGACTCGCGGAGGACCTTCTGCTCCCGCAGCCCCTGCTCGCGCAGGAACGCCTTGAGGTAGGCGCGCGTCTGGTCGGGCGTGCCCTTGCGGGCGATGACCCCGACCGTGAGGCGCTCGCCCTTGGGGAACACCCACGCGTACGATCCGGGAATCGGCCCCCAGTCGATGTGGATCCGCCCCCGCCACGCGTCGCTCACGCCCGCCGCGTCGAGCTCGACCTCCAGGCCGAGGTCGACCTGGCCGAGCTCCACGCCGACGTGCCGGGCCGTACGGCTGGCGCTGCCGTCCGCGCCGACGACGTAACGCGCGCGCACCGGCCCCTCGCTCGTGGCCAGCTCCACCACGCCGTCCGCCTCGGTGATCGAGGAGACCGTCACCCCGTGCCGTACCGCCGCGCCCCCGGCGACGGCTCTGGTGAGGAGGGCGTGGTCGAAGTCGGCGCGGTCGGTGAGCGACAGGATGCGCGTGGGCGAGCTGCGGTGCCGGACGTCCTTCCCGCGGTCGCTGAAGGTCGCCGCCACGATCTCCTGCCGCACCGGGACGTCCAGACCGGCGGGCAGCGAGTCGAGCGTGACGCCGATGAGCCCTCCGCCGCAGGTCTTGTAGCGGGGGAACGACGAGCGGTCGAGAACCAGGGTGTTCGCACCGGCTTCGGCGGCCGCGAGCGCCGCGCTGCTGCCGGCCGGCCCCGCGCCGACGATGACGACGTCGTACGGCTCTGGTGTCTGGATGCCCCCTGCCACGCCGTCACCCTATCGAGCACACGAGCACCGCCCGTACGCGTTCGCCCGGCGTCAGACTCCGGTCAGGGAGACCAGACGCCACGACGTTCCGCCGTGGTCGACGGTGCAGGTGTACGGCGCCGGCGGACGGCCGGCGACGAGTGCCGTCCCGGTGACGGTGTGCCGGACCGATGACAGGTCGCGGACCTTCTCCCCGGAGAAGCGCACGTCCGTGCCGGGCACGTGGCCCTTGACGAAGCGTTCGCAGACGAGTCTCGCCTCGCCGTGGTGGTCCTGTCCGGACGTGAGGATCATGATGAGGCCCGCCGCGACGAAGACGGCGACGAGGCAGGCGACGAGCCACGGCCGTCGCTCACCGGGCACGCCCGGCGAATGCCCGGCCGGATCGTCGCCGGGCGTTTCCGGGAAGTGTTCGCCCGGATCGTCACCGGAGAATTCGGGAGAGCGTCTCACCGGGTCGTCGCCGGGCTCGAGCACGTGGTCACCACCGCGAAGAATCGGGCCGGCGGGTGCCGGCCAGGCGCCGAGACTATTCCCCGTCCGCAGGCCGCCGCCAGGACGCGATGACTTCACGGCGGGAAACCTTCTGAGTCAACCTTCGATCACGGAGAGTGATCCATTATGGACGCGCGAATTTATTGTTTAGAACCCTTGAATTAGTTAATCCGTGAGGCCATTCTGGCACGCACTACGGGAGAGCTCGCGCTGGGGGAAAATGGTCGTGGCTCATTTGAATCATTTCGCGCTGGGTTGGTTCACGCCTGTTCTGGCCTATGTCGTGTCGGTCACCGGGTCACTGCTCGGCCTGTTGTGCACCGTACGGGCACAGCAGTTTCGCCGTTCGGGGCGGCATGTCCGCTGGCTGTTGATCGCCGCGGTCGCGATCGGCGGCACGGGAATCTGGCTCATGCACTTTTCCGCGATGCTCGGCTTCGGCGTCACCGGCTCCACCGTGCGGTACGGGATCGGTTTTACGCTCGCCAGTGCCATTCTGGCAATGGTCGTGGTCGCCTGTGGTCTGTTCATCGTGGGGTACGGCGAACCGTCCGCGCCGAAGATGGCCGCGGGCGGGATCTTCACCGGGCTCGGCATCGCCGGCATGCACTACACGGCCATGGCGGCGCTGCGCGTGCGCCTGGACCCGAGCCCGACCGTCGTGCACGGCATCGATCCGGTGCGCTTCATGGTTCCGGTCGTCGTCGTCGCGTTCATCGTCTTGACGGTCCTGCTGCTGGCCGTCATCACCGGTCCCACCGCCGAGGACGTCGAGATCCGGAGCCGGCTGTTCGAGCGCCCGCCGACGCCGCCGGCCTTCATCGACCACGCGCCGCGGGCGAGCGGCGGCCAGCACCGAGCCCGACCGTAGCGGCCCGACGCCCTCCCCGCGCGGCCGCTCGCCACGAACGCCGCCCCCGGCGCGGGCGTCAGCGTTCGACGAGGGTGAGGGTGAAGGAGTAGCGGCTCGCGCGGTACACGTGCGTGGCGTACTCGATGGCGCGGCCCTTGTCGTCGAAGGCCGTGCGGGTCATGGTGAGCAGCGGCACGCCGCGGCGCTCGTCCAGCAGCATGGCCTCCGCCGTGGTCGCGGCCCGCGCGCCGATGGTCTGGTTCGCGATCCGCAGGTTGACCCCGGCCGCGCGCAGGATCTCATACAGCCCGTGGCGTTCGAGCCGCTCGGCGGTCAGCTCGACGATGTCGAGGGGCAGGTGGTTGGTCAGCAGGGCCAGCGGCTCGCTGTCGGTCAGCCGCAGCCGCCGCAGGCGGACGACGGGCGTGCCGAGGGACACGCCGAGGTCCTTGGCGACCTCGTCGCCGGCCGGCACGGTGGCCAGTTCGAGCACCTTCGTGCGCGGGGAGCGCTGGGCGGCGGCCAGGTCGTCGTACAGGCTGGTGAGCTCGATGGGGCGTTTGACCTGCGCCTGGACGACCTGGGTGCCGACGCCGCGCTTGCGCACCAGCAGGCCCTTGTCGACCAGGTGCTGGATCGCCTGGCGGACCGTCGGCCGGGAGAGGCCGCACCGGTCGGCGAGCTCGATCTCGTTCTCCAGGCGTGATCCGGGAGCGAGCGTCCCCGCCACGATCGCGGCCTCCAACTGCTCCGCCAGCTGGAAGTAGAGCGGGACCGGGCTGTTCCGGTCGACGGTCAGTGGTGGTCGCTGCACCTCGGATCCTCAGGGTCGGAATGTCGAGATCTTAGCGCCGCTCTCCCCAACTTAGGTATTACCTCTTAATGTCATGACAAATCGTTGACATGGCCGGAGATCCGGCAGCAGACTCGGGAACACCGAGTTAACCCGCTCGTAACGCGGCTCGCACACGTTCTACCACGGAGGACCCTATGAGAATCGGGCTCGCCGGAGCCGGGCGCATCGGGGCCCGGCACGCCGAAACCCTGGGCGGTCTGCCAGAAGTCGAGTCGGTCCTGATCGCTGATGTCGATGCCGACAGGGCGAGGGCGCTCGCCCGCAAGCACGGGGCGCGGGCGGCGGACTCGGTCGGCGACCTGTTCTCCTCCGGCCTCGACGCGATCGTCGTGGCGGCCGCGACCGACGCCCACGCGGACCTCGTGACGCGCGCGGCCGATGCCGGCATCCCGGTTTTCTGCGAAAAGCCCGTCGCGCCGGACATCGTTGGAACGCTCCAAGTCATGGAGGCCGTCCGGCGGTCCGGCTGCCAGGTCCAGATGGGGTTCCAGCGTCGTTTCGACGCCGGCCACGTCGCCGTGCGCGACGCGGTGGCGGCCGGACGGCTCGGCTGGCTGCACACCGTACGGTCCTGCACGCTCGACCCGGCGCCGCCGCCCCCCGGCTACATCCCGGTCTCCGGCGGCATCTTCCGCGACTGCGCGGTCCACGACATCGACGGCGTCCGCTTCGTCACCGGCCGCGAGGTCGTCCAGGTCGTGGCGGTCGGCGCGAACAAGGGCGAGGACTACTTCGCCGAGAGCGGCGACGTGGACACCGGCGCCGCCCTGCTCACCCTGGACGACGGCACCATCGCGATCATCAGCGAGACCCGCTACAACGCGGCCGGCTACGACGTGCGGCTGGAGGCGCTGGGAGCCAAGGACAGCCTGGTCGCCGGCCTGAACGAGCACACGCCGCTCGCGACCGCCGACGGGGACCTCCTGCACGCCGGCGCGCCCTGCACCGGATTCCTCGACCGGTTCGGCCCGGCGTACACCGCCGAGATGCGGGCGTTCCTGCGGGTCGTCGCCGGCGAGGCCGAGAGCCCCTGCCCGCCGGACGAGGCGCTGGAGGCGTTCTACGTCGCCGAGGCGTGCGAGCGGTCCCGGCGGGAGGCGCGCGCCGTGCCGGTCGAGGAGGTCCGCGCATGAGGATCGCCGGTGCGCCGATCTCCTGGGGCGTGTGCGAGGTGCCGGGCTGGGGTCACCAGATGGCGCCCGGCCGCGTGCTGGCCGAGATGCGGGACGCCGGGCTGGCCGCGACGGAGTTCGGCCCGGACGGGTTCCTGCCGGCCGAGCCGGGCGAGCGGTCCGCGCTGCTGGCGGAGTACGGGCTCGGCGCGGTCGGCGGCTTCGTCCCGGTCGTGCTCCACGACGCCGGCCACGACCCGCTTCCGGACGTCGAGCGCGCGCTCGCCGGTTTCGGCGACGCCCGCACGCTCGTGCTGGCCGCCGCGACCGGCCTGGACGGCTACGACGAACGGCCCGCCCTGACCGACGACGACTGGCGGATCCTCCTGACCAACCTCGACCGGGTCGCCGACCACGCCGCGGGCCGCGGCCTGCTGGCTACACTGCACCCGCACGTCGGCACGGTCGTCGAGGGCCCCGCCGAGGTCGACCGCGTACTGGCCGGGTCGCGGATCGCGCTCTGCCTCGACACCGGCCACCTGCTCATCGGCGGCACCGACCCGCTCGCGCTGGCCCGCGCCGCGTCCGGCCGGATCGCCCACGTTCACCTGAAGGACGTGGACGCCCGGCTGGCCGCACGGGTGCGCGCCGGAGAGCTCCTCTACACCGACGCCGTACGGCAGGGGATCTACCGGCCCCTCGGCAAGGGGGACATCGACATCCCCGGAATCGTCGACGCCCTCACCGCCGCGGGCTATGGCGGTTGGTATGTCATGGAACAGGACACGATCCTGACCGCCGAGCCGCCTCCCGGCACGGGCCCGGTCGACGACGTACGGACGAGCGTGGCGTTCATGGAGACCACATGACGGAGCGGAGCGAATCGAAGCGAGTCGGCGGGCACGGTCCCGGTGGTCGCCGACTCCGGCGGAGGAGCAGCCATGGGCTTTGACCTGATCACCATGGGGCGGGTGAGCGTCGACGTCTACCCGCTCCAGGTCGGCGTACGGCTGGAGGACGTCGAGACCTTCGGCAAATACCTCGGCGGCAGCTCGACCAATGTGGCGGTCGCCGCAGCCCGTCACGGGCGGAAGACCGCGGTGATCACACGGACCGGCGACGACCCGTTCGGGCGCTTCATCCACCGGGCGCTGCGCGGGTACGGCGTGGACGACCGCTTCGTGACGCCGGTGCGCGAACTGCCCACGCCGGTGGTGTTCTGTGAAATCTTCCCCCCCGATGACTTCCCGCTGTACTTCTACCGCTATCCCAAGGCGCCCGACATGGAGATCCGCGCGGACGAGCTCGACCTCGACGCCATCCGCGCGGCGACGATCTTCTGGGCGACGGTGACGGGTCTGTCCGACGAGCCGAGCCGTACGGCGACGCTCACCGGTCTGGAGGCGCACGCGGGGACCACGGTGCTCGACCTGGACTACCGGCCGATGCTCTGGCCGTCGCCGGAGGAGGCGCGGCACTGGGTGGACAAGGCCCTCGACCACGTCACCGTCGTGGTCGGCAACCAGGAGGAGTGCGCCGTGGCGGTGGGCGAGAGCGACCCGCGCCGCGCCGCCGCCGCGCTGCGGGAGCGCGGCGTGCGGCTGGCGATCGTCAAGCAGGGCCCCAAGGGCGTCCTGGCCGCCGACGACGACGGCGTGGTCGAGGCGCCGCCCGTCGCGGTCGACGTCGTCAACGGGCTCGGCGCGGGCGACGCGTTCGGCGGCGCTCTCTGCCACGGCCTGCTGGCCGGCTGGGACGCCGGCCGGATCATCCGGTTCGCGAACGCGGCCGGCGCGATCGTCGCCTCGCGGATCGCCTGCTCGGAGGCGATGCCCACCACCGCCGAGGTCGAAGAACTGCTCTCCCAGCGAACGGAGGCCCCGTGAGCGAGCGCAGCCAGCGGACCGGACAACACGTGTGCCCGGTCACTCTCCCGACGAAGGAGGGCCCGTGAACGAGGGAACCGACATGCACTGCGGCGAGTTCGCGGAACGGATCGGCGCGCTGACCGAGATCCGCGCGCACCGTCCGCAGGCCGTCGCCGAGGCGGCGGCCACCCGGAAACGACGGCCGTCGCTGCTCGGCCCGGCCGGCAGGCTCATGATCGTCGCGGCGGACCATCCGGCGCGTGGCGCCTTCGCCGCCGGCGACCGGCCGCTGGCCATGGCCGACCGCGCCGAGCTGCTGCGCCGGCTGTGCGTGGCGCTGGGGCGGCCCGGCGTCGACGGCGTGCTGGGCACGCCCGACGTGATCGAGGACCTGCTGCTCCTCGGCGTCCTGGACGACAAGGTCGTCATCGGCTCGATGAACCGCGGCGGGCTGGCCGGGGCGTCGTTCGAGATCGACGACCGGTTCACCGCCTACGACGTGCCGGCCATCGCCGAACGGGGACTGGACGGCGGCAAGATGCTGCTGCGGATCGACGACGACGATCCGGCGACCGCCCGCACGCTGGAGTCGTGCGCGCACGCGGTGACCGGTCTGGCCCGGCACGGGCTCATGGCGATGGTCGAACCGTTCATCTCCCGGCGCGAGGGCGGCCGGGTGCGCAACGTGCTCACCCCGGAGGCCATGACGCGGGCCGTCGCGATCGCCTCGGGGCTGGGCGCGACCTCGGCCCACACCTGGCTGAAGGTGCCGGTCGTGGACGAGATGGAGCGCGTGATGGCGGCCTCGACGCTGCCGGCGCTGCTGCTCGGCGGTGAGGTCACCGACGACCGGGACGCCGCCCTGGCGACCTGGCGCAAGGCCCTGGCGCTGCCCGGTGTGATGGGCATCGTGGCCGGCCGCACTCTGCTGTATCCGCCCGGAGACGACGTCGCGGCCGCAGTGGACGCGGCGGTGGAGGTCATGCCGTGACGAAGTACTACCTGCCCCAGGGAAGCACGGCGTCCGCGCCGTACGGTCTGGTCGTCACGCCGGAGACGGCGGGCTGGACCTTTTCCGGGCTGCGGACGCTGGAGATCGACGGCGAGCACGTGTTCGAGACGGGGGAGGAGGAGATGCTCGTGCTGCCGCTGAACGGCGGCTGCACGGTCGAGTGCGACGGCGTGACGTTCGAGGTCGCCGGGCGCGAGGACGTCTTCTCCCGCGTCACCGACTTCGTGTACGTGCCGCGCGAGGCCACCGTGCGCGTACGGGGGAGCGGGCGGTTCGCGCTGCCGTCGGCGCGGTGCGAACGGCGCCTGACCGCCCGGTACGTCCCGGCCGAGGACGTCCCGGTGGAGCTGCGGGGCGCGGGCGTCGCCAGCCGCCAGGTGAACAACTTCTGCACCCCGGAGGCCTTCCCGTACGCGGACAAGCTGATCGCCTGCGAGGTGATCACGCCGGGCGGCTGCTGGTCCTCCTACCCGCCGCACAAGCACGACGAGGCGCGCGAGGGCGAGTGCGAGCTGGAGGAGATCTACTACTTCGAGGTGGCCGGCGGCGGCATGGCCTACCAGCGGGTGTACGGCACCGAGGACCGGCCGATCGACGTGCTGGCCGAGGTGCGCACCGGAGACGTCGTGGTCATCCCGCACGGCTGGCACGGCCCGTCGATGGCCACACCGGGGTACGACCTGTACTACCTGAACGTCATGGCCGGTCCGGGAGCGGAGCGGCAGTGGCTGATCTGCGACGATCCCGCGCACGCGTGGATCCGTGAGACCTGGGCGGGGCAGGAACCCGACCCCCGCCTTCCCCTGACCTCGGCGGCCCCGGCGAAGGGCGAGTGACGATGAGGCTCACCACCGGACAGGCGATCGTCCGTTTCCTGGCGAACCAGTGGACCGAGCGCGACGGCGTACGGCAGCGGTTCTTCGCCGGCTGCTTCGGCATCTTCGGCCACGGCAACGTCGCGGGCATCGGCGAGGCGCTGCTGGAGTACGGCAAGGACCTGCCCTACTACCAGGCGCGCAACGAGCAGGCGATGGTGCACACGGCCGTCGGCTTCGCGCGGGCGCACGACCGGCTGCGCGCGTTCGCGTGCACCAGCTCGATCGGGCCGGGCGCGACCAACATGGTGACCGGCGCCGCGCTGGCGACGATCAACCGGATCCCGGTACTGCTCCTGCCCGGCGACGTCTTCGCCACCCGCGTCGCCAATCCCGTGCTCCAGGAGCTGGAGGACCCGCGCTCGTACGACGTGTCGGTCAACGACGCGTTCAAGCCGGTGTCACGGTTCTGGGACCGGATCAACCGGCCCGAGCAGCTCCCGTCGGCGCTGCTGGCCGCGATGCGCGTGCTGACCGACCCGGCCGAGACGGGCGCGGTGACCCTGGCGCTGCCGCAGGACGTGCAGGCCGAGGCGTACGACTGGCCCGAGGAGCTGTTCGCCGAGCGGGTCTGGCACGTGGCCCGGCCCGTGCCCGAGCCCGCCGCGCTCGCGCGGGCGGCCGAGCTGATCCGCGGCGCCGAGCGGCCGCTGATCGTGGCGGGCGGCGGAGTGATCTACTCCCGCGCCACGGAGGAGCTGCGCGCCTTCGCCGAGGCGACCGGCGTCCCGGTGGGGGAGACCCAGGCCGGCAAGGGCTCGCTGCGGTGGGACCACCCGCAGGCGGCCGGCGCGATCGGCGCCACCGGCACCACCGCGGCGAACGCCCTGGCCCGCGAGGCCGACGTGGTCATCGGCGTCGGCACCCGCTACAGCGACTTCACGACGGCCTCGCGCAGCCTCTTCGGGCGGGCCCGGTTCGTCAACCTCAACGTGGCCGCGTTCGACGCGGCCAAGCACGCCGGCACCTCACTGGTCGCCGACGCGGCGGCCGGCCTGGCGGCGCTGCGCGGCGCGCTGGAGGGCTGGTCGGTGCCCGAGGCGTACCGGGAGGAGACCCGCGAGCGCGTCGCCCGCTGGAACGCCGTCGTGGACGAGGCCTTCCGCCCGTCGGAGAACGGCCTGCCCGCCCAGTCGGAGGTGCTCGGCCTCGTGGGCGAGGCGGCGCGGGATCGCGACGTCGTGGTGTGCGCCGCGGGTTCGATGCCCGGTGACCTGCACAAACTGTGGCGGCCTCGGGACCCGAAGGGATACCACGTCGAGTACGGCTACTCGTGCATGGGGTACGAGATCGCCGGCGGCCTGGGCGTGAAGATGGCCCTCGACGAGGGCGGCGGCACCGGCCGCGAGGTGTTCGTCATGATCGGTGACGGGTCGTACCTGATGATGTCCAGCGAGCTGGTCACGGCCGTGCAGGAGGGCGTCAAGCTCATCGTCGTCCTCGTGCAGAACCACGGCTTCGCCTCGATCGGCAACCTGTCGGAGTCGGTCGGCGCGCAGCGGTTCGGCACCCGTTACCGCTACCGCACCCCCTCGGGCCTGAACGGCGAGGTGCTCCCCGTCGACCTCGCCGCCAACGCCGCGAGCCTCGGCGCGCGGGTGTTCACCGCGCGCACCGCCCCGGAGCTGCGCGACGCCCTCGCCCGGGCCCGCGAGGAGTCCGGCACGACGGTCGTACACGTCGAGACCGACCCGCTGCGCCCGGCCCCGGACGGCGAGGCCTGGTGGGACGTCCCGGTCGCCGAGGTCTCGAGCCTGGACACCGTACGCGAGGCCCGCGCCCGTTATGAGAAGGACAAGCAGGAACAGCGTCCTTATCTCTAGTCTCCGGACATGGATCCTGAACAGTCCCGTCGGGACGGCGTCCACCGGGGCGTGGACGCCGCCCCGGCGCGCGCCGTCCGCCGCAGGCGGCCCCGCTTACCGCGGAACCGGACGCTCGTCATCGCGCTGTGCCTGACCGTGGCGGCCGGGTTCGTCGTCACGATCGGCGTGCTCGGACACTCCGGCGCCGCGGGCTGTCCCCGGACCCCGCTGCCGGAGGGACGGGTGAGAGAGCAGAGCCGATATCGCGCGGCCGACGCGAAGCAGCTCATTCCCGGAACCCCGCGGAGCCTCGTCATCTGTCGCTACAGGGGCTCGGAGAGCACCGGATGGAACCTGAGGCTGCGGTCGGGCCTCTCGGTCGATCACCGCGGCATCGCTCGTGTGGTGCAGGGGGTGAGAGTCCCGTTGAAACCCGGCGATCACGGGTGCCCCCTGCTGGCGACCATGCGGCACACCTCGCTGATCGCCGGATACACCGACGCTCCCGACCTGGTGGCCTCGATCAGCGACGGCTGCGGAACCCTCGGCAACGGAACCCTGCGGGGCTACTTCGCCTCAGGCGCCGCGAGGTCGGCGCTCTTCGCGTCGCTGCCCCACGGCTGAGGCGTTCCGGGTCCGGCGTCACGCCCGCCGTCCGACGGTCAGGCGGCCGACGAACGTGGCGGTGAGCGTCGGCCGGCCGAGCGACTCCAGCCGGTGCCGTACGCGGGCGAGGAACTCGGCGCGCCGCGCCTCGCCGAGCGCCTGGACGCCGGACTGGGTCGCCAGGTTGGTGAGGTGGTCATCGGCGCTGTAGCGGACCTGGAAGGGGTAGCGCAGGCTCGCCGTCTCCTCGAAGAGACCCCGCGCCTCGGGCGGGAAGTGCCACGGACCGATCCGTTCCGGCGGCGGCGGAGGGCTGCCCTCGAACTCCACGGCCCGGTAGTCCTCCTGCACCTCCGTCCAGAAGGGTTCGGCGTCTGCCGGCCGGGCCCACCGGCATTCGGCCACGGCCATGGCGCCCCCGGGGCGCAGCAGCGCGTGCGGCTTGGCGTAACGGAGCGCCGGGTCGATCCAGTGCAGGGAGTTCACGGCCACCACCGCCTCGATCGGCGCGTCGTCCGGCGGCCGCCAGTCCTCGAACAAGCAGGTCACCACCTCGGCGGTGGGGAATCCGGCCAGCCGACGGCGGGCGACGACGGCCAGCTCACCGCCCGGCTCGACGGCGGTGACGGCCAGGCCGCGCCGGGCGAGCGGCACGGTCGCCTGCCCCGTACCGCAGCCGATCTCGACCACCCGGTCGCCCGCCTCGAGCCCGGCGCGGTCGATCAGGTCGTCGAACAGCCGGGGCGGGCATACCGGCCTCGTGCGCTGGTAGTCCTCTGCCGCGCGGTCGAAACCGGCGCGCAGGTCGTGACGCCTCGCGTCATCCTCCATGGCCCATCGCCTCCAGCGGAATTATCTCGTTAGATCCGATCAGTCCCTCGTAACCGAACAGAGACGGTCTGCGCTGGTCCGGCGCCCGGCGGAGCCGGTACCCTCACGCCAGCCGCGGCTGGACCGTACCCCCCGGGGCGTCGCACCCTCGGCGCACGCCCCACGCGGTCGGTGCCGCGGTCGATGCGTGCCCCCGAGAGGAGACCGAGAGTCATGAAGCGGACGTTGATCGCCGCGGCCCTGGCCGGGCTGCTGGCGCTGAGCGCGTGCAGCAGTTCGGGTGGGAAGAAGGCCGACGAACAGGCGACCAAGGCACTGAGCGGCAGCGGCGGTCCCCGGCTCAAGATCGCCATGGTCACGCACTCGGCTCAGGGCGACGCGTTCTGGGACATCGTGCAGAAGGGGGCGCAGTCGGCGTCCGCCAAGGACAACGTGCAGTTCCTGTACGCCGCGGACCCGGACGGCGGCAAGCAGGCGCAGCTCGTGCAGTCCTACATCGACCAGCACGTCGACGGCATCATCGTCACGCTGGCCAAGCCGGACGCGCTCAAGGACGTCGTCGCCAAGGCCGTCGCGGCCAAGATCCCGGTCGTGACGATCAACTCCGGCGCGGAGGAGTCCGCCAAGTTCGGCGCGCTGGCCCACTTCGGCCAGGACGAGAGCATCGCCGGTCAGGCGGCCGGTGAGCAGCTCAACAAGGCCGGGATCAAGAAGGCCGTCTGCCTGATCCACGAGCAGGGCAACGTCGGCCTCGAGGCCCGCTGCGCCGGCGCGAAGAAGACCTTCTCCGGCCAGATGCAGAACCTCTTCGTGCAGGGCGCGAACATGCCGCAGGTGAAGTCGGCGGTGACCGCCAAGCTCCAGGCCGACAAGGGCATCGACGGCATCCTGGCCCTGAACGCCCAGATCGCGCTGACCGCCGTCGACGCCGCCAAGGGCGCCGGGAGCAAGGCCAAGGTCGCCACGTTCGACATGAACAAGGACCTGGTGTCGGCGATCAAGGACGGCCGCATCCAGTTCGCCGTCGACCAGCAGCCGTACCTGCAGGGCTACGAGGCCGTCGACGAGCTGTGGCTGTACAAGCGCAACGGCGACATCCTCGGCGGCGGCCAGCCGGTGCTCACCGGGCCGGCGATCGTCGACAAGTCCAACGCGGACGCCGTCGCACCGTACGCGGACCGAGGCACCCGATAAGGAGACCGCGTACACATGACCGAGCGAAGCGAGGGAATCGAAGGCGCGGCCCTGTGGTCACATCCTCCGACGAAGGAGGAATCATGACCGAGCGAAGCGAGGGAATCGAAGGCGCGCCCCTGTGGTCACTCCCTCCGACGAAGGAGGATTCATGACCATCGCACCGCCCGCGCCCGCCGTGGACGAGCGCCTCGCGGCACGCTCGTCGTTCCGCAAGCTGCTGGGGCGGCCGGAGATCGGCTCCCTCATCGGCGCCATCGTCTTGTTCGTCTTCTTCTCCCTGGTCGCCGACGCGTTCCTGCGCGCCTCGTCGTTCTCGACCGTGCTGTACTCCAGCGCGTCGATGGGCATCATGGCCGTGTCGGTGTCGCTGCTGATGATCGGCGGGGAGTTCGACCTGTCCGCGGGGGTGATGGTCACCTCCTCCGCGCTGATCGCGTCGATGTTCAGCTACGAGCTCACGCTGAACGTCTGGGTGGGCGTGGCGGTCTCCCTCGTGGTGACCCTGGCGCTCGGCTTCCTCAACGGCCTGCTGTACGTCAAGACCGGGTTGCCGAGCTTCATCGTGACGCTCGGCACCTTCTTCATGCTGGCCGGCCTCAACCTGGGCTTCACCAAGCTGATCACGCACAACGTCGCGACGCCGTCGATCGAGGACATGGACGGGTTCACTCAGGCCCGCGACGTGTTCGCCCGCGACTTCACGATCGGCGGCGTCCACGTGAACATCAGCGTGCTGTGGTGGATCGTGTTCGTGGCCATCGCGACGTGGCTGCTGCTGCGCACCCGCTCGGGCAACTGGATCTTCGCGGTCGGCGGGTCGGCCGCCAGCGCCCGCGCGGTCGGCGTGCCGGTCACCCGGACGAAGATCGCCCTGTTCATGGGCGTGTCCTTCACGGCGTGGTTCTACGGGATGCACATCCTGTTCAACTTCAAGTCCGTGCAGTCCGGCGAGGGCGTCGGCAACGAGTTCTTCTACATCATCTGCGCGGTGGTCGGCGGCTGCCTGCTGACCGGCGGGTACGGCTCGGCGATCGGCGCGGCCATCGGGGCCTTCATCTGGGGCATGACGAGCAACGGCATCGTGTACGCCGAGTGGAACCCGGACTGGTTCAAGTTCTTCCTCGGCGCGATGCTGCTCGCCGCCACCGTGGTCAACCTGGTCGTACGTCGCCGGGCGGAGGCAGGGAAATGAGCGAGCACACCGCAGCGAGCGGAGCGGCCGGTCGAGGTACGAGGCCGTCCGTGGAGCGAGTGAGGTGGGTGAGCGAATCATGAGCACGAGCGAGGACGCCGCAGCGAGCGAGGACGTCGCGGTGGGCGCGGGTACGCCGCTGGTCGAGCTGGAGGCCGTCGGTAAGCGGTACGGCAACATCATCGCGCTGCGCGACATCGACCTGGAGGTGAGCGCGAGCGAGATCACCTGCGTGCTCGGCGACAACGGCGCGGGCAAGTCCACGCTGATCAAGATCGTCGCCGGCCTGCACCGGCACGACGAGGGCGTGTTCCGGGTCGAGGGCGAGCGGGTTTCGTTCGGCTCGCCCCGCGAGGCGCTCGAACGCGGCATCGCGACGGTCTACCAGGACCTGGCCGTCGTGCCGCTCATGCCGGTGTGGCGCAACTTCTTCCTCGGCTCGGAGAAGCGCACCGGCGTCGGTCCGTTCAAGCGGCTCGACATCTCGTTCATGCGGTCGACGGCCAAGCGGGAACTCCTCGACATGGGGATCGACCTGCGCGACGTCGACCAGCCGATCGGCACGCTGTCGGGCGGCGAGCGCCAGTGCGTCGCGATCGCCCGCGCGGTGTACTTCGGCGCGAAGGTGCTGATCCTGGACGAGCCGACCGCCGCGCTCGGCGTCAAGCAGGCGGGCGTCGTGCTCCGCTACATCGCCCAGGCGCGCGAACGCGGTCTCGGCGTCATCTTCATCTCTCACAACCCCCACCACGCGTATCCGGTGGGAGACCGGTTTTTGCTGCTCAAGCGTGGTCGTACCCTCGGATACCACACCAAAGAGGACATCACCCTCGCCGAGCTGACCGCGGAGATGGCGGGCGGCGCGGAGCTGGAGGAGCTCGCGCACGAGCTGGAGAGCGCGGGCGTCGAGGGCGCACCAGAGCTGCGCGAGGACGCCCGCGACCTCGGCTTGTCCGACTGACCGATCCATCCACCCGCCCTGTCCGGTTCGTGCCGGGCAGGGCGGTTTTGTGTTGTTACACCCATTGACATTGGACCTGCGTTCCAACTACAAGTTACTTATGGAACAAGGGTTCAACTCCATGGGCAGCGCTCAGCTCGAACGCTCGCTCGACATCCTTGAGCTGCTCGTACGCTCCGGAGGTCCGCGGCGGCTCGCCGAGATCGTCGACGAGGTCGGCGGGCCGAAGGCCACGATCCACCGTCTGCTGTCCACGCTCCAGGCGCGGGGCTACGTCACCCAGGAGCCGCGGACGTCCCTCTACTCGGCCGGCGTCCGCTGCTTCGAGCTCGGCAGCATGTGGGTGCAGAACCTCGACATGCGCGCCGTCGCCGCTCCCCTCCTCGCGCAGCTGAACGAGGAGACCGGGGAGACGATCCACCTCGCGGTCTACGACCACGGTGACGTGGTCTACATCGAGAAGCTGGAGAGCCGCCAGCCGGTCGTGGCCAAGTCCTACGTGGGCCGCCGCTGCCCGGCCACGTGCGTGGCCACCGGCCGGGCGCTGCTCGCCTTCGAGCCCGCCGAGGAGATCGAACGCGTCCTGACCGGCCCCCTGCCGGCCTACACCGCCGACTCGGTGACCGATCCGGCCGCGCTCGCCGATCTCCTGGCGGCCGTCCGCGACGAGGGACACGCGGTCAACCACGGCAGCTACCGCGAAGGGGTCGGCGGTGTCGCCGCGCCGATCCGCGACCACACCGGGAGGGTCGTGGCCTCGGTCGGCATCTGCCTGCCCGAGCAGCGCTTCGGCTCCGACCGCTTCCCCGAGCTCCGCGACCGTACGGTCGCCACGGCCGTCGCCGTCTCACGGGCGCTGGGCGGCCCGGCGTCGCTGGTCACCGCCGCCCGGCATGACGCCTGAGACCCCCGAGGAGCCGTGATGATCCCCCCGCGGAACCCGTCCGTGACCCGCCGGACCCTGCTCGGCGGCGGCCTGTCGGCGATGGCGCTCGCCGCGGCCGGCTGCGGCTCGGCCGAGGGCCTGACCGTCGCCTCGGACGGCCGGGCCTCGATCCGGATCCTGGCGTTCCGTGCTCCCTCGCTCGGCGCCTTCCTCCCGGCCGTGATCAAGAGCCAGGGCATCGACGTCGCGCACAACCTGCGTGTCTCCTACGCCTACGCCACCCCGGACAACTACAACACCGAGTTCGCCTCCGGGCACTACGAGGTCGGCGCCAGCGCCGCGCTGCTGTCGGAGGCGCTGCGCACCGAACGCGGCGTCGCCGTGAGCTACCTGTTCAACCTGTTCGACTACTTCACCGCGGTCGTCACCTCCGACCCCGCCATCCGCGGCCTGGGGGACCTGCGCGGCCACAGCCTCGCCGCGGCGACCGGCACGACGAACCACGCGATGTTCGAGTGGTTCGCCCGCCAGGCCGGGCTCGACCTGTACAAGGTCGAGCTGCTCAACCAGACCACCGCCGGCCTGTCGACCATGGCACTCATGGGACGGGCCGACGCCACCGAGATCTGGGAGCCCGCCTACTCCTCGCTGCGGCACGCCAAACCCGGCATCCGCACCCTGGACCTGGGCCTGCCCAACTGGCAGCGGGCGTTCGGCACCGACCAGATGCCCTACCTCGGCCTGGCCGCCCACTCGGCGTGGGCGCGGTCCCACCCGGACGCCGTCGCCACCCTCTACAAGATCTACTCCGACGCCGCCACCTTCACCCGGCGCGAGCCGGCGAAGGCCGCCAAGGCCATCGCCGCCGCGATCCCCAAGGGCAAGCCCGCCACGATCCAGGCGCTCATCGAGGACAACGCACGCCTGCGCCTCAACGTACGGCCCGCCGCCCAGCTCACCGCCGGCATCGGCGCCGTGTTCGACGCCGGACGCCAGACCGGTTACCTGACCAAGAATCCACCTGCCGGAATCGTCTACCGGGGGCTCTGATGGCCACCTCAACCGTCACGCCGCCGCCCCAGGCGGCCTCCACCACCGACTCCCGACCCGCCCGGCGCCGGTTCCGCGACCCGAGCATGCCGATCCTGATCGTCGTTCTGCTCGCGGTGTGGGCGATCGTGTCGCGCTTCACGCCCGAGTACGACGTGCCGAGCATCTCCAGCGTCGCCCGCGAGCTCGGCGACATCCTCACCTCCGGCGACTCGCTGCGCAGCCTCTTCACGACGCTGCTGCGCGTGTTCGCCGGGCTGGCCGCGTCCTTCGTCGTCGGGCTGGCACTCGGCCTTCTCATGGGCGGCCGTCGGTTCGCCGCCCGCTACCTGCTGCCGCCGGTCCGCTTCGTCCAGGGCATCCCGTCCCTGTCCTGGGTGATCATCGCGGTGATCTGGTTCGCCAACGTGGAGTTCCGGATCTGGTTCGTGATGTTCGTCGTCACGCTGCCGGGGTTCGTGCTGCAGACGTACGACTCCTATCGGGCGGTGCCCGCCGAGCTGCGCGACATGGCGCGGTCCTTCCGGCCGGGCCGGTGGGCGCTGTTCCGCGAGCTCACCCTGCCGGCCATCACGCCGGGGATCTTCACCGCGTGGAAGGTCAACCTCGGGCTCGGCATCCGGATGGTGCTGGTCGCCGAGCTGGTCGGCGCGACCGTCGGGGTGGGCGCGCAGCTCCTGACCGCGCAGCAGCTGTTCGACATGGCGTCGGTGGTCTCGTGGACCCTGTTGCTCGCCGTCTGCATGCTGATCGTCCAGGGAGTCGTCGAACTCGTCGAGACGTGGGCGCTGCGCTACCGGCCGTCCGCCGCCGGCCACACCCGTGCGTCCGTCACCACCCCGTCACAGAAGGGCTGATCGCCATGCCCGTCATCGAGTTCACCGGCGTCGAGAAGGCCTTCGTCGACCACCGCGCGGTGCACGACCTGACCTTCGGCATCGAAGAGGGCGAGCTGGTCAGCGTCGTCGGTGTCACCGGCTGCGGCAAGTCGACCACGTTCAACCTGATCCTCGGCCTGTTCCCGCCCAGCGAGGGCACGGTACGCGTCGCGGGGCACGACCCGTACGCGGAGTTCGACTGGTTCCGCCGCCGTGTGGCGGTGGTGTTCCAGGACGCGCGCCTGCTGCCGTGGCGTACCGCCCTGCAGAACGTCTGTATCGGGATGCGGTTCGCCGGGATCCCCAAGGACCAGTGGCAGGACCGCGCACGCGACTGGCTGGCGCGCCTCGGCCTCGCCGGGCGGGAGAACGCCTATCCGCACCAGCTCTCCGGCGGGCAGCGGCAACGCGTCTCGCTGGCGCGCGCCTTCTCCGTCGACCCCGAGATCATCCTGTGCGACGAGTCGTTCTCCGCGCTCGACGAGATCACCGCACAGGGGCTGCGGCGGGAGTTCGTCGACCTGGTACGCGAAGGCGGCAAGACCGGCGTCGTCATCACGCACTCGCTCGCCGAGGCGCTGACGCTCGGCAGCCGCATCCTCGTGCTGCGCCCACCCGGACACCTCGCCGACGACATCGCCGTGCCCTCCGACCCGGACCCGGCCGCGCTGGAGGCGCTGCGCGCGCGGGTGCTGGCCGGCATGACCCCCGAAGGCGGCGCGGAGTGACGGTGCTGAACCACGTGAGCGCCGGGCCCGACGGCGACACGGCCGTGGTGTTCCTGCACAGCCTCGGCACCGACCACCGGATGTGGCGCGACCAGGCCGAGGCGCTGGGGACCCGGCACCGGGTGGTCCTGCCGGACAGCCGCGGGCACGGCGGCTCCGCCTGGACCGGCCCGCCGGCCGTCGGCGACTGGGTGGCCGACCTGGACGGCGTTCTGGACGCCGCCGGCGTACGGCGGGCCGTGCTCGTCGGGCTCTCCCTCGGCGGCATCCAGGCCATCGCGTACGCCGCCGCGCACCCCGGCCGGGTGTCCGCGCTCGTCGTCGCCGACAGCTTCGCCGCCCTCGACCCGGAGGTCGCCACGGCCAAGGCCGAGGGGCTGGCCGGGCAGGCGCTGTCGGAGGGCACCGCCGCGCTCGCCGACACCTACGTCGCGGACACCTTCACGGTCTCGCCGCTGCCGCCGGGAGCCGAGGTGGTGCGGTCCGCCATCGCCGGCATGGACGCCGAGGCGTACGCGGCGACCGCACGCGCCTGCTTCGGCGCCCGGGTGGAGGACCGGCTCGGCGCGGTCCGGGCACCCACGCTGGTGCTGTGGGGCGACCGGGACCGCAAGACGCCGCGCGCGCTGTCCGAGCGGATCGCCGCCGGCATCGAGGGCGCCGAGCTCGCCGAGGTGCCCGGCGCGGGCCACCTGTCCAACCTGGAGAACCCCGCGGAGTTCACGCGCCTGGTGGCCTGCTTCGCCGACGGAAGGAGCTGACGTGGGCAGCCGACATGAGATCTCCCTGGTCGTCAACGGCGAGGAGCGCCGCGGCACGGCGCCCGCGCGGACGAGCCTCGCCGACTTCCTGCGCGACACCCTGGGCCTGACCGGCACACATCTGGGCTGTGAGCAGGGCGTCTGCGGCGCCTGCACGGTGCTGCTCGACGGCGCGCCGGTCCGCTCCTGCATCGTGCTGGCGGTCCAGGCCGAGGAGCGCGAGGTCACCACGATCGAGGGCGTCGGCGGGCCGGACGCCCTGAGCCCGGTGCAGGAGGCGTTCTGCGAGACCCACGCCCTGCAGTGCGGCTACTGCACCTCCGGCATGGTGCTGGCCGCGCAGGCGCTGCTGGACGCCGACCCCGACCCCTCCCGCGAGGCGATCGACGAGGCGCTCGGCGGCAACATCTGCCGCTGCACCGGCTACGTACAGATCCGCGCGGCGGTCGAACGCGCCGCGCGGACGCTCGCGGAGGAGGCCGTGCCGCATGAGTGAGTCCTACCGTTGGGTGTCCCGGCCGGGGAACATCCGTGAGGACCGGCGTTTCGTCACGGGCCGGGGACGCTACGTCGCCGACATCACGCCGCCGGGCACCCTTCACGTCGGCCTGGTCACCAGCCCGTACGCGCACGCCCGCATCACCGGCGTCGACGCGTCGGAGGCCCTCGCGCTGGACGGCGTAGTCGCCGTGCTGACCGGCGCCGAGCTGGCCAAGGACACCGATCCACTGCGCCAGTACCTCGCGGTTCCGGAGGTCCAGTGGCGGCCGCTCGCCGTCGAGGAGACCCGGTACGCCGGGGAGTGGGTGGCCGCCGTGGTCGCCGAGTCCCGGGCGGTCGCCGAGGACGGGGCCGAGCTCGTCTCCGTCGACTACGAGCCGCTGGAGGCGGTGCTCGACCCCGAGGTCGCGGCGGCCCCCGACGCGCCGCTCGTCCACCCGGCCCACGGCACGAACGTCATGGCGCACCGGGAGTTCCGGTGGGGCGAGGTGGACGCGGCGTTCGAACAGGCCGCTGGCACGTCCCGCGTCCGGTGCCGCTGGAACCGCAACTCCACGGTGCCGATCGAGACCTTCGGCGTGGTCGCCTCCTGGGACCGGACGCGCGACCTGCTCGACGTCTGGGCCTCCATCCAGATGCCGCAGTTCCCCGACCAGCTCGCGCACGCCCTGCGCATCCCCACGAACCAGGTGCGCGTGCACTTCGACGTCGACGTCGGCGGCAGCTACGGCGTCAAGCGCGGCATCAAGCACGGCGTGCTCACCGGCTACCTGTCGCGGATGCTCGGCGTGCCGGTGAAGCTCATCGAGGACCGCACCGAGAACATGCACGGCGGCGACTTCCACGGTCCCGACCGGATCTTCGACGTCGAGCTCGCCTACACCGCCGACGGCGTCTTCACCGGCATCCGCATCGACGTGATCGACGACGAGGGCGCCTACCCCGGCCGGTCGCCGCTCCAGCTCGCCAAGCCGATCGGCGCCATCGTCGGCCCGTACCGGATCGGCGGCGTCGCCTACAACGCCACCGCCGTCGTGACGAACAAGACCGGGCAGGTGGCGGTGCGCGGGTTCGGCCAGTCGCCGACGAACTACGCGATCGAGGCCGCGGTGGACGCGGCAGCGCGTGACCTGGGCGTCGACCGCCTGGAGCTGCGGCGCCGCAACTTCATCCAGCCGGAGGAGTTCCCGTACCGGATTCCCAGCGGCACCGAGTACGACTCCGGGGACTATCCGGCCGTGCTCGACAAGGCGGAGGCGCTCGCCGACCTGGCCGCGCTGGAGGCCCGCCGCGACGAGATCCGCGCCTCCGGGCGCCTGGCCGGCATCGGCGTCGCGACGTGCCTGGAGCCCGGCGGCGGCAACGCCATCTTCGAGAACGTCATGAACCCGTCCAATGACAAGACGACCTTCCCGGAGGGCTGCCGGCTCCGCGTCGACGCCGACGGCCAGGTCACCGCGGTCATCGGTATTTCCTCCGCCGGCCAGAGCCACGACACGATGGTCTCCACCCTCGTGGGGGAGGAGCTGGGCCGCGACCCGCGGACGATCGCGGTGATCCGGGCCGACTCGCTCACCGGGATGCCCTCCCAGAGTCCGGTGGGCAGCCGGATGACGATCGTCCTCGGGCAGGCGATCCGCGGCGCCGCCGACGAGCTGAAGGCCAAGGTCGCCGCGATCGGCGCGCACAACCTCGGCGTGTCGCCCGATGAGGTCGGGTACGACGGCGGCGAGGTGTTCGTCCGTACGGACCCGGACCGGCGGCTCGGCTGGCGGGAGATCGCCGTGATCGCCCACCGGAAACAGCACCGGATGCCGCCGGGGATCCAGCCCGGCCTGGAGGTCGTCCACGTGGCGCACACGCCGCGGTCCGGCACCCTCGCCGCTCCGGACGGCACCGTGCAGCTCTACCCCTGCTACTCGTTCGAGGCCCACCTGGTGCTCGCGGTGATCGACCCGGGCACCGGCCGGGTCGAACTCGACCGCTACTTCATCGCGCACGACTGCGGCACCGTGATCAACCCGGACGTCGTACGCGGGATGGTGTACGGCGGCACCGCGCACGGAATCGGGGTCGCGCTGTACGAGCAGTTCGCCTTCAGCCCGGACGGACAGCCGCTCACCACGTCCTTCATGGACTACCTGCTGCCCAGCGCCCACGAGGTCCCCGACATCGCCGACGCCGAGCACTGCACCCCGTCGCCGTTCACCAGCCTGGGGCAGAAGGGCGCCGGGGAGGCCGGCTACATGGGCGCTCCCGCCGCCGTGGCCGGCGCTGTCAACGACGCGCTCGCCGCGCGCGGCGCACCACCGATCCACGCACTGCCCATCAAGCCGAGCGACGTCTGGTCGGCGCTGCGGGCGACCGAAGAACAAGGAGAGAAATGACCGATATGCCGGTGACCGATATCCACGCACACCTCGTGCCCCGCAGGCTGCTGGAGGATCTGGCCGCGGGCCGCGTGCGGTTCCCGCATGTCGAGGTGCGCCCGCACGAGGCCACGCACGTCGTCAGCTTCGCCGGCGGAACGCCCACCCGTCCGATCGCACCCGGCCTCGTCGACCTGGAGCGGCGCCGGAACTGGCTCACCGAGCAGGGTGTCGGCCGCCAGGTCGTCGGCGGCTGGCTCGACATCTTCGGCTACGACCTGCCCGCCGACGAGGGCGCCGACTGGTCCACCTGCCTGACCGAGGCGATCGGCGAGGTGGCCGGCGCCGACGACCGGCTCGTCGGGCTCGGCACGGTGCCGCTGCAGGACCCCGGACGCGCGGCCGAGGCGCTCGCGGCCTGCCGCGCCGCCGGCCTGCCCGGCGTCATGATCGCCACCCGGGCGGGCGGGCGTGAACTCGACGACCCGGCCTTCACCCCGTTCTGGGAGGCCGCCGACGCGACCGGCGCGGTCGTCCTGCTGCATCCGGGCTTCGGCGGCGCCAGCGCGCGGTACCAGGACTTCGGGCTGGTCAACGGGCTGGCCCGCCTGGAGGACAGCACCGTGACGCTCGCGCGGCTGCTGTACGCGGGCGTCCCGGCGCGGCACCCGGGTGCGCGGATCGTCGTCGCGCACGGCGGCGCCGCCCTGCCGTACGTTCTCGGCCGGCTGGTCCGCAACCACCTCATCAACCCGGAAGGCACCGCCGACCCGCTGGAGTCGTTCGGCCGGCTGTACTTCGACAGCGTCGTGTTCGACCCGGCCGCGCTGGAGTTCCTCGTCGGCAAGGTCGGTGCCGAGCGCGTCCTGCTCGGCTCGGACTACCCCTTCCCGATCGGCGACCTCACGCCGCGCCAGGTGGTCGACCGGGCGGAGCTGAAGGACGGCGATCGGTCCGAGATCCTGGGCGGCGCCGTCGCGCGGCTCCTGTCGTCATGAAGCCGGTCGACTTCACGCTGCACCGCCCGGCCACGACGGACGAGGCGGTCGCGCTGCTCGCCGAGCACTCCGCGGACGTCAAGGTGCTGGCGGGCGGCCAGAGCCTGCTGCCGTTGCTGAACTTCCGGCTCGCCCGCCCGGAGCACCTGGTCGACCTCGGGCGGATCGCGGCACTGGCCGAGCTGCGGCGTACGCGCGACGAACTGGTGGTCGGCGCCATGGTCGTCCAGGCGCGGGCCGAGGCGTCCCCGGCCGTCGCGGCGCACGCCCCGCTGCTCGCCGCGGCGTTCCCCAACATCGCCCATCCGCCGATCCGCAACCGGGGCACCGTCGGCGGCAGCCTCGCGCACGCGGACCCGGCCGCCGAGCTGCCGGCCGTCGCCCGGGCGCTCGACGCGGTGTTCGTCGCCGCCGGGCCGCGCGGGCGACGCGAGATCGCGGCCCGGGACTTCTTCCGCACCCACCTCACCACCGACCTGGAGGCGGACGAGCTGCTCGTGGCGGTCCGCTTCCCACGTGCCGCCCCGCGCACCGGCGCCGCATTCGAGGAGGTGGGGCGCAGGCGCGGCGACTTCGCGCTGGTCGGCGTGGCCGCGCAGGTCACCCTGGACGATGGCCTGCTCGCCGACGTACGGGTCTGCCTGACCGGCGTGGCGCCGACGCCGTACCGCGCCACCGAAGCGGAGGAGCTGCTCCGCGGGCGCCCGCCGGAGCCCGCCGAGCTGGCCCGCGCCGCCGACGCGGTCCGCGACACCGTCACGCCGAGCGACGACCTGCACGCGACCGCCGGTTACCGAAGGGACGTGGCCGGCACCCTGCTGACCCGCGCCATCAGCGCCGCCTGCCGCCGTGCCGTACCCGAGGAGAACTGAATTGATCTACGAACTACGTGAGTACGTGGCCGTGCCCGGCCGCGCCGACGCGCTGCACGCGCGCTTCGCGGACCACACGCTCGGCCTGTTCGCCCGGCACGGGATGCGGGTCGCCGGATTCTGGACCGACCGTGCGGACCGCGACCGCGTCGTCTACCTGCTGGCCTTCCCGGACGCCGACGCCCAGCGCGCGGCGTGGGCCGCGTTCCAGGCCGACCCCGACTGGCAGCGGGTGAAGGCGGAGAGCGAGGCGGACGGAAAGATCGTCGCGGAGATGCACAGCCGCACGCTGGACCGCGCGCCGTACTGGCCGCACGAGACCGTGAGCTCGGAGGGCGGGCGATGAGACTCGAGAACACCTTCCGCGTACCGCTGCCGGTCGAGCGGACCTGGGAGCTGCTGACCGACCTGCCCCGGATCGCGCCCTGCCTGCCGGGTGCGCACCTGGACGACGTCGTCGACGGCGAGTACCGGGGTGGCCTGTCCACCAAGATCGGCCCGATCACGGCCCGCTACCGGGGGACCGCCCGCTTCGTCGAGCGCGACGACGTCGGCCACCGCGGCGTCATCGAGGCGCGGGGCCGCGAGGAGCGCGGCGCCGGCACCGCCGCCGCCACGGTGACCGCGACGCTGCATCCGGACGGCGACGGTACCCGCGTCGAGGTCGCCACCGAACTCTCGATCAGCGGCCGGGCCGCCCAGTTCGGCCGCAGCCTGTTCAGCGAGGTCAGCGCCGCGCTGATGGCCCAGTTCGCGAGCCGGCTTGAGGCGATGGCACGGGAGGGGACGACGGCCGCGCCCGCGCCGGTCGCCGACGGGCCGGGGGAGAGCCTCGACCTCGCCGCGACGGTGGTCGTCCCCGTGCTGCGCCGCGCCGCGGTCCCCGCCGTCACCGCCGTGCTCGCCGGCCTGGCCGGCCTCGTCGTCGGCCGCTGGAGCGCCCACCGGCACGCGTGAGCCCGTGTGCCCGCGCCGTGGCGGTCGCGACCACGCCGCGGGCGTCCGGGCTCTCCGGCCCCCAGTGACCGGCCGGTGCGCGTCACGTACCGGACAGGGCGGCGACCGCACCGTCGACGGCGAGATCTCGTGGCGGTGTCGAATTCGCCGGCGGTCGTTCGTGTACAGGGTGATGGGGCCGCGCAGGGCGGCCCGCGGCACGAAGGGGCCAGGTGCGATGCGTTCGATCACCGCCACGATGTTCGTCACCCTCGACGGAGTGGTGCAGGGACTCGGCCGCCCGGATGAGGACACCAGCGGCGGCTTCGCCCACGGGGGCTGGGGCCCGCGGTACAACGACGACGTGATGGGCCGCGAGCTGGCCAAGGGCATGGCCAAGCCCGGCGACATGCTGTTCGGGCGCTCGACCTGGCAGGACTTCACCACCGCGTGGGGACGCGCGACCGACGGCAACCCGTTCACCGCGCACATGAACGCGGCCACGAAGTACGTCGTGTCGAGAACGCTCGAGAACGCCGACGCCTGGCAGAACTCGATCCTGCTGCGCGGCGAGGCCGTCGAGACGGTGGCCGAGCTGAAGGCCCGGCCGGGCGGCGACCTGTCGATCAACGGCAGCGCCTCGCTGGTCCGGAGCCTGCACGCCGCCGGCCTGATCGATCGCTACACGCTGCTGATCCACCCGCTGACCCTGGGAGGTGGCAAGCGGCTGTTCGACGGCTCCGCCCCGCCGGCCGAGTTCGCGCTGACCGGCAGCGTCACGACCACCAAGGGCGTGATCATCGCGCACTACACCCGCCGGTGAGCGCCGGGCGGCACGTCAGTGTGGCCGCGGCGTGGCGGTCGCCACCACCCCGCCGGCGTCCGGGCCATTCGACTCCAGGGACGGGTCGCGGTTGTCCGGTACCCGGCCGGTCAGCTGGACGACCGCGAGCCAGTGGGCGTGCCGTGGCGGGTCGGGCACGTCCCAGCGCTCGACCCGCCACGAGCCGTCGGACTCGAGCCGGGCGGGCGGTGACACGAGCCAGTGCTCCTGGTACACCACCGGCGGCGACGGATGGCGACCCGTCGGTGAGGAGAGCACCGGCACCGGCTCGGTGGCGCGCACCGGCGCGGTCTGGGCGACGACGTACACGGCGAAATCGCCGGACCCGACGCCGCGTACGGTCCCGGCGAACGTGAACGACCTTCCGTGCGGAGGAAGCTCGTCCTCGGTCCAGGACGTGATGGCGAGTACGGGCGCGGCGGAGGTCGCCGGCCGGGGCGTCTCGCCGGGTGCGGACGGCCCGGAGTCATCGCCGTGGGGCACGATCCCGATCAGCGCCGCCACGATCGTCGCGATCGCCCCGATCACCGCGACGAGCAGCGTCTGCGCCTTGTCCGGCTGCCATCGGCGGCGCTTGTTCGTCCCGCCCGGTAAGGCCGCGTTCGTGGATGTCTCGTGCTCCGGTCGCGGCCCGGAACCCTGCCCGTGCGCCATCGCGGCTCCTTCACGAGGATCCCGCCATCAGCATGACGGATCGGTGAGGGGCGCGCCACCGTACGTCAGGGCCCGGCCGGTCGCCGGCGGGTCATCATGGGGAAGATCTTGACGTAGCGCTCGTTCATGCGCAGTATCCCGCAGTAGTGCGCAAGAATGAGCAGTCCGGCGGGGAGCACGCTGGACCGCTCGCCGACCCGGCTTCCATTCGGCTCCCCTGACCACGCGAGGTGATCGCGCTGAGATCCCGCCGACTGTTCCCTCCTCTCGCCGCCCTCGTGCTCGTCGCGACCTCTCTCACCGCGGGTGCGGCCTCCGCCGAGCCCGCCGTGAAGTACCGCGACGGCGCGAGCACCATCACGCTGACCACGCCCGCCTACCAGGTGGTCGTGGCCAAGCGGAAGTTCCAGATCACGACCCGCCGCGCCGGCCGTACGGTGCTGGCCACCACGAACACCGACGCCCTCGGCTTCTCCGGCCCGGACGGCCGGGTCACCGCCACCGACGTGCGCGGGGCGCGCTGGTCCCACGGCGCGCTGACCCTCCAGGTGGGCACGACCGACGCCGCCGCGACGCTGGCGGTGAAGATCACCCCGTCCGCCGACCGGTACCGGCTGGACAGCACGGTCCGGGGCGTGACACCGGAGTCCACCGGCATGCGCTTCGCCATGGGCTCCGCCGGGCACTGGTACGGGCACGGTGAGGCGAGCACCGACGCCGGCGGCCCGTACACCGACCAGCCCTGGCCGCTCGACTCGGGCAAGGTCGCCGACGACGCGTTCGGACCCGCGTCGTACCAGATGGTGGACCCGTTCTGGTTCACCCAGTCGGCGGCCGGCATCTGGTTCGACACGCAGGACCTGATGAAGGTCTCCCTCGGCAAGGACACGCCCGGCGTCGCCGGCATGGAGGTGACCGGGACGCCGAGCCTCGCCGCCACCTTCTTCGTGGAGAAGACGCCCAAGGCGGTCTACGACGACTACATCGGCGTCACCGGCAAGCCGGCCAAGAGCGACGCGGAGCCGTACCAGTACGAGACCCCGCTGTGGAACTCCTGGGCGCAGTTCTACACGAACGTGGACCAGGCGAGCTTCCTGGACTACGTCCACCGCCTGCACGACGCCGGCGTGCCCGGCCACACGATGTCGCTCGACGACGGCTGGATGAGCCACTACGGCGACTTCACCTTCAACGGCAAGTTCCCCGACCCGAAGGCCATGTCCGACGAGGTGCACAAGCTGGGCTACAAGTTCGGCCTCTGGGTGACCCTGTGGATCAACCTCGACGCCGACAACTACAAGGTCGCCGCGGACAAGGGATACCTGCTGAAGTCCAAGGACGACCCGTCCAAGCCGTGCACGGTCCAGTGGTGGAACGGCAAGGCGGGCATCGTCGACCTGGGCAATCCCGACGCCCGCGCCTGGTACGAGGGGCAGCTGAAGGCGCTCCAGCAGACGTACGGCGTGGACGGCTTCAAGTTCGACACCCGTTTCTACGACGAGACGTGCGCCCCCGCCTCCGGCTACACCGCGAACGACTACGTCAAGCTGGGCGCCCAGCTCACCGACGAGTTCGACCAGCAGGGCGTCGGCGTGCGGATCCACTGGACCGGGTCGCAGAAGTACGGCTTCGTGACCCGGGAGATCGACAAGGGCACCGACTGGAAGTCGCTCCAGGCCGCCGTCCACCAGGACCTGGCCATCTCCACCATCGGCTACCCGTTCGTGGAGACGGACATGGTCGGCGGCTCGGAGAGTGAGCCTCCGCCGTCGAAGGAGGTGCTCATCCGCTGGGCGCAGGCGGCCGCCGCGATGCCACTCGTCTACTCCTCCACGTCACCGATCCGTGTCTACGACTACGTGAACAAGAAGTGGATCGACTACGACGCGGACACGGCGAAGCTGTACACGAAGGCCCTGGACGTGCACAAGCGCCTCGCGCCGTACATCCAGCGGCAGGTGAAGCGCACGCTGAGAACGGGTGACCCGATCATGCAGCCGCTGTTCTTCGACTTCCCGTCGGACCAGGCGTCGTACACGGTGGGCGACGAGTGGCTCCTGGGCGACTCGCTGCTGGCCGCACCGCTGCTGTCGGCGGGCACGAGCCGCGACGTCCACCTCCCGCCGGGCGCCTGGTACGACGTGGCCCACGGCAAGGTCGTCCACGGCGACCTGAAGGCCTACCCGGCGGACCTGGGCACCCTGCCGCTGTTCGTCCGCATGGGCACCCCGGACACCAAGTCCCTGACCAGCGCCCTGCGCCACTGAGATGAAGGCGGCCGGCGCCGCGCCCGGTGCCGGCCATCGTGTGAGGGGACCGCTCACCCGGCCTGAGCAGGGTGAGTGGTCCCCTCGCCTAACCTCGGTGACGAGTCGCGCGAGTGACGGCGTACTGCAAGTTGGATGAGGCGGCGGGCGCGGCTCGGGCTGAGGACGCGATGGGCGGGTATCCGGCGGGGGCGCACGGCGGGGTGATGTTCGGCGCCACGGGCAAGGCCGGCAAGGTGGTCCGGCTGAACGGCTCGACGGGATATCTGGCGACCTCAGGGCCGTCGTTGACAGCGCCAAGAGCCTTAGCGTCTCCGCTTGGGCGAAGCTGACCGTCAGGTCCGCAACGCCGGTGGTGGTGAGTCAGGTGGAAAATGATCCAAGAAACCCTCGGCCTGTCCTCCATCACCATCGCCGCCGACACCTACACCTCCGTCCTGCCCGACCTGGCCCGCCAAGCCGCCGAAGACGTCGCCGCCATCCTCAACCCCACCTCCAGCTGCCGCGCCATCGGCCACGGACGTAAAGTCAGCCCGTAATTCATGCCGCGTCAGTCACGCCACCCGCCGAGGCCGGCGTCGGTGAGGCGCTGGGTTAAGCGGCGGTGTATTGACAGCCCTTGTCGCTGTGATGGAGAGCTGAGTGCCATCCGGGTTGAAAAGCTGATGCGGTGATCGGTCTGAGCTGTGATGATCTCGCGATGGAAGCACCTCGGGTGAAGAAAGAGATCATCGAGTTCTACACGTCACGCTATGACGAGGACGCCCGCCTGTCCTCCGCGGCCTCCGGAGTCTTGGAGTTCGCCCGTACACAGGAACTTCTGCGGCGGCACCTGCCCGACGCGCCAGCCTCGGTGCTCGACATCGGAGGCGGCCCCGCCACCCACGCCCGATGGCTGATGGCCGACGGCTACTCCGTCCACCTGATCGACCCCGTCGAGCGTCACCTTCAGCAGGCGCGCTCACGCTGCTCATGCACGACAGAAGTGGGTGACGCCCGCATGCTCACCGCATCAGATCAGACCTACGACGCAACTCTCCTGCTCGGCCCGCTCTACCACCTGCCTGACCGGACCGACCGTCTTCAGGCCCTCCATGAAGCACGCCGAGTCCTTCGCGCTGGCGGCCTGACGGCTGCTGCCGTGATCAGCAGGCACTCCGCGCTACTCGATCTCGCTGCCACCAACCGACTCGGCTCGGACGCAGCGATGCAGGCCATCCTGGAAAGCGGACACCACGACCCGGCGCTTGGTTTCACCACCGCCTACTTCCACACGGCCGGAGAGCTCATTTCCGAGATGACCGAGGCCGGCTTCGCCAACGTCCGCCTCTACGGCATTGAAGGCCCGCTCTGGCCCGTCCTCAAGGGAATCGAGACCCACACCGGAGATTCACTCACCGACTCCCCGTTGTTCAGTTCCGCATCCACAGCTGCCCGTCTCACGGAAACCGACCCAGCAATCATCGCCGCGAGCGCACATATCCTGGCCATCGGCTACCGCGGGCCAAGCGAACATCGCTGACTCCTCCCAGCCCCTGGACCGGACCTGTACGCCGACAAGTCCCACGCCGGGTGGCGCGTTGGTCGGCCTCGACGCGCCCGACTGTGCCGCTTTTCTCCGCGAAGGTGACGTCCGGCTTGGCTATCAATCCACAGGCGTTCTTCGCGTCAGCGGTAGCGGCTTAAGTAAGAAAGCGCTGGTGGCCAGGTTGGTTAGTCGTGGGTTTGGAGCCAGTTGAGGATTTTGGTGTGGATGCCGTCGATTTTGAGGATGGCGCTGGCGTGGCCGCTGCCGGTGACGACGGTGAGGGTGCAGGAGACGTTTTTGGCCTTCAGTGCGGTGCACAGATCACTGGAGTGGGTTGAGGGGACGAAGTCGCCTTGGGAGTGGAGGAGGTACATGGGGGCGTCGCCGGTTGAGGCGTGGTTTTTTACGACGGCGTCGCTCCAGCGGTTCCAGCAGGTGGTGTCGGTTTTGGTGGGGTAGCACTACGACGGGTTCCTGCGCCCACGCCAGACCCAGGCCCTCGGCCCGGACGGCACCCGGTTGGTCAGCGACACCTTCTACGACTCCCAAGGCAAGACCGCCCGCACGTACGCGACCTACCAGGCTGATGGGGACCCCTCCGCGACGCTGTTCGGCATCGACAAGCAAGGCAACGTCGAGACACAGACCGCCTACGAATATGACGGTCTCGGACGCGTCACCACCGAGACCCTCCTGACCGGCGGCGGACTCGGTCAGGAGAAGTGGCACACCACGACCAGCTACTCCGGCGACCGTGTCACCGTCGACCCCCCGGCCGGCGGCACTCCGACCACGACGATCACCGACGCCCGCGGGCAGACCACCGAAGTACGCGAGTACAAGGCCGACACCCCGACCGGTGACTACGCCGCGACCAAATACACCTACACCCCGGCGGGCAAACTCAAGACGCTGACCGACGCCGCCGGCAACACGTGGACTCACACCTATGACCTGCGCGGCCGCGAATATCAGACCGACGACCCGGACAAGGGCACCAGCAAGACCACCTTCAACGATCTGGACCAGGTCACCTCGACCGAGGACGCCCGCGGCAAGAAGCTCTTCTACGTCTATGATCCGATCGGCCGCAAGACTGAAGAACACGCCGACTCGCTCACCGGCCCGCTGCTGACCAAATGGACCTACGACACCGCCCGCCGGGGCCAGTTGGCCAGCACAACTCGCTACATCGAGGGAGCCGCCTACGTCGCCACGGTCAACCTTTACGACAACCTCAATCAGCCGCTCCGCACCACCTACACCATCCCCTCGGTCGCCGGAGAAGAAGCACTCGCGGGTAGCTATCAGTACGTCACCCGCTACAACCTCGACGAGAGCGTCAAGTCCACCAGCTTCCCGGCGGTGTCCCAAGCCACCGGCATGGGCGTTGAGACCGTCTCCCAAACCTACGACGATCTCAACCGGCCGATCACCACGACCGGCAACACGAAACTTGTCACCGACACCACGTACTCGGCGATCGGGCAGCTCCAACAGCTCGAGTTGTCCTCGGGCGGCAAGCGGACCTGGCAGAGCTACTCGTATGAGTACGGCACCCAGCGACTGCATGAATCACGCACCGAACGCGAAGACATCGCCGGCGTCGACCGCGACGCCACCTACGCCTACGACGATGCCGGTGACGTTACCAACATCACCGACGTGTCCCGCGTCGGCACCGACAACCAGTGCTTCCGCTACGACTACCTCCAACGCCTCACCGAAGCCTGGACCCCGACCGGCGCGTGCAGCGACGGACCAGACAAGACCCTCCTCGGCGGACCCGCACCGTATTGGAGCAGCTACGGCTACGACTCCACCGGCAACCGCACCACCGAGACCCAACACGGCGTCGGCGCCGTGGCAGCCGACACGACCCGCACCTACCACTACCCGGACCCGGGACAGGGCCAGCACCGCCTGTCCTCGGTCACCCAGACCGGCGCCGCAGGAGACCGGACCGACAACTACGACTACGACGCCGCAGGAAACACCACCACCCGCGACATCGGCAACGCCGACCAAACACTGACCTGGGACACCGAAGACCATCTCGCCACCACCACCGACAGCACCGGCAGCACAAGCTACGCCTACGACGCCGACGGAAACCGACTCCTACGCCGCGACCCCACCAGCACCACCGTCTACCTACCGAACATGGAACTTCGCCTGGACAAGACAACAGGCCAAGTCTCCGGCACCCGCTACTACTCCCACGGCGGAACCTTGGTCGCCGTCGGTACGGCGAGCGGCATTCAGTTCCAGTCGTCTGATCCGCACGGCAGCGCCGAACTATCCATCGACGGATCGAGCCAGGCACTCGCCCAACGCCGGTTCACACCCTTCGGTCAGTTTCGCGGCGCACCCACCGGTATTTGGCCAACCGATAAAGGCTTTGTCGGTGGCACTATCGACCCATCTGGCCTGACTAACCTCGGAGCCCGCCAATACGACCCCGACATCGGTCGATTCATCTCTGTCGATCCACTGTTTGACCTCACGGACCCGCAATCATGGAACGGCTACGCCTATAGCGACAACAATCCCACAACCGAAAGTGATCCGAACGGTCTCCAACTCGATTGCCCGAACGGCGCAGGCGGCTGTGGGAGTACCGGCAATATGGGTGGAGGAAGTAACGGAAAAGATGACCCGAACTACTCTCCATACGGAAAAAACTGCTCAGCATTCGACACCTGCGGGGGAACCTATCATCCTCGCCCCCCGCGGATGCCGCTCGGAATCCGTACCGCGACTGCGCGCAACTGGGACATCATCGGTCTCGCCATTCAAATAGTTTCACGGTTGCCGCAGTATCACGACATCATGGACCGAATCTGGGACTGTGTAGATACCTCGGTTGACACTGCGCATTGTGGTGGACTCATCGCTATGGAAACCGTTAAATTCGGCAACGCCGTCTGTGCGCAGGCAGGGATTTCATGCAGCGGATCGGATACGGGCGGATTCCAGTATGCGATGCAGCATTCCGGCGGCATGCTATTCGGCGGCCGCGAAGGGGGCGTCGGCTTCGACGGGCGTCCACTGCGCAAGGTTACTGGCGACTCCGCTCCGATCGTACCAACGAAAAATTGCGGTAATAGCTTCACTCCAGACACTCAAGTCCTGCTTGCCGGCGGAAAGCATAAGGCTATCGAAGATATCAAGGTGGGCGATAAGGTAGTAGCGACCGATCCCCAGAGTGGCGCTACAAAGCTCGAAAGAGTTATTGCTTCCTTTGCCGGTACCGACTACGACCATCTCGTGAAGATCACCGTCAACACCGACGGCAAAAGCGGTCACAAGACCGGCGTCATTGCCGCCACTGAACACCACAAATTCTGGGACGCCGCGACCCATGCCTGGATCCGGGCCGATCACCTAGCCCGCAAAACCATGCTCCGCATGCCAACCGGTAAGTCAGTCCATATCATCGGCGTTGCCCGATACCCGGGCCACCCGGCTGTGCGGGACCTGACGGTCGCCAAGCTTCACACCTTCTATGTAGAAGCAGGCACCACACCCGTCCTCGTACACAACTGTCCGCGGAAGGCGTCGAACCCAGCCGGCAATCCCAAGATTCCAAATGTCGTCCATGATGGAGTTGATGATATCCTGAACAACGGGCGTCCTCGGCGGTTGACCCCGGAGGGTGATCCTGACTTTTTCACGGCACGGAAGAATACTCCACCGAGTATCGCTCGGAAGTGGGGAGGGGCCGCAATCTATGACATCCCAGGTGGCGGTAACAACTATCGGGTGCTGATTAACAAGTACGGGGATATTGGCTGGATAAACGAGCATAACTATAACAAGATCTATCCGTATACGCCTCGCTAGTGGTGTCGCCGTAATGCCTGCCGTATCGTCTTGAGATTTGGAGAAAGGGCTACTCCGTGAACGAAGAGAGGATCGCGGCGTCGCTCATCAGAGCAGGATTGCTGTGGTGCCAAGCGGAAGTGTCTGACGAAGAATTGCCGGTATCTGCTGCTTGGCTCGCCGTCAGTTGCCGCCGGGAGGATGGGCGACGGGACGAAACGGTAAACAGGGGCGATCCGCAGCTGATCGAGAAGGCCAACGCTGTGTGGCTTCGACTTGCGATCGACTCCGGATTCATGGGAGAGGATCGAGAATTCCTCGTAGGGGTCGATTGCGCCGATGAGGAGTCGGCGCCGATCCTGCGCTGGGCGAGAGTTCGACTATCGGGCGATTGGGACGTCATGGGCGTCGGCGCCGCGTCCGGAGTCCTGGGCTCAGCGGCCGGGGTGCCTGAGTTCGTCATGCTTTCGGTCGACGGAAATATTATCCTGCGGGGCACTACGTGGAAAGATTCGATCGGAGTCTTGGCGGTTCCAAATCCGCATATGATCCAAATCATTCGTGACTATGTTAAGCGGCGTAATGTCAATCCCCGCACTCCAGATCGAGAACGCGCCGAGGGTGAGGCGTGGCTTCGGAAGCATCCTTTGGGAGAAGATTAAGTTGCTCCGGCGACTTGTTGATTTTTAGCGTGTGGCAGTGTCGGATAATCCTGGCTGTATAGGGTCGGGACATGGCCGAGGGCCCGAACGGATGGGCGACGAGGTGGTCCAAGCGGAGCGGTGAAGAGGGCTGTTGCCGCGCGAATATGGAGAAGCGCGGAAGAGTTCGCCGCCGTCGTGGCCTTCCTCGCTTCGGACCAGAGCAGCTACGTTCTCGGCACCAACATCTACGTCGACGGCGGCGAGAACCAGCTCTGAAGGGGAACACCGCGGTGGCGCACGGCCACCGCCTCTCACCCAGATCCGGCGTACGGTCCGCGCCTGGCCAGGGAAAATCCAGGCTGAACATACGGCGGGGCCAGGCGATGAAGGCCCCCGAGGTTTCGGCCATGGGACCGTACGCTGCGGTCTGCGTTCGGTGATCACCATGCCGTGAATCGTGGGTGCTCGGTGGGTGCTCGTATGTCGCGGTACACGTCGTCACGCGACGGTACGGTTCGGCAGTCAAACGGCCGAAGTCGCGGACGAACTGGCATGATCTGACGCCGAAAGTGTTGATCTAACACGTGTGCAGCGGACTCTTAATCCGCGGGCTCGGAGTTCAAGTCCGTGGCAGCACACCCGGGCTGAGCCGGGAATCATCGACGCTGTCGGGAGCGTCCAGTCGTGTTTTGAGGTCCCTGATCAGCGCCCTGCACCACTGAGTCTTCGGGACGATCTGGGCGGCGCCGCGCCGCTCGTGAGGCCGTCCGCTTTCGCCCGGTCTGGGAACCCGGCGACCCGGCGTGCCTATGCACCCGCGGGACCGGGCGGATCGTCGGCCGTGATGGGGCACGATGTTCTCCGTCAGGTTGCGGGCGAGGCGGTCGGGGGCGGCGATGTTGCATCTGCGGGCGATCACGCCCAAGGACCGGACGGACGACGTGTGCGGGCTGCTCGGCGAGAGCCTGGGCGTGACGAACGTGGTGGTGCTGCCCGGCGCGGCTCGGCAACCGGTCGGCGACCTGGTCATGTGCGACGTCGCCCGCGAGGCGGTCAACGAGGTCATCGATGGGCTGCGGCGTCTCGGGCTGGAGGATGAGGGGTCGATCGCGCTGGAGCGGATCGACGTCTCGATCTCCCACGTCGCCGAGGCGGCCGAGGAGAACGCCCCGGGACACGGGGACGACGCGGTCGTGTGGGAGGAGATCGACCAGCGGACGGAGGAGGAGGCCCGGTTCACGTGGTCGTTCGCCGCGTTTCTGGTGCTGGCGACGATGCTCGCCGGGATCGCCGCGATCATCGACAGCTCGATCCTCGTCGTCGGTGCCATGGTGCTCGGGCCGGAGTTCGGTGCGGTGGCGGCCATCTCCTACGGCCTGATCCGTGGTGACCTGCGGCGGATCGGGCGTGCCCTGGGCGTCCTGGCCGCCGGGTTCGCGGTCGCGATCGTGGTGACGTTCGTCTGCGCGCTGGTCGGCCGGTGGACCGGCGTCATCGCGGTGGACCAGCTACCGGCCCACCGGCCGCAGACCGGGTTCGTCTACCGGCCCGATCGGTGGTCGTTCATCGTGGCGGTGCTCGCCGGCGCGGCCGGGGTGCTGTCGCTCACGGCCGGAAAGTCCTCGGCGCTGGTCGGCGTCTTCATCTCGGTGACCACGGTGCCCGCCGCGGGTAACGTCGCGGTCGCCCTCGCGCTCGATCACAACGGCGAGATCTGGGGCTCGGTCGTTCAACTCGGCGTCAACCTGGCCGGGATGGTCGTCGCCGGCACGGCGACGCTGCTGGTCCAGAGGGCCGCCTGGGCGCTGGTCCGCAAGAGACGCACGGCCTAGCCGCACCGCGCACGCGGTGCGGGGCTCGGCGCCGTCCGTGTGAACGCCGCCTGGCCGTATCGCCTGGTCGACCTCCTTCGTACGCCTGGCCGGCCCATCGTGTACGCCGGCGGGCCGCAGCTCGCCCAGGCCGTGGCCCCTCGTCGGGTGAAAAACATGATCAGAGCTATTGACTAGCCAATTAAATGAGTGGAAGGTTTCCCTCTAGTGGCGGACGCACCGTACATACGTATCCGGAACCACCTAGCTGCGCAGATCCGCGGCGGTGACCTTCGGCCGGGCGACAAGGTCCCGACCGAAGCCGAGCTGCAGGCCGCGTACGGCGTGTCCAGGGCCACCGCCCAGCGAGCGCTGCGGGAACTGGCGCAAGTCGGATTGGTGGTGAGACATCGACGTATCGGAAGCTTCGTGGCCGGGCCGACACACGACAATCTGCTGCGGCTCGTCGACCCCCAGATCAAGGGACCGGAGATCCCGGGCCGTCACGAGGTCGAGCGGGCACGCGTCAGCACGGCACGCGAATGCGGCGTGGACCTGCCGGACGTACCGGCGGACGAGCCGGTGGTGGAGCTGCGGCGGCTGAAGTTCGATCTGACCGACACGGTCATCGCGATCGAGCAGAGTGCCGTACCGCTGCGGTACGCCCCGGACCTGCTGGAGAAGGATCTCGTCCACACGACCGTCCTCGACTACCTGGGCGGACGCGGCGTCCCGCTCGCGACGTCCCGGATGTACATCTCCGCGGTGAATCTGACCGCCGCCGACGCCGACCTGCTGGAGGCGGAGCGCGGTGCGGCCGTGCTCCGGCTGAGCCGGGTGACGCGGCTCGCCGACGGCACGGTCGCCGAAGCCATGTGGCACGTCATGAAGCCCGGACTGCACGAGTTCTACATCGAGCAGACCGTCGAAGGTCTCGGAGGAGGCCCCGACACCGGATGAGGTGAGCAAGCCCAGTGTCCGATCCGACAGCGAAAGCACCCGCGGCAGCGAAAGCACCCGCGGCGGCGAAGGCACCCACGGTCGCGGTGGTGGGGACCGGCGTCATCGGAGCGATGACCGCCTGGCGGCTGGCCCTGCGCGGCGCCCGCGTCCTGGCCTTCGACATGTACGCACCGGGCCACGACCGCGGCGCCTCCGCCGGCGAGACCCGCATCTTCCGCACCATCTACAAGGAGGGCGGCCAGTACGTCCCGCTGCTGCGGCGGGCCCGTGAGCTGTGGGACGAGCTGGAACGCACCTCGGGCCGGCGCGTCCTGACCGGCACCGGCTGCCTGACCGTCGGCCGCCCCGACGACCCCGATGTCCGCGCCGTGCTGGACTGCGCCGCCGAGTACGAGCTGCCGCACGAGACCTTCGACGCGCGAGAGATGCGCGACCGCTACCCGCAGCACGCGGTGGACGACGACGAGATCGGCGTGCTCGACCCGCAGGGCGGGGTCCTGCGGCCGGAGGTCGGCGTGCAGGCGGCCCTGGCACGGGCGGCCGAGGCCGGCGCGGAGATCCTGCCGTACCACCGGGTGCGGGAGGTCGAGCGCCACCCCGGCGGCTGGCGGGTGCGCGCGGGCGAGCGGTGGTTCGACGCCGACTGGCTGGTGCTCGCGCCCGGCCCCTGGGCGGGCCGTACCCCGCTGCTCGCCGACATCCCGGTACACGCCGAGCTCATCACCGCCTGCTGGTTCGCGGCGCGCGAGCCGGAGACGGTGGCGCCGCGGGCGTTCCCGGTGGGGATCCGGCGTCACGTCGAGGCCGGGTTCTCCTTCTTCCCCTGCGTGGACGGGGTCTCGGTGAAGGTGATCCCACACCATCTGGAGCGCCCTGAGGTCGACACACCGGACGCGTTGCCGCGCTCGCGCGACGCCGAGTTCACCCGGGCGGCGGCGGAAGCGGTCCGCCGGCTGCTGCCCGCGCTGGTGCCGCACCCGATCCGGATCGGCACCTACAGCGACGGCTTCACGCCCGACCACAACGCCGCGCTCGGGCCGATTCCCGGGCAGGACGACGCGCTCGTGCTCACCGGGTTCTCCGGACACGGGTACAAGCTCGCGCCGGTCTTCGGAGAGCTCGCCGCCGAGCTGGTGCTGGACGGTGCGAACCCCCGCTTCGACATCTCGTATCTGGATCCGTCGCGGTTCACCGCGTCCCGGGCGACGACCGCGGCAGCCGCGCGATAGGAGGGGCAGTGTCCAACGCAACCGTGGCGGTCGTGGGGGCCGGCGTGGTCGGGGTGTCGATCGCCCGCGGCCTCGCCATGGCCGGCGCCGACGTGACCGTCTTCGACCGGACCGGGATCGGCACGGGTACCAGCGGCCGTACGTTCGCCTGGGTCAACTCCCACCACAAGAATCCACGCCCCTACCACGACCTGAACGTCGCCGGGATGGCCGCCCACCGCGAGTTGGCGGTCCCCGACGGCGGCGCTCGCTGGTTCTTCCCGACGGGGAACCACGAGTGGGCCGACGACGACGCGGGCCGCGAGCGGCTCGCCGCGTCGACGAGGGAACTGTCCGAGCGCGGGTACGCGGTCACCCGGCTGACCGCCGACCAGGCACGACGACGGCTGCCGGACCTCCTCGTGCCGCCGGGGATCGACGAGATCGTCTGCTACCCCGAAGAGGGGTACGTGCTGCCCGGACTGCTGCTCGCCCGGCTGTGGGGCGAGGCGCGGGACCACGGCGCGCGGCTGCGCTGCCCGGACGAGGTGGCCGGCATCGACACGGCCGGGAGCACCGCCACCGTACGCACGGCGGCCGGCGAGACCTGGACCGGCGACCGGGTCGTTCTGGCGGGCGGGCGCTGGACCGGCGAGCTCACCGGTCTCGCCGGCCGGCCGATGGCGGTCCGGGACCCGAACGAGCCGGGCGACGTCGTCTGCGGCTTCCTCGGCTACACCGAACCGGTCCCGACGCGGCTGAACGCCGTGCTCACCACGCCGCGCATCAACGTACGCCCGGACGGCGGCGGCCGGCTGGTACTGCAGACACTCGACCTCGACCACCGGGCCGATCCGCTGTACGCGGTGGAACGTTCCGGCCCCGTCGGCCAGGAGATGCTGCACCGGCTGCACCGGGTCCTGGCGGGCACCGACGGCGCGGCGCTCAGCCACATCGCGGTGGGACAGCGCGCGATGCCGGCCGACGGCCGCACCGCCGCCGGCTTCCTCGACGACCGCACGTACGCGGTGTGCACCCACAGCGGCATCACCCTGTCCGTACTGCTCGGCCGGATCGTCGCCGAAGAGGTCCTGCGGGACCGGCGTTCCCCCCTGCTGTCCGGCTTCGAACCCGACCGGCTACTCGACACCACCACCGCCGCGTTCCCGGATCTGCCCCGCGCCCAGTACGCGGGCCAGCAATAAGAGCAAGCGAGGGGTTATGTACGGAGGTAGAGCGGCCCGCGTCCTGCTCGCGGCGCTGTGCACGGGAACGATGATGGCGGCGTGCGCCGTACCGGACGACTCGGCCGGCGGCGCCAAACCGCAGCAGAGCGGACAGAAGGCCCAGACGATCAGCGAGAAGCCCGACGCCGCGCTGATCGCCAAGCTGCCCGCCCAGTACCCGAAGGGGTCGGCCGTCCGGGTGGGCGCGAACGAAGGGTCGGCGCCGGACGAGTTCCGTGACTCGAACGGCAAGCTGGTCGGCTGGGAGGTCGACCTGGTGAACGCCGCCGCCCAGGTGCTCGACCTGCGGCCGGACTACCACGCGACGTCGTTCGACGCACTGATCCCGGGCCTGCAGGCCAAGCGGTACGACCTCGCCATCGGCCAGATGGGCATCACCCCGGCGCGGGTGCAGGTCATCGACATGCTGCAGACCATCAACGGCGGGCAGAGCTTCGTGTCCAGGAGCACGGACGGCGATGCCTACCACACCGTCGCGGACCTGTGCGGGAAGACGGTCTCGACCGTACGCGGTGCCATCGAGGTCGACCTGGCCAACGCGCAGAATCCCCAATGCCGCAAGGCCGGCAAGAAGCCGATCGAGCTGCGCACGTTCGACCAGTCGAGCCAGGCGGGGCTGGCGCTGACGAGCGGGCGGGTGGACGTCTACTGGATCGGCGCCACGGCCGGCAACTACTTCGCGCAGAACAGCCACGGCGCGGCGAAGGTCGCCGGGCACAACACGTCGGCCGAGATCCCCTGGGGCACCGCCTTCCCGAAGGGATCGACGCTGATCGGCGTGTGGCGGCAGGCCGTGCAGAAGCTGATCGACGACGGCACGTACGCGAAGATCATGGACAAGTGGGGGCAGTCGGCGCTCATGATCCGTACCGCCGAGATCAACAAGACGAAGAGCATGTGACATGGCCGAGATGACGACCCGGGCCTCGCACGCGGCACAGGATCCCTCCGGCAAGGTCGTGGTGCCCAGGCGGCGGCCGTGGCGGTGGGTCGGCGTGGCGTTCGTGCTGCTCATCGCCGCCATGGCACTGCACGGACTGATCACCAACCAGGCGTTCGGCTGGCGCACCGTCTTCCTCTACCTGTTCACCCGGCCCATCATGGCCGGTCTCGGGATGACGCTGCTGCTGACGGTCATCGCGATGGCCGGCGGGCTGCTGATCGGCACGGTCCTCGCGGTGATGCGCGACGCGGACAGCCGCCTGCTGTCGGGCGCGTCGCTGGCCTACACGTGGTTCTTCCGGACCGTGCCGGTGCTCGTGCAGTTGCTGTTCTGGTTCAACTTCGGCGCCCTGTACAAGCACGTCGCGCTCGGCGTGCCGTTCGGCCCGGAGCTGCTCTCCTTCGACACCAACAGCCTGGTGTCGCCGTTCAGCGCCGCGGTCTTCGGCCTGATGCTCAGCCAGGGCGCGTACACCGGGGAGATCATCCGGGCCGGCATCCGCGGTGTGGAGCCCGGTCAGACCCGTGCCGCCCTCGCGATCGGGATGACCCGGTGGCAGGTGTTCCGCGTCGTCGTGTTCCCCCAGGCGCTGCGCATCATCATCCCGGCGCTGGGCAACGAGGTGATCAGCATGGTGAAGAACACCGCGATGGTCAGCGTCCTCGCCCTGTCGGACCTGCTGTACAGCGCGCAGCTCATCTACTCCCGCAACTACCAGACGATCCCGCTGCTGATCGTCGCGACGATCTGGTACCTCGTCGTGGTCACCCTGCTGACCGTTCTGCAGAGCCGGTTGGAGAAGAAGTTCGGACGGCGGTGAGGAAGGCATGACAGCGACAACGGCCGGAATGCCGATGCTGCGCATCGAGAACATCACGAAGTCCTTCGCCGAGCACACGGTGCTGCGTTCGGTCAGCCTCGACGTCGAAGCCGGTTCGGTCACGTGCGTCATCGGCCCGTCCGGCGCCGGGAAGTCGACCCTCATCCAGTGCGTCAACCACCTGGAACGCGTCGATTCGGGGCTGATCTGGGTCGACGGCCGGCTCATGGGATACGAGGACAAGGGCGGGAAGCTGTACGAGCTGCCGGATCGGGACATCGCGCGGCAGCGTCGCGACATCGGGATGGTGTTCCAGCACTTCCACCTCTTTCCGCACATGACCGTACGGGAGAACATCACGGTCGGCCCGATCCGCGTCCGGAGGGCGGACCGGGCCACCGCCACCGCCCGCGCCGACGAACTGCTGGACCGCGTCGGCCTGGACGGCTACGGCGACCGGTACCCGTCGAAACTGTCCGGCGGCCAGCAGCAACGCGTCGCCATCGCCCGTACGCTGGCGATGGACCCCAAGCTGGTGCTGTTCGACGAGCCGACGTCGGCGCTGGACCCCGAACTCGTCGGCGAGGTCCTGGCGGTCATGAAGGACCTGGCGCTCAGCGGCATGACGATGGTGGTCGTCACACACGAACTCGGCTTCGCCCGCGAGGTCGCCGACCGCGTGGTCTTCATGGCCGACGGCGAGATCATCGAAGAGGGCATCACGGCCGAGGTGTTCGACGACCCGAAGCACGAACGGACCCGATCCTTCCTCGGCCGCGTACTCAGCCACTGAGACCGGGAGAGCCGCGGCGACTCCGGCGCGTGTCGAGTCGAGTTCGAAAAGCGACCGCCGCGCACGCATCGAAGAATTCCGGTGCAGCCTGAGAACGGTTTGGGAAAATGGTGGTCTTCCGGGATGGTCAGCGGCCTCGCCGCGTGTTATTTCTTTATTGCCGACGGATCCCGGAGGTGTGTATGGCGGACCTCCTGGTGGTCCCGGTCAGACTGGACGCGCTTTACCTCGGAACGGACACGGATGCGGTAGGGCCATTGGCCGACTTTGGCCAATTACCCTATGTGGATCCCGCCACCGGCCGTGATATTCGGCCGGATACCCCTTATCTCAGCGAAGCCGTTATTTCGGAGCCGTTCCAAGATCAGAATTTCCGGCTCAAGGCGGGCGTGCACCTGCACTGGGCGCTTCCCGACGCGCTCACCCGGATGACGAACGACGATTCCGGCACGCGGATTCCGGCGGTGCCCGACCGCTGGCTGGTGACTCGCACCGCGAACGGCACGGTCGACGGCCAATGGGTGGTGGAGAGCGACTACCTCGCCCCTCCGGGCGACGCCGGGGGCGGGGTCACCGTCCCGGTGCCGGAGGCCGTTCCGTACCGCCTCCTCGGCCGGACGCTGCCGCTGGCGGCCTGGCGCCCGGACGCCGGTGGCGAGCGATTACCAGAGCTCACGGCGGTCGGCCACGGCGAGCCGTCGTTCGCCGCGTTCTACCCCAACTGCCACAGCGTCTTCGGCTTCCACGACGGGGAGTTTACGGCCGCGCCGCCCAGCGGCGTGGCGTACGACCTGGTCGGCTGGTACTCCGATCCCGCGAAGGACGTCCTGGCCCAGATCACCGGCGACGACTGGCGGGCCCGGCTCGACGCGCTCGGCTGGTCGGCGCCGGAGGGGGCCGCCCGGCCGACGCGGACCGTCTGCTGCGCCCGGCTGGAGTTCGTCCCCGTCGCGCAGACGGCCAATCCGGTGCTGCTCGCCGCCGCCGGCGGGAAGAGCGACGCGGGCGTGTACGTCGGCAGCACTCCCACCGAGGCGCTGGCCGCGCACCTGGGCGCCGTGCTGCACGACGGTACGGTGGAGGACCTGCTGGAGGCGATCGCGTTCGCCGACGAGCTGGAGGCCGGCCCGCTGGACGTCGGCGCGAAGCTCGCCGAGGCCCGAGAGGCCGCCACGTTCCGGCCACTCCCGGCGGGGCAGCTGTGGACGCTGCGGCGCGACGACGCGGCGGACGCCACGCCCGAGCAGCAGCAGGCCCGCTCGGCGCTCTCGCCGACCCACGAGCTCGCCGACCTGCTGGACCTGCTCAACACCGCGCAGGAGCGGTACGACCAGGCGGAACGGGAGCTGCTCAGCCTGCGCGAGCAGCTGTTCGCCGACTGGTACAAATACCTCCTTTGCGCCTACCCGTACGACACGCGCCGGGACACCTATCCGGACCCTGACGAGGTCCGGCACTACCTCGAACGGCGGATGGCCGGGCTCGCGGACCTGACGGCCCGTACGGAGGACCCGGCGACCGGCATCGCCGCCGAGCTGGCCGCCGCCAAGAGCGCCCTCGACACCGCCCTCGCGGCGTTCAACACCGCCACCGCCGGGCCGGCCGGGGCGACGTACGTCCTCGACCGGGTGGCGGGCCCGGGCTTCTACCTGCCGTCCGAGCCCGTCGTGCTGATCACCGGTGATCTCGCCACCCCGTCGGACCGGTACGGGCACGACGGCGCGGGCGAGCCCGGCGGCAGACTCGCCTGCCAGGTGCTCGTGGTCGACGACCCGGACGACCCGGAGCGGCTTCTCGGCGGCGTCCGGCCGCTCGGCCTGGGCGTCGTGAGCTGGCAGCACAACCCCTGGCATCCGGTGCTGATGCAGTGGGAGGTGGAGTTCTTCCCGGCGGCGGGGGGCAACAACCTCGACCCGGGTTCCCACGGGTACGACGGCGCGTACGTCACGGACAACTACGACCTGGCCCCCGGTGACGTGGAGCTGCGGCCCAGGCCCGGACGCGACATCCCGGACAAGGGCGCGAACGTCTACACCGGCACCGTCGTGCTCTCCTCCAGTGCCCGGCCGGTGCTGTCCGCCCGCGTCCTGCGGTACCTGGCGAGCTGGATCGTCACCCCGTACAACACCGCCACCGCCGTGCGGGTCGCCCCGGAGGAGTTTCAGAAGGCGCCGGACGCGGTGCTGGACTGGTACGCGGCGAACGGGTCCGATGATCGCCTGAAAAAGCTGATCACCCTCTACCGCCACCTGGCGGGTGACGAGGGCGGCAGCCTCTCCCAGGTGCTCGGCGGCTTCAACGACGCACTGCTGATGCGCCGGCTCACCCGCCAGCTCCCGATCGCCGACCCGCTCGGCTTTCCTGGCTACCAGCGGTTCGCCGCCCGGGTCGCGGCGGCCGTCGGGCAGGAGACGCGGCACGCGCCGCACCCGCTCAGCGACTTCAACCCGATCCGGGCGGGCGCCCTTCGGCTGCACCGGCTCCGCGTCGTCGACAACTTCGGCATCCCGTTCTCGATCGACGTCGCGCACCCGGAGACAACGGCGCAGCTGGCGATTCCCGGCCGTCCCGGCTGGGTGGCGATGCCGCCCCGGCTCGCACAACCCGCCCAGCTGTCCTTCCGCTGGCTCGACTCCGACCACGACATCCGGCGGACGAACGACGTGCCGACCACCTCCCCGGTCTGCGGCTGGATCGCCGCGGATGACCTCGACGACGGGCTCGCCCTCTACGACGAGACGGGCGTATCGCTGGGGCAGCTCCTGGCCCTGCCGGACCCGCGGGAGCCCGGAAAGGCCCGATGGCGTGCCGCGCCCGGCGGCGAGGTCGACGCCGTGACCGGCATCGCCAATCCCTACCTACGGGACCTCGCCGGCCGGCTGCGCGACCTGGGGCCGGACGCGCTCGGTGAGTTCGTCGCGCGCCTCGACAGCGACCTGGCCACGATCGAACCGGCCGACTACGCGGACGGTGCGCTGACCGTGCGCCCGCTCGCCGTCGTCCGCGCCGAAGTCGACCTGCGCCTCATGGGGCTGCCAGCGGTCCACCAGGACTGGAACGTCTTCCGCCAGGACATGCGGCGCTCCAGCCGCGACACCGACGACGCCGCGCTGGTGCGCTTCCCGGCCCGCGTCGGCACCGCCGCGCAGCTCGACGACGGCCTGGTCGTGTACTGGGACGAGGGCGGGGCCCCGCACTGGACGACCGACCACCCGGTGCTCGAGGTCGCCGTCGGCCTGCCGGCCCGGCGGCTGACGATGCTGGTCGACCCGCGCGCCCCGGTGCACCTGACATCCGGGATCCTGCCGGCCAAGGCGATCGGGATCCCGCCCGAGCAGTACCGCGACACCCTGGCCGCCATCCGGCCCGCCTACTTCGTCGCGCCCGTCCTCACCGACGGTGACCACTTGGCGGTGCCGGTGCCGGACGAGCCGGGCCAGGAGTGGAGCTGGCGGGCGCGCGAGCCGGACCCGGCGGGCTGGACCGAGACGCCCATCGAGGACCCCCGGCCCGACGCCGGGCTCCCGAACACGCCCACCCTCCGGGAGGGCTACCTGATCCTGCGTCCCACTCCCGAGAGAGGTCGTACGCCGTGACGCCGCCCAAGATCAAGCTCGAGCTGACGATCCCCGAGGTCAACCAGATCCTCGACGCCCTCGGCCGGTTGCCCTACGCAGAGGTGTACGAGCTGATCGGCGGCCTGCAGCAGCAGGCGCAGCCACAGGTCGGCCTGGGCGCGGTGCGGGCCGAGGCGTCGGCATGAGCGCCGCGCTGGTCCTGCACTGGCCGCTCGACGCGCTCACCGCCGAGAGCCGGGCGCTGGACACCTCGCCGAACCGCCTGAACGGCGATGTGAAGGGCGATCCGTCGAACGAGCCGGACCCGAAGTTCGGCAGCTGCCTGCAGTTCGCCACCGCGACCGACCAGGTGGACCTGCCCGACGCCCCGCAATTGCGGGTCACCGCGTACACGGTGGAGGTCTGGGTGAATGCGGCGCCCGTGCCGCGGCCGGTCGGCCTGCTCGGCAAGGGCACGAACGTCGGCCTTGTGCTGGCCGCGGACGGCTCGCTCACCCACTCCTTCGCGACCGCGTCCGGGTCCGATTCGCACCGGACCGGCGCGAACGCGCTGCCCGCGGGCACCTGGCGGCACGTCGCGATCACCAACGACGGCCAGACCGCCCGGATCCACCTGGACGGTGTGCAGGCCGCCGAGCACGCCTTCGCCGGTGGGCGCGCCGCCGACCGGTCGTCACTGGTCGTCGCGGCGTCCGGCCCCGGCGTGTTCGCCGGCCGCATGGCGCACCTGCGGATCTACGACGACGCGCTGTCCGCCGTGGAGATCGCCCGGGACATGGCCGACGACCAGGCCGCCCTCGACTCCTTCGTCCGCACGCACCCGCTCGGCTTCGACTTCGTCAACGGCGACGACCAGCCGGTGCTGTACATCGACGACGGCCCGGGCGGCCAGCCGATGACGCTGCGGCTCACCAACACCTCGCGGACGGCGATCACGGCGCAGCCGCTGACCGACCTGTCGGCGACCGACCACCACTTCACGCTGCGGTTCCGGCCCGGCACGCTCCCCACCGGGCTCACGCTCCAGGTCGCCGACCCCGACTGGGCCGTGCTCGCCGAGGCCGACGGCACCGCGCTGTACCTGCTGTGGAAGAAGCCGGACACGATCGCACCGGGCGCGTCGGTCCAACTGCGGATCGACGGCTTCAACGCCGACGGCGCGGCCGGTACCCATGGCACCCGGGTCGAGCTGGACTACCAAAGGCTCCAGTACGCCGACGAGAACACCGAGCTGACCGGCACCCGCATGGAGTTCCTCGACGTGGTCAACCACCGCGGCCGCCGGGCCATCCCGCTCGACCTGCGGCTGGTCGGCGGCGACCGCGTGCTCAGCGACGGGCAGACGGCCTCCACGCTGCGCATGCATCTCACCAACGTGCTCCGCGACGGCCCCGGCATCACCCTGTCCGCCGGCCCCCCGTCCTCGGCGTTCGTCGTGTCGTTCGACGTGCAGGACGAGGGCGAGGACCGCCCGTGGGCGCTGACCGACGCGGCCGCGGCACCTGCCGTCTCCCTCAAGGTCACCCAGCACGGCTGGAAGGTCCAGGAGGAGGCGCTCGGGCAGCGGGTGCAGTGGACGCTCACCCCGACCGCCGACACGGCGATCAAGGCCGACGAGTACCTCGAGATCGTGCTGGAGGAGATCCACGCGCTGGCGACGCCCGGCCAGGCGCCGATCGTCGTCGACTACGAGAACATCCCGGGATACGCGGACGGCACTCTGACCGTCGCCGCGGAACGCACACCGCTGCTGTACACGGCCGCGAACGTCGGAGTGAACACCGTGACGCCCGAGGCACGGCTCCAGGTGATTCACACCGACCAGGACGCCACCGGCGGCGCGCTCGTCCTCGGACCCACGTCTCAGTCGAACCTGCGGTTCGGCTACCACCAGGACTACTCGTGGATCCAGTCGCACGGCGGCAAGCCGCTGTTGATCAACTCCATCGGCAACCCCGTCGGCGTCAACACGACGACGACCGCGCTGGCCGCGGTCACGATCGGCGGCACCGGCGCGACGACGGCGTCCCTCGGCACGTCCACGAGCGGCCCGACCGTCCCGCACCTACAGCTGCGCCGCGAGGCGGGGGCCGGTCCCGGTGACAGGACCCTGTACCTGGAGCTGTACCAGGACGCCACGGCCGGCCCCGACTTCACCTTCCCCAGCATCCGGTTCCACCACAGCCAGAAGTTCTGGCAACGCATCGAAGCCCGGCCGGAGGGCTTCCTGCTCAAGACCGGCGACCTGGCCAGCGACGCGCTGGTCGACCTGTACGCGAACACCGCCGTGGTGACCGCTCTGAAGATCGGCAACACCGTCATCGGCGAGGCCGAACTGCAGATCCTGCGGAAGCTGGCGGCCGGGCAGCTGCAGTTCGACCTCTACAACGTCGCGCACGACGTGTACGCCTACGGCGCCTCCATCAACTACGACGGGTCCCGCGGCTACGTCTTCACCAACCTGCAGAAGGGCCGCGTCGGCTTCGGCCGCTGGCGGCTCGACTTCCCGGCCTGACGCCAGATCGCCCTCGACCGGCAGGGAGGAAGCATGCCGAAGAAAAAGGAAACCCGCGAGAGAAAGCCGCCGGCGCTGACGAAGACGGGATCGGCCGGGTACGCCCTCAACAAGGCGGACGGCATCAGGAAGCCGCTGGGCAAGTCCTCGCTCGATGAGAGCCGGCTGCTGGAACAGGAGGAGGTCGCGGCGGCGCTGCGCCGAGCCGAGGAGAAGGCCCCAGATCTGCGTAACGCCGCGCCCGCCAGCGTGGTCCCCGGCGAGCGCGGCGACGGGGTCTTCCGCATCTCCTTCATCCAGATGGGCAAGGGCGACTGCACCATCATGTGCACGCCGGGCGGCAAGGTCATCATGATCGACTGCGGCAGCTCCGACCGCGAGGAGGACCAGGCCGCCTTCACCGCCCGTGTGAAGGGCGTGTTGCAGTCAACCGCCTACCTCCGCAACACCACGACGATCGACATCGTGATCCTTACCCACGGCGACAAGGATCACTGGGGCCAGCTCAGCACGATACTCAAGGGCTTCGCACTGCCGACCGTCTACCACAGCGGCTATATCGGCGACTACGGCGGCGCGAACCGGTGGCTCCAGCGCAACGCGGACAGCGTCAAGAGCGTCATCCTCAGCAAGGACGGCGACATCGGCGAAAACACCCTCGCCGGCCAGCCCATCCTTCCGGTGCAGGAAGGCGTCAGCATGGACGAACGGCTCGACGCCGACGTTGGACTCGTCGTCGTGGCGGAGGCGGAGACGAACTTTCGAGTCACGTTGCTCGCCGCAAGCGTGAGTCACGCGTACGTGCAGGACGACGACGCTCAGGATCTGAAGAACCGGGGAAGCATCGTGACGCTCATCGAGGTCTCGGGAAAGAAATTCCTCATCAGCGGCGACGCCACCAAGGCGACCGAGGCGTTCCTTCTCCGCAGGCCCACCCGCGCGGCCCGGATCGCGAACGTCGACGTCGTCCAGGTCGGACACCACGGGAGCGACCTCACCTCGTCCTCGCAGAATTGGGTGAACCAGCTGAGACCGGTCGAACGTGTCATTGTCAGTACCACGAAGGTCGGTCCGTCGGGCTACAGCCTGCCGCGCGCGCCGGTGATCAGGCGTTACCTGCAGCGATTCGTGACCAACGGGCGGCCCGCCGACCCGGCCTCCCACCCGATCTCCACATGGGACCTGACCCAGTCGACGACCGCCCCCATCGAGTTGGCCGCCGACCAGCCGGTCTACTCGACCGGAAGCTCCGGCACACAGACCATCACGATCCCATGACGCTCACCCTCGACCAGCTCAGGACCGCTGTGCGGGTCACCGGCGCGCGGCTCGACCTGCCGCTGACAGCCCTGGACTCCACCGCGATCACCGCGGCCTTCGGCCCCTTCCTTCCCGAGGGCACGTTCGTGCTCCGCGATGTGACCGACCGCCACGAGACGACCGCCGGCGTCCAGGTCACCGGGACCGGGGACGCCGGCCCGTTCACCGGGATGACCGTCGTGGCCGACTTCGCGGTGACCGCCACCGACACCACCTTGACCGTCACCGCGACCGGCGACTCGACCTGGACCTTCGTCACCGCGTTTCCCGCGCTTGAACCCACGCTGTGGAACGACCTGACGTACGACACGCCCCGGCTGGTGCTGAGCTCCACGACCCCGCCGGACCCCGGCGACCCGCTCGCCCAGATTCCGATGACGTTCACCGGGACGCTGACCATCAGTACCCTGCTCGCCCCGCTCGACCTGCTGTTCTTCGGCGTCACCCATGAGCTGAGCGGCCGGGTCACCGTCCTGCCCCCACCTCCGGATTCCGCCCTCGCCTTCGCGCGGGTGCCATCGATCCTGCTCCAGGGCCCAGAAGCACCGGCCTTGGACCTCGGCCTGCTCAGCATCACCGGACGGCGCTACGAGCTGTACGCGATCCCGCGTTTCGACTACTCGACGGGTGACTACGGCGTCGCCGGGCGACTAGCGATACTCGCCGGCGTCCCGGTCACGATCGGCGGCTCCACGACGGTCGTCGGTCTGATGGCGGAGCTCGGGACCTGGACCGACGACATCGTCCTGGAGGCCGACCTGAGCTCGCTCGGTGACCTGGCCTTCGAGGAGGTCATCGCGTTCGCCCGGCAGCAGGACGCCGGCCTGGCCAATCCATTCGCCATCGACGTCGGCAACAGTCCGGTCCGGCTGTCCACGGTGAGCGTGCGGCTCGCCCAGCCGCTCGGCGTCCGCAGCATGACGCTGCTCCTGGAGACCACCAAGCAGTGGGACCTCGGCGGCGGATTCGTCCTGGACGCCGTCGACCTCACCTTCCGGCTAGATGATCCGTTCGGGAGCGGCCGCCGCCTCAACGGGGTCGTCTCCGGGCTGCTCGGCTGGGGGGCGAACGGCACCCTGGAGATCAGTGCGGACTTCGGCACACGGTCGCTCGGCGGAGCGCTGCGCGAGGGCGATGGGCCGCTGAACATCCGCGAGGTGTTCACGGACCTCACCGGCCGAGATCCCGGTCACTTCCCCGACCTGGTCGTGGAGCAGTTCGAGATCTTCGGCGCGATGCCCAGTGGGGGCCCGTTCACCTTCCAGTCGACCCTGACGCTGACGGGCAACTGGGTCATCTCCGACCAGGTGACCCTGATCGGCGTCGGCTTCGACCTCGAGTACGGGACGGACTCGGTCTTCACCGCACGGGCCGCTCTCCTCGCCGGCGGCGTGCTGATCGCGATCGCGGCCGGCTACGACTCGGTCAAGGGCTGGATGTTCAGCGGCGAGACCGGGCCCGGACAGCGAATCCCCATCGGCGCGTTCGTTGATGAGCTGGCCCAGACTTACGGGGACTTCGCACTGCCGGCGCCTATCTCGCAGTTGACCATCGAGAACCTGGCCGCCTCCCTGGAGACCAAGGAGGCGCAGGTCAAGCTGGCCGGCGAGGCGCGGTTCCCGATCGACACGACCGAGGTCGACCTCACCGTCGCCATCGACACGGGCGCCAAGACGTTCGGCGGGCGGATCGTGGTGATGACCGCCGGCGGCGTCGAGCTGCACTTCGACGTGCACCTCGCCAAGACGGCCGAGGCCACGCGGTACGCGGTGACGTACACCCATGGCACGGCCGACCCGATACCGCCGGTCAAAGACCTGGTCGCGGCGCTGTCCCCGACGGCCGCCGCCTACATCCCGGACGGCATCACGGTCAGCCTCAAGGATGCGGTGCTGGCCGTGGACGGCGGCACGTACGTCTTCGGGGTGGACCTGACCGCCACGCTCGACCTGGCGAAGCTTCCCGTGGTCGGGCCGCGCCTGACCGGCGACCAGGTGGTGGGCTTCGACCCGCTGCGGGTCATCGCCGCGAGTGCCGCGCTCGCCGCCGCCGAAGTGACGGCCGTCAACGGGCTGCTGCCCGACGGAGTCGCCGCGCTGCCCGAGCAGGACCTCGCGGCGGGCTTCACGGTCGGCGGGCGGCTCCGGCTCGGCCCGCTGGAGGCCCCGGTCTCGCTGCCCGTCACTCCCGGGCAGAGCGCGCCCACCACGCCGAAGCAGGCGCAGACCAACGACAACGTGCTCTGGTACAAGGTGCAGACCGCGTACGGGCCGGTGCAGGTCAACCGGGTCGGGGTCGCCTACCGGCACGCGGCCGGGCAGCCCGCGACGCTCGCCGTGCTACTCGACGCCGCGATCTCCGTCGGCGGGCTGACCCTGTCGTGCGACGGGCTGTCGGCGGGGATCTCGCTGTCCGACCTCGCCGCCGGGCCCACGTTCGACCTGGCCGGGCTCGGGCTGTCCTACTCCGAAGGCCCGGTGGAGATCAGCGGGGCGTTCCTGAAGAGCACGATCACGTTCCAGGGCCGCGACTACGCCTCCTACAGCGGGAAGGCCGTCATCCGGACCAAGGCGTTCTCCGTCGGCGCGATCGGCTCCTACGTGCAGCTCGACTCGGGCCCGTCGATGTTCGTTTACGCCTTCCTCGACTACCCGATCGGTGGCCCGGCGTTCTTCTTCGTGCGCGGGCTGGCCGCCGGGTTCGGCTACAACCGGCGGCTGATCGCACCCGCGGTCGACGCGATCGCCGACTTCCCGCTGGTCGCCGAGGCCGTCGGCACCGTCCAGCCGAGCGACCTGCCCGGCGAGCTCTCACGGCTGCAGGACGCCATCCCGCCCTCTCCCGGCGACTACTTCCTGGCGATCGGCGTGCACTTCACGTCGTTCGAGATGATCGACTCGTTCCTGCTGCTCACGATCGGGTTCGGGCACCGGGTCGAGCTGAACGTGCTGGGCCTGTCCACCGTGGTACTGCCCGCGCCCGGCGCGCAGCAGGCCGGCGTCACCCCGATCGCGGAGATCCAGCTCGCGCTCAAGGCCACGTTCGCGCCGGACGACGGCTACTTCGCGCTGCTCGCCCAGCTCACCTCGAATTCCTTCCTGCTCGACCGGGCGTGCAAGCTCACCGGCGGGTTCGCCTTCGTCATCTGGTTCGGCCCCGAGCACAAGGGCGACTTCGTGCTCACGGCCGGCGGGTACCACCCGCAGTTCGTGGTGCCGTCGCACTACCCCGCCGTGCCACGGCTCGGTTTCAACTGGAAGATCTCCGATCGGCTCGCGCTGAAGGGCACCGGCTACTTCGCCCTCACGCCCGGCGCGCTGATGGCCGGCGGCTCGCTCAGCGCGACGTACGAGGACGGGTCGCTGCGCGCCTGGTTCGACACGACGCTGGACTTCCTCATCGCCTGGCAGCCGTTCCACTACCAGGCCGCGTTCCACCTCAGTGTCGGCGCCTCGTACACGTTCTCCTTCTTCGGCACGCACACGATCACGGTGCAGGTCGGCACGGACGTGCGGTTTTGGGGGCCGGACTTCGGCGGCACGGCGTTCATCGACCTCGACGTGATCTCCTTCACGATCGACTTCGGCGCGAAGGAGGGCGACAAGGCCAAGCCGGTCGAGTGGGACGAGTTCCGCGACGCCCAGCTCCCGCCGGCCGGCAAGGTCGTCGCGGTGGCGCTCCAGGGCGGCGGCCTGCACTCCGGTGACGGCACCGACCTCGGCCAGGTCGATCCGCTCCGGCTGGAGATCGTCACCGACTCGGCCATCCCCAGCACCGGAGGCCGGGCGGGGACCACGGACCTGGGGGCGGGTGCGGACTTCGGCATCGCGCCGGTCGGGCTCCAGGGCGGGTTCACCTCCAGCCATGAGCTGACCATCACCCGCGACGGCGTGGCCGCCGAGTCGTACTTCACGTTCGAACCGGTGACCAAGAGCCTGCCCGCGGCGCAGTGGGGCGACGAGCTGGTGCCCACGCTGAAGAATCCGGCGCTCGTCGACGGCCTGCTCACCGGGTACGTCATCCGGCCCGTACCGCCGGACGAGCCCGTCGACCCGCCGTCGGTGCCGCTGGCGGACCTGCGGGCCGGCGCCCCGCTGTTCACCGAGCAGGACGCGTTCGACTGGCAGCCGCTCGCGCCGTACCAGGCCGGCGAGCAGCCGCTCGATCTGGCCGCGGGCGCCGCCGCGCGCGCCGCCATCGCCGGGAAGCTCCTGCCGGACGCCGCCGTCGACCTGAACGGCCTGACCCCCGCCGACTTCCTGCTGACTCCTCAGGTGGCCGCCCATGTCTGACCTGACCGCGCCCGGCCTGCTGACGTTCGTCGCCCACCAGCGGCCGGTCCTGCCGAGCGGCGACTACTCGATCAGCGCGAAACAGAAGGTGTCGCTCGACACCGAGGCGTTCACGGCGAACCGTACCTTCACCGTCGCCGGCGAGCGGTTCGCGCTGCCGCCCGCGGAGATCCGCGCGGTGTTCCCGCCCGACGGCAGCCTTGGCGACCACACCAGCGTGCTGCCGCACGTCATCCTGGAACGGTCGTCCCTGCCCTGGGAGCGGCGGCCCGGCGGCCCGGACGACGTCGCCCGGCCCTGGCTCGTGCTGCTGCTGTTCAGCGACGAGGAGATTCCCGAGCGGACGACCGTCGCGATCGGCGAGCTGGCCACCGGATCGGCGTACATCCCGGCGCCGGTCCTGGAGACGCACGACGCCGCGGGCGACCAGGTCAACGTCATCGACGTGCCGCGCGCGCTGCTCGCCGGCCTGATGCCAGGCCTCGCCGACCTCGCCTACCTCGCGCACGTGCGGCGGGCCGGCACCGACACCGCCGTGGTGATCGGAACCCGGCTGCCGCCGGCCGGGACCTCCAGCACCGTCCACCTCGTCTCGGTCGAGGGCCGGTACGGTCCCGGCGGCTTCGACCTGGGCCCCGACACACCGGACGCGAAGGTCCGCCTCGTCACCCTCGCGAGCTGGCGGTTCGCCTGCGTGACGGAGGACCAGACCTTCGCTCACCTCGCGAAGGCCCTCGCCGACCAAGGCCGTCCGTTCCGGCTGCCCGACAGCGGGGAGCCGGCCGCCGACGCGTTCCTGCGGCAGGGCTACGTTCCGGTCCGGCACGCCCTGCGGCAGGGCGGCCGTACCGTCTCCTGGTACCGAGGGCCGTTCGTCACGGGACCGGCGCCCGCGCCCGCGCCGGCCGTGCTGCGCACCCCCGACCAGCTCCTGCGCTTCTACACCGACGCGGGGATGTTCGACACCGGCTACGCCGCGGCCTGGCAGCTCGGACGGCTCATCACACTGCAGCACACCGCCGCCGCCACCGCGCTGTACGGCTGGAAACGCCGCCGTGCGCAGGACCTCAAACGCGCCGACCCGACGGGGCTGCCGCTCGCGGTGCCGCACATCGACACCGACGTTCCGCCGAGCGTCCAGGCCCTCTTCGACGACCTGGCCCGGCTGCGCGGCGTCCCGCTGCGCTACCTGGTGCCCGACGACCGGCTGCTGCCGGTCGAGACCGTGCGATTCCTGCAGCTCGACCCCGCCTGGGTCGCCGCCCTCATCGACGGCGCGTACAGCATCGGCCGGATCACCCGTGCCGACGCCGACGAGGACCTGCACGACCCGCCGTCGGTGAACCTGGTCCAGATCACCGGCGCGCTGATCCGTTCCGACCTGGTCGCCGGCTACCCTGACCTGCTCGTCGACGGCTACGCGGACGCGGCCGGGACCACGCAGCTCGTGGCGATGCCGGCCCAGCGCCTGTCCGACACGGTGCTGCTCTGCCTCTTCGAGGGGGAGCTCGCCCGCCTCGACCTGCACCAGCGGCCCGAAGCGCTGCACTTCGCCGTCGAACCGGCCACCGGCGGGGTGGGCAAGACCCTGCGCAACGGAACGACCGTCGGGGCGCTGCCGCTGAACCTCCACGGCACCGTCCCGATCTCCGCGCTCGCCGCCGAGATGGCCGCGGCCCTCGGAACCGCCGTCGACTCCGCGGCCTTCGCCGTCCAGATGATCGAAACCGCCGAACGCGTCAGCTTCCTGCGCACCGGATCCTGACGGGGCGGCCCGTGATTAATGCGAAATCACTCGCCGGTGATCTCGTCGGGGGAGACGAACTCGTAATCGTCGATGCCGTCAACTCCGCGACTAGCATGCCGAGCATGGGAAATGGTCTTGAATCATCGTCGCTGCCGGGCCCTGCTCGATACGCCGAAACCAGATACGGCCGGGTCGCCTATACGGACACCGATCCGGGCGGTTCATTCTCCGCGCCGCCGCTGCTGTTCGTGCACGGAAACTCGGCGTCGCGCAAGGTCTTCCACGCGCAGCTCGCCGATGACTTCGGGCCGAGGCGGCTGCTGGCCCTGGACCTGCTGGGCCACGGCGAATCCGACGACGCCACGGATCCCGAACGCGCCTACACCCAACGCGGATACGCGGCGACGATCGCCGAGTTCCTTGCTCTGCTGGGCGTCGAGCGGGCCGTCGTCGTCGGCTGGTCGCTCGGCGGGCACATCGGCCTGGAACTCATTCCGCGGTTCCCCGGCCTCACGGGGCTCGTCGTGACGGGTACGCCACCGGTCAACAAGGACACGCTGATGGAGGGCTTCCAGCCGACCGTCGGATACGCGGGTGCCGAGGACATCACGGCCGGCCAGGCGGCGGAGTTCGCCGAGCAGATCACGGTCTCCCCGCCCCCGGGATGGGTGGTGGAGGACGTACGGCGAACGGACGGGCGGGCGCGGCGCATCATGTTCGCCTCCTTCAGCGGCGGCCATGACTCCGACCAGAAGGCGCTCGTCGCGCGGTCACCGGTCCCACTCGCGATCATCGATGGGCGCGACGATCCGTTCATCGACCACGACTACATCGCCTCCCTTCCGTACGCCGCGCTGTGGCGCGGCGCCCCCACGGTCCTGGAAAGCCGGGGCCACGCGGCGTTCCTGGAGGATCCGTCCCGCTACGACGAACTCGTCCGCGCGTTCCTCCACGACAATCAGCTCTGACCCGCGCGCGACAGATCCGGTCGGCCGGGCCGTCGCTCAGGGCGTGCCCAGCACCGCCAGCACCGCCCACCGCGAGAGCGGCTGCCGTGCCCGGTCGGGAACGCCGCGCTGGGCGCGCGCCAGCGCCGAGGACGGACGCTCCCCCTCGGCCATCGCGAGGTAGACGGCGCTGAGGATGTCGCCGGCCAGGCTCGGGCCGAAGTCCACCTCGAAATGGGCGGAGATCATCGACTCGGTGCCCGCCGTGAGGGCGCAGAGCGCCAGTCCGAGCGGCTCGTGCGGGTTGTCGTTCTCCGGGTACAGACCGTGACACGTCGCGAAGGAGAGCTGCCGGGGCGGCCGCGTTCCGGCGGCCAGGAAGTGGGCGGCGGAGACGATCGCGTTTCCCGTCGAGGACACGACGGACTGGGCCAGCCCCGGCTGCCGGTCGCCGTGCGCGGCGAGCACGGTCAGCCGGTACGTGTCGGCCCCTCGGGTCACCGCCGCACGGGCCGCCGACTGGTCGCGGAGCTCCGTGCACCCGCCGGGGAAGCCGGCCAGCGCGCGCAGGTCGGCCGTCCCCGTCATCGTCGCGTCGGCGTAGAACGCCGCGGCGTCGAGCCGGGTACCGGGGCCGCGTCGGCGCAGGATCGCCCCGGCGCGCAGGGAGGGAAGCAGGGTAACGTCCGCGTGGTCCACGAGCAGGCCCGTTCCCAGGGGCAGGGCGCAGAACGGCAGGCCCCACAGCCAACCGCCGGGGATGACGGTGAGCGACCGTGGCTCCGGCGCCGCGCGGAGGTGGGCCACCAGCTCGGTAGGGAGCGTCCCGCTCGCCCCGCCGAGGTCGCCCGACGTCAGCGGCACGCGATTGCTCTCGGCGGTGTCGGTCAGTTTCGCGCGGAGGGTGCGCAGCTCGTCGTCCATCGGCACCACGCGGACCGCCGTTCGTCCGTCCGCGCTGCGCCACACCGACAGGACGTGGTCGCCGTCGGCGTCGCTGACGGGGACGACCGCCAGCACGTCGTGGTCGATGTCGGCGCACAGCTCACCGATCCCGGCGGGGGGATCGTCGTAGATCTCCACGAACGCCTCGCCGGTCACCTCGGTCAGACGTGTTCGCACGTCTTCGATGCGCCGGGCGAGTTCACCGGCGTCCAGCCCGGCGAGGTCGAGGGCGGCGCGGAGGCCGATCGTGCCCCCAGCGTTCTCCCGCCGGGCCACCTCCTCGTTCAGACCGTCCAACTCGCCGAGCAGGACGCCGACGTCATCCGGCAGCACGATCCGTTCGCGCTGTCCGAGCAGGCCCGCGAGGCGTTCCGTGCGCAGCCGCTCGACGACCTCCAGTGCCAGGTCGGCGTCGCCCGTACGGGCCGCCAGCAGGGCGGCGCGTTCGTAGTGTCCGCGCAGGAAACGCGCCATATGTGCGCGGGCGGGGCCGTTGTCGACCGCGCCACGGATGGACTCGGCGTGGTGGATCGCGTCACGGGTCGCCGACGCCGCCCCGGGAAGGTCACCGGACGCGTACAGGACTTCGGCCCGGCGAGCCGCGGCGGCGACGGCCAGCGGGGTGGAGCCCGCGCGCACCGCCCCGTCGAGCGCGTTGCGGAACTCCCGCGCGGATGCCGCCAGCCGGCCGCGAGACCGAAGCTTCTCGCCGTTGAGCAGGGCGGCGCGTGCGGCGTCGAGCGGCTCGGATCCGGCGTCCGTGCCGTCTCCTCCGGTGCCTGAGCCTCGCGCGGACAGCGCGTCGAGCAGGTCCCGGTGCCAGCGCACCCCGTCGGCGCCGGTACGGAGCGCGCCGCGCCGGTACAGGCGTTCGGCCCGGCGCAGGGTCCGCCGTACGGTGGCGAGCCGGAAGACCCCGGTCCGATCGGCCGCGGCGTCGAAGCCGCCGTAGGGCAGCCGCCCGGCCTTCACGAGCTGGAGCCGGGCCCTCGCCTTCTCCAGATTCGCGGCCGCGATGACGTTTCCGCCCAGCGCTCGGTAGAGCAGGCCGTACCGCTCCAGCGCCCGCTCGGCCTCGGTGACCATCCCGGCGCTTGTCCAGAGGTGCGCCAGGGGAAGCAGGACCTCCGCCTCAGTCCACATGTCGGAGGAGATGGTGAGGGCATGGCGGAGCATGGCCTCGGCCTCGGCCCAGTCCGGGCTGTCGGGCGCCACACCCCGCTGGAGGAACTGGCCAAGGAAGACGACGACGACCAGGTACAGGTCGACGGCGCCGATCGTCTCGGCGACGCGGACGCACGTACGCAGCGACCCGACGGCCGCGTCCTTCCGGCCCTTCGCGCTGAGCGCCCGCGCCGTCAGGACGTCGGCCAGCCCGGCGAGGTACCGGTCACCGGCGCTCTCGTGCGTGCGACGGGCCTCCGCCGCCAGGGTCAGCGCGCGGTCGTGTTCACCGCGCAGGAGTGCCCACGCGGCGGTCTCGCGGCGCGCGTCGGCCAGAAGGTGGGGGTCCTCCACATCGGCCGCCGCGGCGAGGAGGGCGCAGGCTTCGCCCCAGCCCCCTTTCGGCGCGTTGACCCGGCGGCTGCGGAGGATCCCGAGCCGGGCGGCGATCATCGCCGGTTCGTGACCGGCGGCCGACTCCAGAGAACGTCTGAACGCGAGTTCGGCACCACGCCCGGGTGCGGCCAGACTCCACCGCACCATGCCGACGCAGAAGTCGAGCAGTGCCCGGTCCGCCGCCGACGTGGCGCGAACACCGGCGATCTCCAGCCGCGCGAGGGCCTGTTCGCACCGTCCGGCCCGGCGCAGCGCCTCGGCGACGCGCACCGCGCTCGGTACGGTGCCCTCGGCGAGGTCCTCCTCGTCGAGGAGCCGGAGCGCCCGCGGCAGGTCGGCACCGGCCAGCCGCCACCCGGGCGAGGCGGTGTCGCCGGTGACGGGTTCCAGCCACGGATACCTCACGGCCGCCCGTCCTCGCCGTGCCGGTCGACCGTATGGCCACGGCTCGCGACGATCTCAGCGGTCGCCTTCGAGACGTCGGCCACCGCCGTCGCTCCCGCCGAGGTGATCGCGGCGAGGATCTCCGTCACGGCCGTCTGGAAGTTGTCCTTCGGCTCCCAGACCCGGATCTGGATCTCGCCGTCCTCGGCGACGATGAGCACGAGGCCGTACAGCAGGTTCGGGTCGCGGCGCGTCAGCGTACGGCCGGGGCGGAGGTCGATGACCTGGCCGCCCTGACGGCGGTCGGCGAAGGACTGCAGGGCGTCGCGTACCAACACCATGGTCCCGACGAGGAAGACCGCGGTCACCACCCCGATCTCGCGGGTACGAACCTCCTCCACGGTCAGCCCGAAATCTGCGGCGGTCGTGCGGAGCAGGGAAAGCTCCTTCGGGTTCTCCACCGTGACGAACTCTCGGACGATGTCTGCTGACACGTACGTCCTCTCCTCGCTGCGCCGGGGTCGGTCCTCGGGTGAACGTGCGGGGGGTCAGCCGCCCAGCAGCCGGGCCTTGGCGGCGGCGAACTCACCGGCGGAGAGGTGCCCGGCCTCCCGGAGCTCGGAGAGGTGCTTGAGCTGAGCGGCGATGTCACCAGGCGCCGGCGCCTGGCTCCCGTGCATCTGATCGGCGATCATCCGTGGCCACGCCGGCCCGGACTTGTCGTACACGTTGAGGTGAAAGGTGCCCACCCGTGAGTTGATCGTGAGCACGTTCTGCAGTCCGGGCTTCGCGCGCATGCTGCCCTTGTCGAATCCGACGTCCAGGATCTCGCCGAGGTTGATCGCGGTGTGTCCCTTCGGCCGCAGGAACATGTTGCCGTGGACGATGACGAGCTTCCGGTTCGTCAGCGCGAGGACGCTGTCCAGCTTCGGCACTATCCGGTTGGCGGCCACGCCGGTCTCCACCACGTCGATGACCCGCTCCCCGCCCGTGAGCAGCTCGCCGAGCACCGTCAGGTGGCTCGCGAGCGCGCGGTTCACCCGGCTGCTAAAGGCCGAAAGGTCGTTTCCCATTGCCATTCCCCTTCACCGCTCGGCCAGGTCCGCCGGAACGGCTCCCTGCAGTTTGCGCGCCACGTACCGGCGCTTGCGCCAGATGAGCTGCGCGTGCCCCATGACCCCGTAGTAGCTCACGAACCGTGACGCCCACAGCTTGACGACACAGCCGCCGTCCTCGGCCGGTTCGTACTCGGCCGACAGGGTCGGCGGGTGTCGCCGGAGCCGGGCCTGGAAGTTGTCCGTGCCGTCGCCCTCGGCGAATTTGTCCCACACCAGTCCGAAGCTCTCGCGGACGACCGACCGGGCGACCTCCGCCGGGTAGGGCACGGTGACGACGAGCACTCCCCGGGCGGCGACCTGCATGAACGTCACGCCGGCGAGACCGCAGACCACGATGAGGATGAAGATGAAGATTCCCACGACACACCTTCAATCGGCTAAGAAGATGACCCCCGTCCGACCGGGCGAGACCGATCGAGCCACGAATCAAACTGCCATAAGGGACGCGAGAGATGAAGATGAAAAAAAGATGACACGACCTCGCTAGCCGCCACCAATAAGGCGGATCATCACTATTCTGGGTGTTGTGAGCGATGCGCTGGCTCAGGAGATACGTCTCGCGATCAGAGGGCGTGGCGTACTCGATCACGCGGTGACGGTTGAAAGCGACTCGGCCCTCGGCCGACTTTGCGCGATCAGCGATTCCGACTCGCCAGAGATCAAAATCAACAAGGTCGGACTCCGGCTCCGGAGTCTGGCGACCGATCTGCCGGGTGACCTTCGGATCGCGTTCCTCGTCGCCGCCGGACTGCACGAGGAGGCCCGGGACAGGTTCCTGCGGGAGCGCACCCTCTGGCTCGCCGCGAGGATCGACCGTACCTTCCGCACCGCGCAGCGTGCGGTCGCGAGTTCGGTGAACCGGATCGCTGCCATGGCCGGAGCCATCGACGACAGCCCGTACGCCCCCCTTGGCTGGTCCGTGAACGCGCTGCGGTCGGTGGTCCGGCTTCGCGGACCCGCCCCCCAGATCACCGAAGAGCGCGAGGTCGTGTCCGCGACCGATGGGCTCAAGGAGATCATCGTCTCGACGACCGTGCCGCGCCGTCCGGACGACCCGGTGGTCTCCGACCTGGGATTCGAGCTGATCGACGGCGGGCGGCTCGTCGACGCTGAGCGGCCCGGCCCCACCTATTTTCGCTACCGGATCGCCCTGCCCGCCCCTCTTCGGCGGGGCGACCCGCACCGGCTCACCGTTCGCTTCACCTTTCCCGCAGGCGAGCGGATGGCGCCCCACTACACCTACCAACCGGTCAGGCCGTGCCACTCCTTCGACCTGACGGTGTGGTTCGACCCGGACCATCCACCGGCCGCCGTGTGGCGCGTTCCGGCGCTGCCGAGGGGTCTGGTCGACGACTTCACCGACGAGCGCGAACTACTCGAACTCGCGGACGCCGGTGAAGTCAGCCTCCACTTCTCACGGCTCCAACTCGGCCTGGCCTACGGCGCCCGGTGGTGGGAGGAGCCTCGGTGGTCATCGCGTCAGGGGTGATCGTGCCGGCCGGCCCCTCGGCCTGCCGCCACACCCTGGGAGGCGGGCACTCGACACGGTCCGATAGACGATCGTCGTCTTAGTGTCCGCTACGAGGCCGAGCAGCGGTGGGCCGCCTTACCTACGGTTGTCCGGGTCCACGTTCCCCTCCCGTGAGCTGGATGTGGGACGGCGAGCGCGTCCGGGTCACCGGTCGCCGCCGACAGGGGCACACCGTCCGGTGACCACGACCGCACCGGCGCCGGACCTGGGGGAGAGCGGCGCCGGTGCCGCCTCGTCTCGCGTCTCATCGGCGGTGCGCACCTCGCTCCCCGTGCCCGTGCCCGGCCCGCCGCCGTCGTCGTCACGGACACCGAAACACGGCACCGTCCCCCTCCACCTTCGAAGCTGGAAAACGCTGGACTCCCGCGAGAACCGCCTCGACTATCCTGGACGCCGCGTCCGGCCGAACGCGCCGGCAACGCGGAGGGGATCATGTCCGATGAGACCAGTCGCGGGGCCGCCGAGGAGACCGCCGATCCCAGGAGACGGTTGGCCGCCGAACTCTCCCTGCTGATCCTCCGCGCGGAGAGACGGCGCGGACACGCCATCGACCGTGGCCTGCTCGCCCGGCGGCTGAACGTCTCACGGAGCAGCTTGTACGCCTACCTCAACGGCACGACGCTGCCGCGCGGTGAGGTCTTCGACCGGCTGCTGCACACCCTCGGCGCCACCGACCTCGAGTTACGCCGGCTGAGTACCGTCCGCGACGAGATCGAGGTAGGGCGGCGCACCGCGCGCGACTTCGGACCCGGAGCGCCACACGGCCGGGTGGTGACTCCCCTGCCGCGCCAGCTTCCCCCCGCGATCGCCGGGTTCGTCGGCCGCCGCCCGGAGCTCGCCCGGCTGGACGCCGTCCGCGCCGAGGCCGGTGCGGACACGGTCGTCATCGCCGCCATCGACGGTACGGCGGGCGTGGGCAAGACGACTCTCGGACTCCACTGGGCGCACCGCCTCGCGAGCGGCTATCCGGACGGTCAGTTCCACGTGAACCTGCACGGCTTCGACCCGGAACTGCCGGTCCCGCCGGAGCAGGCGCTGCACGGATTTCTCCAGGCGCTCGGCGCCGCGCCCGAGGCCATCCCCACCGGCCTGGACGGCAAGATCGCGCTCTACCGGAGCCTGATGGCGGGTCGCCGCGCGCTGGTCTTCCTGGACAACGCCCGGACCGCCGCTCAGGTACGCCCGCTGCTGCCCGGCAGCCCCTCCTGCCTGGTGATCATCACCAGCCGGAACCGCCTCGAGAGCCTGGCCGTCCGGGAGGGCGCGCACTGCGTGAGCCTCGGCGTGCTGCCCGCCGGGGATGCGCGAGGACTGCTGGAGAACCGTCTCGGCGCCCACCGGGTCGGTGCGGAGCCGGCGGCGACGGACGAGCTGGTCGAGCTCTGCTCGCGCCTGCCGCTGGCGCTCAGCGTGGCATCCGCCCGCGTCGGCCGCAGGCCGCTGACCTGCCTCGTCGATCGGCTGCGCGACGTACAGCACCGGCTGGACGCTCTCGGCTCCGACGAACCAGACCTCGACCTGCGGACGGTGTTCCAGACGTCGTACTCCCTTCTTCCCGACCCGGCCGCTCGCCTGTTCCGGCTGCTCGGCACGCATCCGGGCCCCGACACGGACGAGTATGCCTGTGCGGCGCTGCTGGGCGGCGTGTCTGCGGAGACGGCCGCGCGGATCCTGGCCGTTCTCGTCCGCGTGAACCTGCTGGAGGAGCGGGCCGACGGGCGATTCAGGTCGCACGACCTGCTGCGGGCGTTCGCCCGGCAACGGGCCGAGGAGGCGTCATCCGGGGAGCGACGTGCCGCCCTGCGACGCGTCCTCGATTACTACGTGTACGGAGCCGTCCGCGCCAGTCAGCGCCTCCGGCCGTACCGGGCCGACGAACTGCCGTCCCCGGGACGCCCGTGGCCGATGGCCGCGACCTCCACCGTCGACGGCGCGATGAGCTGGTTCACAGCCGAGTTGCCCACGCTGCGGGCGATGATCGCCCAGGCCGCCGCGCACGGGTACGACGCTCACGCCTGGCAGCTCACGTGGGCGGTCACCGTCTTCCTCCGCCGGACCGGCCGACGCGGCGAGCGGGTGCGGCTGCACCGGATCGGCCTGGCCGCCGCCGAGCGGGCCGGGACGCCGCTGGTCCGTGCCGTCGGTAAACGCCTCCTGGCCGATGGCCTCACGCGACTGGGCGAGGTGGAGGAAGCGCACGAGTTGCTGGAGACCTCGTTGGAGGAGTGCCGGGCCCTGGGCGACGCCCGTGGCGTCTTCCAGGCGCACCTGTCGCTCGTCCGCCTGTGGGAGGCGCGCGGCGGTCGGCACGAGGCATTGCGGCACGCCGAGGCGGCGCTGGCGCTGACCGCGGGCATGGGTGACCTCCTGGCGCGGGCCGACGGACTCAACGCGCTGGCCCGACAGCAGCTTCTGCTCGGCCTGGACGAACGGTCGCGCGTCCACGCCAAGCGCGCGCTGGCCCTGTACGAACGTCTCGCCTTCACCGAGGGGGAGGCGGACGCGCTGCGCACGCTCGGCCGGGTCGAGCTCCGGCTTGGCCGCCCCCGGGACGCGATCGGATGTCTCCTGCGCGCACGCGAGCTGAATCAGCGGCTCGACGACCGCTTCTGGGAGGCGCACGTCCTGGCCGACCTCGCCGACGCGTACGAACTCGTCGGGGAGACCGGCCGCTCGCGGGTCAGCCGCGCAGAAGCCGCCGAGGCGTTCGAGCGCCTGCGGCTTCCTGTGGCCGAGGCGGCGCGGGCCGCGCGCTGAGTTCTCGGCGCCCGAGCGCGCGCGGCCGGCGGATCCGCCCCCGGCACGCGATCGGCGGCAGCGCGTCCGCGAACGCCCGTTCGGGGACGGCGACCTGGTTGCCGTAGGCGGCGATGAACCGGACGCGCACGATGACGCGGAACCGGTCCGCCGAACGCACCGTCCCCGCCACCGCCGCGTACTCGCCGTCCAGGAAGCCCGTGCCCCTTCCGGACAACACGGTTGACCTACTGGAGCACAGCGTCACCGGACAGGTCCGGGATCGGCTTGGTGAAAGTCGCCGAAGCCGTGTCCCCGGTGACCGCGCGGACCAGACTGGCGGCCGTGGCGTCCCAGCTGAGCCGGCCCGCGAGGCGGTGCCGCATCTCGTGCGCGTAGGCGAAGGCGGCCGCCGGGTCGGCCATCACCGCGCCGACGGCCATGCGCCAGCGCGCCACGTCGGTCCCGAGGTCGTCGGTGATGTCGACGACCATCGGCTCGGCGCTGCGCCCGAGCGTCGCGCGGAGCAGTTCGGCCGCGCCGCTCTTGGCGCTGACCAGCACGGGCGTCCCCGCCGCGATCGCCTCGAAGGCCACGAGCCCGAAGCCCTCCACGCGCGAGGGCAGGAGGCAGAGCGCCGACCGCGCCATGTCCCGCCGGAGCTCTGCCGGGTCGGTGGTGTAGGGGCGGACGTCGATCCGCTCGCGGGCGAGCCCGGACAGGGCGACGAGCTCGCCGTGCAACGCGTCGCACTCCGCCGCCGGGGCGCCTCGGACCAGCAGTTCCAGGGGTGGCCCGCCGGGGGCGCCGACACCGTTCACGGCGTGGGCCGCCAGGTCCAGTCCCTTGAGCACGACGTCGCCGGTGCGGCCGAGGACGAGCACCCGCGGCTTCACCGGAGGACACCGGACGTCCGCCGTCCCCACCTCGATGCCCGGGTCGAGCTGGACGACCCGAGGTCGCCCGCGTCCGTCCTCCAGCAGGTCCATCGCGTAGCGCGCCAGACGCGGCCCTACCGCGGCGGTGACGTACGCGTCGGCGGCGACGCGCAGGTTCACGGCCTCCTTCTCCTCGGTGCGGCGGGTCGCCTCTCCGGTGCTCTTGTACCGCTCGATCTCCACCGGCGCCGTGTGGATGATGTGCGCGAGCCGTACGCCGAGATAGCGGTGCGCGTACGCCCATGCCGCCGGGCCGCTGAACCGGTCGTGTCCGAGGACGACGTCGGCCCCGAACTCCAGGGCGCCGGCGGACGGTACGAGCAACGACGGACCGCCCGGGAGTTCTTCGGCGGTCAGCAGCGTCACGCCCCGTGCCGAGGCGTCCGCGAACTCACTCGGGGTCGCACGCTCCACCAGGCACGCCGTGGGATGCCCGCACCGGACGAGCGCGGTCGTCAGCGCCCGGTTGAACGCCGACACGCCACCCTTCGCCGGCGACCATTCGTCGACGATGGCCAGGAAACGCGGGGGCCTCCGCCTGCTCCGATTCATGCACGACAGCCTCGGCGCTGACACACGCACCAGCCCGAATTCCGGAATGTCGGTGAAACGGCACGGATGAGTCCAGGTGAGGCCGGTATCGTATGCCGTCCCGCACCAGAATTCCTTCCGATGGAAGGCACGGCATGGTGGATTCGGGCACGGCGGCACTGGGCCGCGAACTCGCCCGCCTGCGCAGGGACGCAAGGCTCACCCAGGGCGCCGTCGCCCGGGTGATCGGCAGGTCGGTCAGCCGGGTTTCGGAGATCGAGCGCGGCGACTGGAAGAAGACCCCCGACCGGTCGTTGGTCCAGCTCTGGATCGACCACTGCCTGTCCCGGTCGGCGACGTCGGCGCGGGTGGCGGAGCGGCGGCGCGCGGACGTCCTCGCCCTGCACGCCGCGATCGACACCCTCGCGGACGTGGACCCGGCCGCCCAGGTTCCCGTGGCCAACCAACTACGGCCGGACACCCCGTCCTTCACCGGCCGTACCGCCGAGATCGACGCGGTGCGCCGCGCCGTCGCGGAGGCGCGTACGGGCGGCGTCATCGCCGTGCACGCCGTCGACGGCAAGCCGGGCGTCGGCAAGTCCGCCTTCGTCACGCATGTCGCCCACACCCTCGCGGCGCGGTTCCCCGACGGGCGGCTCTTCATCGACCTGCACGGGCACACTCCGGGGCGGCGCCCCCTGACGCCGCTGGAGGCGTTGGCTTCGCTGCTGTCCGCCGTCGGCGTCCCCGGACGGCGGCTGCCCGCCTCGCTGGACGACCGCGCGGCGCTCTGGCGAAGCCGCATGGCGGACCAGCGCTTCCTGCTGGTACTCGACAACGTGGCGGAGGAGTCCCAGGTCCGGCCGCTCCTGCCCAACGCCCCGTCGAGCCTCGTCCTGATCACCAGCCGACGTCGGCTGGCGCGCCTGGACGCGGTGACGATCGCGCTCGACGTGTTGTCGCCCGAGGACGCCGCGCTGATGTTCCGCCGGGTGGCCGGACGCCCGCTGCCGCCGGGCAGCCCGGTCGGCGAACTCGTGGAGCTCTGCGGGTACCTGCCACTCGCCATCGCCATGCTCGGTGGCCGCCTGCGTACCCGGAAGGCGATGACCGTGGAGCACCTCGTCGGGGAGATGCGCGACGGTGTCAGCCGATTAGCGGCGATGCGGGTCCGTCATCACCGGGTGGCGGCCGCGTTCGAACTGTCCTACGAGGCGCTGTCCCCGGCCCGCCGGTCCTTCTTCCACGCGCTCAGCCTGCATCCGGGCACCGACATCGACGCCTACGCGGGTGCCGCGCTGGCCGGTACGCCGTACCGCGTCAGCGCCCGGCATCTGGAGGCGCTGTTCGACGAGAACCTGCTCGACGAGCACACCTTCGGGCGGTTCGAACTCCACGACCTGATCGCCGAGTTCCTGCGCGGCCTGGCCGCCGACCCCGACGATCGGCGCAGGTCACTGGGGCGTCTGCTCGACTACTACCAGGACACCGCCGCGATCTCCGACGACCGGCTGCGGCCGATCCCGTCCCCCGCCACCGCCACGCCGACCTACGACGGACCGTTGCCGAGCCTCGGAGATCGTGCCGCCGCCCTGGCATGGATGACGGCCGAACGGGCGAACCTGCTCGCCTGCCTCGACACCGTGGACGACGAACCGTCGCGGACCGTGACGCTGACCGGGGCGATCTCCCGTTACCTGCGCCTGAGCGGACCGTGGGACGTCGCCGCGAACGTCCAGGAACGCGCGGTGGCGGCGGCGCGTACGCTCGGGGATCCGGCGCGTGAGGCGGCGGCCCTCCTCGAACTCGGTGGCGCCCTGGCCCAGCACGGCCGGTACGACCGCGCGGAGCGCACCCTGGCGTCCGCGTCGGTGCTCTACACGGCGTCCGGCGACGAGCAGGGACAGGTCGCGGTCCTCCTGGAGCAGGGCAGCGCCCTCTTCCTCACCGGTCGGTACGACGGCGCCCGTACCGCGCTGCACGCGGCGCTGGACCGGGCCGAGACGATCGGTGACCGGGAGCGGACGGCCTACGCGCTCGTCGAGATCGGCACGCTGCACTACCTGCTCGACGAGTACGGCGACGCGGAGCGGGTGCTGACCGAGGCGCTGCGGATCCACCGTGAGCTGGGCAACGGCTTCGGCGCCTCGATGGCGCTGAAGAACCTCGGCTGTACCTGGTACTTCACGGACGAGTACGACAAGGCGCAGCAGGCGCTCCACGAGGCCATGGTGCTCTCACGTGACCTGGGGATCGACCTGACCGAGGTCCAGTGTCAGACGGTGCTCGGCAGCGTGCTCCGGCTGATGGGCCGCTACCGCGAGGCGGTCGCGACCCTGACCGACGCGCGGACGAAGGCGCGGCGGCTCGCCGACCGGTCGCTCGAAGCGGAAATACTGATCGACATGGGCGCGGCGCTGACCCGTCTGGGCGAGCACGAGGAGGCGGAACGGGCGTTCGGCGAGTCGCTCGCCCGGTACGAGGAGATCGGTGAGGAGCTGGGGACCGCGTGCGCGCTGAAGGAGCTCGCCGACCTCCTCGTGGCGGCGGGGCGGCTCGAGGAGGCCCGGCGGCGCCTGGCCGGGGCGCGGGACCGGTACGAACGGCTCGGCGAACGGCTCGGCCTGGTCGCCACGGACAACTCGCTGGGTCGGCTGGAGGCCGCCGCCGGCGACGCTCCGGCGTCCGCCGTCGCGCACGAGCGGGCGCTCGGCCTGGTTCGCGAGTTCGGCAGCCCGCTGGAGGAGGCGGCGGCGCTCGCCGGGATCGGCGTGGCGGCCAGGGCTCGGGGCGATCTCCGGACCGCGCGGGACCGAACCCGCGAGGCTTTGGCGATCTATCGCAGGATCGGCGCCGCCGAGGCCAACGAGGCGGAGTCCTTGCTCACCGAGCTCGGCTCCGCGCCGTGACCCTCCGCGCGTCGCGGCTCGGCGTGCCGGGCGCCGTACAGACGGGCGTGCAGCGAGTCGATCACGGAGGACCACGGGGGCCCGGCCAGCTCCGTCCGTACCTCGTGCGCGAACGCGAAGGCGGAGGGGAGGTCATCGAGGACCAGGCTGATCGCCCGATGCCATGCGCGTACGTCCTGGGACAGGGTGTCGGTCACGTCCACCACCATCCTCTCCGCCGTGGCGCCCAGCCGCTCCCGCAGGAGTTCCGCGGCTCCGCTCTGCGAGCTGACCAGAACCGGGGTGCCCACCGCGATGGCCTCCCACGCGACCAGGCCGAACCCCTCCGCGCGCGACGGCATCACGCACAGCGCCGCGTGCCTCAGGTCACGCCGGACCGCGGCGGCGTTCTCGGTGAAGGGCCGCACGTCCACGCGTCCACGGGCGAGGCCGCTCGCCGCCACCAGGGTCGTGCGGACCTGTTCGCACGCCGGAGCGGGCGCCCCGCGTACGAAGAGGACGGGTGGCGGCTGCCCGGCACGCGGGGTGAGCGCGGCGACCGCCCCGCTCGCGATGTCCAGGCCCTTGAGTTCGATGTCGCCGGTCCGGCCGAGGACCATGACGTTCGGCCTGGACGGGATCCGGCGGCGGCGCCCGGCCGCGTCCTCGTCCAGATCGAGGCACGGGTCGAGCCGGAAGACCGACACGTCGCCGTAGCCGTCCTCCAGCAGGCCCGTGACGTACCGCGTCAGGCGGGGACCGACCGCGGCGATCACGTCGGTGTGCCGGGCGATGTCCGTGGTGAACGCCTCGCGGTCCTCGACGCGCTGGGCGGCGTCGAGCCTGCCCTTGTAAGGCTCGATCTCGGCCGGTGCCGTGTGCACGATGTGCACGAGGCGCGCGTGTCCGTACTTCCGCGCGTACAGCCAGGCGATGTGCCCGGAGACGCGGTCGTGCCCGATCACGATGTCGGGCGAGCGGTCGAGTACCTCCGCCACCGGCAGGTGGAGGTCCGGGCCGGCGGGAGTCCGTTCCGCCGTGAACAGCCGGACGCCGTGGCGCGCGGCGTCCTCGTGTTCGGCGTTCGTCGCCGACCGGACCAGGCACATCGACTCGTGGCCCTGCCTCGCGACGGTGACGGCGAGCTTCCGGTTGAGCACGGAGATGCCCCCCTTGGTCGCGGACCACTCGTCGCAGACGAAGAGGTGGGAGCGGCGGGTCGCGCCCGGCGCGGAGGTGAGGCGGTCGTCCATGACCGGCACTCGAACAACGAGAACGAATGAAAACAACGGCGATCGAATGAAGACCGGGAGGATCCATGGTCGGTGACACCGCCCCGGAGACGTGGCGGACTCTCGCCAGCGGGCTGGTCACGGTACGCGACGTCGTGCGGAAGCAGCGCAGGGGCTGCACGCGCGCCGAGGAACGCGTGGCGCTGGAGAAGGTCGCCGGGCACCCCGCGTTCACCGGCCTGGGGCCGGCGGATCTCCCGGCGCACGACCGTGGGCGGTGGATGGTGGCGCGTGTCCGCCGTCGGCTGCTGGAACTCGAGACGGAGGAGACGGATTCCGGCGAGGCGAGGACTCCGGCCCGGCGCGCCATCCGCTGCTGGGCGAGGTACGTGGACGAGGGACTCTCCCCGGCAGAGCTGTACGACGCGCATCCCGACCTGCTCCCCAGCGACACCCCCGCCAGGACGCCGTTGGCCCGGCGCGGCCGGGTCCAGAGCCTGATGTGGGCCGGAGGGGCGCGCGGCGACAAGGACTCCCTGGCGGGTGTGCTGACGCTGGCGGCCGAGCTTCGGACGGCCCTGTCGACCGACCTACCTGACGGATCGCGCATGGACGCGACCACGTTCGCGTACGAGTGGGAACGCCTCGGCACGCGCATGCCCGCCGGGCGCGGGCTCCTGCAGGTGATCGCCCGGCTGGCCGCCGACCGGCCCTTCCCCCAGGCGGCGTTGCGGGAGGGCGGGGACTGCCTGCCGCCTCCGGTGGACGGCGTGTGCGCCGAGCCCGCCGCCCTGCGCGCCACCTGTGCGGCGCTGCGCGACCGTGGTCTGCTCGTCCTCGACGGTGACTCCGTCGTCATGCAGGAGAGCGTGCGCGGACACGTCGCCGACCAGGTCACGCCCGAACGTGACGCGCACTGGACGGCGACCGTCCTGCAGTTCCTCACGCACGCGCTGCGGCCCGACACGCACCACAGCGCCTCGTGGGACGAGTGGCGGCTCGGCTACCCGCACGTCCTGGCGGTGTGCGAGGCCGCCGAGCGGGCGCAGGTCCGGCTGGGCGACGTCGCGTACCTTCTCGACCGCGCCTCGGTCTACGCGCGGGAGGGCATGGAGGACCCCGATCTGGCCACCGCCCTGGCCGAACGCGCGGTCGCGACCAGTACGGACCTCGGTGCCGCCGATGCGGAACTGCACGGCGACTGCCTCGGCAACCTCGCGCTGGCGCACCACGCCGCGAACCGTGTCGAGGATGCGCTGGCCGCGTCCGAGCGGTCTTTGGACCATCTGGCGGGAACGCTCGGGACCAACAGTGTGACCTATGCCGAGAGTCTCAACATCCACGGCACGTTCCTCGGCTCGGCGGGCCGGTTGGACGCGGCGGAACAAGCGCACGCCCGAGCGGTGGAGATCCTGCGAAACGCCTACGCGGACGAGCCGGAGAGCTACGTACGCGGGATCCTCGTCAAGGCGCTCAACGACCACGCGGCCATGCTCCTGACGTCCCGGCCCGGTGACGCTCGCGGCAGGGACGATCGGCTGCGTTCGGGCCGCGCCCTGCTCGACGAGGCGTCACGCCTGGTCGGTCCCGGCGGCTACGGCTGGACCCAGATCGAGCTGAACACGGCGAGAGCGTGCCGCGCGGCGGGCGACCTCGAGTCCGCCCGCGACCACCTTGAGGCCGTCGTGCGCCACTGCCGGGAGAACCTGCCCGGACCGTCCACGACGCTGCTCGATGCCTTGGCGAGCCTCGCCGAGGTGTACGAGGACCTGGGGGATTCGCGGGCGAAGAAGACCCTGCGCGAGGCACATCGCGTCGACAACGCTCTGGCGGACGCGTTGTCCCGGCCGCCTCGGGAGGGCCGCACGAGCTGACGGCGGCGAGGCCCGCGTTACGGCGAGACGGTGAAACCGGCGGGCACGGATGCAGGCGGAACTGCTCGATCGGCGACTCCGGCGAACTCGCCGACGCCATTCGATCGGCATGAGATCCAATAACGCGGTTCCACCGAACCCGGGGAAGACACCTCTTGTTTTCGGCGGTGCCTGTGGGCACTTGTCATCTATTTTTCATCTTCTCTCCCCGGGTCCCCTGTGGCAGTCTTTTTTGACAGAGAAAGACGCCGATCATCGCAAGCGATGACGAATCACGACAGGAGGCCACGATGGCGTGTGCATGCACTGATGCGGGTAAGTCAAGGTGTGCTTGGTGCAAAGAGGCCCTGGCTCATGGGATTCCGGTCTCGCGCCACAACTGTCAGTGGGGAAACTGCTCCTAGCGCCGCATCAAGCAACGTTCGCCCTGTTGACCACCTGGCATAGCCGCCGGCCGGTGGACGGGCGTCGTCGCGGTGGATCAGCTGCCGGCGCAGACGGTCTCGACGAAGTGACCGACGGCTTCCTCGGGAAGGTGCCGGGCCAGGTCGGCCTCGCTGATCATGCCGACGAGTCGATGTTCGTCGATCACCGGCAGCCGGCGGATCCGGTGTTCCTCCATCATGCGCAGCACCTGGCGGGCGTCATCGTCGGCGCCGATCGTGACGGGAGCGCCCTGTGCGAGTGAGCCCGCGGTGGTCGCCGCCGGGTCGCCGCCTTCCGCGATGCACTTGGTGACGATGTCACGATCGGTGATGATGCCGTGCAAACGGTCGTCATCTCCGCAGACCGGTAGTGCGCCGACGTCAAGATCGCGCATCCGCTGTGCCGCGAACGCCAGCGTCTCGTGTTCCCCGATGCACTCGGCTCCGGGATGCATGATGTCGCGTGCGATTGTCATAAGGTCCCCCGATGTTCGGCCCGGCCGGTGACCGGGCGGCTCGCACCCTTACGGGTCATGATGCAAGTCCCCTCCGGCCAGGGCCAGGGTCCAAAGTCCCTGCAGGAGCCGGCTTGGCCGCCGGTTCGCGGTCGTGATCGTGGTGACGTTCGTCTGTGCGCTGGCCGGCCCGTCCCTCCCGGCTGACGAAGGGTTCGCGGTCCTTGGCGTTATGGCGCGCGAGCACGGGGAATGATCGCCGGGGCAAGCGTTGGGCAGCACCCCCCGAAGCCCAGGTCGTCGGTAGCGGGGGGTAGGCAGTGTTGATCGGGACCGGACGCCGCGGTGCGGCGGCGATGGTCGGTGGGCTGGCCGCGGTGCTCGCCGCCGGCGGATGCGCGGAGCACACTCACAAGACCGCCACGGTGTCCAAGGCGACGGCCGTCGCGCCCGTCGCCACCGAGATGCAGGCCTACGCCGCGAAGGTCTGGCCGCACGCGGGGGACATCTGGCCCGGCGTCGTGCTGAAGGACCGGCGGATCGTCATCGGCGACGGTCACACGGCGCGGCTCATCAGCGTCGACGACGTCAAGAACCTCAGCGCCTCCGACCTCGCCAAGCACAAGGTCGAGATTCCGTCGACCGGCTCGCTCTACACCATCTGGGACGGGCATCCGACCGTCGTCATCAACAGCGCCGACTCCTCCTACACCGACGAGGCCAAGGAGGAGCACGTCAGCCTGTCGGCGATCCTGTTCGGCGCGGCGACCGACGAGCTGTTCCACTCGTGGCAACAGCGCGGCAAAGCCTCGGACCAGCGGCCGATGCGCGGCACCGAGTACCCGCTCGCCGTCACGCCACGGCTCTACCGCGCGATGCTGTACAACGACGTGGTCGCCGCCTATCACGAGCCGAAGCAACGGCGGCAGCGGCTCGCGAACGCCGCGTACTGGTACCAGAAGTGGCAGAAGGAGTACGCCGACGAGGCGAAGCACGCCGCCGCGACCGACGCCTCCGAGGGCGCCGCGGGCTACTTCGACGCCGTCGCCTCCGCCGTGGCCGACGGCGCCGACCGCACGAAACCGGACGAGATACGCGACCGCGTCGCTTTCGAGCCGCTCGGCCAGAACCTGGATCCCCGGCGCCTGACCGTCGACGGCGAGGCCGCGCCGCTGGGCGCCCTGGCCGGCCTGCTCCTGGACGAGGCCGACAAGAGCAAGAAGGACAAGGACAAGGACAAGAAGGCACACCCGGTGACCTGGCAGAAGAAGGTCACCCAGAACGGCCAGACGCCGCTGGCACTGCTGCTGTACGGTGTCACGCCCGTCGCCGAGCAGCCGTCGGACGACCTGCGCCAGGCGATTCAAGACGAGCTCGCCAAGCAGAACAGCGACCTGATTCCGCGCTTCAACCCGCTGGTCAGGGCGTACAAGAACAGCAGCGACGCCCTGCTGCTCGTGCCGCTGGAGACCGCGACCGGCGACCTGGAGACGGGCGGCTACTACACGACCAAGAACGTGCCGTACGCGATGCTCGCCCGGCTGAACGGGACGTTCCGGTTCACCTCCGGGCAGCTGACGGCCAAGGACGCGTCCGTGCTGACGGGTGCGATCGACGGCCACCAGTACGTGATCGTCCCGCTCGACCCGGAGCACAAGACGTCGAAGCTGTCGGACAACCGCCTGAAGCTCGACACCGGGCCGCTGACCGGCACGTTCCACGTGAAGGCGCAGAAGCTGAACGGCCGCGAGGGCCTCATCGTCCAGTGACCCGCCGGGGCGGGACGGCCGAAAGGCTATCTCGGCTGCCAGGGCGCCTCCGGCGCGGGCGCGATGCTCCGCGCGCGTACGTGCCCGATGCCCGCCCGCGTCGCCAGGACGATCAGCCGGTCCCCGCGGACGAGCAGGTACCCGTCCTGCGGCTCCCAGTCGAAGTGCTGCCCGCCGCGGCGCCCGACCGCGAGCACCCGTGACTCCCCGCGCTGGTTGGCGTCGCTCAGCGGACGGCCCTCCAGCTCGGAGCCCTGGGCGATCGGCACGTCGGCGATGAGCATCACGCCGCGCCCGACCGGGATCGTGCCGATGATCTGGCGTTCCATCATGGCCGCCGCGAAGGCGGGCGCGGCCAGGAAGGACACGCTGCGCGACACCGGGATGTGGAAGTTGCGGTGAACCCGCGCGGCCAGGTCGTCGTCGAACAGCCGCAGCACGACCCGCACGTTGTCCTTCAGGTCGCGCGAGTTCAGGCCCGCCTCCAGGTTGGTGATGTCGTCGCTGGTGACCGTCACGACCGCGCGGCACGTGCTGACCCACGCGCTGCGCAGCGTCTCCTTGCGCGTCGCGTCGCCGAACACGATCGGCAGCCCCTCGCGGCGTGCCAGCGGCACCCCGACGGCGTCCTCGTTCATCTCCACGCAGACGACCGGTACGCCGAGGTCGTTGAGCTGCCCGACGACGCGTACGCCGACGCCGCCCAGCCCGACGACCACGACGTGACCGCTGATCGGCTCGCTCAGCGAGAGCGGACCGGCGAGCCGGGCGCGTACGAGCGCGTCGACGACCGCGGCCGTGATCGCGGGCACCAGGGCCAGGCTCGCGAGCGTGACGATCACCTGGGTCGCCTTGGCCGCCCCGCCGAGTGACGGGTCGGGGTTCGCGGCCCCGGCCAGGTCGAGCAGGACGAGATAGAGCGACTCGCTGAAGCCGGACTCGCCGGACAGGCTCAGCGCCACCGTGCCGATCACGATGACGGCCAGCAGCACCAGCACGACCTGCATCAGCCGGCGGTTGAGGACGAGCCGCAGGTTACGCGCCAGGAAGGCGAACGGCCGGTGGCGCGGACGGTGCGCGCTGAGCGGGTCGCGCGGGGTCTTGTCGGCGACCGCGAGCACGAGGTTGGCGGTCTCGTGCGGGTCCGGCAGCAGGCGCGGATTGCCCTCGGACCGGCGCGTGTCGGCCAGCCCGCAGATGATGGTCTTCGGCCGGTCGCTGCGGCGGGCGACGTAGAGCGTGCGGCCGGCGACGCGTACGTGGCTGGGCGCCGGGTCGCCGAGCGCGGCGGCCACGAACGACGGCGCCGCCATCGCGCCGTCCGACAGCACCGCGCAGTCGTTGAACAGCGTGCGGATCCGCGCGCCCAGCGAGGTGTTCGACATCCGGATGACGAGGCGGGCCCCGGGGTTGAGCTCCTGCACGCGCAACGCCGCGTGGATGTTGCCGACCTCGCTGTTGCCGACGAGCGCGACCGCCCGCGCCGCCTCGGCGTTGACGTCGCGGAACGCCTCGTCGTTCAGTTCGAGCGCCTCGTGCACCTTCACGCGGGGGAGCCGGGCGATCTGCGGTCCGTGGTTGCGTTTCTTCGACGGCAGGATGACGGCGACATCCTGCAGGTAACGCTTGGTCAGCTCGTCGGCGAGCCGGAAGGCCAGCGGCGTGTCGCCGCAGACGACGAGGTGACCGCGCATGGCGCTGCGTCGTCGGGGGACTGTCGGCACGCCCGTGATCTTATTCTCCGATCGGGCCAAAACCCTTGTACCGATGGGCGCAGGCGCCACTCTCCGTTGGTCGCGTTGGACTCCGTGCGTGTCTTGGGTACCGTTGGAGATCAGACCGAGAGGCGCTGCAACGGGCAAAGGCCCGCCACGCTCGGCCTGCAGAAGATCCGCAAGGGCGCCTCCCAACGCAACGGGGGGTGGACCAGTGGACAAGAACGAACGCCAGACCACGAGTGCGCTGAGGGAGTTGCTCGCCGAGCGCGTCGTGGTGCTCGACGGTGCGTGGGGCACCATGCTCCAGGGTGCCAAGCTGACCCCGGAGGACTACCGCGGAGATCGTTTCACCGATCATCCGCGCGACGTCACCGGCGACCCCGACCTGCTCAACCTCACCCGTCCGGACGTCGTCCTCGACGTGCACCGGCAGTACCTCGACGCCGGCGCGGACATCACGACGACCAACACCTTCACCGCCACGAGCATCGGCCAGGCCGACTACGGCCTCCAGGAGTACGTCCGCGAGATGAACCTCGCGGCCGCCCACCTCGCCCGCCAGGCCGCCGACGAGGCCGGCGGGCGCTTCGTGGCCGGCTCGGTCGGCCCGCTGAACGTCACCCTGTCGCTGTCGCCCCGCGTCGACGACCCGGCGTACCGCGCGGTCTCCTTCGAGGACGTCCGCGCCGCGTACGCCGAGCAGATCGCGGCGCTCGCCGAGGGCGGCGTCGACCTGCTCCTCATCGAGACGATCTTCGACACGCTCAACGCGAAGGCGGCGATCACCGCCGCCCGCGAGGTCGCGCCGGACCTGCCGCTGTGGATCTCGGTGACGATCGTCGACCAGAGCGGGCGCACGCTGTCCGGCCAGACCGTCGAGGCGTTCTGGAGCTCGATCGAGCACGCCGAGCCGCTCGTCGTCGGCGTGAACTGCTCCCTGGGCGCCGCGGAGATGCGCCCGTACGTCGCGGAGCTGGCCCAGCTGGCCGGCACCTACACCGCCTGCCACCCGAACGCCGGCCTGCCCAACGCCTTCGGCGAGTACGACCAGACCCCGGAGGAGACCGCGCGGCTGGTCGGCGAGTTCGCCTCCGCCGGGCAGGTCAACATCGTCGGCGGCTGCTGCGGCACGAGCCCGGCGCACATCGGGCTGATCTCCGACGCGGTGAAGGGCATGGAGCCCCGCCGGGTTCCGCAGGTCACGCCGGGTACGCGATTCAGCGGCCTGGAGCCGTTCGCGATCGGCCCGGACACGGGCTTCGTCATGATCGGCGAGCGCACCAACGTCACCGGCTCGGCCCGCTTCCGGCGGCTGATCGAGGCCGACGACTACCAGGCCGCCGTCGACGTGGCGCTGGAGCAGGTGCGCGGCGGCGCGAACCTCCTCGACGTGAACATGGACGCCGACCTGCTCGAGAGCGAGCAGGCCATGACCACGTTCCTCAACCTGATCGCGACCGAACCCGAGGTCGCCCGCATCCCGATTATGATCGACAGCTCGCGCTGGAGCGTGCTGGAGGCCGGGCTGCGCTGTGTGCAGGGCAAGGGCGTGGTCAACTCCATCAGCCTCAAGGAGGGCGAGGAGGCCTTCCTGCAGCAGGCGCGCCGCATCCGCGACTACGGCGCCGGCGTCGTCGTCATGGCCTTCGACGAGCAGGGGCAGGCCGACACCACCGAGCGCAAGGTGGAGATCTGCGGCCGCGCGTACGACCTGCTCACGCAGCAGGCGGGCTTCGCGCCCGAGGACATCATCTTCGACCCGAACGTCCTCGCCGTCGCCACCGGCATCGCCGAGCACAACGGGTACGCCAAGGCGTTCATCGACGCGCTGCCGCTCATCAAGGAGCGCTGCCCCGGCGTCCGCACCAGCGGCGGCATCTCCAACCTGTCGTTCTCCTTCCGCGGCAACGACGTGGTGCGCGAGGCGATGCACTCGGCGTTCCTGTTCCACGCCGTACGCGCCGGGCTGGACATGGGCATCGTCAACGCCGGGCAGCTCGCGGTCTACCAGGACATCCCGGCCGACCTGCTCGAACTCGTCGAGGACGTGATCTTCGACCGGCGTGAGGACGCGACGGACCGGCTGGTCGCCTTCGCCGGGACGGTCAGCGGCAAGGGCACGCAGCGCACCGTCGACCTGTCCTGGCGCGAGGGCCCGGTCGAGCAGCGGCTGGAGCACGCGCTCGTGCACGGCATCGTCGACTACATCGTGGAGGACACCGAGGAGGCCCGGCGGAAGGCCGCGCGTCCCCTCGACGTGATCGAGGGCCCGCTCATGGACGGCATGAAGGTCGTCGGCGACCTGTTCGGCTCGGGGAAGATGTTCCTGCCGCAGGTGGTCAAGAGCGCCCGGGTGATGAAGCGGTCGGTCGCCTACCTCGAGCCGTTCATGGAGGAGGAGAAGGAACAGGCCCGCCGGGAGGGCCGTCTCGACACCAGCCGCGGCAACGGCAAGGTCGTCCTGGCCACGGTCAAGGGCGACGTGCACGACATCGGCAAGAACATCGTCGGCGTCGTCCTCGGCTGCAACAACTACGAGGTCGTCGACCTGGGCGTCATGGTCCCGGCCGCCAAGATCCTCGACACGGCGGTCGCCGAGGGCGCCGACGCGGTCGGCCTGTCCGGGCTGATCACCCCGTCGCTGGACGAGATGGTCGGCGTCGCGAACGAGATGCAGCGCCGCGGCCTGAAGCTGCCGCTGATGATCGGCGGCGCGACGACCTCGCGGCAGCACACCGCGGTGCGGATCGCCCCGGCGTACGAGGCCACCACCGTGCACGTGCTGGACGCCTCGCGCGTCGTCGGTGTGCTGTCGGACCTGCTCGACCCGGAGCGCTCCGAGGCGCTCGCCGTCGCCAACCGCGAAGAGCAGGAACGCCTGCGCGAGCAGCACGCCGCCCGCAAGCAGCGCCCGCTGCTCACCGTGGAGGAGGCCCGCGCCAACCGCGAGAAGGTCTCCTTCGACGACCTGCCGACGCCCGCCTTCACCGGCCTGCGCACCGTACGCCCGGACCTGAACGAGCTGCGCGAGATGATCGACTGGCAGTTCTTCTTCCTGGCCTGGGAGCTGAAGGGCAAGTACCCGGCGATCCTGGACCAGCCGGTCGCGCGGGAGCTGTACGACGACGGGAACGCCCTGCTCGATGAGATCATCGCGGCCGGTTCGCTGCGCGCGGAGGGCGTGTACGGGTTCTGGCCCGCACACTCCGACGACGACGACATCGTGATCGAGGCCGGCGCCGGCGACACGGTGCGCCTGCCGATGCTGCGCCAGCAGACCGCCAAGCCGGAGGGCCGGCCGAACCGTTCCCTGGCCGACTACGTGGCCCCGTCCGGGGACCACCTCGGCGGCTTCGCGGTGGCCGTGCACGGCGCCGACGACCTCGCCGCCGAGTACGAGGCCGAACAGGACGACTACCGGTCGATCATGGTCAAGGCGCTCGCCGACCGTCTCGCCGAGGCGTTCGCCGAATGGGTCCACCTGAAGGCGCGCCGCGAGTGGTTCGAGCCGGACGCCGAGCCGTCGCTGGAGGACCTGCACGCCGAGCGTTTCCGCGGCATCCGCCCGGCCCTCGGCTACCCGGCGAGCCCGGACCACAGCGAGAAGCGCGACCTGTTCGAGCTCCTGGAGGCCACCAAGGCCGGCCTGGACCTCACGGAGTCGTACGCGATGACCCCGGCGGCGGCCGTCAGCGGCCTGATCTTCGCTCACCCGTCGTCGCGGTACTTCACCGTGGGCCGCCTCGGCCGCGACCAGATCGAGGACTACGCCCGCCGTCGCGGCCTGGACGTCGCCGAGGTCGAGCGCTGGCTGCGCCCCAACCTCGCCTACGACCCCGACGAGTCCTGACCGCTCGCGGCGACGGCGCCGCGGCCGTCGTGCGTGGGAGGACATCGGCGCACGGCCCTGGGACCGGTCCCAGGGCCGTACGGTCCGATCAGTGGTCGCGCGTCCAGCCGGCCTTGTTCGTCCATCCGGCCGACCGGACGGTCGTCGTGCTCGCGACGACTCCGAAAGGCAGCCCCGGGTAGTCGGTGTTCGGCCCTAGGACCACTTCTTCGTCGGCGAGGGCTCGTCCCGTCTTCGTGTCGACGACCAGACGGCGCTGGATCCGCAGCGGCCGATCGCCTGGACCGATCCGGTCCATCGCGACCGCGGTGCCCTGACGCCCGTCCGGGTCGCGCACCGTGCCGATGAGCTTCACCCCGGGCAGCTCGGCCAGCATCTGGAAGGCCGCGGCACGGACCTTCGGCGTTATCGGCGAGTAGAGGAGAAGACTCACGCCCTGGACGAACAGCCAGTAGTCGAGCTGGGCCCGGGTCGGAGGCCCGGGAGGCGAGGGGCTCGGCCTGCCCGGTGCGGGCAGCGTCGTCGGACCGGGGTGCGGCCCGGCCGGGCTCTGCGGCAGCGCGAGCAGCCAGGCCCGGAGCCGGTCCGGGGTTTCCGGGATCTCGCGGAGTTCGTCCAGGTCCGCCTGCGCCGCGAAGCTGCTCATGTCGAGGTCCGAACCCCTCATGTCGGCCGTCACGCTCCCGGCCTTGCCGCTGACCCGTTTCCCCTCGACGGTCAGGAAGGTGCGGGGCGAACCCGCCTCCCGCCAGGCGACCTCGTCGGCGGGTGTCGCCGGACGCGCTCCGAGGAAGTGCGTGGTGCCCACGGCGCTCGCGGGACTCGACGAGCCGGCCGCCCGCCAGGTCTCACTCTGGGCCGTGCTGCGGATCAGGTATCCGCCGGCCTTGACCTTCTGGAGCCAGCGGATACGCGAGTCCACATACCAGTACTTGCCTTTCGTCACCGGCTGCCGGTCGGCGCTCAGCGCGGCGTCGAGCAGGACCGTACGGGCCGACGGACCCGCCGGCCTGGTCATCTGGGGACGCGGTGACGTCACGGAGATCGCCACGGCGAGTGCGACCCCCGCCGCGGCGGCGCCGAGAGCGGCCCCGCGCAGAGCCCAGCGCGGCCGCGAGCGCCGGGTCCGCATCACCGCGTCGAGGCGGGCGCGGGCCGCCGCGACCTCCTGCGGCGGAGCCGGCTCGGGCGGTACGTAGAGGTCGCGGACCATCCGGAGCTCATCCATCGTTGTCCTCCAGGCCGAGAAGTGGATTGGTCCCGCCCAGCGCCGCGCGTAGTTTTCGCCTGGCCCGGTTCAGCCGCGATCCGACCGTGCCGTACGGGATGTCCAGCGCCGTGGCCACCTGCTCGTGGGTCAGCCCGGCGAGCGCGACGAGCAGCACCACGTCCCGGTCCCCGGCGGGCAGTTCGGCGAGCGCGCTCGAGAGCCGGCCTCGCAGGCCTTCGGCGGCGATCCGGCCGGTGAGGCGTTCCTCCAGCTCCTCGGACTCGGCCTCCGGCGGCATCCGGTCCATGGCGTACAGCGCCCGCATCTCGCTGCGCCGATGCTTCCCGACCAGTTTGGTGGCGAACCCGTAGAGCCAGGTCCGTACGCTGGCGCGCTCGGCGTCGTAGCGGTCCCGCTTGCCGAACGCGGCGAGGAACGTCTCGGCGGTGACGTCGGAGGCGTTCTCCGGGCCGATACGCCGGGCCACGTATGCGTGAATCTCGGCGAAGTAGGCGTCGAAGATCGCGCCGAAGCGTTCGGGGACGTCTCGTGACTCCCGGATCACGGCGGCGTCGCATGCCGCGCGTGTCGCCTGATCCCCGGTGGCGGCGGTCACGTCGGGCTTCGTTTCATCTGGGGCTCTCCATGGCGTCGGCGGTCACCCATGTCTCACCCGATGCGCCCGCCCGCTTTCACGCGCGACGAACCGCCGCTCCCTTCGCGCCCGGCTTGTCCGCCCCGAGGCGGGCGTGCAGGTGCATGTCGTGGTAGCCGTCGGTGTGCCGGCTGTGGCCGCGCATCGTCCCCTCGTACGCGTAGCCGGCCTTCTCCGCGGCCCGGCACGAGGCGCGGTTGAGGGTGGAGTGCGCGAGTTCCATGCGGTTCAGGCCGAGGGCGAACATCCAGTCGGTCACCGCCGTCAGCGCACGGGCGGCGACGGCGCGACCGCGTGCCGCCGGCAGCACCCAGTACGCCGCCTCGCCGAGCCCTTCGGCCAGGGAGAGCCGGCGGAGCCCGACGCGCCCGAGCACGGTGTCGCCCTCGGCGACCGCCCAGTCGGCGCCGGCCTCGCGCCTCCAGCGGTCCGTCCGCTGGGACACCCATTCCACGGCCTCGTCCTCGGTCAGGGAGCGGGCGTGCCACCTGCGGATGTCCTCGTTCGCGTACGCCGCGACGAGAACCGGCACGTCCGGCGGCGCCCAGGGACGGATCGTGAGTTCGTCCACGGACAGGCACGGTTGCGGCCGCCCGCCCATCCGCCCGGCCGGCACCGCGGGCTCCACAAGCTCTGGCATGCGCCCATCATGCCGCTCGTGCTCGGCCGCGATGCGGTGGAAGGCCGGCGAACCGGCCGACGGCATCGGGGCGGCTGCGGACGCTTCGAGAGCGCTCGAGAATGCGATGACGCGCTTAACTCCGACGGTTATGGGGAGTAACGTGCCGCAACGTGGTAAATGTGCTGCCCATTTCCCTGGGCAGCACAAGGGTTTTCACGCGAGGCCGTAACGCTACGGGCCTGCCTCGGAGCCGCGGTCTGGCAAGAGAGGAGCTGCATGACAGCGGCCACAGATACTTCACGAGCACCCGGAGGCGAGGAGAGCAGGCATCTCCGCCGCGACATCGGGCGTATCGGCCTGCTCTTCACCGGGGTCGGGTCGATCATCGGTTCGGGCTGGCTGTTCGGGGCGATGAACGCCAGCATCATCGCCGGCCCCGCCGCGATCTTCTCCTGGGCCATCGCCGGCGTGATGATCGTGTTCATCGGCCTGTCGTTCGCCGAACTCGGCACCATGTTCCCGGTCACCGGGGGCGTCGTCCGCTTCCCGATGTACGCCTTCGGCGGCTTCGCCAGCTATTCGATGGGATGGATAACCTGGGTCGCCGCGGCGGTCGTACCGGCGATCGAGACGACCGGCGTGCTGCAGTACGCCACCAAGTGGTACCACTTCACCGACAAGCACCTGGTCGACGGCGAGCCGGTGCACACGCTGACGCCGGTCGGCATCCTGGTGGCTCTCCTGCTGCTCGCGGCCTTCTGCGTGATCAACGCGATCGGAGTGAGGTTCTTCGCCCAGATCAACAACGTGCTGGTCTGGTGGAAGCTCGTCGTGATCATGGTGGTCGTGGTGGCGTTCCTCGTCACCGCGTTCCACGCCGCCAACTTCTCCGATCACGGGTTCGCCCCGGCCGGCGGCAAGGCCATGCTGACCGCGATCTCCACGTCGGGCATCACGTTCTCGTATCTGGGTTTCCGTCAGGCCATCGAGCTGGCCGGGGAGAGCGACAACCCCCGGCGGAACGTTCCATTCGCGGTGATCGGCTCGGTCATCCTCTGTATGGCCATCTACGTGCTCCTGCAGATCGCCTTCATCGGCGCGCTGTCCGGAGGTGACCTGGCACACGGCTGGTCCAAGCTGTCGTTCACGAACGACTTCGGCCCGCTCGCCGCGGTCTCCACGGCGATCGGCCTGGGCTGGCTGGCCACCGTCCTGTACATCGACGCCGTGGTCTCCCCGGGCGACACGGGCCTTGTCTACTCCGCCGTCACGTCCCGGCTGGGCTACACGATGGCGCGCAACGGCGGTGCGCCCGCGGGCATCGGCAAGCTGAGCAGACGCGGCGTGCCGTGGGTGTCATTGATCATCACGTTCGTCGTCTCGGCGATCATGCTGCTGCCGTTCCCGAGTTGGCAGCAGCTCGTCGGCCTGGTCACCTCCGCGACGGTCATGTCCTTCGGCTCCGGACCGCTGGCGCACGCGGCGCTGCGCCGTCAGCTGCCCGACCAGCATCGTCCGTTCCGGCTCTGGGGCGGCGACACGATCCCGCTGCTGGCCTTCTTCTCGGCGAACCTGATCATCTACTGGACCGGTTGGAACACCAACTGGAAGTTCTTCGTCATCGTCCTCTTCGGGTACGTCCTGATGGCGATCTTCGCGGCGACCGGCCAGCTCACGCCCAAGATGGAATGGAAGGCCGGCGCGTCCTGGGTCATCCCGTGGCTGGCCGGCATCGCGCTGATCAGCTATCTGGGCGACTACGACGGTGGCCGTGGCGTCATCAAGGGCCTGGTGATGGGCTTCGTCGTGAACGCCGTCTGGAGTGTGGTGATCTACGTCATCGCGGTCAAGGTACGCCTGCCCGGCCGGCGTGTACGCGAGATCATCGCCGAACTGCCCCACGACGAGGTGGACGCCGAACCCGCACTCGCCGACTGAGCCCCCCGCTCTCGGTACGAGCCCCGTTCTCCGGTGAGAGCGGGGCTCGTGCCGGTTCTCGGCGCGTTACGCGATGAGCGCCTGGAGCAGCTCGCGCAGGGACTCCTGCTGGGCGGGGCTGAGCGGGGCGAGCGGGGAGTGGGCGTTCAGGCGCGCGAGCACGTCGGCCCGGTAACCACGGCCGGCCGGTGTCAGCACGAGCTGTTTGGCGCGGCGGTCCGTGGGATGGGGCCTGCGCTCGATCATGCCCTGCCCTTCGAGCCGGTCGAGGACATACGTCACGTTCGAAGGCTCGCAGACCATCCTGGTGGCCAGCTCACGCGCGGTGATCGGGTCGGACAGCTCGCGGAGAGCGACGACCTGGGTCGCGGTGATGCCCAGCTCGTCGGCGACGTGCCGTACGTGAACGTCGAGTCGTTGCGCGAACCGGTGGACCAGCTTGCACACATCGCGGTCGATCTCTGCGGCCGCGGGCTCGTCCGGTTGCCTCGCCATGGAAGGGAGTATACCGGCTGCTTCGAGTCATGATAGTTCTAGTCATTATCATAAAGACTCGAATCGATTGGGGTGTCCGGTGCCGCTTCCCGTCTTCGCGCTCATGCTGGTGGTCTTCAGCCTCACGACCGGCGAATTCGTCATCTCCGGCATCCAGCCGGACGTGGCCGCCGGCCTGGGGGTGTCGATTCCCGCGGCCGGGCTGTTGGTGACCGCCTACGCACTCGGCATGATCGTCGGGGGACCGGTGGTCACCGTGCTGACCGCGCGGCTGGCCCGCAAGCCGCTCATCGCCGCCCTCGTCACCGTGTCCGTCGTCGGGAACCTGGGATCGGCGCTCGCCCCGAACTACGCCGTTCTCCTGCCGGCTCGGTTCCTCGCCGGCTCGGTCGTGGCGACCTTCTTCGCCGTCGCCATCGCCACCGCGGTCGGGATGGCGCCGGCCGGCCGGCAGGCCTCGACCGTGGCGAAGGTGGCGGTGGGGATGAACCTGGGCATCGTCCTCGGCACGCCCATCGGCACCTTCATCGGGCAGCACGCGGGCTGGCGGGCGACGTTCGCCGCCGTCGCTGCGGTCAGCGTCGCCGCCCTGCTGCTGGTGCTGCGGTTCGTGCCCGCGCGGCCTCGGGCCGCGGCCGGGCCGGTTCTGGGAGAGTTGCGCGTGTTCGCGGGGCGGGACGTCCAGCTCGCGCTCGCCCTCACCGCGGTGGGCAACGTCGGAGTGGTAACCGTCTTCACCTACATCGCGCCCCTGCTCACCGACGTCGGCGGGTTCTCCGCCGCCAGCGTCCCCCTGCTGCTGGTCGTCTACGGCGCCGGCGCGGTCGCCGGGAACCTCCTCGGCGGCCGGCTGGCGGACCGGGCGCTGATGCCGTCCCTGGCCGGCCTGCTCGGCGCGTTGACCGTGGCCCTGGCGCTTTTCTGGCTGCTCGGCGGTGCCCGGCCGCTCGCGGCGGTCCTCACCTTCGTCCTCGGCGTGCTCGCGTTCGCCATCGTCCCGGGCATGCAGACGCGCGTCCTGACCACGGCCGAGGCGGCTCCCACACTGGCCGTGGCGGTCAACGCCTCCGGCTTCCAGCTGGCCGCCGCGCTCGCCGGCTGGCTGGGCGGAACGATCATCGACGACGGCCCGGGACTGCGATCGATCTCCCTCGTGGGCGCCGTCCTCACATCGGCAGGTCTCGCCGTCGCGGTCTACATCCTGCGCCGGGACCGGGCGCGCACGGCGCCCGCACCCGGCGTCAGGACCCGGCGGTCAGCCGGGCGGTGATCGTGTCGAGGGCGCGGAGGATGGCGACGGTCTCGTCCAGCGGCATCACCGGCGACTCGGTGAGGCCGGCGTCGAGGCAGCGGGCGACCTCCTCCGCCTGGTAGGTGTAGCCGTGGCCGTTGACGTCCAGGCGGAACGTCTCCGGTTCCGCGCCGTCGCGGTGCAGGGTCATCGCGGACGGGTGCCAGAACGGCCCGGCCACCTCGATCCAGCCCGCCGTGCCGGTGACCGTCGCGGACTGCGGCGACTTGGCCAGGAACCCGCAGTGCAGCAGCGCCACCGCGCCCGACTCGTAGCCGAACAGGATGCCGGTGTTGGAGTCCACGCCGGTCGGCGCGGGCGTCGTCACCGCCTGCACGGTGGCCGGCTCGCCGAGCAGCATCCACGCGAACGACACCGGGTACACGCCCAGGTCGAGCAGGGCCCCGCCCGCCAGGTCCGGCGCCCACAGCCGATGGGCGGCGTCGAAGGGGAAGTTCTCGGAGAAGTCGGCGTACACCGCCTTCACGTCGCCGATCGCGCCGTCGGTGACCAGCGCGCGCACCCGGGCGACCAGCGGGTTGAACCGCGTCCACATCGCCTCCATCGCGAACAGGTTCCGCTCGCGCGCGAGGGCGACGAGGTCCTGCGCGTCGGCCGCCGTCGTGGTGAACGGCTTCTCCACGAGCACCGCGCGGCCCGCCTCCAGGCACGTACGGGCGGCGGAGTGGTGCACGTTGTGCGTGGTCGCGACGTAGACGACGTCCACCTTGTCGTCGGCGGCCAGCTCGGCGTACGACCCGTACGCCCGCGCGATGCCGTAACGGTCCGCGAACGCCTCGGCCGTGTGCGCGGCGCGTGAACCGACCGCCACCACTTCGTGCCCCACGTGGAGCAGGTCCTCGGTGAACGTGCGCGCGATCCCGCCGGTGCCCAGGATCCCCCATCGAATCGTCACGATCGGACATCGTACGGGGAATCGTCCCCGCATAGGCGATTCGTGGTGAATGCCGGGAAGAGTCGGTGTCGGAGGAGGGTGTTCTCGTCCCTTTCCGCGTGTTCTAATGTTCTAGTTGTTATAGAGCAACACATCGAAGGGTGAGGGCATGATCCTGCTCGTCGAGGCGGACAGCGACGTCCCGCTGTACCAGCAGCTTCGCGACCGCGTCGTCGAGGCGATCGCCGGCGGCGAACTGCGCGCCGGCGACTCGCTGCCCCCGACCCGGCAGCTCGCCGCCGACCTCGGGATCAACATGCACACGGTCAACAAGGCCTACGACCAGCTGCGCCGCGAAGGGCTCCTCCGGCTCGCCCGGCGTACGGGGGCGGTCGTCGTCCGTGACCCGGCCTCGGGGCCGCCCGGCGACGGCGTCGCCACCGAGTGGGAGACGCGGGCGCGCACGCTGCTCGCCGAGGCCGTCGCCCAGGGGCTGCCCGGGGCCGAGATCGAGCGCCGCTGCCGGGCGATCCTCGATGGTTTCCGTACCGGATCGGATGTGGGGAGCCGATCATGACTCTGGCCGTGGTCACCGCCGTACCCGTCCTGCTCGTCGGCGTCATGCACTGGCTGATGCCGTCTCTCGTGCCGCCGACCACCCCGTTCGGCGTCCGCGTGCCGCGTGACCGCGCCGGCGCGCCGGTCGTGGCCGCGCAGCGGCGCCGCTACCGCGCGGTGACCGGCGTCGTGGCGGTCGTCGTCGTGGTGGGCGCCCTGTACGTGGGCCGTCCGTGGGCCGCCCCGGCCGCCGTCGGCGTCGAGCTCCTCGCCGGCATGGCCTGCTACCTGCACGCCCGTCGCCGGATCACCGAGGTCAAGGTGGCGGAGGACTGGTTCGGCGGGCGGCGGCAGGTGGCGGTCGCCGACACCTCGCTGCGCACCGATCCGGAGCGCTACCCCTGGCTCTGGGCCGCGCCCGCGGCCGTGCTCACGCTGGCCACCGTGATCATCGGCGCCGTCGCGTACCCGGGCATGCCCGCGCGCCTGGCGATCCACTTCGGCCCGGCCGGGCGGCCGGACCACTACGCCGCCAAGTCGTTCGCCTCGGCGTTCGGGCCGGTGCTCGCGCAGGTCGCCTCGACGATCCTGCTCCTGGCGATCGCGGGCGTCGCGCTGCGCAGCCGCGCCCAACTCGACGCGGAGGACCCGCAGGCGGCCACGCGGCACCGTCGCTTCGTCGCGGCGTCCGCGCGGGCGCTGCTCGTACTCGCGGGCTGCACGAGCGTGACGTTCCTCTTCGGCTCGCTGGCGAACTGGCACCTGATCAGCGCGCCCGGCCCCGTCATCGCCGCGCTGAACGTCGTCCCGGCGGTCCTCGGCGCCGCCGCGATCCTCGTCGTCGTGATCCGCGTCGGGCAGGGCGGCAGCCGCCTGCGGCTCGGCGGCCCGGCGGCCGGCCGCGCGGGTACGGTCAACCGCGACGACGACCGCCTCTACCGGCTGGGGATCTTCTACTACAACCCCGACGACCCGGCCGTGTTCGTGCCCAAGCGCTTCGGGTTCGGCTGGACGCTCAACCTGGCCCGGCCCGTCACCTGGCTGATCGGCGGGCTTCTCCTCGTCATGGTGCTGATCGGCGCCCTCGGAGGCCGGTAGGCCCGTCCGCCTCGTGGGGCCGGTCGCCGAGGAAGGCCAGGATCGCGCCGGTGAGTTCCGGGCTGGTGAGCGCGGTGAAGTGGTGCCCCGGCACCCGGGCGAACCGCGCGTTGGGCAGGGCGGCGGCCAGCGCGTCGGCGGAGGCGTGATCGTGGTCCTGTTCGCCGACGGCCACGAACGTGGGAGTCGCGATCCGGCGCAGGGCGGCGTGGGGCGTCGCGACGAGCGTGTCGAGGACCTGGAGGAGCGCCTGCGGGTCACCGCCGGCAAGGGTGATCCAGCGGGCCGATTCCTCCTCCGCCGATCCCGGCTCGAAGGCGTCCCGGTCGGCGAGGGCGGTCAGCACGCGGCGGTACAGGCCGTCGCGGCCGCATCGACTACGCGGCCCGCCTGCTCTCGCGGATCGCCCCGGGCGTTCGTGTTCCCACGTCGGCCCGCCGCTCCACCGGTGCGCTGCGCGTCACCGAGGGCGCCCCCGGCCGGCTCGCGGCCTCGACCGTGCCGGCGTGCCGGGAGGCGCTGGCGGGGGAGGGGTCCGTCGGGCTCATCGCCGCCGACGCCGACCTCCGCGCGCTGCACCGCGCGGTCACCGACGCCGGGCTCCGCTCGGCCGTCCTGGGCGGCGACGGCGTCGCGATGGACGCCGAGCGGCTGATCTGCGTCCCGGCGTTCCTGGCCAAAGGCCTGGAATTCGAGACGGTGGTCGTGGCCGAGCCCGCCCACATCGTCCGCGCCGAACCCCGTGGCCTGCACCGGCTGTACGTCGTCCTCACCCGCGCCGTCAGCGCCCTTCGCGTCGTGCACACCGAGCCACTGCCCGAGCCGCTCGCGGACGCCGTACCGTCGCGTCGCTGACCGGGCGCTCGGAGGCCGGTAGGTTCGACCGGTGCCCACCCGACGTACGCTGCGCCATCCCGCGCCGCCGAAGCTTCCCGCCCAGCTCACCTCCGCCCGGCTCTCGGAGATGTTCCTCGCCGATGACGGTGTCTGCCTGTCCGCCGAGTTCGGCGGGAGCGTTCCGCCGGGGAGCCGGGCGGACGGCCTCGACGTCGAAGGCTGCCGGTTCGACGCCGTGGGGCTCGCCGGCGCGGTCCTGCCCCGCGCGAGCCTGTCCGACGTGGAGTTCGTCGGCTGCGACCTGGCGAACCTCGACGTCTCCAACGGCGTCGTCGTCACCGCACGCCTCGAACGCTGCCGCCTGACCGGCGCGAGCTGGGGCGGCTGCTCGTTCCGCGACGTGGTGTTCGAGGGGTGCCGGGCCGACCTGGCGCGGTTCCGGATGAGCCGGTTTCGGCATGTCGTCTTCCGCGACTGCAACCTCACCGAGGTCGACTTCCAGGGCGCGGAGTTCACCGCCTGCCGGTTCGAGAACTGCCGTATGGAAGGCGTGCGGTTCAGCCAGGCCGTGATGACGGGCGGCGCGGTGTTCTCCGGCTGCGACCTGTGGGGACTCAGCGGCGTCGAAAGCCTGCGCGGCGCGACCGTACGGGCCGCCGACGCACAAGGTCTCGTGCACACTCTGGCGGCGGCCCTGGGCATCACGATCGAGGAATGACCCCCGGTACCGGGTCTCTGCGCCTCGTCCGCCGGTCGATCACGGCATGGCGCAGACCCGGCGGAAGCCGGGGCCGGGCCCGCACCTCCATGACGCCGGCCGATCCGAGGTGTCGCGTCACCCGATGAGCGGGGGTGCGGCGTCGTCGTCGTCCGCGCCCCAGATCTTGTCCTCCTCGTACACCCAGATCGTGCGCTCGCGCTCCTTCTTCTCCGAATCCTTCCCGCCGGTGCCGGCGGGGAACGGCATGGCCGACGGTCCCCGGGCGGCGGCGTCGCGCAGGGCGGTGGCCTCCGCGGCGGTGGGAAGACCGTCGGACCGGCCGCTGCGCATGGCGAACGGACTCACCCCGGCGGGTGAACTCCCGGCGCCGTACGGCGTGCCGCTGCCGGGAAAGCCGGTGTGAGTGCCGCCGAGACCATCCAGCGGATTGCCGGTCCCCGCCAGGTCCGTGCCGGTCCCGCCACCGGTCCCGTCGCCGGTCCAGCCCGGGGGACTGTCACCGTTCACGCCCGACAGGTCGGTGCCGGAACCGTCGACGGGATCCCCCACGTCCGGGTACTGCAGACCGCTGTCGAGCGCACTGCCGTCGAGGCCCTGACCGTCCAGCCCCGCGGGGCCGTCGCCGTAGGGGGAATCCGTGGAGCCGGCCGAAGGGTAAGGCAGCGTGAACTTGACCGTCGTCGGCAGTTCGGGAATGACGTTCTGCATCGTTGAGCGCGCCAACCCGTTATTCGCGTAATGACCGCTGGCGTTCATATAGTCGCGAGCCCTTTTGCTCGCGCTGTTGTAATGTTTATCATAGTCGGTAGTGCGATCTGCGAAGCCGTACCAACTGTCACCGGCGCCGCCCAAGTCCGCGTCATCCAGCCAATGCTGCCACGTGTCCCGGCCTACCTGCTTTATCGCGTGAGCCTGCTTGACGAGATTGTCGAGATCTCCGGCATGAACCTCGACCGCATTCCCCACCTGACCTGTAGCGTCGGCCAGTGCGCAACTGCTGAAGTAGAGGTTCTTCAGGCTCTGCTGCATCGCGTTGCCGGCTTTGCCCTTCCACGCGTCGGCGAGCGCGTACCCCTGGTCGTAGAGGACCTCCCACGAGTCCATGAGCTTCGATTGCGTGCCGAGCCAGGCCTTACTCGCCTCCAGCACGGCTTTTGGATCAACGCTCTTCGCGAGATCCCTGAAGTCCTTCAGATCTCCGTCCCACTTCTTCGTGGGATGCACGGGTACGTCGTTGGCGACGTAAAACGAAGCATCGGTCGGCGTCACGCCGGATCCAAGGTTCATCGTCTGACCCGTGGTGCCGTCGCCGGTGCTCACGCTTATCAGGCTGGCGTCCTCGGCCTCGTTGTAGTTGGCGAGGGAATCGCTGAGGGTTTTGATCACTGCATCGTAGGACTGCAGAAAATTCGCGTAATACCCGGATCCGCCTTTTGGGGCAATATTCGCTTGGGCGTTTTGGAAGTACCCCAGGAGTATCCTGCCTGCCGGGTATCCGGTCTTGTTGTCGAGGCCGCCACCGACCGTGTTGGGGTCGCTGATGTCACCCCTGCCTTGAAGGTCTCCGATATTCCCGGCTCCTTTGTCGTGGCGTGCTCGGTCGGCCTTCAGGGCGTTGATGACGGTCTGTACCGGGCCCGGGTGGAATTCGATCTCTCCATCTTTGGAGTCTCCCCAGGGCCAGGTGCTGGGTCGAGTGTAGGAGTCGTCGTACGAGTTCGGTGCCATTTACCCTCAACCTTAGGTGTCGCCTGACGGATCAGGCCTTGGGCTGGGGCGCTCGGGCGTTCTCGCGGGCTGGTTCTCGCCTGGAGCGTCGAAGGTTGAAAAAGCGTAAGCGGCTTAACCGATCCCGGCTCGCCGATTCGTGCACGAGGATTCGCCATTAGGCGCATGTCCCCGCCCGGGCTGTGACCGCGGGCGCGGCTGTGGCTGTTGGGGATCGCGCGGCGTTGTGAGCTCTGGTAGTACCCACTCGCGGTTCGCCCGCACAACCGCCCTTGGGCCAAGGACCCGGCCGACCGGTCAGCCGCCTCGCGGGCCTGGACCTTACGGCCTGGTGCCGGCACGTGGGCCAAGGTGATCTCGTGCTCGCCGCCGATAACGTTGACAGCTGGCACTGCCGCACGTCGAACGGCGAAGACACCGATCTCGACACGAACGCCGTGTGCCGGTACCAGTACCACGACCCGAGGGACTAAGAGAGGGGAATGACCCGGTAGCGGGAAATTCCAATTTGCGCGGATCTGCGCATCGCTTTTCTCGTTCATTTCACTCCCGGTGCGTGAGTGTGGCTATTCTTGGTGGCGATCGTTGCAGGTAGCCCCCGATCCGACTCCCCTCGAGGTCCGTCATGGTCGCGCAGAAAGAGCCGTACGAGTTCCCCGCGATTCTCGCCTTCGCCGGCGAATTAGTGGCCTGGCGCATGCAAACCGGAATGTCCAAAGTAGCGCCTACGAGGTGATGAAGTCCGGTCGCGATCGTGAGAAGGCCGAGCAGCTCGTCGGCAAGCGTGTGGAACGGCAGCAGATTCTCGGCCGGAAGCAGCCACCACGCATCGCCGCGATCTTCGAAGAGACGGCTCTTCGGCGGGTGCTCGGTGGCCGCAGCGTGATGCAGGCGCAGATCGAGCACCTCATCGACCTGGCGGAACGCCACAACATCACGCTTCAGGTCGTTCCAAAAGGTGTGGGCTCCTATGCCGGGCTAATAGGAGCGTTCACGATTCTGGGTTTCTGTGACGGCCCCGACCTCGTATACATCGAGCACATAGGTGGTCAGCTCATAACCGACGCACCGATCGTTCGCGAGTACGCGCTACGCCACGACTTGATCAGGGGAGCGGCGCTGTCCGCCGACCAGACCCTGAAATTGCTCCGTACGACGTTGGAGAACCTATGAGTGACCAGTGGCGTAAGAGCAGCAGAAGCGGTAACACGGGTGGTCAGTGCGTGGAGGTCGTCACGGTCCAGGCGAGCCGGGCGACGGATTCGGAACTGCAAGTAGGCCGTCACTACGCGTAATCCTGCGGACGGTGCCGATCGCCATCCCGATCAGCGCGGCGAAGTGACGGACGGGGTCGGGCGGCCAGGCGGCGCCGGGGACGGGGTCAGCGAGAAGGTGGACCAGGGCGTGTTGGCGTGCAGTTTGATCGGCACGTTCATCGTCGCCGTGCCGGCGTGTTCGAAGACGAACCGGACCTGGACCCGGTGCGGTGGCCGTAGTGGCGAGCTGAGGCCCTCGAGCGTCGCCTGCGGGAACTCGGAGCCGAAGACCGCCTTTCTCGGGGGCACCACGATCGGCCCGCCGACGATCCGGACGGACGTCGCGACTCCGGAGGCGCTCACCGAGACCAGTCGATCGGCACTCCGCGCCTCGTTGACCAGGCTGAAGTACAGCGGTGCCGAGCCGGCGGCACTGGCACCACCCGTCGTGCGGGGCGCCGGGCTCGCGGAGGGCACGAGGATGAAGACGTTGCGCAGCAACATCTTTCCGACGTGTCCGTTCGCGGCGCGGTTGGGGAACCATTTTCCGGCACCTCCCTGCCCGCAGGACGAGACCGCCGCCACCACGATGCCCGCCAGCGCCGTCCGCAGCAGGTCCGCGCCGAGACGAGGCAGGGATCCGCTGTGCTCGGACCAAGGCATCTGATCTCCCTGTCGGCCGGATACGCTCGCTCAACCTTGCAGCTACCCTCTGTGATCGAAACCATGTGCCGCCGGGCGTCGGCGGGCAGGCCCGAGCCGGCGCCGAGTTCACAGCCGGAGAGGCCCGGGAAGGGCGGCGACAGCGCCGCCCCACCGATCACCGGCGGGTCGGGGAAAGCTCATGAGGCAGCCGCAGAACGGGCGCGACGATCAGGCAGGCGCGACGCTCCGTACGGTGGTGACGGCCGTCGTGGCCAACCTTCTCGTCGCGCTGGCCAAGGGCGTGGCCGCGCTCATCACCGGATCCGCCGCCCTGTGGGCGGAGACGCTGCACTCGATCGCCGACACCGGCAACGAGGTCCTGCTCTTCATCGGCGTGCACAGGTCGAAGAAGAAAGAGGATCCCCGGCATCCGTTCGGCTACGGTCAAGAGCGCTATTTCTGGGCGCTCCTGGCCGCGCTGGGGATCTTCGTGCTCGGCGGGGTGCTGTCGATCGGCGAGGGAGTGCGTAGCCTCTTGCGGCCGGAGCCGCTCGTCTCGCCGTGGATCGGCGTCGTCGTCCTCGTCGCGGCGGCGTGTTTCGAGGGATATTCGTGGCGCGTGGCGCGCAGACAGGTGCTCACCCGTGCGCGCGAACTGGACCGGACGATCCTCGAGCATCTGGCCAGGGGGTCCGACCCCGCCACGTCCACGGTCTATCTGGAGGACTCCGCCGCGCTCGTCGGCATCGCGCTCGCGCTCGCCGCGCTGGTCCTGCAACTGCTCACCGGCTGGCGAGCGTCGGACGGCCTGGCGAGCGTCTGCATCGGGCTGCTGTTGATCACGGTGGCACTCCGGCTCGCGCGCCGGTCGAAGTCCTTGCTCATCGACGAGGCGGCGCCCGAGGACGTGGTGCGGCCGATCCGGGAGGCCATCGTCCGGCACGGCTGGATCGCCCATGTGCCGGCCCTGGAGGTCATCTTCGTAGGGCCGGGACAACTCTTGGTCATCGTGCGTGTAGCACCGGTGCCCGCGGCGTGCGCCGCACCGGCACACGAACTGGTCGGCCAGGTCGACCGGCTCCGCGACGAGTTGCTGCACATGCCGGCCGTCACCGAGGTCGCCGTCACCGTCGAGGACGCCCGCGGATGAACCTGGCCGCCGGAGGAGGGTTCAGGCGAGCCGGGCGATGGACTTGTACTCCAGGTAGGCGGAAAGACCCTCGGGGCCGAGTTCGCGGCCGACGCCGCTGGACTTGTAGCCGCCGAACGGCGACGAGGACTCGATCATGTACGTGTTGACGCCGTACGTCCCGGTGCGTACGCGGCGGGCGATGTCGAGGCCGTGCTCGGCGTCGGCGGTCCAGACGGTGCCGGCCAGGCCGTAGTCGCTGTCGTTGGCGATGCGTACGGCGTCGTCCTCGTCCTCGTACGGGATGACCGCGAGCACCGGGCCGAAGATCTCCTCGCGGGCGATCCGCATGTCGTTCGAGACGCCCGCGAAGACGGTCGGCGTGACGTACCAGCCGCGGTCGAAGGGGCGCCCCGCCCCGCCGAGCGCGACCTTCGCTCCCTCGTCCTGGCCGATGCGGATGTAGTTCTCCACGCGTTCGCGCTGGCGGGCGGCCACGAGCGGGCCGATCTCGGTCGCCGGGTCGGCCGGGTCGCCCACCCGCATGCCGCGTACGGTCTCGGTCAGCGCGCCCACGACCTCGTCGTACCGGCCGCGCGAGGCCAGGATGCGGGTCTGCGCGATGCAGGCCTGCCCGTTGTTCATCAGCGACGCGAGCTTGAGCCAGCCCATCGTCGCGTCCAGGTCGGCGTCGTCGCAGATGATCGCCGCCGACTTGCCGCCCAGCTCGAGGGTGCAGCGCTTGAGCTGTTCGCCGCAGATGGCGCCGATCCGGCGGCCCGCCGCCGTCGAGCCGGTGAACGCCACCTTGTCCACGCCCGGGTGCCGTACGAGGTACTCGCCGGTCTCGCGGCCGGCCGCGACGATGCTGACCACGCCCTTGGGCACGCCCGCCTCGGTGAGCATCTCCGCGAGCGGGTACGCGTCGAGGGGCGTCTCCGGAGCCGGCTTGATCACGATGGTGCAGCCGGCGACGAGGGCCGGGGCGAGCTTGAGCGCGATGATGAACTGCGGGACGTTCCACGGCACGATCGCGGCCACGACGCCGACCGGCTCGCGGCGTACGGTGACCGGCCCCAGCATGCCCGCGCGCTCCTCCTCCCAGGGCACGTCCAGCTCGCCGAAGTAGCCGTACACGGCGTGCGCCTGCCCGGTCTGGCCGAGCTGGGAGAAGGAGATCGGCGAGCCCATCTCCTCGGTGATCAGCTCGGCCATGTCCTGGATCCGCTCACCGAACAGCGCGGCGAGCCGCCCGACGACGGCGCGGCGCTCGGCCGGCTCCATGCGCGGCCATGGTCCGTTGTCGAACGCCTCCCGCGCGGCGGCCACCGCCCGGTCGATGTCGGCGGGTGTCGCCTCGGGGACGCGCCCGATGACCTCCTCGGTGTGCGGCGAGACGACGTCGATGGTGCCGGTGCCGGCGGGAGCGACCCACTCGCCGCCGATGTAGAGCCGATCGTGCTGCCGCATACGTACCTCCGGAGGCGGGAGGAATGTAACCGAGTGCTTGCTTGGCATCTTCGCCGCCGTCCCGTGTCTTGTCCACCGCCCGCCGGAACCGGGCCGTGCGACCGGGCGGGCCTCGCCGAAACAGCCGGGCCCGGTCCGCCCGGCTCGTACGCTGGGTTCCACGTGCCTGAAAAGGGCCCTTCCCGGCCGAAGGAGAGGAAGCGCGTGCCAGAGCAACCGCGGCTGGTGCAGGCCGGCCGGGCGATGGCCGTGGCCACCGCCGTCTCGCGACTCACCGGGTTCCTGCGCACCTTGGCGCTGGTGGCCGCGCTGGGCCTGGGCACCCGGCTGCTGGACGCCTACACGGCGGCGAACGTCACCCCCAACACGATCTATGAGCTGGTGATGGGCGGGGCCCTGGCCAGCGTGCTGGTGCCGCTCCTGGTCCGTACGGCCGCCGACGAGAGCGTCGACGGCGACCTGTTCGCCCAGCGGCTGCTGTCCCTGGTGGTCTACGGCCTCTCGATCGTGGTGATCGTGACGATCGTCGCGGCGCCGTTCATCGTGGGCCTCTACGTGCCCGGGTTCTCGCCCGCGCAGCGCCATCTCGCCGTGGTGTTCACCCGGTACTTCATGCCCCAGATCCTCTTCTACGGGGTGAGCGCCACCCTGTCCGCGGTGCTCAACGCGCGGGGCCGTTTCGCCGCGCCGATGTGGGCGCCGGTGGCCAACAACGTCGTCGTGATCATCACCGCCGTGGCGTTCCTGCTGATCGGCGGCACCGGGAAGCTGGAGTCCCTCACCCAGGGCCAGACGCTGCTGCTGTCGATCGGTACGAGCGCCGGGGTCGCCGCCCAGATGGCCGTGCTCCTGCTGTCCGGCCGCCGGGCCGGTTTCCGGCTGAGGCTGCACGCCGACCCCCGCGGCATCGGAGTCCGCAGGATCGCCGCCATGTCCGGCTGGACGATCGCGTCGGTGACCGCCGCGCAGGCGGTGTTCATCGTGATCACCGGGCTCGCCTCCCACGCCGGGCAGGGCGCGGTCGCCGTCTACTCGAACGCGGGCACCCTGTTCCAGCTGCCCTACGCCGTCATCGCGGTCACCGTCATCACCGGGGTGCTGCCCCGGCTCAGCCGGGCCGCCGCCGACCGCGACCTCGGCCGCGTCATCGCCGATCTGTCCCAGAGCCTGCGGCTGACCGGCGTCGTCCTGGTGCCCGTCGCGGCCGCCCTCATCACGCTCGGCCCGCGCCTGACCACCGTGCTGTTCGCGCACGGCAACGCGTCGCCCGCCGCGGCCCACCTCACCGGCCTGGTCCTGGCCGCGTACGGGCTCGCGCTGGTCCCGTTCGCCGCGTACCAGATCATGCTGCGCGTCTTCTACGCCCTTGGCGACACGCGGACCCCGGCGCTGCTCAGCGTGGTGGTCTCCGCCGTCACGGCCGGCACCTGCCTGGCCGCCGCCCGGCTCGACCACGGTCCGCACCTGGTCGTCGCGCTCGCGGCGTGCTCCGCGGTCGCGTACACGGCCGGGCTGCTCCTCACCGCGTACCTGCTCCGCCGCAGGATCGGCCGCCTCGACGGGCACCGCCTGCTGAACGCCCACGTCCGGATGCTCGTCGCAGCGGCCCTCGCCGCTCCCGTCGCCGCCGGTACGGCATGGGCCATCGGCTCGGCGACCGGTACCGCCTGGACGGCCTCGCTCCTCACCGTCGTCGCCGCGGCCGCCGCCGGCGGGGGGCTCTACGCCCTCATCGCCCGCGCACTGCGCATCACCGAGCTCAGGACGCTGACCGCGGCGCTGCGCCTCCACCCGATGTAGCGCCGCCGTCCCCGGCCTCCGGTCGGGAGCGGTCCTCGTCGTCCGTACGGTCCGGCGCCGTCTCCTGCAGGGCGAAGGCCATCACGCTGACGCCGACCGGCGTCGTGCCCGGCGAGTGCGGCGGCCGGGCGGCGTCGTGCAGCCCGGCGGTGAGCTCGGCGAGCCGCGCGAGGAAGTCCTGCCACGTCCGCGGGTCGACCCACAGCTCGGCGTCGACGATCACCTTCTCGCCGTCGTCGGCCCGGCGGCCGATGCGTTCGCGCAACGTGTGCGCCAGCGTCTCGGCGAGCAGCGGGCCGTGCTCGGACAGCGGCGCGCCGCGGACCGTACGGTAGCGGCGCTCCCGGCCGCCGCGACGCATGCGCTCCTCGGCCAGTTCCACCAGGCCGGCCGCGTCGAGGCGGCGCAGGTGCTGGCTGGCGAGAGCGTGGGAGACGTCCAGCTCACGGGCGAGTTCGGCGGCGGACATCGGCCCGGGCCACATCAGCGACAGCATCCGCAGCCGCAGCGGGTGGGCGAGCGCGCGGAGTACCGGATCGACTTCGGTCACACCGGCCAGTAAAGCGTGACACTACCGCCAATCGAATGATTGGGGGTAGGTTGTCGGGCGGACACAGGGGAGAGGCATGGGCTGGGGCACGGCACGGGTGCTGCGGGACCGCAACGCGGGCCTGTACCTGGGCGGCGTGATCGTCTCGGGGTTCGGCGACTCGGCCATGTCGCTGGCCGCCGGCATCTGGGTGAGGACGCTCACCGGCTCGAACGCTCTCGCCGCGCTCGTCGGGTTCTGTATGTGGCTGCCCGCCTTCGCCGGACCCGCGATCGGCACGCTGGCGGACCGGGTGCGCCGCCGCACGCTGCTGGTCGCCGTGAACCTGACCCTGGCCGTCGTCATGACCGCGCCGCTCGCCGTGCGTTCGGCCGGGCGGATCTGGCTGCTGTTCGCCGTGCTGACCGTGGTCGGCGTGGGCGCCGTGCTCATCGACGCGGCCGAGACGGCGCTGATGGCGGCGGCGCTGCCGGCCGAGTTGCGCGGCGACTTCAACGGCCTGGTGAGGACGGCGATCGAGAGCATGAAGCTGGTCGCGCCGCTGGCCGGGGCGGGCCTGTTCGCCGCGTTCGGCGGGCCCGTGGTGGCGCTGGTCGACGCGGTCACCTTCGTACTGGCCGCCGTGGCGTTCCGGCTGCTCCGGGTGCGCGAGAGCGCGCCCGGCCCGCGGGGGTCGTGGGTCGCCGAGACCGTGGAGGGCGTCTGTCACCTGTGGCGGCATCCGACCCTGCGCGCGCTGCCGCTCGCGGGCGGTGCCGCCCTCGTGCTGTCGGGGCTGAGCAGCACGGCCACGTACGCACTGCTCGACGTGGGGCTCCACCGCCCCCCGGCCGTCGCGGGCGTGCTCACGTCGGTGCAGGGGGCGGGTTCGGTCATCGGCGGGCTGTCGGCCGGGGCGCTGATGCGCCGCTCCTCCGAGCGCGCCTTCGCGGCGGCGGGGCTCGCGCTCTTCGCGGCCGGCGTGCTCGCCCGCGTGGTTCCGTACCTTCCGGTCGTGCTCGGCGGCAGCCTGCTGATCGGCCTGGGCCTGCCCTGCCCGCTGATCGCGGCGCTGACCGCGGTGCAGCGGGAGGTGCCGGGCGCGCTGCTCGGCCGGGTCGCGGCCGGTGCGAACACGCTCATGTACGCGCCGACCGGCCTCGCGCTCCTCCTGGGCACCGCGATGGTGGCCGTCCTCGACTACCGGGTGCAGATCGCCGTGTCCGGCACGCTCGCGCTGGCCGTGGCCGTCGCCCTCGTGGCCACCGGCCGTACGGCGCGCCGCGCGCGGGCGGCGTCCTCGGCGACCGCGAAAGATGTCAAAGCGGTATCAGGCGGCGTGTGAGAGCGATGTTGTCGGTGGGGCCTGTTAGCTTCCGGCCTCATGCGGTTGCTGCACACCTCCGACTGGCACCTGGGCCGGTCCTTCCACCGGGAGGACATGCTGGGCGCCCAGGCGCGGTTCGTCGACCACCTGGTCGAGACCGTGCGCGCGGAGGGCGTCGACGCCGTCCTGATGTCGGGCGACCTGTACGACCGCGCGCTGCCGCCCGTCGACGCCGTCGCCCTGTGCGACGAGGCGCTGAAGCGGCTGGCGGCCGAGAAGGTGCGGGTCATCGTCATCAGCGGCAACCACGACTCCGCCCAGCGGCTCGGGTTCGGCGCCGGGCTGATGTCCGCTTCCGGCGTCCACGTGCTCGCCGATCCGCGGCGGGTCGGCGAGCCGGTGCTGCTCGCCGACGGCACGGCCGTCTACGGCATCCCCTACCTCGAGCCCGAGGTCGTCCGCAGCGCGTGGGACCTGCCCGAGCGCGGCCACACCGCCGCGCTGACCGAGGCGATGCGGCGCGTCCGCGCCGACCTCGCGACACGCGACGGCCGCTCCGTGGTGCTCGCGCACGCGTTCGTCACCGGGGGAGAGGCCAGCGACAGCGAGCGCGACATCTCCGTCGGCGGCGTCGCGAGCGTGCCGCTGAGCGTGTTCGAGGGCGTCGACTACGTCGCCCTCGGCCACCTGCACGGACGCCAGCGCATGTCCGACACCGTGCGCTACTCCGGCTCGCCGCTGGCCTACTCCTTCTCCGAGGAGCACCACGTCAAGGGCGCCTGGCTGGTCGATCTCGGCTCCACGGTGACCGCCGAGTTCGTGGAGGCGCCCGTGCCGCGCCGGGCCGCGCGCATCAGCGGGCGGATCGACGACCTGCTGTCGGGCGAGCGTTGGGCGCCGTACGAAGACCACTGGCTCCAGATCACCCTGACCGACCCCGGCCGGCCCGCCGGGGCGATGGAGCGGCTGCGGCGGCGGTTCCCGCACACGCTGGCGCTGGCCTTCGAGCCCGAGGGCGGCCCGGCCGACGACGGCCGCCCGTGGGCCGAGCGCATCCGCGACCGTTCCGACCTCGACATCGCCTACGACTTCGTCCGCGAGGTGCGCGGCGCGCCCGCCGACGACGCCGAGCGCGACCTGCTCGGCGAGGCGTTCGAGTGCTGCCGGCGGGCGGAGGCGGCGCGATGAGACTGCACGCGCTGACCATCACCGCCTTCGGCCCGTACGCGGGCACCGAGACGGTCGACTTCGAAGCGCTGTCGGACGCCGGGCTGTTCCTGATCAACGGCCCGACCGGCGCGGGCAAGACGAGCGTGCTCGACGCGGTCTGCTTCGCCCTGTACGGCCGGGTGCCGAGCGTCCGCAACGACGCCAAGGACCTGCGCAGCCAGCACGCCCCGCCCGACCGGGCGCCCGAGGTCGTCCTCGACGTGACCATCCGCGGGCGGCGCTTCAAGGTCACCCGGTCGCCCAAGTGGGAACGCCCGAAACGCCGCGGCCAGGGCACCACCGAGGAGAAGGCCAAGGTCCTGCTCCAGGAGTGGCGTGGCGGCGCCTGGGAGACCTGGTCGACCCGGTTCGACGAGGCCGGCCAGCTCGTCACCGACCTGCTGGGCATGTCGGCGGAGCAGTTCTGCCAGGTGGTGCTGCTGCCCCAGGGCGACTTCGCGGCGTTCCTTCGCGCCGGGGCCGAAGACCGCCGGGCCGTGCTGGAAAAGCTGTTCGCCACCGAGGTGTTCGCCCAGGTCGAGACGTGGCTGACCGAGCGCCGCCGCGAGAGCGGGCGCGCGGCCGACGAGCTGCGCCTGGCGGCCGAGTCGGTCGCCGACCGGGCCGCCGAGGCGGCCGGTGCCGCACGCCCCGAGCTGACGCCGCCCGCCCTGGCGGCCTGGGTGATCGAGCTGTCGGGCCACGCCGCCGACTTCGCCTCGGCGACGGCGGCCGGGGCCGCCGAGGCCGGTGCCGCGCGCGACGCCGCCCGTACGCTCCTGGACGACGCCCGCGCCGTCGCCGACCGGCAGGAGCGGCACGCCGACGCGCTCCGGCGCTCGGCCGAGCTGGCCGCGCGGGCGGACGAGCGCACCGGACTGACCGGCCGCATGCGGGCGGCCGAGCGTGCCGGACGGGTGCTGCCGCGGCTCCAGACCGCCGCCGCGCGCGCCGCCCGGCGCGACGAGGTCGCGGCCGTCGTCAACCGCCGCCGCGCCGCGCTCGGCGGACTGCTGCCCGACGACGCCGACGCCGACCTCATGCGCAAGGAAGAACGCGCCCGCCGCGACGAGCTGGTCGAGCTGGCCCAGCGGCGCGAGGACGAGACCCGGCTGACCGCGATCGGCGCCGAGCTGCGCACGCTCGCCGACGAGGCCGACGACCTGGAGACCCGCGAGGCGGAGCTGGCGCTGTTCCTGACCGACTCGCCGGCCCACCGTGACCTCCTGCGCGCCCAGCTCGACCAGGCCCGCACCCGCGCCGCCGCCCTGCCCGCGGCCGACGCGGCGGTCGCCGAGGCCACCGCGCGGCTCGAGGCCGCGCGGCGGCGCGACGCCCTCGCGGCCTCGCTCGCCGAGGCCGAGGCCGCCCACCGCGCGGCCGTCGACGAGGCCCAGACCGCCCGCGACGTCGTCCAGGAGATCCGGCAGGCCCGGCTGGAGGGCATGGCGGCGTCCCTGGCCAAGGAGCTGGCGGAGGGCGAGCCGTGCCGGGTCTGCGGATCCGCGTCGCACCCGTCACCGGCCCACGCCGAGGCCGACGGGCCCGGCGAGAAGGCCGAGGCGGAGGCCGCCGCCGCGTACGACGCGGCGCTGGCCCGGCGCGAGGAGACCGGCAACACGGTGACACGGCTGGCCGCCGAGCTGGACGCCGCCCGCGACAGGGCCGGCTCCTCGCCCGAGCCGGAGCTGGCGAGCGCGCTGGCGGCGGCCGAGGACGACCTGACCGGGCTGGCGGGCGCCGAGGCCGACATCGCCCGCATCGAAGATGAGCTGCGGCACGTCGACGCCGAGTTCGACGAGGCCCGCGACCGGCACGGCGAGGTCCAGACCGCGCTGGCCGCACTCCAGACGCAGCGCACCACGCTCACCGCGGAGGCCGGCCGCCTGCGCGCCCGCATCGACGCGGCGCGCGGCGACGACCCGACGCTGGAGGCGCGCATCCGGCGGCTCGACCACGAGGCCGCCCTGCTGCGTGACACGGCCGCCGCCACCGAACAGCTCCGCGCCGCCGCCGAGGAGGCCGAGACGGCGTCCGACGAGGCGTCGGCGGCCGCGGCGGTCGAGGGCTTCGACTCCGCCGAGTCCGCCCGCGCCGCCGCCCTGGACGACCCCGCCCGCCAGGAGCTGGCACGTCGGGTGAAGGCCTACGACGACGAGGAGGCACGGGTCGCCGCGCTGCTCGACGACCCGTCGCTGCGCGCCGCCGCGGCGGAGCCACCGCCCGACCTGGCCGCCCTGGAGGCCGCGCTTCGCACGGCGGAGGAGCACCACCAGTCCGTCGCCTCGGCCCGCGACCGTTTCGCGGACCGCCGATCCCGGCTGGTGACGCTGGCCGGCGAGCTGCACGCTCGCGCCGCCGAATGGCGCCCGGCCGCCGAACACCACGCCCTGGCCGCACGCGTCGCCGCCCTGACGTCCGGCGACCCGACCGCGAACCGCACCCGCATGCGACTGTCGGCCTACGTCCTGGCCGCCAGGCTCGAACAGGTCGTCGCCGCCGCGAACGAACGCCTCGCCCGCATGTCGGGCGCGCGCTACTCCCTGGAGCACACGGTCGACAAGGCCGCCGGCTCCCGGGGCCACGGCACCGGCGGCCTGGGCCTGCGCGTCATCGACGGCTGGACCGGCCGCCACCGCGAGCCGGGCACCCTGTCGGGCGGCGAGACGTTCATCACGTCCCTGTCCCTGGCCCTGGGCCTGGCGGACGTGGTCACCGCCGAGGCGGGCGGCACCGAGATCGGCACCCTGTTCGTCGACGAGGGCTTCGGCACCCTGGACGAGGACACCCTGGACGAGGTCATGGGGGTCCTCGACGGCCTCCGCGACGACGACGGCCGTGTGGTCGGCATCGTCAGCCACGTCGCCGAACTCCGCACCCGCATCCCGGCCCAGCTCCGCGTCGCCAAGACCCGCACCGGCTCCACCCTGACCGTCACGACCTGACCGGGCCACGGCCCCAACCGCCGTTCCGTGGGCAGGCCGACCTGGGAGGTTCAGTGTCGGGTGGCGTCGTGCGGTGGTGTTCCGTGGGCAGGCCGATCCGGGAGGCTCAGTGCCGGATGACGTCGCGCGGTAGCGCACCGCCGGGGGATCACCGAGTCGGCAGCGCGCCACCTCCAGCGCGCGGCTGGCCGTAGCTCGGCTCCGTTCGTACCGGCTGGATCCGGTCGGCGGCGAGGGTGCTACCGTCGCTCGTCGCTCGTCGCTCGTCGCTCGTCGCTCGTCGCTCGTCGCTCGTCGCTCGTCGCTCGTCACCGGCCATCCGTCACCCGCCGGTGTCTGGCCGCGTATTCGCGGCCGGCGGCACGCCCACGCGAGCTATAGGCTCGCGCGCCTTTTACGCGCAGGTCAGAGTCGAATTCCGGTATCCGGAGTGGCGAAGATCTGCACCCGCTGACGCACGGAGGGCTCGTGGATGATCGAGAGCGGAAATTCGGGCGTGAAGGCTTTGTAGGAGAGGAGCTCTTCGGCGAGCGCCCGCTTCTTGCTACCGCTGATGATGACGACGACGTTGTCGGCCTCCAGGACTTGCTGCGGCCCGAGAGACATGCCGAATTCCCGGAATGCCGCGCCGGCATACGAATCGCTCGACGCCTGGGTGTGCACCTGACGAAACTCTTCAATGAGTCGTGTCACATGCCAGCCGGTATTGATGTCTGTTCCTGGCATCACGTTGGCGTAGTTGCCGCGAACCCCGAGCGCGACCATCAACAGATTTATTTTCGGAGAAAATGTTTCCAACCGATCCAGATCCGGCTTTTCCAGCCGCACTGCCGTGCCGGTCTTGCCCTCAAGTGGAATCAACAGGTTCTGCATGGCGAACCTCTCGTAGCTTGCGGGGTCTTCCGGTGATATATAGCGAAACGGAACGCTCGAACCCTCGATCTGCTCGTCCATGAGAACGAACCGGACGGCTTTCCATCTCTCGAACATGGAAGCATTGTCGACTATCCAGCGGTAGATGGGACGGGGAGTGCTGGAGAGGGGCGCGGCGACCGAGAAGAAGCCGTCCTTCGTTTCTTTCGCCTGCAGGTCGCGCCAAAGCTCGCCGACCGGCTGAGCCAACGATTCGACAACGTTGATGTGCATGACGATCTCCTTATTCATTGCTGGATCGGCGCCGACCGCAAAGGAGTAGACCGCTGCCCAACGGCACGACAGAGCTCCAGACGCGATCATCGGCGAAAGCCAGTCGGCTTCGCCGTTTCTGCGGAGCAGAGATTAGAGGCCTATCAGATCTACTGTGATGAGGGCTATCATGCACTTTATGGCTTTGATGTCATAAAACAAGTGGAAAGTGCGACCGGAGTTCCCTTCCATAATTTCAACATTCAGCCGTTCATCGATCATCTGGACGAGATCGGCGATCGGGCACTGGCTGATCTTCCGGTGCTCGCGCGGACGCTGCAGGTGGTCGTCTTCGAGACTCTGATAACAGCGATTCTGAGTGAGGTTCCAGGCGACCGCAGCGTTCGTGCCCCTGGTCCGCGACACCATCCGCGACCATGCGCGTGACGAGGGTCGCCACCACGCCTTCTTCGCGGCCCTGTTCGATCAACTCTGGTACCAGCTCGACAGCGGCCTCAAGGCGCGGGTCGGGCGGTGCCTGCCGGAGTTGATAAGGGCGTGCCTCTGGCCACAGACAGCACCCGTACGCACGTCTCTTCGTCTTGCCGGCCTTTCCGCCCCGGTGGTGGAGCGTGTGATCGAGGCGTCTTATCCAGCGGAGGAAGTACTGATCAGGATGCGGCGTGCTTGTCGTCACAGCCTCAGGCTGTTCGAAGGCGCAGGAGTCCTGGATGTTCCGGGAGCACGGGAGGCGTTCGCGGAGAACGGGTTGCTCACACCTGGCGGTTCGGCGGACCCCCACGAGGATGCTGCATCTTAGGGCGCGGGGCTTCTTCAAAAGCGCGGATACCTGGGATCGGCCCGGGACTTCTCCCGGAACCACATTCCCGGTTGCCGTTTCGTCGGTGAGGCGGAGTTCCGTCTGCGGCCACCTGTCGCCTTCTATGCTGGCGCTCGCATGGCCGCGCGTCGGGTCGTCCCCCCGGGCGCCCGCCCCACTCTGGAGACGCCAATGATTTCCCAGGCCTTCGACACGCCGACGCGGCGGGCGAATCCGCTGTTGGTCGCGTTCCTCATCCTGCTGGGGCTGGCAATGGCCGCCGTCCTCGTCGGCGTCGGCTGGACGGCGATCCACCGGTGGACCGCGGCCCCGCCGACACGGCCGGCCGGGACGACCGTGACCGACGGCGACCTGGCGTTCCGCGTGGCCTACGTCGACACCACCGCCAACTCCCAGGGCGTGGCGGGGGAGACGGTCCCGACCGGCAAGTTCGTGAACGTTCGCGTGAGCGTCACCAACCGCGCCGGCCGGCCACGGCACGTGGACCCGGCCGATCAGTTCCTCCGCGCCGGCGGCAAGAGGTACGCGGTCGACCACGACGCCACCGTCAACGCCGGCGACACGGCGGCGCTCTCCCTGCCGGGGAGGACGGGTGCCACCGGGTCGCTCATCCTGGTGTTCGACGTACCGAAACGCGTGGCGTCGGCGGCCATCGAGGTCCACGCCACCGCGTCGTCGGGCGGAGCGCGTGTGACCCTGCCCGCGTTCGGCTGACCGCCGGCTCGCTGCGGCGATCGAGTGGGCCCGGCCCGCGTTCCGCCGACCGAGGCCGACGCCGTAGTTCTGTCAGCTGTTCAGACCGGTCAACGCCACCAGCCGCCACCGGCCATGGTTCCGCCGCACCGAGCACGTGAACGACCGGCGAATCCGCGTTGGTCCAAGTCCGCCCGGCGCCGGCGATGCGATCGCCATTTCGGCGATGCCGTGCAACGTGGCTCGCGAGCGCACAGCCCCGATCGCCACCTTCTCGTACGAGAAAGTCACCGGTGGCTTCACCCGATCCTTCACATATTTCCCGCAGACCGCGCGCACCTGGCCCGGATGGTCCTTCGCACCGCCGCCGCAGCCGGCAGCGGCCGTGAGCAGTGCGACGCACATGACCCCGACCGCCTTCGGTCTGTGTTCGGCCACTTCCTGAGCATGTCCGAACGTCATGGCGAGCGATACGTTCTGGCCGAACCGGGACGCATCGCGGACTCACCAAGAGCGAGGATGTAGGCGCGCCAGCGCACGGCCTGCGGTCGTACCCCCGGCGTCTGTCCTGGTCAGAGTGTCGCGAGCCACTCGTCGAAGGTGGTCGGCGCGATGCGGGCGTCCTCTCCGGCCAGGAGAGCGTCGCCCGCCATGTCCGGGCCGAACAGCCCGGACCAGGTCGGCACGACCTTCACCGTACGGCCGCGCGCCTGGTAGGTGCGCCGGGCCATGTCCACCAGGTCCTGGGGCTCGGGCCCGGCGACGTCGCGATGACTCCCCTGCGGAGTGCCCGTGGCGACCTCGGCGAGGATGTCGGCGACGTCCGCGGGCGCGATCGGCTGGATGAGCAGCGGCGGGATCGTGGTCACGCCGTCCTGCTCGGTCCAGCTCGCCACCATCGCGGCGAAGTCGTGGAACTGCGTGGCCGGAACGATCGTCCACGGCACCGGCCCCGCGGCGACCAGGCGTTCCTGCTCGCGCTTGCCGAAGTAGTGCGCGTTTCCCTTGACGCGGTGGAGCCCGGCGATCGACAGCAGGACGTGGTGACTCACCCCGGCGCGCTCCTCGGCGGCGAGCAGGTTCCGCGTGGCGCCGCCGAAGAAGGCCACCGTCTCGGCGGGGTCGGTCGCGTTGGAGCTCGTGACGTCGATGACGGCCTCGACGCCGGCCAGGGCCGCGTCGAGGCCGTCGCCGGTCACCAGGTCGACGCCGAGCGAGCGGCTGATGCGTACGACGTCGTGGCCGTCCCGCTGGAGGGCGGCGATGGTGAGGGTTCCGATGTTCCCGGTCGCGCCGGCGACGGCGATCCGCATGATGAATCTCCTCGTCTCTCGTAGGAGGTCCGACGCTATCTCGGACTAAAAGGATCCGCAATATCTGCGATAGGATCGGGATCATGAAGCTGCCCGTGAGCACCGAATGGCTCCTGCACTGCGCCACGACGCTGGCACAGCTCGACCCGGGCGCCACCGCGTCGGCAGCCCAGCTCGCGCAGTACTTCGACCTGCCGGCGGCCTACCTGGCCAAGCAACTCCAGGCGCTCGTCAGGAGTGGCGTGCTGACGGCGACGACGGGCCCCCGGGGCGGGTTCCGGCTGGCCCGTCCTGCCGCCGAGATCACGCTCCTGCAGATGGTCGAGGCGGTCGACGGCGCGTCCTCGCCCTACGAGTGCCGCGAGATCCGCCAGCAGGGGCGAGGGGCGCTACCCCCCGAGGACTGCCGGAACACCTGCATCCTCGCCGAGAAGATGGGCGAGGCCCATGAAGCCTGGCGGCGCAGCCTCGCCGCGACCTCGCTCGCCGACATCCTCGCCGCGCTACCCTCCTCCGCACCCGCCCGCACCCGCCGGCGCATGGCGGGCACAACATGACCCGAGGTGCCCGCTCAGCAGTGCGAGGAATCGGCCCGAGCCTCCGCCGGGAGCGACCTCCCGGCGGCCGGGGGCCCTGTCGGACGCTCGGGCCGTACCCGGCCCACGGCCCTGCCGCGAGATCAGGACCGTGAGCCGTGCACGCTCCACCATCCGCGCCGCGGTACGGCCCGGGTTGGGTGGAAGCCTGTTCCGATCATCGTTCGGGCGCGCCGCCTCGCCCGTCTTCCGCTTCACCGGCGCCGGAACGGCCGTCGAGGGCGATCCAGAAGCGATCCTCGCCGCGGGCCGGACGGTCGGGCACCCCGCCGTTGGCGAGGATCACCCGGCGTGACGCCTCATTGTGACGGGCACAGGTGAGGAGGGCCCGGCTGATGCCGAGGCGCGCACACTCCACCAGCCCGGCCGCGAGCATCCTCGTCGCGTGACCTCGTCGCCGCCACGGCGCGACGACGCGATAGCCGACGTGGCCGCCTACCTCGGCCAGTTCCGGCGTCAGGCGATGTCGGACGATGAGCGTGCCGAGGTACTGCTCTCCTGAGACGTACCAGAAGGTCGTGCACGGTACGGCCCAGCGGATCTGGACTCCGCGCCGCTCCGCGACGAAGGCGTCGAAGTCGTCGCCGGCCGCGTCGAGCCACTCGGTGGATCTTCCTTCCAGCAGGCAGTCGGCGCGTTCACCGGCCAGGAACGACTCGCGTACGGCCGGCGTCGGCCGGACCAGCCTCGGTGGCTCGAGCGGTTCGGTCACGGGTCTCCGGCCGTTCAGTGCCGGATGACGCCGCGTAGCACCGCGCCCTCCGTCGACAGGTAGTTGTCCTCGTAGTCGAACCGCCGGCTGTCGGCGAACATCAGATACCAGTACTTCATCTGCTCCGCCCACCAGTACCCGGGAGTCAGATCGCCGAGCTTGACCGGTGAGGCGGTGACGTCCGTGGCGATCGTCCAGCCGTTCGCCACCCGCGAGGCGCGCTTCTGCCGGAGGTAGTAGTCGTACGCCCGCTCCCGGTAGAGCTCCTTGCCGGTCAGCAGCCACAGGTTGAACGCCGCGTCCACGTACTCCGGCCGGAGCTGGTTGCCCGGGTCGGTCGCCTTGCCCGTGCCGTAGTCGTACCCCTCGGGCAGCAGCGTGTACGACGACAGCACCGACGCCCACGCCGAGTGGTACGCCTCGCCCTCGCGCAGGTGGCCGCTCTGGCCCAGGAGGCCGGCGTAGAAGCTCGTCAGCTCCGACGTCTCGCGCCCGAGGGCCGCGCCGGTCGTCATGTCGGCCCGGTGGAACCACAGCTCACCGCCGAGGCGCTCCTCCTCGTGCCGCAGTACGGCCCTGGTCAGCGTGTCGTACCAGTGCTTGATGTCGCGATCGCGGAACAGGTCCCAGCCGTCCCAGAGGTACTCGAAGAACGAGTCCACCGGCGGGTCGACGCGGGCGCTGGAGTCCGTCCACGCCCCCGTCTCGATGTTGATCTCCGTGCCGACCAGGTCGAGCGGGGAGCGCCGGTCGTACACCGCGCGCAGCGCCTTCTTCGCCGCGTCGAAGTAGCGGGAGTCGTGCACCAGCCGCGACAGCGTGCCGAACTCGGCGATGATCGTGCCCACCTCGGCGAGCACGTTGACGTTCCCGGTGATGTGCCCCGTCGACGGGTTGACCCGGCGGTACGGCAGGCCGGTGGGCGACTCGGTGAAACAGGGCAGGAGGATGTCGGCGATCGTCCGCGCCTGCTCGAGCAGGACCCGCTCTCCCGTGCACAGGTAGCCCGACAGCAGCCCGCCGACCATGCGGATGTTGGTCTCGAAGACCTGGACGTCGGCGTTGACCCCGGCGAAGTCCAGGTGGTCGCCCACCCATCGCACCCCGTCGGCGAGCTCGTCGTCCAGGCCCATGAAGTAGAGCGTGCCGAGCGCCTCGACGATGCTCAGCCCGACCGGATGCCCGGCGTCGAAGAACTCGCTGTGCCCGCCGCTCACCGGAAGCAACTGGTCGTGGCCCCACGCGTACCGCCGGTAGGAGGTCCAGGCGTGCCGCAGCTCGGCCCGTACGTCGTCGGCGACCTTGTGCCAGTTGTGGTGCCCGGCCGCCCTCGCCGGACCGGCCGGGAGACCCGCGACCGCCAGGCCACCGGCCGCCGTCAGGGTGCCGAGGAACGCTCTGCGTGTGAAGGGGATGGAGGCTCTCATCGCTCACCGCCGGAGTCAGGAGATCATGACAACGTTGTCGTCCTACCATCCCGGTTGATCTCCTGGCGATGAGGCTGACCGGTCCCGGCCGAGATCGAACCGCCCCGTTGACGTAGCCGCCGAACCGCAGAGCCGGACCGGGGGGGGTTTCGCCGCGTCAGGCTTCCCGCGGCCGGGACGAGGGCCGCCGACGCCGCCGACCGCGGCTGGTGTCAGCGGCGGAACCACTCCCGTGCGTCCGATGTGAACGACAGTCCGATGACGGCGGCCGGTACGGCGAGGAAGACGAACGCGACCACGATCCCGGCGGCGTCCTGAACCGCGAGGGCGACGGCCAGCACGACGAGCCCGCCGAATACGAAGCAGGCCTGAAGGCAGACCGTCACCACCCGCACCCAGTACGCGCGGAGCACCGAGGCGAGGGCACACCCGCCCCAGAATCCGGCGATCGGCACGAGGAACAGCCCGGCCAGGACCATCTGCCCGGCGCCGCTCTGGCCGTGGGAACTCCGGTCATGGGCGGCCATGAACATGCCGGCCACCGCGACCACGAAGAGAGCCGTTTCGAACCACAGGCCCGCAGCCGCCAACTTGACCTTCGCGGGCATGCGCTGCGGCCTGCCGTCAGGGATCCGAGCGGTCTCGCTCACCGGGGCGCCTCCTCGGGCCGGGTAGGGCGGCGCGGCCCGGTCGTACGGCCGCGCCGTGGCAGGCACCGTAACCCCGAAACCGGGGACCCCTCCCGGAGCGGTCTAGTCGGGATGGATGGGCAGGTAGATGCGGCCTCCGGCGGCGTGGAACTCGTCCGACTTCTCCCTCATCCCCGCGGTCAGGGCCTCGTCCTGGGTGAGCCCGCGCTCCTCGGCGTAGCGCCGCACGTCCTGGCTGATCTTCATGGCGCAGAACTTGGGGCCGCACATCGAGCAGAAGTGGGCGGTCTTGGCGGGAGCCGCGGGAAGGGTCTCGTCGTGGAAGGCCCGCGCCGTGTCCGGGTCCAGAGCCAGGTTGAACTGGTCCTCCCAGCGGAACTCGAAGCGCGCGTCGGACAGGGCGTCGTCCCATGCCTGCGCGCCCGGGTGTCCCTTGGCCAGGTCGGCCGCGTGCGCGGCGATCTTGTAGGCGATCAGCCCGGCCTTGACGTCGTCCCGGTCCGGCAGGCCGAGGTGCTCCTTGGGCGTGACGTAGCAGAGCATCGCCGTGCCGTACCAGCCGATCATCGCGGCGCCGACGGCCGAGGTGATGTGGTCGTAGCCGGGGGCGATGTCGGTGGTCAGGGGGCCCAGAGTGTAGAAGGGCGCGTCGTCGCAGAGCTCCCGTTGCAGGTCGACGTTCGCCTTGATCTTGTGCATCGGCACATGCCCCGGCCCCTCGTTCATCACCTGGTTGTCGTACGAGGCGGCGATCTTCGTGAGCTCTCCCTGGGTCCTCAGCTCGGCGAACTGGGCTTCGTCATTGGCGTCGGAGATGGAGCCCGGTCGCAATCCGTCGCCGAGCGACCAGGTGATGTCGTACGCGGCGAAGATCTCGCAGAGCTCGCGGAAGTTGGTGTAGAGGAAGTTCTCCCGATGGTGGGCCAGACACCACGCGGCCATGATGGAGCCCCCACGGGAGACGATTCCGGTCCTGCGCCGCGTGGTCAGCGGCACGTACGACAGCAGCACCGCCGCGTGGACCGTCATGTAGTCGACGCCCTGTTCGGCCTGCTCGATGACCGTGTCGCGGAACAGCTCGTAGGTGAGCTCGGCCGGGTCGCCCCCGACCTTCTCCAACGCCTGGTAGATCGGGACGGTACCGACCGGGACGGGGGAGTTGCGTAGGATCCACTCCCGGGTGGTGTGGATGTCCGGTCCGGTCGACAGGTCCATGATCGTGTCCGCGCCCCACCGGGTCGCCCAGGTCATCTTCTCGACCTCATCGGCGATGGAGGCGGGGAGGTCGGGCCGGTCGGGGCCGGCCGGCCGGGAAGAAGAGCCGACGGCGGAGTTGCCGATGTTGGCGTTGACCTTGACCAGGAAGTTCCGGCCGATGATCATCGGCTCCGTCTCGGGGTGGTTGACGTTGGCGGGCAGCACGGCCCGCCCGGCGGCGATCTCGTCCCGGACGAAGGACGCCTCCACCCCCTCGCGCAGCGCGACGAACTCCATCTCGGCGGTGATCTCCCCCCGTCGTGCGTACGCCCGCTGGGTGACCGCACCGCCGGTGGCCCGCCGCGGTGACCGTGCCGGAGCACGGGACGGCATACGGGCCGGGCCGGCGGCGCGGCCGTCGTCCTCGGGGCGTACGGCCCGTCCCTCGTAGGCCGCCGTGTCGCCGCGCCGGGCGATCCAGGCGGAACGCAGCGCGGGCAGCCCGCGCTCGACGTCGACCTCGTACGAGGGGTCGGTGTACGGGCCGGAGGTGTCGTACAGCCGCACCGATCCGCCATTGGTCAGTGAGATCGCCCGCATCGGCACCTTGAGCCCGCTGTCCGAGGTCAGGTACGTCTTGCGGGCGTGCGAAACAGAACCGTCCACGATGAAGGACCACTCCCTACGCCGGCATTACCCGGGTCAGGTTCTTCGGTCTGCGGCGCGTCGCCCGCATCGGGCGAACAGCCGCACTCTCAGCCCGGTCCGCCCGGGCTCCCGCTGTCGCCGTCCAACATAACCCGGATTCGCCGGCGCGTCAGGGGGCGGATTCCGTCGAGCCGGCCGGGTACGGGTCCGGGCGGATCGGGCCGCCGGTGATCAGGGTCAGCAGACCCAGGACGCCGCCCGCGCCCGCGACCGCGAACGCCCCGTGCACCCCCGCCGCGTCGCCCGCCAGGCCCGCGAGAGCCGAGCCCGCCGCGCTGCCCACCCCGAACGCCGTCACCAGCCACGCGAACGCCTCGGTCACCGTGCCGCGCGGCGCGAGCCCGTCCACCAGCGTGAACGTGCACGCCAGCACGGGGGCGAGGAAGACGCCGCTGAGCGGGGTCAGCACCACCATGAGCGGCAGCGGCGGCGCCCACATCAGCGGCAGATAGCCGGCCGCCAGGCCCGTCATCAGCAGGACGAGCCGCCGGTACGCCGGGCCGGACCGGGGCCGCACCCCGTACGTCACCCCGCCGGCGAACGCGCCGCCCGCCATCAGCGCGAGCAGCAGTCCCGAGGCGTACGAGACGTGGCGCGCGTCCGCGTACGTCACGACGGCGACGCTGATCACGCCGAGGGCGACGCCGACGAAGGTCAGCGCGGCGATGAGCACCCGGATGCCGGGGGAGCGCAGCGGCCCCGCCCAGTGTCCGCCGCCGCCCTCGCCGCGCCAGGCGCGGGAGGGCCGGGAGGAGGTCACGACGAGCGTGCCGGCCACGCCCAGCAGGCCGGTGAGCAGCACCGCCGCCTCCTCGGAGAGCGTGGCGGCGGCGATGACGATGAGCGGCCCGCAGGTGAACAGCAGTTCCTGCGAGGCGGCGTCCAGCGCGTACGCCGCCTGGACCTCCGTCTCTCCGGGCAGCACCGACGGCCACAGCGCGCGCAGCCCGGCCTCCAGCGGTGGCGTGAAGAATCCGGCCACCAGCACCCCGGCGATCGCGACCGGCAGCGGGCGCAGCCCGGCCACGGCGAGCGACGCGAACCCGGCGGCGGCCGCCACCGCGCTCGCCGTCAGGATGAGCGGCTGGCCGAACCGGTCCATCGCCCGGCCGATCACCGGCTGGCCCGCCGCCATCGCCAGCCCGTACAGCGCCGACAGGGCGCCTGCGAGCGTGTAGTCGCCGCCGTGCGCGCGGGCGAACAGCACGATCGCCAGCGCGCCCATGCCGTTGGGCAGCCGGCCGAGGAGCGTGCCGCCGAGCAGGCGGGCGGCGTACGGCCGCCGCAGGAAGTCGAGATAGGCGCGCATGGGTTCCCGTCATACGTATTACGAAGGCGTTGACGTCATACGTATCACGGCGGGCGCCTTGGCTCTACTGTTGACAGGTGTCCAAGAGACCGACCAGCCGCGACGTGGCACGTGTCGCGGGCGTGTCGCAGTCGACCGTGTCACTCGTGCTCGCCGGCAAGGCCGAGGGCCGGGTCAAACCGGAGACCGGACAGGCGGTGCGCGAGGCGGCGCGCCGGCTGGGCTACCGGCCCAACCTCGCCGCGCGCAACCTGCGGCTCGGCCGCACGCGTACGGTGCTGTTCGTGGTCCCCACGCTGGTCAGCCCGATCTTCGGCGCCGTCTACACGGGCGCCGCCCGGGTCGCCAGGGACCGCGGGTTCGGCATCGTCGTCCACCCGTGGGACGACGACGCGACCCCGGCGCGCAGCCCGGTCGACATCGAGGCCATCGACGGCGTGCTCGCCTCCTCGCTCGGCGGGGGCGTCGCGGGCTTCGGCGACGTGCCGATCGTCGTCCTGGACAACGACCCGGCCGACCCGGCGCCCTCGGTCAACTTCGACGTCGCCGGCGGCATGCGGGCGATCACCCGGCACCTCGCCGGCCTCGGGCACCGCCGTCTCGGGCACCTCGCCGCCGCCGTCGACACCTGGACCTTCCACGTGCGGGCCGAGGTTCTCACCGAGACGGGAGCGCTGACCGGCCGCGAACACTGCGCGATCGACGTGGCCGCCGCCCGTGAGGCCGCGCTGGCACTGCTCGACCGCCCGGACCGGCCCACGGCCGTGGTCTGCGACGACGACCTGATCGCCGCCGGCGCCTACAAGGCCGCCCGCCACCTCGGCCTGGACGTGCCGCGCGACGTGTCGGTCACCGGCTTCGACGACATCCTCGTCGCCAGCGCCCTCGAACCGGAACTGACCACCATCCGCCTCCCGGCCGAACGCCTCGGCGCCCGGGCGATGGCCGCCCTCCTCGAACGCCTCGACGGCCACGCACCGCCGGACGTCTCCCTGCCCGGCGAGCTCATCGTCCGCGGCTCCACCGCCCCACCGCGGCGCTGACCTACCGCGGCAGCGCGTCCAGGTCGACGGTCATCTCGACCGGCGCCGCGACGCTCAGCTTGCCGTGGTGAACACCATGGCTCGCCGTTCGGGCCGTCGGAGGGCAGACGATCCATGTCGTCGGCGGTCCATCCCCAAGGTGGCGGAGACGGCCAGTACTCCAGTGCGCTGGTCACGTCGTGCATATGAGGTACGTCTCCGTCACGATGCGTGCTCATTCAGCTTATTCCTGTGACGATTCCCCTGTCTCTCCCCATCTTGCGGCATCGTTCGCGCGTCGTACACCGACCTCGCCGTTCTGGTGCGTCAGGCCGCACGGCAGACTGCGTGTTATGAGTTATGAGGCCGCCGACAACAGGTACGACCAGATCTCCTACCGCCGCACCGGGCGGAGCGGGCTCAAGCTGCCCGCCATCTCCCTCGGGCTGTGGCACAACTTCGGGGACGACAAGCCGATCGAGACGCAGCGGGCCATTCTGCGCCGGGCGTTCGACCTCGGGGTCACCCACTTCGACCTCGCCAACAACTACGGGCCGCCGTACGGCTCGGCCGAGACGAACTTCGGGCAGATCTTCGCCCAGGACTTCCGCCCGTACCGGGATGAGCTGATCATCTCCACGAAGGCGGGCTACGACATGTGGCCCGGCCCGTACGGCGAGTGGGGGTCCCGCAAGTACCTCCTGGCGAGCCTCGACCAGTCGCTCAAGCGGATGGGCGTCGAGTACGTCGACATCTTCTACAGCCACCGTTTCGACCCCGAAACGCCCCTCGAGGAGACGATGGGCGCCCTGGACCACGCCGTACGGTCGGGCAAGGCGCTGTACGCCGGCATCTCCTCCTACTCCCCGGAGCGTACGGAGGAGGCCGCGGCGATCCTCAAGGACATGGGCACCCCGCTGCTGATCCACCAGCCCTCGTACTCCATGCTCAACCGCTGGATCGAAGGCGGCCTGCTCGACACGCTGGAGCAGGTGGGCGCGGGCTGCATCGCCTTCTCGCCGCTGGCCCAGGGCATGCTGACCGACAAGTACCTGAACGGCGTCCCCGAGGGGTCGCGGGCCAGCCAGGGCAAGTCGCTGTCGCCCGACCTGCTCACCGACGAGACCCTCGCCCACGTCCGGAAGCTCAACGCGATGGCCGGCGAGCGCGGCCAGTCGCTCGCGCAGATGGCGCTCGCCTGGACGCTGCGCGACCCGCGGGTCACCTCGGCGCTGATCGGCGCCAGCAGCGTCGCCCAGCTCGAGGACAGCCTCGGCGCCCTGGACAACCTCGGCTTCGCCGACGAGGAACTCGCCGCCATCGACGCCGACGCGGTCGAGGCGGGCATCAACCTGTGGGCCGCGTCCAGCCGCCACTGACCGGGTATCCGGTGCGGAGCGGCCTGGTCAGTGGTTCGCCTCCGGAAGGTCACTGACGGACGGCCCGCCCCCGGCGCGTACGGAGCCGGGGGCGGGGCACCGCTCAGGAGGCGAGAAGCAGCGTGGTCGCTCCGGCCGCGATGAGCGCCGCCGCCCAGAGCCGGTCGAGGTTGAACCACGCGCGCCGCAGGATGGTCAGGCCCACCACCTCGTAGACGAGAACGGCGATGATCCCCGCGACGGCGAGCATCGCGAGCGTGTGCACGATCGTCACGAAGATCGCCGCGGACACCGCGTCGCCGGCGCCCCCGGTTATCCCGTGGGAGTGGGCGTGGGGGACCGACACCGAACCATGGGTCAGCACCGGCAGCAGCATCAGGCCCGCCCCGTGCGCCGACGACATCAGGAACGACCAGCCGGCGAGCTGCCACAGCGACAGCCGCATGCCCACCCAGCGGAAGTGCCGGCTCGACAGCAGCCGCCACAGGCCGAACCCGACGAGCACCACTCCTCCGCCGATCGAGACCACGCGCGAGGTCAGCACCGACCCGGTCAGTGTCACGACGGCGGCGACGACGAACACCGACGCGGCGTGCCCGGCGGCGATCGCCGGCAGCGACTGGAGCACGAGTGCCCGCGACCGTTCCTGCAGCCCGCGGCCGACCGCGAACAGCCACCCCATCCCCGGATTGAGGCCATGGAAGGCTCCCAGCGCCACGAGCGCGATCAGCGAGCCGTCCTTCATCGGCCCTCCCGGCTCACGGGTAGCAGTAGGAGTCCGAGGACGCGTCCCCACCCTGGAGCCGGGTCTGGTGCGGCCGCAGGCCGCGGAAGTCGTCGCCGTTGGGGAAGAAGCGCTGGTCGAAGGCGAAGTCCTCGCCCGAGTCGACCTTGGCCATCCACGCTCCGACGCCGTCCGGGTAGAACTGGTCGTCCCATGCCCCGTACAGCGAGTTGGTGACGTACACCCGTGTGCCGTCGCGGCTGACCTCGACCATCTGCGGGCCCCCGGCGAGCGGCCGGTCCGGTGCCGACGGGTGCGGCGTGCGGTTCACGATGCCGCCGATCCGTACCGACCCCGCCTCGACCGGGTGGAACGGGTCGCTCACGTCGTAGCGCTTCAGCTCGCCCGTGCCCCAGCAGGAGACGTACAGGTAGCGGTCGTCCACGGACAGGTCGATGTCGGTGACCAGCGGCGGAACCGCCCCGAACGGCGCGATCACCGGCGGCAGGTCGTCCGCCACAGCGGGTTCTGCGGGGATCGTGATGACCTTGCGGGCCTTGAACTCCCCGTCCTCGCGGTACCAGACCCAGACCGAGGCGGACAGGTCCTCCACGCTGACCACGACGCCGACGAAGCCGTACGTCTTGGTCGGGTCGTGCGCCGGGCGCAGCTCCAGCACCATCTGGTGCTCGTCGCCGAGGTCGACGCGCTGGACGTGACGCCGTTTACGCAGGTCCCAGAAGTGCAGGGCGTGCCCGTACTTGCGGCCGAGCAGCAGATCGGCGTTGACGCCGTCCTCGATCATCGACGGCGTGCCCCACTCGGAGGTCACCGCGACGTCGTGCGCGATGTGCCACCAGAAGTCGTACGCCAGGTACTGCGGGCCCCGGTCGACCTCCCACCGCCCGAGCACGTCGAAGGACGTGTGGTCCAGCAGCGCGATGCCGCCGGGCCCGTCGTCTCCTTCCCGACCAACCGACCCCGACCGACCTCCCGGCCCGTTAACGCCGCCGAGGGCGGAAACATAAAGCCCCTCCGGCCCGCAGTGCACCGTGTGCGGGCGCGAGTAGCCCGCCTGCTTGGCCAGCTCGTCCGGTTCGAGGATCTTGGTGATCGCCGGCTTGGTCGGGTCGCTCTTGACGTCGATGATGTACACGCGCGAGGAGCGCAGCCCCGGGACCACCAGGTAGCGACGTTCGATGTGCGGGTGCGGCGCGTACGGGCACAGCGCGCTGCTGCAGGCGTTCCACCCGAAGTGGTGCAGTTCGTCCCCGGTGTAGGGCAGGTCGGTCCAGCCGACCACCGAGCCGTACGACATGGATCCGGGGTCGACGTCGATCACCGCGATCGCGTCGGGCTTCTCGGCCGCACGGTCGAAGGCGGCCACGTACGCGAGGGACTCCGGCGGCGCGGCGACCGCGTCGCGGGGGGAGGGGTAGAAGGTCGGGTCGGGCTTCCAGAGGGCCACGCCACAACTCCTTCGCACGGCGGCATCGTCGAATACCGCGAGGTGACCAGGGCCAACGCCATCCTGACGCATATTCCCTATCTGATCAATAGGGAATATGCTAGGGGGTCCGAGCATCTGTCGGTTCTGGACAGGTCATGGTTCCTCCGGTTTGTACCCGGACACATGCCGGGCCTACCGGAGGGCTGGCAAAATCGGACTACGTGATCGAGCAGCGAGAGAGCCAGAGGGCACCGCACCGTGGTCGCGGAAGGACGTCCCGCGACCGGGTGAAGCGAGGCGACCGGACGGCGCCGCACCGTGGCCGCGAGGCCGGCGAAGGAGGCCCCGTGACCGAGCTCGTGCAGCTGCTCACCCCGGAGGGCGAGCGACTCGACCACCCCGACTACCCCCTGGATCTGACCGCCGGTCAGGTCCAGGAGCTTTTCCGGGACATGTCGCTGGCGCGGCGGCTCGACACGGAGGCGATGGCCCTGCAGCGGCAGGGCGAGCTGGGGCTCTGGGCGCCGCTGCTCGGCCAGGAGGCCGCGCAGGTCGGCGCCGCCCGCGCGCTGGCGTCCACCGACTACGTCTTCCCCAGCTACCGCGAGCACGCCATCGCCATGGCGCGCGGTGTCACGGTCGGCGAGCTGCTGAAGAACTGGCGCGGCACCGACCACGGCGGGTGGGACGCCGAGAAGGTCCGCATGGCCCTCTACGCGATCGTGATCGGCGCGCAGACGCTCCACGCGGTCGGGTACGCCATGGGCGTGCAGCGCGACGGCGCCGACGAGGCCGTGCTCGCCTGCTTCGGTGACGGCGCGAGCAGCCAGGGCGACGTCAACGAGGCGTTCGTGTGGGCGGGCGCGCAGAACGCACCGGTCGTCTTCTTCTGCCAGAACAACCAGTGGGCGATCTCCGCCCGGCTGGAGACCCAGACGCGCGTGCCGCTCTACCGGCGCGGCTTCGGGTTCGGCTTCCCCGGTGTGCGCGTCGACGGCAACGACGTGTTCGCCTGCCTGGCGGTGACGCGCGCCGCGCTGGAGCGGGCGCGCGACGGTGAGGGGCCGACGTTGATCGAGGCCTTCACGTACCGGATGAGCGCCCACACCAGCTCCGACGACCCGACCCGCTACCGTACCGGCGCCGAGCTGGAGGCCTGGCGGCTGAAGGACCCGATCGAGCGCGTCCGGGCGTACCTCACCAAGAACCGGCTGGCCGGCGACGACTTCTTCGAGTCCGTCGACGCCGACGCCGAGGCCCTGGGCCGCCAGGTGCGCGCCGACTGCCGCGCGCTGCCCGACCCGGAGCCGCAGGCGATCTTCGAGCACGTGTACGCGGGCGTGCACGAGCAGCTCGCCGAGGAGTGCGCGGCGTTCACCGCGTACCTCGACGGCTTCGCCGGCTGAGCGGCCGCCCGGCCCCTCTGCGACGGGCGAGGCCCCCGGGCGGTCCCTGGGAGACGTCTTCGGTACCCTTTCGGTGACCTCGGTGTACGCACGCTGTGGGTTCTTGCTTAGGATGTGCTTCCCTCGACATTCGCGGCGGCCCGGCCGTCGGGGCCACCGGGCCATCGTCACCGGAGGAGGAACGTTGAGCACTCCGAGAACGCCCGACAACCTCGACCTGGCCACGACCGCACGGGAGATGGCCGACCAGGCACCGGCCGGATCACTGGAGAAGGCCGTCGCCGGATCGGTCGCCATCACCTGCGCCACGACCCGCACCTACGAAGAGGCGATCGACGTCCTCGGGGGCATCCAGCCCGTCGAGGTGCGCCGGCCCGCGATCGAGTTCCTCGAGCGCCTCGCCCTCGCCGAGCAGTGACGCGGCCGGCCGTGAGTCGTCTCGACTGCGCCGAACCCTTCGGCACAAAGTAGACTCCGCACCGTGTCCGAGGCGAAGTTCGAGATCCAGATGCTGGGCGATCGGGTGATGGTGCGCCCCGACAAGGAGGGCGAGCGCCGCAGCACCGGCGGCATCGTCATCCCCGCGACGGCCGAGATGGCCAACCGCCTCGTCTGGGGCGAGGTGTGCGGCGTCGGCCATCACGTTCGTTCGGTCAAGGTCGGCGACAAGGTCCTGTTCAAGGACGAGGACCAGTTCGAGGTCGAGGTGCAGGGCGCGATCTACCTGGTGATGCGCGAGCGCGACCTGCACGCGGTGGCCAGCGAGCGCCCGGAGTACGGCACCGGCCTCTACCTCTGAGCGCCGGGGCCGGTCAGGTCCCGCGGCGGCGGTGCCGCGGCCCGCTCCACCGCGGGCCTCGGCACGAAGGCGCGCGCGAGGACGGACCCGACCACCCCGATCACCGCCGCGGCGATCATCACCCGGTCCAGGCCGCCGGACGTCCCGGCGCCGTGCCGCTGGAACAGCACCCCGAAGACGGCCACGCCGAGGGTCTGCCCCAGCTGCCGGAACGTCGTCATCGCGCCCGCGGCCATGCCGCTCCGCTCCGGTGGCAGCGCCGCGAACACCGCCGCCCCCATCGCGGGCCCGCCCAGGCCGACGCCGACACCGGTGACGGCCAGCCCCACCGCGAGCGTGGCGGCGGACGCGTTCGCGCCCGGCACCGCCTGGAGCGCGCAGCCGATCCCGCTCAGCAGCAGGCCCCAGGCGAGGAGCGCCCGGGGAGACCGGCCGCGCAACCGCCGCCCGCCGGCCAGCGAGGTCACGAAGGACGCCAGCGCGAGCGGCATCAGCGCGAGCCCGGCGCGCACCGGGCCCAGCCCGAGCCCCGACTGCAGCCAGACCGACGTGTAGACGAGCGCGGCGAAGGCCGCCGTCGAGGCCAGCACGCAGGCCATCACGGCGGAGAACGACGCGCGGGCGAACAGCCGGACGTCCAGCAGCGGCGTGCGGCTGCGCAGCTCGGCGTACGCGAAGACGGCCAGCGCGAGCACCGCGACGACGAGGGCCGCGGCCCGGCCCTGCTGGCCGGCCGTCAGGCCGTACGTGAGCGCGCCGGCGCCCAGGGCGAAGGTGATCACTCCGGTCAGGTCGAAGCGCGCCTCGGCGGGCCGCCGTCCCTTCTCCAGCACCCGCGAGGACAGCGCGATCGTGGCGACGGCGAGAGGCACGTTGAGGAAGAAGATCGCCCGCCAGCTCAGGTACTCGGTGAGGACGCCGCCGAGCATCGGCCCGATCGCGGCCGAAAGGCCGGTCACCGCGCCGAAGACCCCCATCGCCCGGCCCAGGTCCGGCCCCCGGTAGACGGATCCGATCAGCGCGAAGGCGGTCACCGCCATGGCCGCGCCGCCGACGCCCTGCACCCCGCGGGCGCCGACCAGGACCATCGGGCTCCACGCCAGGCCGCAGGCCAGCGAGGCGGCGCCGAAGACCGCCAGCCCGGCGAGGTACAGGCGGCGCGCGCCGAGCCGGTCCGCCAGCGACCCCATCGTGAGCATCAGGACGGCGAGCACCAGGGTGTAGACGTCGGCCACCCACGAGAGCGTGGACAGCGGCGCCGACAGGCCCGTGCCGATCGCGGGCAGCGCGACGGACAGCACGGTGGTGTCGAGCAGGAACATGAAGGTGCCGAGGCAGACGGCCACCAGAGGCCACCACGAACGCATGAGACTCCTTTGCCGGGAGAGGCGGGACGTCCCTTACGTTCGTGACCGGCAGGCCGATGCCGCCAGTGTGATGCCGATTCGCGACGGATACCGGCATACTTCCGTGAATGAAGACGGATACCGTCTCGCTGGACGCGGTCGACCAGGGCCTCGTGCACGCGCTGCAGATCGACGGCCGTGCTCCGTTCCGCGCCATCGGCGAGGTCCTCGGCGTCTCGGAGAACACCGTCGCCCGCCGCTACCGCCGGCTGCGCGCCGCCGGGGTCCTCCGCGTCGTCGGCACCCTCAACGGAGGCCGGCTCGGCTACAGCAACTGGACCATCCGGCTGCAGTGCACGCCGGACGCCGCGAACGCCATCGCCCGGGCGATCGCCGCCCGCCCCGACACCTCCTACGTCCACCTGCTCTCCGGCGGCACCGAGATCTCCTGCAGCGCGCAGACGCCCGGCCCCGAAGAGAGCGAGGCCCTGCTCCTGCACCGGCTCCCCAGGACCAGCCGCGTCACGTCCGTCTCGGCCCACCTGCTCCTCGGCCACCACGCGCTGCCCAGCACCTGGGCCGGGCCCGCCCGGCTCAGCCCCGAACAGACCGCGCTGCTGGCCCCACCGCCCGCCGAGGACGGCGAGGTGACCCTCGGCCCGGCCGACCGCCCGCTGTTCGACCTGCTGTCCCGCGACGGCCGGGCCGGCCACGCGGAACTCGCCGAGGCGACGGGCTGGTCGGAGGCGACCGTACGACGCCGTATGACCGCCCTGCGCCGGTCCGGGGTGCTCACCTTCCTCGTCGATATCCCCCCGTCGGCGCTGGGCTTCCGCGCGGAGGCCCGCCTGTGGATGTCGGTACGCCCGTCCCGGCTCACCGCCGTGGCGGCGGCCATGGCCGAGCACCCGGAGGTCTCCCTGGTGGCCCTGACCACCGGCCCGACGAACCTGCTCGCGGCGGTGAACTGCCGGGATTCGATGGACCTGGCCCGCTATCTGACCGAGAGCGTCGCCTCACTGGACGACATCCGCGCGGTCGAGACGGCTCCGATCATCCGTACGGTGAAGCGGGCCGGAGCCCTGCTCCCGCTCGACGTCAGGAATCCAGGCCCGACGCGAGCAGCTCCAGCGTGTCGATGAGGCGGTTGGAGAAGCCCCACTCGTTGTCGTACCAGGCAGCCACCTTGACGTGCCTGCCGTCGACGCGGGTGAGGGCGGCGTCGAAGATCGCTGACGCCGGGTGGCCGGTGATGTCACTGGAGACCAGCGGCTCGTCGGCGTAGTCGAGGACGCCCTCGAGCCGGCCGTCGGCGGCGGTGCGGTAGGCCGCGAGCACCTCGTCGCGGGTGACCTCACGGGAGACCGTGGTGTTCAGCTCCACGATCGAGCCGACCGGCACCGGCACGCGGATCGAGTCGCCCGACAGCTTGCCGTCGAGGTTCGGCAGCACCAGGCCGATGGCCTTGGCGGCCCCGGTGGTGGTGGGCACGATGTTCACCCCGGCGGCGCGGGCGCGGCGCAGGTCGCGGTGGGGGCCGTCCTGGAGGTTCTGCTCCTGGGTGTAGGCGTGCACCGTGGTCATGAAGCCGTGCTCGATGCCGGCCAGGTCGTCCAGCACGGACGCCAGGGGAGCCAGTGCGTTCGTGGTGCACGAGGCGTTCGAGACGATCACGTGCTCGGCGGGGTCGTACGCGTCGGTGTTCACGCCGTAGGCGAGTGTGACGTCGGCGCCGGCGGAGGGGGCGCTCACCAGCACGCGTCCGGCGCCGGCGCGGATGTGCGCGCGGGCGGCGTCCGCCGAGGTGAAGCGGCCGGTCGACTCCAGCACGATGTCGATGCCCAGGTCGGCCCACGGCAGGTCGGCGGGGTCGCGTTCGGCGAGCACCGTGATGCGGCGGCCATCGACCACGAGCTGTGATCCGTCGACCTCCACGGAGCGGCCAAGGCGGCCGAGCGCGCTGTCGTACTTGAGCAGGTGCGCGAGCGTCTCGGGGGCGGTGAGGTCGTTGACGGCGACCACGTCGAGTTTGCTGTCGCGCTCCAGCAGGGCCCGGAGCGTGTTGCGTCCGATGCGGCCGAATCCGTTGACGGCGATGCGGGTCATGGAGACTCCTTTCGTTACGCCTCTCCATGCTCGACATCGCGGCGGCGGGCGGACAGTGGCTTGGGAGACAACGTACGCAAGGATCTCGCCAGTATTTTCGCCACTGACCGCAAGGATCGCGCCAACGGACGCATCAACGGTCAACGGGCGCATCAACGGATGCGACAACGGACGCGTCAACGGACCTCAGGCCGAGAAGGTGTGCCGGTACTCCGTCGGCGAGGTGCCGAGAATGCGCTGGAAGTGCAGGCGCAGGTTCGCGGCGGTGCCGAGCCCGACCCGGTCGGCGATCTGCCCCACGGCCAGATCGGTGCGTTCGAGCAGCTCGCGCGCCAGGTCCACCCGCGCGCGGAGCACCCACTGCATCGGCGTGTAGCCGGTGTCCTCCACGAACCGCCGGGAGAAGGTGCGCGCCGACACCCGCGCGTTGCGGGCGAGCGCCTCCAGGGTCAGGGGTTCGTCGAGGTGCTTCAGGGCCCACTCGCGTGTGCTCGCGAACACGTCGCCGAGCGGTTCGGGCACGCTCCGGGGGACGTACTGCGCCTGGCCGCCGCTGCGGTAGGGCGCCGCCACCAGCCGTCTCGCCACGCGGTTGGAGAGCGCGACGCCGTGGTCGCGCCGCACCAGGTGCAGGCACAGGTCGATGCCGGAGGCCGCGCCCGCCGAGGTGAGCACGCCGCCCTCGTCGACGAACAGCACGTTCTCGTCCACCCGCACGAGCGGATGCCGTTCGGCCAGGATCTTCGTGTAGTGCCAGTGGGTCGTCGCCCGCTTGCCGTCGAGCAGGCTCGTCGCCGCCAGCGCGAACGCCCCGGTCGAGATGGCCGCGAGCCGGGTGCCGCGCTCATGGGCGGCCAGGAGCGCGCCGACGACCGCCGCCGGCGGATCGGTGGTCGCCGGCTCCCGATAGCCGGGGATGAAGATCGTGTCGGCGCGCTCCAGGGCCTCCAGGCCGTCGGCCACGTGATACGACAGGCCGTCGCCGCCGGTCACCGGCCCGGGCGCGGCACCGCACACCCGCACCTCGTACGGCATGCCCGGCCGACTGGAGAACACCTGCGCGGGGATGCCGACGTCGAGCGGCTTCGCCCCCTCCAGCACGAGTACGGCGATGCGGTGGTTCTCCCGGCTCATCCCGCCATCATCTCGCCCGGCACGGGGAGGCGAGGCTCAGGGGATCGGGACCGACCGTACGTTCACGGCGCCCTTGGCCGGGTCCAGCTCGTCGGACTGGGAGACGCCCGGCGGGGTGATCACATCCATCGCCCGTGGCACGGTCGCCGGGTCGGCTGCGCAGATCGGGCCCGAGGCGTCCGGCCCGCAGACTCCGAACGCGTACGGCTGTGGCGTCGCGGCGAAGCCGCGCGCCTGGTCGGCGCTGTAGCCGTCCTGGCCGTGCAGCACGACCGCGAAGCTCCAGCCGGGGCCCGGCGTGCCGAACGTCTCCTTCGGCAGCGCGATCGTGATGGTCCGGGCGGCCTGCGACGACCGTACGGCCGCGCCGCTCCTCGCGCCGCCCGCCGCGTCCACCCAGACCGGCGCGGCGAAGCCCTGCACCTCCACGCGCTGGGTCCAGGAGTCGCCGAGCGTGTAGTTCCGCGCGGCCGACGCGGCCTGGTCGGAGGCGGGCGAGACGCCGGGCTGCCGCACGTAGACGTCGAGGAGCTGCGCGCCGATCGGGCTGCCGAACGTCGGCGTCAGGTCGCGCAGCCGCGCCTGCAGGTACACCGTCGTCGCGTCGCTGATCACCTGGAACCGCTCCAGGTCGTACGCGCCGGGGTGGAAGTCGGCCGCGGTCGGGTAGGCGAAGGTGCCCGGCCCGTGGTCGTCGCCGTCCGGGTCCGTCACGTCCAGCGCGGTGGTGCCGCCGGTCAGCTCGCCGACGACCGTGCGCTGTGCGTACGCCGTGCGCCCGTGGCCGGTCGCCGCCACGGTGAGCACGGTCGTGCCGAAGCTCACCGGCACGTCGGCCGTGAACGTCCCGTCCGCGCCGGCCCGCGCCGAGGCGACCCGGGCGCCGGCGCCGACGTCCGTGCCGGCCGAGGCGACCTCGACCCGCGCTCCGGGCTCCGTCGTGCCGGTGACCTCGGCCGTCGTCCCGGAGACCGAGGTGCCGTCCGCGGGGCCGGTGACGGTCAGGGGCAGCGCGGCGGGCGCGTGGGCGTACCGGTCACGGACCACGGCGGGCCGTTCGAGCACGCGCCCGGCGCCGAGGTCGAGCGCCAGCCGTACGACCTGCGCCTGCGCCCAGGTGAGCGGCGAGGCCGAGCCGGCCGCCCGCCCGTTCGTGAAGCCGATCGACGCGGTGGCCGGGTCCGCGCCGTACGGGCTCGCGGGCAGGTCCGGGTCCTCCCAGGCCTGTTCGGGCACCAGGCCGGTGGGGGAGTAGCGGCTCATCGAGATGAGCAGGGCCGAGGCCGACCGGGTGTCGTGGACCTGGAGGTCGTGTTCGGCCCGCTCGCCGGACAGCACCGGCCACACGTGCCCGGATCCGGTGTTCCCGGTCGGCCACGGCCGGCCCTCCGGGTCGCAGGCGGTCGGGTCGGCCACGTGGCAGTCGCCGTACCCGTCCTCGGAGCCTCCGGTGCCGGAGCCGTAGCGGTACCAGGCCGGGCCGGTCCGCGTGGCGTGCCCGATGACCTTGTCCACGACCGGCAGCGAGGCGGTCACGTCCGGATCGTCCGGGGCGAGCACGCCCAGGCGGGGCAGCTCCAGGAACCCCGCGTCGACCACCCGCCGCTGGTCCTCGGCAGGTCCGCCGTTGCCCAGCCCGTACGACGTCGCGGCGTCCGGGTCGCCGTTCTTGGACAGCCGCAGGAAGTACCGCTTGCCGTAGGGCCCGGTCGTGGTCACCGTCCAGCCCTGGACCGAACGCGCGAAGTGGTCGGCGGTCGCCCGGTAGAGCCGGGCCCGCGCGTCGTCGCCGTGCCGGGCCGCGATCTCCCCGCCGGCGACCAGCCCGGCGATCTCGGCCGCGATGGTCGAGGGGGAGTACCCGGACTGCTCCTCCCAGCGCTCCACGCCGAACGACGGGCCGTGCGCGACCAGGAAGTCCGCGGCCTTCCGCACGTGGTCGCGCCACAGGGCGGTGTCCCCGCCCAGCCCCGCCTGGTAGGCCATGAGGATCGGGTAGGCGGTCTCGTCCAGCTGGTCGCCGCCGGTGTCCGGGGCGACCTGCCCGTTCAGCAGCGAGTTGCGCGGCAGCCGCCCGTCGGGCAGCTGCTGGCGCTCCAGCAGGAACCGCGCGGTCGCCCGCGCCGTCGCCAGGTCCCCGTCGGTGAGGAACCCGGTGAAGGCCTCGTACAGGTCGCGGGAGAACACCTCACGGTAGGAGCCGAAGTAGAACGGCCGCCCGCCGGAGCGGCCCGCCGCGCCGATCGCCTGTCCCCACGGACTGGCCAGGGACGCCACGACCGCGCCGGGGAAGGTCTTGTCCTCGCTCGCCTTGATGACGTTGGCCGACGGGTAGTACGCGTTCGCGTACGCGGCGGGCGGGCGGCGCAGACCGCGGTCGTAGGCCCGCCAGCCGCCGAGGTAGTCGTTCTCCGTCGCGGCGAACGGCCGTGACACGGAGGCCCCGGCCGTACCGGCGGCCTGGTCCGCGGTACGCCCGAAGCCGAGCGCGAAGGTCGTCTCGCCGTGGCTCAGCGGCAGGCGTGCGGTCGCGACGACGTTGCCGTCGGGCGCGGAGTCGTTCGGGCCGAGCGCGTGACGTGCGTCCAGCATGGCCGCGCCGTCGCTCGCGGTGCCGGCGTACCCGACGCTCGCCTCCGGCAGCGCCCGCCCGGCGCGCAGGGCGACGTAGGTCGGGACGGCGTAGTCGCGGTTCGTGGCGCTGGTGAGGGTGTTCTCGTCGCCGACGACGGGCACGCCGTGCCGGACCGTCGCGGTGTCGCCGCCCGCGTTCGCGTCCCCGCCGCCGCCGTTGCCGTTGATGCTCGTGTCCAGCCGGACGTACAGCCGCAGCGGGGTCTTCGCCTCCAGGCGGGTGCGCACCACCACCGCGTCACGGCGCGGATCGGTCACGTACGTCGTGACGAGGCGGTACCGCCCGGCCTTGCTCGCGGTGGTGACCGTGCAGGCCATGCCGGTCGGATCGGTCGCGACGCTGTAGGTCGTGTCCCGGCCCTGCAACTCGGTGAACGTCCGCCCGTCGGTGACCGCGAACCGCATCGACTCGACGTTCGTGTTGTCGGCCGTCGGCTCGTACACGTCGGACAGCACACCGCCCGCCACGGTGAACCAGATCTTCGACCCGCCGTGCGCGGTCCCGACGCAGTCCTTGCGCGCGAGGTCGAAGTGGGACTCGGCACCCGGCCCGTCCGCCGCGTGCGCGGCGCCGGCGGGCACCGCGGCGAGCGGCACGGTGAGGGCGACGGCGAGCACACCGATATGCGGACGACGCATGGGAGCCTCCGGCATTTGTTGTGCCGCCCAGCAAAGGCCCGCCGCTGATCTTCTGTCAACGTCCGGATCCGGCCGTGAGGCCCGGATCCGGACGGGTCAGAGGGGGAGGGTGAAGGGGGCCAGGCGGGTGTAGACGCCGGGGTAGCCCTCGCGGGCGCAGCCGTACGCCCACGACGTGATGCCCGCGAGCCGGCCGTTCACCACGAGCGGGCCGCCGCTGTCGAACTGGCACGTGTCGGCCTTCGGCGAGCCCGCGCAGACCATGTCGCGGTGGTCGAAGGACGAGCCGTACGCGGCGGCGCAGCGCGCGTCGGACACCAGGGGGATCGTGGCCTGGCGCAGGCGCGCGTTGAGCAGGTCGAGCTCGGAGGTCGTGCCCCAGCCGAGCACCTGGGCGGGCGCGCCCGGCGGGTACAGGCCCGCCCGGTCGATCACCGGCAGCGGCTGGCGGTCCAGCACCGGGCGGTTCAGCGTCAGCACGGCCACGTCATGGTGTTCGACCGTCTCGCCCTTGAACTCCGTCTCCTTGAAGTTCGGCTGCACCCAGACCGACTTCACCTGCACGCTCTCGCCGTCCTTCTTGGTCAGGTCGGCGCGGCCGAACGTGACGCTCATCAGGTTCGGCACCGAGCGCAGGAAGTCGACGCAGTGCGCGGCCGTCACCACCTTGTCCGCCGACACCAGCGTGCCGCCGCAGAACTGCCCGGACGGCCGGATGAGGAACGCCGGGGTGCCCACGGCCGCGAGCCAGGGCGGCGGGGCGGCGGCGTCGCCGCCCACGACCGCGTTCGCGGCGGGCGCGGTGAACGGGCCGGCGAGCAGACCCGCGGCCAGCAGCGCCGCCGAGACGAGGGCGGCGAGACGACGGGTGAACAGGGGCATGGGGGAACCTCCGTCCGGATGGGGCAAACCTAGCGGTACCGGACACCGTGCGCGACCCGGTGACGGGACCGTGCCGTCCGCGCCAGGTCCCGGCTCGTGGCGCGCTCCGGCCCGGGGTCGCCACGCGGTGCTTCAGCGGTACGTGCGCCCGGTCCGGCTGGAGAACCGCGCGGCGAGGCCGCGCGGGATGAGCCGGCCGGCGCCGACGAGGGCCTTGTACTGCAGGCTCGGCACGCTGACGGTGAGGCCGCGGCGGAAGTCGCGCAGCCCGGCGGCGACCACGTCGTCGGCGTCCAGCCACAGCGCCGAGGGCAGCCGGGACATGTCGATCCGCGCCCGCTCGTGGAACTCGGTGTGCACGAATCCCGGGCACAGCGCCATGACCGGCACGTCCGGAAAGTCCTGCGCGACCGCCTGGCTGAAGCTCACCACCCACGCCTTTGAGGCGCCGTACGTGCCGCGCGGGAAGAACGCCCCCACCGACGCGACGTTGATGACCCCGCCGCGGCCCCGCTCGCGCATCGCGGGCAGCGCCGCGTACGTCAGCCGCAGCACGGCCTCGCAGTGCACCCGGAGCATGCTCAGCTCGTCGTGCAGCGGGACGTCGAGAAACCGGCCCTTCTGCCCGAACCCGGCGTTGTTCACCACCAGGTCGGCGCGGCGCGCCGCCTCCTCGCCCCTGGCGATCCCCTCCTCGGTGGCCAGGTCGGCGACCACCACCTCGGAGTTCCCGTACTCCTCGGCGGCGCCGGCCAGGCGTTCGGCGTCGCGGGCGAGCAGGATCAGGCCGAAGCCGTCGGCGGACAGGCGGCGGGCGAACGCCGCGCCGATGCCGGCCGTCGCGCCGGTGATGAGTGCGGTGGGCATGCCGCGTACGTTACTGCGCGGTTCTCCGCGACTCACCGTCCCGGTCCGAACCGAAACGGCACGGCGTGCATCTAATCTGGTCACGGAGCATTTCTGCGCCGCTCTGAAGAACGACGGGGGTTGCGGTGACGGGGATCGCGGAACGCATGCTGCTGCCACCCGCCGAACAGGCCGGCGGCCCGAGGCGGCACACCGGCCGCATACTGGCGATCGTCTGCGGGGCGATGGGCCTGCTGCTGCTCGCGCTCGTCGTCTTCCAGATGGTACGGCCGCTGCCGTCGGCCAGGCTGCGCCTGGTCACGCCCGCGAGCCGCACGGTCCCCGGAGCGCTGCACCTGCCCTGGCCCGCCGCCGGCCAGGCGGTGATCGAGGTCGACGGCGTCGGCCGGATGGGCGCCTCCGGCACCGGGACGCCGACGCCGACCGCCAGCGTCGCCAAGGTGATGACCGCCTACGTCTTCCTGCAGGACCACCCGCTCCGCGCCGGCGAGGAGGGCCCGACGTACCGGATCTCCCCGGAGGAGGCCGCCCGCCTGCCCTGGCGCATCGCACGCGACGAGAGCCACGTCGACGTGGTGGCGAACCAGCCCTTCACCGAGCGCGAGGCCCTCGAGGCGCTGATGGTCGTCTCGGCCAACAACATCGCGCACGAGCTGGCCCGCTGGGACGCCGGCGGCGACGCGCCGTTCGCCGCCAAGATGAACGCCACGGCGCGCCGGCTCGGCATGACCGCCACCCGCTACACCGATCCGAGCGGCTTCGACCCGACCACCGTCAGCACCGCCGCCGACCAGGTGCGCCTGTTCCGCGCGGCGATGCGGGTCCCGGCCTTCGCCGAGGTGGTGAGCAAGCCGAGCTTCACGCCGCGCACCGGCGGCGAGACCCGCGCGGGAAGCGACACACTGCTCGGCTCGTACGGCGTCATCGGCGGCAAGACCGGCTACACGAGCAAGGCCGGAGGCAACTACGTCTTCGCGGCGCGCTCGGGCGGCCGGCTGCTCGTCGGCGCGGTGATGGCCCAGCCGCAGGCCACGAGCTCGGCCGTCGCCATCTCCGCCGCCCAGCCGCTGCTCGTGGCGGCGGAGAACGCCTTGACCCGCGTGACGCTGGCACGGAGCGGCGCCGTGCTCGCCCGCGTCGACGACGGCTTCGGCCACCGGATCCCCCTGGCCGCGACGACACCGGTCACGACGACGGGCTGGCCGGGCCTCACGGTGAGGCTGCGCGTCGTGGGCGAGGTGCCGCGCCACGCCCCGGCGGGCCGGACGGTCGCCTCGGTCACGGCGGGCCCCGACCGCACACCGCTGCGCCTGACCCGCCCGCTGCACCCCCCGAGCCTGCTCGACCGCCTCACCCGCCTGGGGTCAACTTGACCCGGTCCTAGAGGACCGGGCTTGGAGGTAGCTGCTGGGTGGGCTCCTCCGTCCAACCGCCCCTATGGGGTGGCAGGGACGCGTGACTCACGCCCCGCGGTCCACACAGCCTCGCCCTTGCGGGCGATGTTGCGGGAGGCGTTGCGGTCGGCGTGGGCAACGACCCCGCAGTTCCGGCAAATGAAAACCGATTGGCTTGCCGGGTTGTTGTCGTCGATGTGGCCGCACTCGCAGCACTGCTGTGAGGTGTAGGCCGGATCGACGAAGACCACGGGCACGCCGGCCCGTTTGGCCTTGTAGGCGATGAAGTCTGCGAGCTGGGCGAAGGCCCAGGAGTGCAGCGTGACCCGTTGGGGCTTGCGGAGCCGTACCCTCTGCCGGATCCCTGTGAGGTTTTCCAGGGCGATTCCGGATGAGGTGCGTTCAGCCTCGGTCACGATCGTCTTGGCGATGATGTGGTTCTGGTTCGCCGCGTGGCGCTTCTCGCTCCGGCTGCGCTTCTTCAGCAGCCGCTTGGCGGACTTGGTCCGCTTGTTCTGAAGCTTGCGGCGTAGTTCGAGCTGCCGCCTGCGATGCCGGTTGAGTCCCCGCCCCGCGGCCTGGTAACCGGTCGAAGTGGTCGCGATGGCGGCGACGCCCAGGTCCACACCGATGAACCGCCCGGGCTCGTACCGCTCGGCCTCGGGCACCTCACACGTGGCGCTCAGATAGAACACACCATCACGCCGAACCAGATCCGATTCATCCTGCCGGTGCTCCTGCAGCGTCTTGAGGGCACCCGCCGAGCAGGCGAACGCAATGTTCTTCACCCGGCCCTCGACGGTCCACACCGACACGGTCCCGGCGTCGTACTGCCAGGACAAGAACCGGTCGTCATACGGCTGCGCCGCCTCCGGGCGGAACACGACCGGTTTGGCCTCGGCCTTGACGCGGCGATGGGAGCCCGGCTTGCCGAGGTTCCCAGCGCGGATATTCGCCTTCAACGTGGTGTAGGCGTCGCGGACCTTCTTGATCACATGCTGGGCGGCTTGTGCCCCCAGCCCCCGCGACTTCAGCTCCGCATAGGTGTGCCTGCGCAGCTCGTACACGTGCGGCACACCGCGCTCGAACGCCACGGCCGATACCCAGTCCGCCGCCTCGTTGACCACGTGCAGGGTCCGCTCAAGCGCCAGTGCCTGCCCGGCATCTGGCATGAGTTTGACCTGCACAACGATCTTCACAGAAGGTAACCGTAGTGTTCTTATGTGTTACTGGTGAAGGGCCGAGGGGGACTGGTCCGCCTGCGAGACTGGGCCGGGCCGGCCGTTGATCCTCGCGACTCGGAAGACCGGCCGGCGCGGTGTCGATGCATGCACGGTGAGTTCCATGTGCTGTTGGTCGATGAACTCAGGCCGAGGGTGTGGTTTGAACTGGAAGATCTCCCCAAACCGGGCGTGGCGCCGATCTTCCTTTTCCGGAAGATCCCCCTCGCGACACGCATCAGATTGCCGGTCGTGCCGCTCGCCGAGATCCAGACCGACGATACGTACGCGCTACGCGTGCTAGAGCGTCTCGGGCGGAGGCCGCCGACTTTGACACGATGATCAGCCGCCGTTCGTCCCCGGAGTGACCCCGGGCCGGCCCGTCAGGCCCGTACGCGGAAGTCGCGGGGGTCGGGGCGGCGGGTGGCGCGGCGGTAGGCGAACGTGTGGCCGGGCCAGTTGTTGACCATCTTCCCGTCGGCCGTCATGTACCAGCTCCGGCAGCCGCTGGTCCACACCGTGCGGCGGAACCGCTGCTGCAACTCCTCGTTGAAGGCGTTCTGCACGTCGGCCCGTACGTCGATGTACGTGGCGCGGGACAGCGCGCGGACGCAGCCGACGATGTAGTTGAACTGCGACTCCAGCATGTAGATGATCGAGTTGTGGCCGAGGTTGGTGTTCGGCCCGTAGAGCAGGAACAGGTTGGGAAAGCCGTTCACCGCGATGCCGAGGTACGCCTCGGCGCCTCCGCGCCAGGCCTCCTCGAGCGTGCGCCCGCCCAGCCCCCGTACGGTCATCGGCGCGACGAACGCCTGCGTGCGGAACCCGGTGCCGTAGATGACCGCGTCGACCGGGTACTCCCGGCCGTCCGCGGTGACGACGCCGCGCTCGGAGAGGCGCTCGATCGGCGTGGTGACCAGCTCGACGTTCGGGCGGCGCAGGGCCGCGTAGTAGTCGTCGGACAGCAGGATGCGCTTGCAGCCCATGACGTACGCCGGTGTCAGCGCGGCGCGCAGATCCGGGTCGGGGACCTGCTCGGCGAGCCGCCGGAGGAAGGCTTGCTCGACGAGGCGCATGAGGCGCGGCGCGGTGACGAACGCCAGGCCGCGCGCCTCGAGCCGTGTGTACAGGTTCGCCCGGCTGAGCGTCCGCAGCGCCGGCAGCCACCGCAGCAGGCGCCGCTCCCACGGCGCGTACGGCCGGTCGGCCTTCTCGATGACGTACGGCGGCGTCCGCTGGAAGACGTGCACCGCGGCGGCCCGCTCCGCCACGCGCGGCACGAACTGGATCGCGCTCGCGCCCGTGCCGATCACCGCGACCCGTTTGCCGGTCAGGTCGTAGTCGTGGTTCCAGCGGGAGGAGTGGAAGGCCGTGCCGGCGAAGGCGTTCGGCTGGTCGGGGTAGGCCGGCCGGTTGAGCTGCCCGCACGCGGCGACGAGGGCCCGCGCGGTGAACTCCTCCCCGGCGGTCGTACGGATCCGCCAGAGCCCGCGCTCCTCGTCGAAGGCCGCCTCCTCGACCTCGGTGCCGAACCGTGGCTCGATCCCGTACTTGGCGGCGCAGGCGCGCAGGTAGTCGAGGATCTCCTCCTGCGGCGGGTAGCGGCGTGACCAGTCGCGCCGGCGTTCGAAGGAGAAGGAGTACAGGTGGGAGGGGACGTCGCAGGACGCACCCGGGTAGACGTTGTCGCGCCAGGTGCCGCCCAGGTCGCCGGCCTTCTCCAGCACCGTGACGTCGCGCACGCCCGCGCGTTTGAGCCGGATGGCCATGCCGATGCCCCCGAAGCCGGCCCCGACGATGACGACGCTGAGCGGTTCGGACATGAGTAGCCTCCCACCCGCATGAAACCAGAGCGGGATTCGGCTGGAAACCCCGGCCGGGTCAGCGCTTCCGGTAGTGGAAGGTCACGCCGTACGTCCCGGCCTTGGGGGACTTGGCGACCTTGATCTCCGTGAGGGTGAAATCGCCGATCGTCGCCCCGTGCGGGACGGTCGTGGCGGTGATCGTCCGGTGGGTCCGGCCGGCGACGTCGGTGATCGCGACGCGCATCCGCCCGGCGCGCAGCGCGCCCGTGTGCACGCGGAGACCGTTCACGGTCTTCAGGCCGCCCGGGGCCTGCCACCACGTGGCCGTACGGTGCCCGGCGCCGGCCGACGCCGAGGGGCTCGGAGAGGCCTTCCGCGCGGCCGCGCGCTCGCGCCGCACCGCGTCCGCCGGGTCGCTGCACCCCGCCAGCATCCCGATCGCGACGATCATGGCCGGCAGCCGTACGCCTCCGCGCATCACTCGTTGGAACACGAGGCAAACCCTATCGGCGCCGGCGTACCCCTTCGCGGGCACCGAGCTTGGCCAGCAGGCGTACGAGGGTGTCGCGCTCCTCGGCGGACAGCGTGCCGGCCCACAGCTGCTCGCGGTCGTTGTGCGTGCTGAACGCCGCGCTGATGGCCTCTTCGCCCCCGGTGGTGAGGCTGAGGCGTACGGCCCGGCGGTCCTTCACGTCGGGCACCTTGCTCACCAGGCCGTCCCGGCTGAGCGTGCCGACGAGCGCGGAGACCGCCTGCCGGCTCATCCCGGACAGCTCGGCGGCGCGCTTGGCCTCCATCGGGCCGGCGACCCAGAGCGTGAACAGGAGCCGGAACCCCGGATAGCTCCAGCCGCGGGGGCGGTGCACCACCGACTCCATGTCGTACACCACCATGTTGGTCACCCGGTAGAGGGTGAGGATGAGGCGCATGGCCTCCGGGTCGATCCCCGGGAGCCGCTCCCGGGTGCGCTCGACCGCGGCGTCGACGAATGACCAGAAGTCCAGGTCTTGTGCGGTCACGGACCACAGCTTAGAGTCGGATGAGTAGTAATCAAAGCTTTGATTAACCGCGGGAGGCGAAATGCCCTACTACCGCGTCACCGGGGAGGTTCCCCGCAAGCGTCACATCCAGTTCCGCCGGCCCGACGGCGGCCTGTACGCCGAGGAGCTCATGGGGGAGGAGGGCTTCTCCTCCGACTCCTCGCTGCTGTACCACGTGCACCTGCCCACCGCGATCGTCAAGAGCGAGGGCGTGGACCTGCCCGCGCACGCCGCCGGCGCGAGCCCGAACCACCCGCTGATGCCGCGCCACTTCAAGCCGCACGACCTGACCGCGGGCGGCGACCCGGTGCTCGGCCGCCGCCTGCTCATGGCCAACGACGACGTGCGCATCTCCTACGTCGCGGCGGACGCCGACGGCGACCTCTACCGCAACTCCGTCGGTGACGAGTGCGTGTACGTCGAGAGCGGCAGGGCCCGGCTGGAGTCGACCTACGGCGCGCTGGAGGTCGGACCGGGCGACTACGTGGTCATCCCGACCGGCACGATCCACCGCTTCGTCCGCACGGGAGAGGACCTGCTGCGGCTGATGGTGTTCGAGGCCTCCGGGCACATCCGGCCGCCGAAGCGCTATCTGTCGCAGTACGGCCAGTTCCTCGAGCACGCGCCGTACAGCGAGCGCGACCTGCGCGCGCCGGCCGAGCCGCTCGTGCTGGAGGGCGAGGACGTGCCGGTGCTCGTCCGCCACCGCGGCGGGCTGTCGCGCCTGACGTACAAGAACCATCCGCTCGACGTCGTGGGCTGGGACGGCTTCCTCTACCCGTTCGCGTTCAACATCAACGACTTCGAGCCGGTGGTGAAGCGCACGCATGCGCCGCCGCCGGTCCACCAGACGTTCGAGGGTCCCAATTTCGTGATCTGCTCGTTCTGTCCGCGGCCACTGGACTTCCACCCCGAAGCCATTCCCATTCCGTACAACCACCACAACGTCGATTCCGACGAGATGATGTTCTATGTCGGCGGCGACTATTCGGCGCGTAAGGGATCCGGCATCGATGTCGGTTCGATCAGCCTGCATCCGTCCGGATTCACGCACGGCCCGGCGCCGGGCGCGGTCGAGGGCGTGATCGAGGCGGTCCGCAACGGGCACACGGAAACGACCGAGATGGCCGTCATGGTGGACACCTTCCGGCCGCTGAACATCGGCCACCAGGCGTCATCGGTCGAGGTGGGAGACTACGCCTGGACGTGGGCGCGCTAGACGTCCCGCGCATTTTCCGCAGATCCCGGAGGGTATTTCCCGGCGAAATGAAAATGCGTGGTCACGGCGTGTGACCAAAGCCGGTCCGGGTAGAAGTCGCACCGGATCCGGATGCTCGGCTGTTCGCTGTTTCCGCCGGGTCATCCGATTCCTCAACGCACGGCCGTCTTCTACCCGGAACGGAGATAACGCATGCGCGAACTGTGCACGCCCGGCTTGGGCGTGCACGCCATCTGCGCGTTCTAGGGCGCGGACACATCGGTCTCCTTGCGGTCCGCCGGCGCGAGCGGGCCGCGGAGCCCATCTCTCACGAACAGCGACGCCGGCCCTCCCGGGACGCCGGGACGGCCGGCGTCGGCGTCCCCCGCGCCCCGGGTCCCTACGCCAGGACCGGAACGGCGGCGAGCAGCGTACGGGTGTACTCGTGCCGCGGCGACGTGTACAGCTCCTCCGCGTCCGCCAGCTCGACCAGCGCGCCGTTCCGCATGACCGCCACCCGATCGCTCACCTGCCGCACGACCGCCAGGTCGTGCGAGACGAACACGATCGTCAGCTCGTACTCCTCCTGCAGGTCGCGCAGCAGATCAAGGATCTGCGCCTGCGTCGAGACGTCCAGCGCCGACACCGGCTCGTCGCAGACCAGCAGCTTCGGCCGCAGTGACAGGGCGCGGGCGATGCCCATGCGCTGCCGCTGGCCGCCGGAGAACTCGTGCGGGTACCGGTCGTGCCGCGACGGGTCCAGGCCGACGCGTTCCATCAGCTCCTTTGCGGTCCGCAGCGCCTCGCGGCCGCCGGTGCCCTGCACGCGCAGCGGGTCGGCGATGCTGTCGCCGACCGTGCGCCGGGGGTTGAGCGAGGAGACCGGGTCCTGGAAGACCATCTGCAGGTCGCGGCGCACCGGCCGCAGCGCGCGCTCCGGCAGCCGCGTGATGTCGCGCCCGCCGAAGGTGATCGCGCCCGAGGTCGGCTCCAGCAGCCGTACGATCATCCGGGCGAGCGTGGTCTTGCCGCTGCCGCTCTCGCCGACCACGCCGAGCGTCTCGCCGCCGAGGATCTCCAGCGACACGTCGTCGACCGCCCGCAGCACGTCACGCCGCAGCCCCCCGCCCGGCCGCCGGAACTCCCGGCTGAGCCCGCTCACCACCAGCAGCGGCTTCCCGGCGTTGTGGTGGGCCGGTCGCTCCGGGCGCGGCGCGTCGAGGCGGGGAACGGCCTCCAGCAGCGCCCGGGTGTACGGCGCGGCCGGTGAGGTCAGCACCTCGGACACCGGCCCCTCCTCGACCGCCCGCCCGTTCTGCATGACCAGCACCCGGTCCACCGACCGGGAGACGACACCGAGGTCGTGCGTCACGAGCAGCAGCGCCATGCCGGTGTCGGCGCGCAGCTCGTCGAGCAGGTCGAGGATCTGCGCCTGCACGGTCACGTCGAGCGCGCTGGTGGGTTCGTCGGCGACGAGGATCTCCGGCTCGCACGCCAGCGCCATGGCGATCAGCGCTCGCTGCCGCATACCGCCGGAGAACTCGTGCGGCCGGGACCGGGCCCGCCGCGCCGCATCCGGAATGCCCACCCGGTCGAGCACCTCCACCGCGCGCGCCCACGCCTGCCGGCGGCCGGCGCCGGTGTGCGTGCGGTACACCTCCGCGATCTGGTCTCCGATCCGGAAGTAGGGATCCAGCGCCGACAGCGGATCCTGGAAGATCATCGCGATGCGCCGCCCGCGCAGCCGGCGTACGGACTCGTCGTCCAGCGCGTTGACGTCGTCCTCGCCGAGCCGGACCCCGCCCGAGACCCGGGCGCTGGAGCCCCGGTGCAGGCCGAGGAGCGCGAGCGCGGTCGTGCTCTTGCCCGACCCGGACTCCCCGACGATGCCCAGCGCCCCGCCGCCGGCCAGGTCGAAGGAGACCCCGTCGACCGCCCGCAGCACGCCGTCGCCGGTGGGAAACTCCACGCACAGGTCCTGGACCGACAGCACGGCACCGGGCACCGATGTCTCGCTCACGACAACACGACCCTTCGGTCGACCACCGCGTACAGCAGGTCCGCGACGGTGTTGGCGACCACGATCGCCGCGCCGGCCACGAGAGTGAGCCCGGCGACGACCGGCAGGTCGACGTTGTTGGATGACTGCACGATGAGCTGTCCCAGACCGGGCAGCCCGAACAGCGTCTCGGTGAGCATCGCGCCGACGAGGACGTACCCGAAGTCGTGCGCACTCATGGTGATGACCGGCGTCAGCGCGCCGCGGATCGCGTGCCGGCCGACGATCCGGCGCTCCCGCAGTCCGTACGCGCGGAACGTGCGGATGTGGTCCTCCGAGAGCGTCTCGAGCATCCCGGTGCGGGTCAGCCGCGCGTAGATGGCCGCCTGGGCGATGGCGAGCGTGAACCACGGCAGCAGCAGGTTCTTCGCCCACGCGGCCGGGTCGTCGCTCAGCGGCACGTACACGGGGAAGTTCGTCCAGTGCAGGACACCGCAGAACAGGATCAGCAGCAGCATGCCGCTGACGAAGATCGGGGCGCCGAACGCGAGGATCGAGGCCGCCGTCACGGCGCGGTCGGTGAAGCGCCCGACGCGCAGCGCGGACAGCACGCCCGCCCCGACGCCTATCAGCAGCCACAGGACCGCCGCGCCGGCGGTCAGGGACAGCGAGACCGGCAGCCGCTGCCCGATCAGCGACAGCACGGGCTGGTCGTTCTGGAACGAGAACCCGAGGCAGGGCGCCGCGCAGTGGGAGACGTCCGGGCCGGAGCTGTAGTCGCGGCCGACGAAGATCCCCTCCAGGAAGTGCCAGAACTGCACGTACTCCGGCTGGTCCAGCCCCAGCTTGTGGTCGATCGCGGCGAGCTGGCCACCGCCGCAGCCCTTCCCGCACACGAGCACCGCGGGGTCCGAGGGCAGCGCGTAGAAGATCACGTACACGAAGGCGACCATCACCAGCAGCAGCACCACGGTGCTGACGAACCGCCGCAGCAGGTAGCGCGTCATCGCCGGCTCACCGCCGTCCCGCGCGCAGACCGGCCCTGGGGTCCAGGGCGGTGCGCAACCCGTCGGCGAGGAGCGTGAACGCCAGCACGTTGACGAGCAGCAGCAGGCCGGGCACCAGGACGTACGTCGGGTCGGCCTGGAACCAGGTCGTGGCGGTGGACAGCATCTGACCCCAGGAGGACGCGGGTGGGCGCACGCCCACACCGAGGAAGGACAGGCCCGCTTCGGAGATCATGTTCGAGGGCAGCAGCAGCGCGGCGTACGTCAGGACCGGTGCGGAGACACCGGGCAGGATCTCCCGCAGCGCGATGCGCGCCCGGCCGGCTCCGGACAGGCGCGCGGCGGCCACGTAGTCGCGGGTCCTCAGCGACAGGACCTGCCCGCGGACCAGCCGCGCCGTGCCGCCCCAGCCGAACAGGCCGATGACCATCATCAGCAGCAGCGGCCGGGGAAAGTCGCCCGGCACGATCGCCAGGAGCGCGATCGCGAAGATGAGCTGCGGAAAGGAGATGGACAGGTCGATCAGCCGGCCGAGGAACGAGTCGGCGATCTTGCCGCCCAGCCCGGCGGCCAGCCCGATGCCGACGCCGAGGAGGAGCTGCACGACCAGCGTGCCGATCGCGACCACGAACGAGATCTGCGCGCCGCCCAGTGCGCGGGCGAACAGGTCACGGCCGGTCGTGGGTTCCACGCCGAGCCAGTGCGCGCCGCTCGCGCCGCCGAACGCCCCGCGCGGCACGCCGCCGCGCGCGGAGTTCAGCAGCTCGGGGTGGTAGGTGGTGGCGTCCTGACCCTCGAGGTGGATCAGCAGCGGCGCCGTGATCGCGGCGACGATCATCACGACCGCCACCACGAGGCCCGTCATGGCCATCCGGTCGGCGAACAACCGGCGGCGCACCTGACGGCCCCGGGTCGGCGCCTCCGGAGCGGCGCCGACCTCGGTGACCAGCTCAGCCGTCATCGCCCGCTCGCCCTCCTCACTCGCTCCGCGGGCGGAGCGGGAGGCGTCCTCCGGGGGAGGACGCCGACCACTCCGCTCGCTGCGTCGGGCTCACTCGCGGTCATTTGACCGAGACCATCGCCGGGTCGTAGGAGCCGCGCCACTGGTCGAGGTAGGCGTTCTTGACGTTCTTGCCGGTCAGCCGGATGTAGATCGGGTGGATCAGCGGAACGGTGAGCGCCTGCTTGCCGATCTCGGCGTCCAGGGCGCCCCAGCGCGGCCGGGCCTGGGCCGGGTCGGTGATCTTGTTGATGGCGTCGAACTCGGCGTTGATCTTCGGGTCGTTCAGCTGGGAGGCGTTGAAGTTGCCGCCGTCCTTGAGGATCTGGCGCCCGTCGAAGATCGGCCCGAGGAACGGCCCGCCGGTCGGCCAGTCCGCGCCCCAGGTGGTGACGAACATGCCCGGCTCGGTCGAGGGCTTCTGGATGGTGTCGCCGTACGAGGCGTCGTCGTAGGCCTTGAGGTTCACGTTGATGCCGGCCTGCTTGAGCGCGGCCTGCACGGCGGTGGCGACGGCCGGGCCGTCGTGGTTGTAGTCGGCGTTGCGGTGCGCGAGCGTGACGGTCAGCCCGTTCGGGTGCCCGGCCTGGGCGAGGAGCTCCTTCGCCTTGGCCGCGTTCCCGCCCGGTCCGGCCGGGAAGTAGTCGTAGGGCTGGTAGCCGAACGCGGCCTGGTCGGGCAGGAAGGTCGTCGCGGCCTTGGCGAGCGAGCTGCCGCCCGCCGCGTTGACCACCGACTGGCGGCTGATCGCGTACGCGACCGCCTCTCGCACCCGGATGTCGTCGAACGGCTTCACCTTGGGGTTGAAGGCGATGTAGTCGGTCTCGCCGAACTCACCCTTGACCGCGCGCTTCTTCAGGTTCGGGTCGTTAGTGATCCGGGCCAGCTCGGCGGGGGACAGGTCGGTGTCGGTGGTGATGGCGTTCGCGTCCTTGCCGGCGCTGGAGCTGAGCCGCTGGTTGATCACGGCCGCGTTCAGCCCGTAGGTGCCCTCGATCCGGTCGGGGCAGGCCAGCCGCTGGTCGTCGACCGTGCGCGACCAGTACGGGTTGCGGACCAGGACCATGCTCTTGTCCTGCTCGTGCGACTGCACCTTGTACGGCCCGCTGGCCACCGGGTGCTTCTCGTACCCGGTGCCGTCGTCCTTGGCCTTGGGTACGGGGGCGAACTGCGTCGCCGTCGCCACGTACGGGAAGTCGCCCTCGGGTTTGCGCAGCTTGAAGACGATCGTCTTGTCGTCCGGCGTCTGGATCGAGTCCAGTTCCTTGCCCTTGTACGGGCCCTTGTAGTCCTCGCCGCCGACCAGCCAGTCGCGCAGGTACGGGATGCCGCCGGGCAGCTCGGGTGCGAACGAACGCTCCACACCCCACTTGATGTCCTTGGCGGTGATGGGCGTGCCGTCGTCGAACTTCAGCCCGTCCTTCAGGTGATAGGTCCAGGTCTTGGCGTCGTCGCTCGGCTTGCCGATGTCGGTGGCCAGGTCGGGCACGACCTGGTCGCCCGCCTCCCCGGGCACCCGGTGCCGGGTGGTGAGCGTGCGGAAGATCAGAGAGGGGACCGCGCCGCCGCCGGAGGTGTAGATCCGGGCGGGGTCGAGGTGGTGGGAGGTGGGGTCGCTCTGGTTGAGGATGTAGAGCGTTCCTCCCTGGCAGTTCTTCGGGTCGAACGCCCCACTCCCCGACGAGGAGGAGCCGTTGTCCGACGAGCAGGCCGCGGCGGCGGCCAGCAGGGCGGCGGTGGTGAGCAGGGCAGCGCTTCTTCGCATCACAGGTTTCCCATTCAGGGGGACGGCGGCGGCATGACACGACTGCCACAGAGGATGACAGCCGTGGGTTGACCGGAAAAGGGGGAGATCAAGACCGGAACGCGAGACGTCCGTTGATCAGGGGCGGGAGGCTCAGAGACTTCAGATCAGGCCGCACACAGCGCGCTGGCCTGCCGCCGGAGGTCGACGTGCAGGCGTGCGACGAGGGGCTCGCTCCGATACACAATCATGAAGATATCTCATGCGGGGATCATGGGCTCAGAGGTGTTCCCCTGATCAACGAAGCGTGGTCCACTGGGGGCGTGACGGAGGCCGATGAGGTGGCGCGGCGCTGCGCCGAGAAGATGTACGCCGCCGACCGCTCGTCACGGCACCTCGGCATCGAGATCAGCGACGTCGCGGCGGGCCGCGCCCGCGCGACCATGACCGTCGCGGACACGATGGTCAACGGCCACGGCATCGCGCACGGCGGTTACGTGTTCCTGCTGGCCGACACGGCCTTCGCCTTCGCCTGCAACACCTACGAGATCGTCACCGTCGCGGCCGCCGCCGACGTGGTCTTCGTCGCCCCGGCGCGGGCGGGCGACGTACTGGTCGCCGAGGCCGTCGAACGCGTCCGCTTCGGCCGTTCCGGGGTGTACGACGTGACCGTCCGCCGGGCCGGCGGCGAGGTCATCGCCGAGTTCCGCGGCAACAGCCGCGCCCTGCGCCCGGAAACCCCATGACCGAGCGAAGCGAAAGAACCGGAAACGTGTCCCTGTGGTCACATCCTCCGACGAGGGGGGATTCATGACCGGGGGAACGACGAGCCCGCGGCGCGAGGCGTGGGAACTGCTCGGCGGCGAGTACGACGTCCGGGTGCTCGAGCCGTCGCCGCCCGCCGTCACCGAGCCGCCCTGGTACGCCGACGACCCCCTCGCCGGGCCGTACGGCGTCCGGCTGGTGACGCCCGTGTCCGGGCTGGGCCGCAGCTGGGACGACCTCGCGGCCGAGCGGCCGGACCTGGCCTCCTTCTGCGCCGACCGCTGGCTCGGGGCGTGGCGCCGGCTCGCGCCGCTCCCGCGCGCGTTCGTCGCGACCCGGCGGTCGCTGCACGCGCTCGCCGAGCACGTCGTCGCGCCCGCCCGGCACGCCGCCAACGGCGAGATCGGGCTGCGGTTCACCCGTGGCGGCTTCGGCACCCCCTACTTCGGCGACGACGAACAGGTCCGTGTCGAGGCCGGCCGGCTGGTCGTGGGCGGTGCCGTCCACACGCCCGCGACGCTCGGGGAGGCCGCCTCGCTCGCCGGCGTACGGCTCGGCATGCCGCCGGAGGTCTACCTTCCGGCCACGCCGGCCGCCCCGGACACGCATCTGCCGGTCAACCCGGCCGCCGCCGAGGCGCTGGGCGCCTGGTTCGGCTTCGCCTGGTCGGTGCTCGAACAGCTCCGCTTCGAGGGCCGCAAGTCATACCCCCGGGCTCCCCTCGCTACTCCCTCCGCGGCCGGTTCGTCCCTCACCGGCCACTCCACTCGCTCCTCGGCTCGCCCTTGCGCGCCCGGCCGCGTGCAGCTGTGGCCCGAGCACTTCGACGCCGCCGTGGAGCTCGGTGACGACGCCGCCGGACGGCGCGCCACCTTCGGCGCCTCCCCGGGCGACGGTGCCCACCCCGAGCCGTACCTCTATGTCGCCCCGTGGCACCGGCGCGCGGGCCGCTTCTGGAACGACACCGCGTTCGGCGGCGCGTCGCTGACCTACGCCACGCTCCTGTCCGCCGACGACCAGCGGGAGACCGCGCTCGCCTTTTTCCGGCAAGCCCTGGCCGAGTTGAACTCCTGATCCCCGCGCGCCGGGAATGGCGCGCCGCGCTTTCCCAAGCTCAGTTAAGAATCGGATCGGTTCCCGTTTAACAACGGACGGGCAGGGACCTCCGTGCGGGGGCACACGGGGGGACGGCCTCGACGAGCAGGCCAGACGTTCCCGGCTACGGCGAACGCGGGGCGTGACGGCGCACCACGCCGGACGCCTGCTGGTGCCTTCCACGTCACCGTGTGAAAGGAGCGACAGTAATGCGCAAGGGAGTCATGGCCGCCTGCGTGCTGGCCACCAGCCTCGGCTTGCTGACGGCGGGGTGCGGCGACAAACACAAGGCCGTGCCGTCGTCCGGCGGCCTCGCCCAGCCCACCTCACCCGGAATGGAGTCCCCACCGGCGACGGAGTCACCCCAGTCGCCGCCGACCTCGACCGAGTCGCCCGGGGCGACGACGTCACCCGCGCCCGGGCCGGTGACGATCAACGCCAAGGACACCAGCCTCGGCAAGATCCTGGTGGACGACAAGGGCATGACGCTCTACCTGTTCGAGAAGGACAAGGACGGCAAGTCGTCCTGCACCGGCGAGTGCGCGACGCAGTGGCCGCCGGTCCTCACCACCGAGAAGGCCACGGCGGGCCAGGGCGTCGACGCGAGCAAGCTCGGCACGACGGACCGGACCGACGGCACCAAGCAGGTCACCTACAACAACCATCCGCTCTACCGCTTCGCCAAGGACACCAAGCCCGGTGACATGAACGGCCAGGGTGTCGAGGCCTTCGGCGCCAAGTGGTACGTCGTGGACGCGACCAAGGGCGAAAAGATCGAGAAGAAGTAGCCGCGGCGCGGGCCGTGCGTCTCGCCGGTGGCGGCCACGCCCGTGGGCGGCGCCGCCACGGCGACCGTCGGCCCCGCGCTCACCGCCCACTGTCCACGTTCACGTCGAGGAACGGACTTTCATGCGCAAGGCAGTCAGGGCCGTCTGGGCGCTGGCCGTCGGACTCGGCCTGCTCGCCTCGGGCTGCGGCGGAGGACACCGGGCCGTACCCGTCTCGGGCGGGTACGGCGGGCCGTCGTCGGCCGCTCCGGAGTCGCCGGCGCCGGAGTCGGCGTCCCCGCCGGCCGAGTCGCCGGAGCCTCGGCCGGCGCCGTCCGGCGAGACGCCGCCGCCCGTCTCGTCCGCACCGCCGGTCTCGTCGGCACCGCCCGGCGCCGGTCCGCTGGAGATCCGGTCGAGGCAGACGCGGTACGGCAGGATCCTCGAGGACGGCCGCGGCAAGACGATCTACGTGGCCGCCAAGGACAACGCCGACTTCGAGTCCCACTGCACCGGCGCCTGCACGAAGGACTGGCCGCCGCTGTTCACCAACGGCCAGGTCAACGCCGGGCCCGGGGTGAACTCGGCCTGGCTCGGCACGATCGGCCGGACCGACGGGCCGACCCAGGTGGAGTACAACGGCTGGCCGCTGTACTACTCGGCGCGCGACGTCGGGCCCGGCGACATCAACGGCCAGGGCATCAACGCGTACGGCACGACCTGGTACATCGTCGACGCCGAACGGGGCCGGCCGGTGAAGTGACGGCTACCAGTTCGGCAGCTGCGGCAGCGAGTCCGGCAGCAGCCAGGCGCCGCCCGCCACCAGCGCGATGACGGCGACGATCCCGAAGCCGAACACCCACATCAGGCCCGGCATGCCGGTGAGCCGGGCCAGCTGGTCGGCGTCGGAGTCGGGCGCGCGGCCCCGCGCGCGCTTGGTCTGCAGCTCCACCACCGGGCGCGCGCCCGCGAGCAGAAGGAACCAGGTGAACGCGTACGCGAACGCCGCCTGCACGGTCGGCGACGCGAACCAGGACACCGCGAAGATCACCGCGCCGGTCGTGACGACGGACACCACGCCGTACACGTTGCGGATCAGCAGGAGGATCGCGGCCAGCAGGACGATGCCGGCCCAGAGCATGGCCGTGATGTGCCCGGTCGCGAGCAGCCCGGCCGCGCCGAGGCCGAGCAGCGGCGGCGTGACGTAGCCGGCGAACGCCGTGACGATCATGCCGGCGCCGTACGGCTTGCCGCTGGAGACGGTCACGCCCGAGGTGTCGGAGTGGAGCCGGATGCTGTGCAGCTGCCGGCCGGTGACGAGCGCGGCGAGCGCGTGCCCGCCCTCGTGCGCGATGGTCACGACGTTGCGCAGCACGTGCCACACCGAACGGACCGACACCGCCCCGAGCGCGGCCACGCCCGTCAGCGTGACCAGCCACCACGGGGGGTGCGGCTGTGTGCCCATGACGTCGTGCCAGACGTCGCCGAGTGTGGACAGGTCCATGCATCACCTCTGACCGGTACGACGTGCCGGGCCGCCGTGAAGTTTCTCCGGCGGGCGAACCCATATCTTGGCTCAAGTCGGCCAGTAAGGTGTTGCCACTATGAGCGACCCGTTGATGAGCGTTTATCCGCCACTCGAGCCGGCCTCCCTGGTGACGCGGCGGTCTCGGCTCTTCCCGTTCGACAGAGACGGGCTCACCCTCACTCACCTGGGGCGTGGCGCCATCTGGCTGGCGCTGAAGGCGCTCGGCCTGGGCGCCGGCACCCGCATCGCGATGCCCGCCTACCACTGCGGCTCGGAGGTCGAGGCGGCCCGGCTCGCCGGCTGTGAGGTCCTCTTCTACCGGGTCTTCCCGACGCTGCAGGTCGACGAGGAAGACCTGATGCGGGTGGCGCGGCAGTGCCATGCCACCTACCTCATCTCCTACTACGGCTTCCCGATGCCGTCGTTGCCGCCCGGCACCCGGGTCATCGAGGACGCCGCGCACGCGCTGTTCTCCTACGACGGCGGCGGGGCGATCGGCTCACGCGGCGACGCGGCCATCTTCTGCCCGCGCAAGTCGCTGGGCGTGCCTGACGGCGGCGCGGTGCTCATCCGGGGCGGGTCCATCGAGGCGACCGGCCGGCCGCCGTGGAAGGGCATGGCGCGCTCGATCGCCTCTCAGGGCATGGGCTGGGCGGCCCAGTCGCGCGCCGGCGTGCTGCGCGCCCCCGCCACCAAGGTCTTCCGCAAGGTCAGCAAGACCGAGCAGGCGGTCCAGGCGGGCACGCTCACCGAGGTCGTCATCGGCGAGTGGGACCTCGAGGTCGCCGACATGGAGAACGCCGCGTCCAAGCCCTCCCGCATGACCGAGTGGGCGGTGCACGGCGCCGACGGCCAGCGCATCCGCGAGCTGCGCCGCCGCAACTACCAGATCCTGCTGAACGCCCTGCCCGACATCTGCCTCGACCGGTTCCGCGGGCTGCCCGACGGCGTCGCGCCGCTCTACTTCCCCGTACGCGTGCCCGAGCGCGACCGCACCATCGCCGAGCTGCAAAAACGCGGCGTACGCTCGATCGAGATCTGGCCGGTGGCCCATCCGCTGCTCGACCGTGCGCGCTTCGCCGAGCTCGAGCCGCTCCGTCACCAGATGCTCGCGCTCCCGGTCCACCAAGGCCTGAGCGAGTGGCACGTCGAACAGGTCGCCCGCGCGGCGCGCGAGGCCGTCATCGCCGCCCACCGCTGACCGGCGGGCTCAGGGCGGGCTCGCGCACAGGGGGTTGCGGTCGCCGTTCCGGTCGATGCACGGCGGGTAGCCGCGGACGCTCAGCTCGGCCCGGGCGCCGGCGCCGCCCAGGTAGTCGATGAAGCGGCGCAGCAGCGAGCCCGGGGCCGGATCGCCCGCGGTGTAGAGGTACTCCACGGTCCAGAACGGATAGCCCTGCGCGATGCTCGTGGCCTCCGGCAGCCTGCCGCCGAGGGTCACGACGTGAAAGGTCTGCCGCCGCGCGGCCTCGGTCTTGGCGGTCGGCGCGTCCGCGTAGCCGATCCCGCCGGGCGTGGTGGCGACCTTGTCGATCACTTCGCCCGTCGTACGCAACTCGCACCGGATGGTCGCGGCGTGCGGGGGCGGGCTCTGCTCGGCGCACTCGGTCGAGGACGCCGCGCCCTCCGAACGCCCGAGCAGCAGCTTGTCCTGGAGGATCTGGCGGGTGCCGGACTCACCGTCGCGGCCGACGATGCGAATCGGCACATGCCGGCCGCCGAGCTGGTCCCACCAGTGGAAACGACCGCTGAAGACGTCCCTGATCTGGTCGGCGCGCAGATCGGTGACGCCGGTCGAGTCCGACACGATGACGCCGTAGACGATCACGGCGACCGGGTGCGTCCGCAGGTCGGCGGCCGGCCCGGTGGTGTTCGGGCCGTCGTTGAGCACGGCGAGCCCGTCCGGCGCCGGTGCGCCTCCGTCGATCAGGTCGTGCATGCCGGCACGGCTGCCGGTGAGCCGCAGGTCGATCGCGGCCGAGTGACAGGCCTTCGTGTACTCGCCGGAGATGAAGCCGAGCGGCTCGGAGAAGGCGCTGGACCCCTCCAGCCGCAGGTGACCGCTCGCGCACCGCACCGCCGGTTCGGGGGAGGACCCGAGTGAGGCGCCCACCACGTTGAAGACCAGGACGACCGCGAGAAGGGCGCCGAGCGCGAACGCGGCGCGCGGCCAGCTGATCCGGCGGCGGTCCTTCTCGTTCTTGACCACGCCGCTGTGAATCGCCCCGCGGACGTCGAAGTCCTTGGTGATCTTTCTCTGGCCCGCCCGGTCCTCCGGAGCCCCCGGCTCGTGCAGGACCACGACGAGCTTGAACTTCTCCCGCCGGCGCAGCGCGAGCTCGGGCAGCCGCACGCCGTGCCACTCCGGGGCGGCGGCCTTGTCCGGGCCGGACGGCGCGGGCCCGAGCAGGATGGGCCGGAGCCGGTCCCCGAGCAGCCGGCGGACCGCCCTGATGCCCTTGTCGTCGTCGGCGGCCTGCGCGCCGTCTCCCGGCGCCTGGGAGAAGAACTCCATCCCGTCCCGGATGTTCCTGCGCAGCTCGTCGCTCGAGGCGTCGGAGATCCGCGCGTCCCAGATGACGCGTTTGCCGAACGTGAACGACATCGCCGTGCCGAAGTCGCCGGGCTCGATGTCGTACCCGCCGGTGTTACGCACCCGGACGATCACGATGCTCATCCGGTCGAGCAGGTCGGCGTACAGGCTCAGGCGCCGGCGTGGGTCCCTCGGGTCGTCCGGGTCGGATGGGCCGGAGGCGTCGTCGCGCAGCGCGACCGGGTTCAAGCCGATCTTGGAGTTGTAGAGCACCCGGTAGTCGATCCGCCGGCGCCGGATGAAGTAGCGGTCGGCGATGGGCGTGGTCACCAGCACGATGATGAGGACGCCGATGAAGAGGTTCTCCTGGCGCTGGGCGATGAGCTCGGCGATCGCCTGAGCCATCGTGAGCACGCCGCCCATGAATCCCGCCTCCCCGCCCGCCCCGCGATCAGGAGATCGTAGGCTCGCGCCGGCCCGATCCGGCGGGGTGGCACGGAGAGTTCACCGGCCCTTCACGCACCCGGAACGTGCGTGCACTCCGGTGGTCGGCGGGCCCGGGCGTTCCCGGGCCCGCCGACGTGCGTTCAGATCTTGCGGATCACCACGATGGGGGTCTGCTCGTCCTCGTTGCCGGCGGGGTTGTCCGACAGGACCTTCTCCACCCACTTGCGGTCGACGCCCGCCGACGCGCCGACGACCCACGCGCCGGTCAGGTTGTTGGCGTCGACGACGCAGACGTGGCAGCCGAGGGCCGCGGCGAGCTCCTCCGACAGCTTGTCCGGACGGCCGGGGCCGAAGAGGAGGTGGTGGTCGTGCGGCGGCAGGGCGGCGGCCACGTCGTCGATCATCGCGGCGCCCGGCCCGGCGACGCGGTAGAACCAGCCGCGCTTGCCGACGAGCTTGCCGGCCGCGCCCGCGGCGGCGCCGAGCAGGACCTTCGCGCGCCCGGCCTCCATGATCGCGCCCTGCATGCCGGCCGGGCTGTGCAGCGGCCCGATCTTGCCGACGAACTTGCTGAGCTGCTTGGCCATGCCCTCCGGCGTGATCATCTCCAGCGGGATCATCCGGCCCTGGCCCGCCGAGGCGGGGCTCTCGGAGAGCGCGAGGATGTCGTCGGGGCGCAGCTGCCCGGCGGTGGCCTCCTGGATCACCGGGAGGATGCCGGAGCGCAGCGTGATCATTCTGGTCTTGATGGGGATGCGGCGGGCGCCGACGGTCCGCTCGTCGACCGGCGCCACCGTCGGCGGCTTGGCCGGGGCGGTCTCGCCGAAGTGCTGGTGCAGCATCTCCCTGATCTGCATGTTGCCCGCGTAGATGGACGCCCCGCGCTGGAGGACGTCCCGGGCGCCCGCGGGGTCGCCCGCCTCGAGCCGCAGGTGGGCCAGCAGGGTGTAGTCCGACGCGTAGACCAGGTAGTCGGGCGCCAGTGCGATCAGGTCGGTCTGGTACTTCAGGGCGCGGGGCTTGTCGCCCCGGTCCACCGCCCACTTCGACAGGCGCTTGAGCGCGTGGCGGCGCAGCTGGGAGTCGTTCACGACCGACTCGAGGAGCGCCTCGGCCTCGTCGATACGGCCGCCGTCCTTGAGGATGTCGGCCAGCGTCAGGGCGTACCAGGGGATGGTGGGGTACTTCTCGCGCGCCGCGCGGACGATGTCCGCGGCGCGGTTGTAGTCGCCCCGCCACTTGTACACCTCGGCGAGCGCGGCGGTGGCGAAACGGGTGTCGCCGCCCGCCGCGATGGCCGCGTTGGCGATCTGCTCGGTCTTCCGGTCGTCGCGCTCGTTGGTGAGGACGAGCCAGGACAGCAGCGACAGCCCGTCGCCTTCGAGATCGGCCCGCTTCGACTCCAGGAGCTGCTGGGCCTCTTCCGGCTTGCGGAGCCAGATGTCGTAGGCGCGGCTGGTGGTGCTCATGTCAGAACCTCATGCGTCGTCGGCTGTCTGCGGGGAGTCGGCCCATCATCGCAGACGCGGGCCGCGCCCGTGATGAAGGCGATCAACTGCGATCCGGCCCGAAACCGGACCGGTGGGAAGGAAACTACGGCCACAGCATGTGGCGTTCCCATGGGCTGTGGCGATCGGGACGTTCGTAACGCAGCCGGGTGTGAACGCGGTCCTTGTCGGCCTGCCAGAACTCGATCGCGATCGGAACGAGGGTGTAGAGCGTCCACTCCGTGCTGATCAGGGCGGGGTCCGACTCGATCCGGGCCAGCGCCGCGCGAAAGGCGCGGTCGCGCTCTCCGGCGCTCTCCAGATGGCCGCTCTGCCGGCCCAGCAGCGCCTCGGCGCGGGCGGAGGGCGCACGGGCCAGCAGATCGGCGGCACTCTGCTCGGGGGACGCGGGCTCCACGGTGCCCCGCACCCGTACCTGGCGGCCTTGCAGGGGCCAGTAGAAGGTGAGCGCCGCGCGGGGCAGATCCGCCAGCTGACGGCCCTTGGGACTGCCGGCGTGCACCGCGAACTGCCAGCCGTCGGCGTCCACGTTCTTGAGGATGAGGACCCGGGCGTCGGGGCCGCCGTCCTCGCCGACGGTCGACAGCGTCATGGCGTGCGCATCGGGAACACCGGCCTCGACCGCCGCTGTCAGCCAGCCGAGGAACAGGTCGACCGGCTCGGCCGGGGCGCCGGCGGGATCGAAGTCCGCCAGCGGGCCGGCGAACACCTCCAGACCCCGCAGCCATTCCCGCACACTTCCGGCCTGCCCGAGATCGTCACTTGCGCCCATCATGCCCCCTGGCCATCGCTGTCCCCGGCTGTGAGTCCCCTCGACCCTACCGAGGGGCCGGGACGGCGGCCCGGAACGTATGGGTCTCCCCAAGACCGGGCAAGGGCGCCGCGTCGTGGGCGGCCGGCTGCCCGGGCATGGCGTAATGGTCGATACCCTAGGTGCCCGTGGACCTCCTTGACTCCTGGCGCGATCTTCCCGCGGCCCAGCAGCCCGACTGGCCCGACCCCGCTCAGGTGCGCGTCGTCGCCGACCAGCTCGCCAAGCTTCCGCCGCTCGTGTTCGCGGGCGAGTGCGACCAGCTCCGCGCGCAGCTCGCCGCCGTGGCGCGGGGCGAGGCGTTCGTGCTGCAGGGCGGCGACTGCGCGGAGACGTTCTCCGGCGCCACCGCCGACGACGTGCGCAACAAGCTCAAGACCCTGCTCCAGATGTCGGTGGTCCTGACGTACGCCGCGAGCGTGCCGGTCGTGAAGATCGGCCGGATGGCGGGCCAGTTCGCCAAGCCGCGGTCGAAGCCGGTCGAGGTCCGTGACGGCGTCGAGCTTCCCGCGTACCGCGGCGACATGGTCAACGGCTTCGGCTTCACCGCCGAGGACCGCACGCCGGACCCGGGACGCCTGCTGCGGGCCTACCACGCCGCCGCGGTGACGTTGAACCTCTGCCGCGCCTTCACCCAGGGCGGGTACGCCGACCTGCGCCAGGTCCACGCGTGGAACCAGGACTTCGTGGCGAACAGCCCGGCCGGGCGCCGCTACGAGCGGCTCGCGGGCGAGATCGACCGGGCGCTGGCGTTCATGCACGCGGCCGGCGCCGACCCGGAGGAGTTCCACCGCGTCCAGCTCTACTCCAGCCACGAGGCGCTGATCCTCGACTACGAGCGGGCGCTGACCCGCATCGACTCGCGCTCCGGCCTGCCGTACGACGTGTCCGGGCACTTCCTGTGGATCGGCGAGCGCACCCGGCAGCTCGACGGCGCGCACGTGGAGTTCATGCGGCGCATCCGCAACCCCATCGGGGTCAAGCTCGGCCCGACGACCAGCGCCGAGGACGCCCTGGCGCTCATCGACAAGCTCGACCCCGAGCGCGAGCCGGGCCGCCTGACGTTCGTGATCCGCATGGGCGCCGGCCGCGTACGCGAGGCGCTGCCGCCGCTGGTGGAGAAGGTCACCGCGAGCGGGGCGCAGGTCGCGTGGATCTGCGACCCGATGCACGGCAACACCTTCGAGGCGGAGAGCGGCTACAAGACCCGCCGGTTCGATGACGTCGTGGCCGAGGTGGAGGGCTTCTTCGACGTCCACCGGTCGCTGGGCACCCACCCGGGCGGAGTCCACCTGGAGTTCACCGGCGACGACGTCACCGAGTGCGTGGGCGGCGGCCACGAGATCGTCGAAGACGACCTTCACCAGCGGTACGAGACCGCCTGCGACCCGCGGCTCAACCGCAGCCAGGCGCTCGACCTGGCGTTCATGGTCGCGGAGATGTACCGCACGACGAAGTGAGCGAGGGGCCCCGTGCCCGGGGCCCCTCGATTCATACGGCGCGTGCGTCGTCCAGGCGATGCGTGCGTCCCTCAAGATCGCGCGTGCGCCGGTCAGGCGATGCGTACGACTCTCAAGACGGCGCTTACGTCGATCAGACGATGCGTACGGCTCCGGCGAACGGGCGGGTGGCCAGGTCGGCGACCCGTACGTGATCGCCGGTGTGCGGCGCGTGGATGAACTTCCCGTCTCCCAGGTACATCCCCATGTGGTGGATGTCGGAGTAGAAGAACACCAGGTCGCCGGGCTGGAGCTGGCTCCGTGAGACGTGGACGCCGGCGTTCCACTGGTCGCCGCCGTAGTGCGGGAGGTTCACCCCGACCTGCTTGTACGCCCACATGGTCAGGCCGGAGCAGTCGAACCCCTTCCCGGGCGTGGCGCCGCCCCAGACGTACGGGACGCCGAGCTGCGTGAGCGCCGCGCGTACGGCGCCGATGGCCTTGGTGGACCCGCCCGGGATCTCCGGCACGCTCTCGCCGCGTTCGGCACGCTCGACGGCGTCCTTGAGCAGCGGCCTGCGCAGCTTGTCGAGCGTCTTGCCGATCGTCGCCTTCTTCTGCGCAAGCTGCGCCTTGAGCAGCGCCGACCGCGAAGCCCGGTCACGGGCGTTCTGCCAGGCGCGCTCGGCGTTCTGGATCGCCTGGGTGAGCTGGCGGACCTGGGTGTCGTCCTGCTGGGTGAAGAAGTGCAGGGTCGCGGCCTGGTCCAGCAGCGCCTGCGGGTCCTTGGCGGAGAACAGCGCCGGGGCCTCGTCGGGCGCGCTGTGCATGTAGCGCAGCGCGGCCAGCCGGCCCACACGCTGCTGGATGGCCTTGAGGGCCTTGGTCTCGCGCTGTGAGGTCGCCTTGGCGATCGTGCTGGCGCGCTGGGCCTGCCGAAGCCGGACGCGCAGCCCGTCGTACTGCTCGGTGAGCTGTTCGAGCTGGGTGTTCAGCTGGTCGGCCTGCTGCCGGAGCGCGTCGATCCGGGGTGCCGGTTTCGCCTCGGCCGCCGGCGACGGCAGGATCAGTCCGCCGGTGAGAAGAATGCCGGCGACCACGGTGTTGCGGCTGCGGTGCGGCCTATGATGCGCTTTCGCGGTTCGCGAAGGCTCCATTCAGGTGCTCCTCATTTCTCCTGGGCCGCCTACCGGGTTAGCTGACGGGTTCGGGCCAAGGAGAAGCCCTACCGGTTACGGATTCACCCCGGGACCGAGCGCGATGGGAGAGAGTCCCGTGAAGCGCTCCGCGAGTGGGTCCCCGGCTCGCCCGGCGCGCTGGCTTGCGCGCGAGGCGACTCGGCGGTCCGGCCGGGAACCGGCCGGTGACACCGTGGGACATTAACGGACCGTGACGTGATGGCCAACCGGAACATGCGGAGATGGCCTGGCGTCTTCAAGGATGGTCACTGTGGGTGATGCCGCTCTGGTTCTTTCCGCCTAGCGCAGAGCGAAGCCCGGCCACGAAAGGCGGGATGTACACCGATATCTCGGCGAACGCCCCGGCGACCCGTGCGGGCGGCGTACGGTCAGAGCCCGTCCCTGTCGCAACCGCCGTTGACGCGGTCGAGGAACACGCTCAGACGGTCCCGTATCTCGGCCAGCGCGGTGATCTTCCCCTCGAGTTCGGTGAGCTTGCCCGCGATGACCGAAGCGCTCCCCGGGCACCGGTTCGCCTCGATGTCCTGGTCGAGGCAGGGCAGGAACGCGTGGAGGTCCTCGGCGGTGAAGCCGAGCGAGAGCAGCAGCCGGATGTTGCGGACCCGCAGGATGGAGTTCTCGCCGTAGTCCCGGTACCGGTTCGCCGTACGCCGGGGGTGTAGCAGGCCCTGTTGTTCGTAGTAGCGCAGGGCGCGGACGGTGGTTCCCGCCTCGTGGGCCAGTTCGCCGATCAACACGGTCGGAGATTACCTTTCGGGTGAACGCTCCTCATGCGATGTTGATCCCGCCGTCGACGCGGATCACCGAACCGGTCAGGTAGCCGGCCTCGGGGCGCGCGACGTTCACGATCCACCAGGCGATCTCCTCGGGCCGTGCGGCGCGCCCGAGCGGGACGCGGGCGAGGATCTCGTCGCGGCTCGCGGCGATCTCCTCGGGGGTGAACCCGGCGTGCGTCAGCACGGGCGTCTGTGTGATCCCAGGAGCGACCGAGACGACCCGGATGTTCCGCGGAGACAGCTCGACGGCCCAGGTGTGGGTCAGGAAGTCCAGGGCCACTTTCGTGGACCCGTAGACGGAGTTGCCCGGGAAGGCGCGCCCTGGGCCGTTGGCGGTGATGTTGACGATCGTGCCGCCGCCGTCCTCCAGCCGGGGCAGGGCGGCCTGAGCGAGCATCAGCGGGCCGATGAGGTTCGTGTCGAGTTGCTGCTGCGCGACGTCCCGGTCGATCGTGCCGAGCGGCGCCGGCCGGGTGACGGCGGCGTTGTTCACCAGGACGTCAAGCCGCCCGAACGCCTCGACCGCGGCGGTCACGATCCGGGCGGGCGCCTTCGGCGCCGCGACGTCGGCGACGAACGTGCGGATGCCGGGTCGTCCTTCGGCGGTCCGCTCGAGGTTCTCCGCGTTTCGGCCCACGACGAGCACCTGGGCACCCTCACGTGCGAACTGATGCGCCGTCGCCCGGCCGATCCCGGTGCCGCCACCGGTCACGATCACGCTCTGACCCTGGAGTGACGTCTTCGTCATATCTTGCCCGTTCCTTGTCGTCGCTGGGTCCGCTCGGCCGTGCCGAACGATGCCGCGACGACGCTAAACGTTGACCCCGGCGTCAGGGTCAAGCGCGAGGGAGAACAGGCGGAGACGGGGAGGCCGCCGGCGCAGGCCGACCGAGCGCGAGCGCGCGCTCCAGGGGCAGGGTCGGCCTGCAACGGGTCCACGTGCCGAGCCGACCGTTGAGATCGGACGTCCGGCTCGGTGCGGACCGGGGGAAAGCGGCAGTGCCGGGCTCGGAGAAGAAGGCCCGGGCGATGACCGAGGGCCCTCCCACGGGCGGGGAGGGCCGGCTCGGGCTTCAGAGCCCGCTCTCAGACGTTGAGCGACTCTTCGGAGCTGGGCTGGGAGACCGCGGCGTGGAGGGTGTTCCAGAACGCCAGCTCGACGTCCTCCTCCAGCTCGGTGATCTTGCCCCAGAACTCCTTGTCCTCGGCCAGCGCGGCGGCCTCCGCGGACAGGACGGGCATGACCGCCGTGCCGGCGTCCGCGGCGTCCAGGTCGGCCACGCTCATGTCGGCGGGCATCTCGACCGGCGTGCGGTGGTGCTTGCCGCGCTTGCGGACGCGGACGTTCGGGGTCGGCACCGGCACGCGGACCTTCGCCTTGCTCAGCGCCAGCGTCACCGTGCCGAACACCACGACGGCCAGCAGCCCGGTGAGGGCGGCCTGCTGGTCCGGCAGCGGCGGCGCGGAGTCGTGCTGGGCCGTCGTCTGCGTCTCGTGCATGGGGGTGGCCGGCTGCTGACCGATCTCCTTGGCGGCCGGCGGCGGCGCCGAGTGCTTCGGGACGTACTTCTGCTCGGCCGGGGCCGCCTTGACCTTCACCTTCGACGGGTAGCCGTACCCGACGACCTGGCTGACGTCGCGGGTGGCGCGGCCGAGCTGGTCGTTGTGGTTGGCCTCGATGGTGTGCAGCGTGTGGCCGTGGACCGACTCGACGATGCCCACGTGCTCGATGTCGCCGATGCTCTTCCCGCCGTTCCACGAGAAGAAGACGATGGCGCCCGGCTCGGGGTGGTGACCCCACGCGTGGTGCTTCTTGAACCACTTCGCGTGGTCGGGCGTGGAGGCGAACTCGCCGGTCCAGTCCTTGACTCCGGCCTTGTCCGCCGCCCAGGCGAGGAACATGTCGCACCAGGCCGCGTCCTTGAAGACGGGGTCCTTGCCGACGTGCTTGCCGTACCAGTCGCCGTACTTGGTGTACCCGCTGGCCTTCTCGTGATAGCCGAGCTGGCCCTTGGCGACCTGCAGCAGTTTGTGACCTATCGGATCCATGTCTCCCCTAACGCCGCCTACCGGGTTAGCTGACGGGTTCGGGCCAGGAGGAGCCCTACCGTGCGAGACGGATTCACCCCAAGGGACTACGTGGGTCCCCGGCTCCCGCTGCACTGGGGGTGCAGCCGGATTCGGCGGTCGGTCTGTCACCTCCCGGGTGGAGGTAAGTCACAGCCCGATTACGGCGCAATGTATCTGAAGTGTCGCGAGAACGGCAACGCGTTCGGAGCGGAAAGTATGGAGCGAACTACTTACCCACTGTAACCAAGCCCTGGGACTGATCGTTGCGCAACGGCGGAATTGCGGCTCTCATCTGCGGAAATGGAAGAGTGGCCAATCGCGGCGCCAATGAGGCCCGGCGCGCAGCGTAGTGACCGAACCCACGCCAGGGCGATGCTCGCTGGACCGAGTCGACCGGCTTTGTCGGGAGATGCGGCAGTTCATCCAGGCGGGCCGGAGGTGCCCCGATGAAGCGCGACAGAACGCCACAAGGTGCGACGAATCGGATGCGTCGCGTCGTCGTCAAAAACTTTCGAACAAAGGCAGAAGAAAGTCAATGATCACCGTGCCCGGTACGGGCGAGCGGCGGGGGAAGCGCCCGGCTCCGGCCCGCCGGGAGAGGGACGGAGCCGGACGCGGAGACTCAGTCCACGGTCAGCACGATCTTGCCGCGTGTGTGTCCCTCCGCGCTCAGGCGCTGGGCCTCCGCGGCCTCCGCGAGCGGGAACGTCTTCGCCACCGGGACCGTCAGGCGGCCGTCGTCGACGAGCCGCGCCAGCGCCGCCAGGTCCGTCGGGTCCGGGCGGACGAACACGTATCGCCCGCCGCGTTCGGTCACCGACGGGTCCACGATCGACGCCCACCGGCCCTTGCCGGTCAGCAGCTTCGGCGTCACCTCGAGGGCCTCGCCGCCCACCAGGTCGAGCGCCGCCGAGACGCCGCCCGGGACGAGCCGGCGCACCTCATCGGCGAGCCCCGGCCCGTACGCCACCGGCTCGGCGCCGAGCGACCGCAGATGGTCGTGGTTGCGCGGGCCGGCCGTGCCGATGACCCGGGCGCCCCGCGCCAGCGCGATCTGCACGGCGAACGACCCGACACCGCCGCTCGCCGCGTGGATGAGCACCGTGTCGTCCTCGTTCACCCCCAGCGCCTTGACGAGCGCCTGGTACGCCGTCAGGCCCGCGAGCGGCAGGCCGCCCGCCTCGGCCCACGACAGCCGCGCCGGCTTGCGGCCGAGCGTGCGCACCGGTGCGGACACCAGCTCGGCGTACGTGCCGCGGCCCACGTGGTCCTCGCGCACGTAGCCGATGACCTCATCGCCCGGTGAGAACTCGCTGACGGCCGGCCCGACGCGTTCGACCACGCCCGCCAGGTCCCAGCCCGGGACGACCGGGAAGTCCGTCGGGAAGAGTCCGTCCAGGCGGCCCTCGCGGATCTTCCAGTCCACCGGGTTCACCCCCGCCGCCTTGACGCGTACGAGGACGAAGTCGGGCCCGACCTTCGGCTCCGGCGCGTCCTCGGCGAGCTTGAGCACGTCGGGACCGCCGTATTGGTTCATCACGATGGCTTTCACACCGTCACCGTTACCCCACGACGCGGGGATTCACCACCGGCGGCTCATCGAAACCGCGTGTACACGGACAGGCCGAGAACGATCATGATCAGCGGCCCCAGCACGGTCAGCGCGGCGAACAGCGCGCTGCGCCCCGCCTGGTGCCCGTACGGCACCAGCGAAGGCGGGCGGCCCGCCACCGGCCAGGGCTCGCGCAGCTCGTCCGCTGCCGGCCGGTCGTCGAACCCCGGGTCGACCCGGCCGCCCAGCGGCAGCCCGGCCGCCCAGCCGAACAGCTCGGCCAGCGCCGTGGGCGGGATGTCCAGGCCGGACGCGAAGTAGCGGACCTCCGCGGCCGTGCGCTCGAGCGTACGGATCGTGTTGCCGAGGCCGAGCCCCTCCAGCCAGCCGCGCGTGTCGCCGCCGAGACTCGCGCCCACCGCCGTGCGGCGCAGCACGTCGGCCTTGGTCACCACGACCGCGATGCGCCGCTGCCGGCCCTGGTCGGCGCGCGACCGCAGCTCGGCAAGCAGCCGCTGCAGGGTGTCGGAGGGGTCCTCGTCGGAGGTCGCGGTCGTCTGCTCCACGAGGCGGCGTTCGTCCGTGGTGAGCGCGGCCCGCAGCTCCGGCAGGGCGAACGGGTCGATGACGAACAGCAACGCCTCGCCGTGGTCCAGGTAGCGCAGCCGCTCGACCCGCGTCGCGCCCGTGTGCAGCTCGCCGGCCGGGTCGAACAGGTAGAGGATCCGGTGCGCGGCCGGCAGCGTCAGGTCGAGCATGGTCGCCACGGGCAGCTCGGGGCCGGTCTTGGCGAGGCGTCCACCGCGGTCGAGCTCGGCCACCGCCCCGGCGTACGCCCGCGCGTCGCGCGCCTCGACGAACTCCGCGCGGCCCCCGGCGCCGGCGGCGCTCGCGCGCAGCGCGCGTACGGCGAGGAACATCAGCGTCGTCTTGCCGGCCGCGGGACCGCCGACGAACGGCAGCGGCTCGACGCGCGCCCGTCCGATCCGGCCGGGCAGCCGCCGGTGGCAGTGCGGGCAGTACGCCCCGAGGCGGAACCGCCCCAGCAGGATCGTCGTGGGCAGCCGCGCGCCGCAGCGGCAGACGTGCCGGAACGCGCCGAGGCGGTTCGGCACGAGCCGGGAGTGGCGTTCGTCGCAGCGGGGGCAGGAGTACTCCGGCAGCGCGAACCGCTGGTAGCAGCCCGCGTGCGGGCAGGCCAGCAGGATCCGGCGGTAGGCCATCCAGACGCGTTCGACCGCGCCGAGCACCGCCACGCACACCGACCAGACGACCAGCCCGGCCGCCGCCATCACCGCCGTGGCCAGGGCGAACGCCAGCACCGCGACGGCGAGCGGTACGACGGACAGCGCCATGCCGGCGCACAGCCCGAACCACAGCGGGAACAGCGCGAGCCCCTGGGGCGGCTTCAGCAGCGTCTCGGTCAGTGTGGCGGCCGCCCACCGGGCCTGCGTGACGCACCAGGGCAGGGTGCGGCGTTCGAGTGCCGCCATGTCGCGCCACACCTGGACCAGCAGGTAGTGCGGGTAGGCGGGGTCGGGCGGCCCGGGCGCGGGGCGCCGGACCGGGGACGGGCCGTCCACACCGGTGGCGGTGAGGGCACGCCAGGCGACGGTGAAGAAGCGGCCGAGCCCCAGGCCGAACCCGGCGAGCAGGGCGAGCGCGAGCGCGACCGGCAGGACGAACACGCACTCGGCCGCGACCAGGCCGAGCCACACGATGACGACCAGCACGTACACGACCGGCACGGCGTCACGCTCCCCGTCGCCGCAGCGCCCGCCACGCCGACGCGAGCGCCGGGTCGCGGTCGGTGAGCGCCGACTCGACGTGCCTCCGGGCGAACCGCCCGAGCCCGTCGCCCCACGCCGTGAGCCGGGGGACCGGTGTCCGCGCCCGGTGCAGGCGCACCTCGATCTCGGCGAGGTCCACCCGGTCGTCCCGGTCGGGACCGGCGTCGAGCCAGTGGCCGGCGAGCTCCCGGCGTACGGCGTCGGTGGCCGCGGCCAGCACCTCGGCGCGCGACCGCGCCGGCCGCGCGGTGAGCGCCCCGGCCACGCTCGCGCACACCCGGTCGGTCAGGGGGTCGCCGGCGTCCATCCGGCCGAGGACGCGGGCCATCTCCGGCTCGGTCCCCGCCCGCAGCGCCTCGCGGTGCGCCAGCACGATCCGGGCCGGACCGGCCAGCTCGGGCAGCCGATCGCGGATCAGCTCGGCGAGGCGTACGGTCTCCGCCGCGTCGAGCGGCGCGGATTCGAAGACCCGCCGTGGCAGGTCACGGAGCACGGCGAACCGGGCCATCGACGGCCCGAGCCGCTCGACGAGGCGTTCGCACTCGCCGGGCGAGGGCGCAGCGTCCCACAGCGCGCCGAGCAGCTCCTCGATCTCCGGCAGGCCGTACGGCTCCAGCTCGATCAGGCGGGCCGTGGCCTCGTGCCGGTCGGCGCGCGCGGACAGGATCAGCCCACCGGTACGAGGCGCGCGGGTCCAGTCGCGCTCGCCGAGGGCCGCGCGGGCGTCCGGCGTGAGCATCGCCCGGCGGGTGCCGGACTCGGCGCGTTCGAGACCCGACAGGACGCCGCCGACCAGAGCGGCACGCCAGACGCCGGGCGTCGCGCGTACGGCGGCGGCGATGTCGCCCGCGCCGCGCCGCGCGCACGCCGCGGCGGCCGCGGTCACGTCATCGCCGGTGATCCGGCCGCCGACCTGGTCGGCGAGCCGGACGACGTCGGCCAGCGCGTCCAGCCTCGGCGCCTCGGCGAGCGCGGCGCGGAAGCGCGCGGGCAGGCCGTCGCGGAGCCGGAGCACGGGCAGGCGTGCGCGCAGCGACGGATCGGCCAGGGCCAGCAGCACGCACCGCTCGGCGATCTCCGGCGCCACGTGCGCGAGCGCGGCGGCGAGCTCGAACCCGAGACCGGGCAGGGCCGGCGCCAGCGCCGGCCACAGCCAGGACGGCGCCCCGCCGCACCGGACGAGCGCGGCGGCGGCCGACTCCTCGGCGGCGGACACCGACGTCTCTCCGCGGCAGAGCGCGAGCAGCGCCGCCGCCCCGTCGGCCGACGCGAGCACGGGAAGGCCACCGGCCGGGAAGCCGCGCGGCGGCTCCACCACGCCCACCGGCGCGGTGGCGGTTCGCTCGCCGGCCGGCGAGACCCCGGCTCGGAGCCGTCCGGTCAGGTCGACGCCCGGCGGGGCGACGCCGTCCGCTTCCCCCGCACCGGACGTCAGCAGCTCGCCCACGGCGTCGATGCCGTCCAGGTCGCCCGTACGCCAGCAGTCCGCGATCACGCGGGAGAAGCGGCCGGGGCGGTCGCCGTCGCCGGGCACGGGCTCGCCGAGACGGAAGCCCCCGCGCGGCCACGCCTCCGGCACCGTGCCCACGACCAGCTGCGGCGCCGACTCCGGGTCGGCGGTGTAGGTGATGAACGACAGGTGGGCGGCCAGCGCCGCCGGCAGGGAGTAGGACACCAGCGCGATCCAGCGCGCGACGAGCCCCGCGTCGTCGGCGACCAGCACGACCCGCCCGTGCCCGCCGGCCAGGGCGGCGGTCACCGCGTCGAGCAGGACGGCCAGCCGGTCGTGGGCGTCCTCACGCCGCAGCCAGGCGACGAGGGAGTCGGGGTCGAACGCCGTGCCGGGGACCAGGTCCGGTGCCGCCTCGGGCGGGCCGTCCCACACCGGCGACTCCCACAGCTCGATCGGCCGCAGCCCCTCCAGCTCGTGCGGTGCCGCCACCACGGCGTGCCCGGAGAAGTTGCCGTACCGGCCCGAGTAGTCGCGGCCGGTGTAGCGGCACCGCGCCAGCACCGCGTGGTCGCCCTCCCGCCCGTACGCGAAGGCGACCGGGAGGGCGGCGAGCTCCTCCGGCGCGGGCGCGGACGGCGCGGACGGCGGCGGCCGGTAGCTCATGTACGGCGTGACGGTGCGGACGACGTCCGGCGGCGTGCCCGGAGTCGTGGCGACGAACTGGAAACCGGATCTGCCGGTCGGGCCGGACTCCACCGAGGTGTACCGCAGGTCCCAGGCCATCAGCGGGCCCCGTCGAGCATCCCGAACCGGTGCAACAGCCAGAGCAGCGGGTCCTCGACCCGGTAGGGCCGGATGCCGCCCGTGCCCACCGCGCCCTCGCGGGGCACGCCGCCGAGTGCCGAGACGCCGAACAGGCCGTACTCGGCGTACTCGTGGCTCAGGTAGCGGTCCAGCGCGCCGGCCTGCCAGTCGTACAGCAGCGCGCGCACCTGCTCGTGCACCGCCTCGCGGTCGTTCAGGTCGAGCGCGGCCGTCGCGGTGCGGTTCCGCTGGAGCGCGCCGTCGAGCGGCAGTGCGTCGATCTTGGTGAGGGCGACCGCGGCCGGTACGGGCAGGCGCCGGCCGTGGGGGAGGTCGCGCCCGGTGTGCAGCAGCTCGGTGACCCGGGCGATGACGTTGATCGGCTCGGCGTCGGGGTCGCCGCCGCCCGCCTTCAGCTCCAGCGGGTCGACCAGGAAGATGATCGCGTCGGCCGCCGCCAGGTAGCGCAGGTGCAGGTCGGCCACGTCGCGGCTGCGGAGGTCCTCGCCGGCCGTGTCGAACAGCACCAGGGTCAGCGACATGTCCTGCTGCCGCAGGCGCCGCCGGCGGGTGCGGGTGAGCAGGTAGACGAGCGGGTCGCGCGGGGTGGTCACCGCGCTCGCCGTGGCGGGCAGCAGCCGCCGGTCGCCGAACAGCGGGCGGTGGAAGTCACGCTTGTAGCGTTCGATGGTGCGGTCGTCGCAGGCCACGAGCGCGGTGCCCAGCTCGGCCCCGATGCGGTGCGACAGCTCGTGCAGCAGCACGGCGATGTAGGTGCTCTTGCCGGAGTTCTTCGCCCCGACGAGGGCGACGATCTTTCCGGGCGTCTCGCAGTACGCCCCGGGCAGCGGGTTGTGGCACTCGGGACAGACGCGGCGGGCGGTGTCCTGCCCGCACTCGGGGCAGGCCGCCCGGCGCGGCAGCCCGCGCCCGAGCCGGCGCGTCGCCGGCGGCGGGTCGAAGACCGGCGGCAGCGACGCGGACGCGGCCGAGCCGGTGTAGGCGGCGAGCTTCTCGTCCAGCCGCGGCGCACAGCCGGGACCGCGTCCGGGACTGCCGGCGCAGCGGAACCCGATCCGCTCGCGCGCCAGCCGGGCGAAGCAGTACGGACACGTGATCGACGGCATCAGCGCACCCCCACCCGTGTCGGGTGTGCGGGCGCGGCCGGAGGAGCGGAGCGGGAACGGGACGGCATCAACCCACCTTCAGGCGGCGGACCGGAGGGTCGCGGAGTTCGACCGCGGGATCTTCGGCGAAGCAGCGGAGCCAGTACGGGCGGCTCAGCCGCGGCAGCCCGGCCGACAGGCGTGCGGGGACCTCGACGTCGTCCCAGGTCATCACCGTCTCCCCGTCCGCCGGACGCTGCGGCATCGGACCCGAACGGGCGACCAGCACCAGCCGCCGCAGCCGGGCCGGCGCCGCGGCGGTGAGCGTCACGATCAGCGGGCCGCGCAGATGGGACCGCCGCAGCTCGTACCCGACGATCGTGCGGCCGGGCACCACGGTGCGGACCGGCACGCCGGTGACGCGGCGGCCGTACGCCGTCGCGGCGGCGGCGACCTCGATGGTCACCGCCTCGCCGCCCGGCGAGGGGAGACGGACGCCGCCGTGGGCGTCGTACCCGGCGCGGCCGACCGGCAGGCGTCGCTCCTCGCCGTCGCCACAGCGCCAGCGGACCTCGGCCTCGGTGACGTCCGCCGGCCAGTCGAAGCCCAAGGTGATCATCTCGCCGCGGCGTTCGGCGATCAGCTCGCGCGGCGGCGTGAGGTTCACGTGCTCGCGGTGAGCGCCGATCGTCGCGACGTCGCCGCTCACCGACACGGCGAGGAGCACGCCGGGACCGGTGTGCAGCGCCACGCCGCCCGGGACCGGCGCGGTGCGCAGGACGCGTCCGGCGCGGTGCACCTCCTCGACGGCGAGCGTCGTGCCGGCCGGCCACGGCGGCGGGCCGGGCATCGCGACCATCTCCACCTGACCGTGCCGCGGCTCGTCGTAGGTGATCACGAGGTGCCCGGCGGGGTCCTGCTCGACGTTGAGATCGCCGACCGGGTCGGGCCGGGCGGCGGGCGTCGCCGCGACGTGCACGCCGGGGGTGATGGTCTCGTGGCCGTCGGCGCTGAGATAGGCGGCGGCGACCCGGTAGTGGTAGGTGGTGCCGTTGGTCACCGTCTCGTCACGGAAGCCGTTCCGCTCGGCCGGGACGGGCGTGCCGTCGCGGGTGACCAGCACGCGGACCGCCTCGGGCGGCGCGGTGAAGCGCCCGGCGACCACGCCGTCGGCGGCCCGGACGAACACGTCGGCGGGCTCGGGGCGTACGTGCAGCGGACCGGCCAATGCGGGCGCCGACGCCGCCGTGCCGCGCACCGCGAACACGGCATAGAAGAGAGGTGCGTTGAGCGGCGGCGCCGGGTCGCGGGCGAAGCCGCCGCCGGAGGGCAGCGTCTCGCCGTCACCGGGGTGCCGGGGGACACGGCCGAGGCAGCGGGTGACGACGTAGCCGATCTCGCCGACCCGCGACGGGCTCGGCGGCCACGACAGCGTGACCTCGGTGCCCTCGACCACCGCCTCCAGCCGCCCGGGCGCGCGTGGCGGCAGCCCGGCCTGCAGGTCGGCGGCGCCCGGCAGGTCGCCGACGAGCCGCAGCGCGTCGGCGAGCCGCAGCCAGGCCTCGTCCGGATCGGTCAGGACGAGGGCGGCGGCCTCCTGGCGCAGCGCCGTCGCGGAGGAGATGCGGCGCCGCGCCTCGGCGGCCAGCAGCTCCGCATCGCCGGTCAGCTCGGCCGGCCCGGCCACCGACGCCAGCTCGGCGGCGGCGTGGATCTCCCCGGCGTCGATGAGGTCCCGCAGCCGCGCGGCCAGGCCGCCGGCCACGCCGCCCTCCCGGATGACCGAGAACACCAGCCGCCGCGCGTCGTCCACGTCCACGCCCAGGTCGTCGGTGGCGAACCGGAGCAGCGCGCCCTCGGAGGCACGCTGCTGGTGCCGCTCGCGCAGCCGCGCCACCACGTCGTACAGGACGAGCTCGGCGACGGCGTCGTGTTCGCCGGTCGCGCTCGCCTCGCGTTCGACGGCCGAGCTCGCCGCGTGTTCGCTGGTCGCGCTCGCCTCCTCACTCGCTCCGGCCCTCTTGAGCGCCACCAGCACGGTGTCGGCGTTGGTGCGGTTGCCGTCGTGCGGGCGGCGGCTCCACTGCTCGCTCACCCGCCGGATGGCCGGCCGCAGGTCCGGCACCGGGCTGAGGACCCGGCCGGCCCGCGCCTCGCCGGTGACGAACTCGCGCAGGTGGCGCATGCCGAGGGCGTCGAGCGCGTCGCGGGCGCGCGGATAGCCGGCGTACGGGGGCGCGGCGGGCAGCACGTCGGGCTCGCGGATCTCGATGCCGGCCTCGCGGGCCAGCTCGGCCGCCTCGCCGCCGATCTCGCGCAGGTCGCCGGGGGCGAGCGTCTTCATCTCCCCGGCGGCGTCGAGCAGCCGGGTGCGCAACTCGGCGCGGCGCCGGCCGGCCCGGTCGGCGGTCGTGGTGAGTTCGGCGCGCAGGGGCGCCAGGTCGCCGAGCGCGGCCCGTTCGAACAGCGGCGCGAGCCTCAGATGGTCGCCCTCGAGACGGTCGATGAGCCGGCGGAAGCGCAACTGCCCACGTGACTTGCGCCAGCACATCCGCACCCGCTTGACGCTCTCGGCCACCTCACGGCAGTTGAGGGGCTCGACCAGGGCATAACGGACACGCAGGTCGTCGGGCGGCTGGTTGCCGGCCGCCCTGGCGGGCTCCAGCACCTCTCGGACATAGCGCTGCTCGTCAAAGACCATGTGAGCCGGGTCGCAGTCAGAGACTGTGGGAGAGCCCTCGCCCGTCGCGAGCGGCGGCCAGGAGGCGCGTCGCAAGGCGGAGGAGGGAGCCAGCCCGGTGTTGGCTGGCGACCGACGACAACGCGGCGAGGCGCCTCCTGGGCGCCGCGCAGTAGGGCATGGGGTTCTCCAACAGTCTCTTAGTCGACGCGTACGTGGGCCAGGTCGGTACGGGACTCCTGCACCTCGTCTTCGGACATTCCGCCGACGCGCACGTCGAGCGTGAGCTCTTCGGCCGTCTCCTTCTCGACCGCGGTGACGTGCAGCAGCCCGGAGGTGTCGAGGGCGAACGTCACCTCGATCGGATAGCCCGCCGGTTTTCCGGGCGGAATCTTCAGTTCGCCGTCCGCGATCGGGTTGTTGTGCGCGACCTCGGTCGACTCGGCGCTGCCCGCCTGCTCCACCACGATGATCTTGACGATCGTCTGGTCCTCGTCGACGGTGCCGAACTCGCGGGACTTGCCACGGGGCAGCGCGTCGTTGGCGTGGACGAGGTGGACGACGTGCTCCTGCGCGGTCACCGGGTCCAGCGCGATCACCCCGAAGGCGCGCGAGGCGACCGTCGTGATCTGCCGGGACGCCATGCGCTCCTGCTCGGCCTCGGACAGGCCGGCGCGTGAGGCCAGGTCGAGGGCCTTGTCGGTCTCGCCCTTGGCCAGCAGCTGGCGGTAGGTCTCCTCGAAGGCGTACAGCGCCGCCCCCTTGGCCACCGCGAGGTCGGGGTCCTGCAGCTTCGGCTTGAGCGACAGCTCGTTGGCCAGGCGCTGCGGCACCGCGGGCATCTTCGTGGAGCCGCCGACGAGCACCAGGTCGTCGTAGTCCTTGACGCCCTTTTCGGCGGCGGTCGCCAGCGTGCGCCCGGTGATCTCGATGGTGCGGTCGAGCAGGTCCTTGGTGATCTCCTCGAACTTGTCCCGCGTCAGCTCCACCGTGGCGACCCGGCCCTCGTGCATGACGCGCACGACGTGCCGGGTGCGCAGCGACAGGGCCTTCTTCGCCTCCTCCGCGTCGTGCCGGAGCTGCTGCTCGGTGTGCGGGTCCTCCAGCGGGTCGCTCACGTCGGGGTGCTCTTCGGCGAAGCGCTCGGCGAGGTGCTCGACGACACGCGCGTCCCAGTCGGCACCGCCCAGCTCGTGGTCGCCGTCGGTGCACACGACCCCGATGTCGCCGTCACGCAACGTGATGACCGTGGTGTCGAAGGTGCCGCCGCCGAGGTCGTAGACCAGGATCGTGCGGTCCTGGTCGGGGTTGAGCACGCCGTGGGTGATCGCGGCCGCGACCGGCTCGGAGATGATGTCGATGACGTTGAGCCCGGCGATGTGGCCGGCCTTGCGGGTCGCGTCGCGCTCGGCCGCGCCGAAGTAGGCGGGCACGGTGATGACGACGTCGTCGGCGTCCTCGCCGGTGGTGGCCTTCGCATCGGCGACCAGCTTGCGCAGGATGAAGGCCGAGATCTCCTCGGGGGAGTGGTCGCGCCCGTGCAGCTCGCGCGTGACGTCGTGGCCCATGTCCCGCTTGATCAGGCTCACCACCAGATCGGGGGAGAGCACGGCGGTGTCCTTCGCCGGAGCGCCGACCACGACGTTGTCGGCGGACTCGAAGTAGACGACGGACGGCGTCGTGTCGGTGCCCTCCATGTTGCGCAGAACGGTGGGACGGCCGACGTCGCCGATGCGTGCGATGCAGGAATGGGTCGTGCCCAGATCGATTCCGTAGACAGCCATGTCAATCCCCTCCGACCGGGTCGGCCGCCGTTCGGGCGACGATCACCTCGGCCCGTCGTACGACCTTTTCGCCGCGGACGAAGCCTTCGCGCTGGACCGTCGCGACGGTGCCGTCCAGCTCGGCGTCGCCCACATCGCACGTGCCGGCAGGGCGGTGCCGTGCCGGATCGAACGGCTCGCCCTCGTGCACGGGCATGCGCTCGACCCCCGTCCGCGCGATGATCTCGGCCAGCTCGTCGGCGATCGCCGCCAGGAGCTTGGGTGTGTGTGCTGGGTCCGCGCTCTCCCGCTCCGACTCGCGCCGGACCAGGTCATAGAGGCGGTAGAGCGATGTGCGCACCGGCTCGAAGGCGGCCTGCAGCTCGTTGTGCCGCAGCCGGCCGTTCTCCTCGTGCAGCCGGTCGATGACGCGCTCACGGTGTGCGGCCCGGTCGTGCTCACGGCCCGCCGCCTTCGCGAGGTCGGCCAGCACACTGTGTATCTGCGCGAGAGATGCCGCGATCGCCCCGTCGGCGGAGGCCGGCGGGGGCGTGGTCCCGTCTTTGGGGGAAGAGGGGTCTTCGGGCATTGGATCTCGCACCATAACTCTGAGTGAGCGAACTCGCCAGTCCCATTGTGTCCATGCCCGGATGCGGACACCAGCCTTATCGGCACTTCACTTGGCTCTGGCGAAGACCCCGGTCGGCGAGCCTTGACCCCCTGTTGACTTCCAAACCGCGCCCGAATATGACAAAAGGGTATTGATCGGGCGCGTATCCACCGGGAGATGTTTCACAGGCCCCGCCCGCACGGCGGGCCGGTGGAAAGGCGCGTACGGCGGGCCTGTGAAACAGCTCCTATCGCAGGGCGGCGCCCGGCTGGCGCTGGCGCTCGGCCATGACCTCCAGCACGTGCTCCACCAACGTGATCAGCACCTGCTTGCCGGACTCCCGCTTGCGCACGTCGCACAGGATGACCGGGATCTTGGGGTCCAGGTCCAGCGCCGCCCGGATCTCCTCGGTGTCGTACCGGACGGCGCCGTCGAAGCAGTTGACCCCGATGATGAACGGGAGCCGGCGGCGCTCGAAGTAGTCGATCGAGGGGAAACTGTCGGCGAGACGCCGGGTGTCGGCGAGCACGACCGCGCCGAGCGCGCCCAGGGCGAGCTCGTCCCACATGAACCAGAACCGGTCCTGACCGGGCGTGCCGAACAGGTACAGGACCAGACCGTCGCGGATGGTGATGCGGCCGAAGTCCATCGCCACGGTCGTCGTGGTCTTGCGCTCGACGCCGGAAACGTCGTCGACACCGACGCTGCGGTCGGTCAGCTGCTCTTCGGTCCGCAGCGGCCGGATCTCGCTGACCGCGCCGACCATGCTGGTCTTGCCCACACCGAATCCGCCCGCCACCAGGATCTTCACGGCGAGCGGCATGGCAGCGCCCCGCGAGGGGTCAGAGCGCTTGGAGTCCATTCAGCACTTCCTTCAAAAGCCGTTCATTGGGGAGACGATTGTCCGGCTCGGGCCGTCGGACGGCGATCAGCCCGTGGTCCAGTAGGTCACCGAGCAGCACCCGGACAACGCCGAGGGGAAGTTTCATCCTCGCCGATATCTCGGCCACGGAAAGCGGCCGGACGCACATCTCGAGGATCGCGATGTGCTCCGGCCCGGCTCCCGCGGGTGCGAATTGCGAGGTGGCGGCCGTCGCGATGATGGCGATCAGCTCGAAGCCCTCTCGGGACGAGCGTGTCCGGCCCCTCGTCAGTGCGTACGGCCGGACGACCGGCCCGGCCTCGTCGTCGAGCCATTCGCTCATTCAACCGCCCCGCCCGCAGGCCGCGCGCGGGGGAACCGGGCCGGTCGCGTCCCGGGGTCCGCGTCTGCCTCTCGGATCGATGGCCCGGCGTCGCCGTGCCGTTACCGCCGCTTCGATGTGATCGCTCATCCGACGTCACGATTCCACGGCCGAGCGGGGGAGCGTGGACATGTGCTGGCCCACCCGCTTGACGAGCATCGCCATCTCGTACGCGATCATGCCCACGTCCGCGTCGGAGCCGGCGAGTACGGCGAGACACGCGCCGGACCCGGCGGCGGTGACGAACAGGAAGGCATGGTCCATCTCGACGATGGTCTGGCGCACGGCGCCACCGCCGAACTGCCGTCCGGCGCTGCGCGCCAGACTCTGGAAGCTGGCCGCGACCGCCGACAGATGCTCGGCGTTCTCACGCGTCAGACCCGTCGACGCTCCGACGAGCAGACCGTCACTGGACAGGACGACCGCCTGGTGCACCTGGGCGACCTGGTTGACGAGATTGTCCAGCAGCCAGTTGAGTTCCCCCGCAGAACCCGCTGACATCAGATGTCCTCCTCTTCGTGGCCGGTGGCGGTGTCTTCGGCGTCCGAGCGACCGCGCAGCCAGCCCTTCTGGATGGAGCTCAGCATGGTGCGGAGCTCCTCGGGCGAACGTTCTTCGCTCGCGGCTTCACTGACCGGTTCGACCTCTTCCCGCAGCTGCGGCGCCAGGCTCGCCTGGCGCACGCGCCGCGGCAGCGCGGGCTTGCCGGAACCGCTCGGCGCGTCGGCCGATGGGGCGGGCGCCGGCGGTTCGTCCCGGGCCGGGCTCGACGGCTCGGCCGGGTCGGCCGGTGGCTCGTCCGCGGGCTCGAACAGCGAACGGCGCTGTCCGGCCGCGGGGTCCGGAGTTCCCGGCTCGTTGTGGCGCCGCGGCAGCGGCGGCCGCCCGCCGGTGTCCTCGGTCGTCGACGGGACGTTCCACCGGCCGGTGTCGGAGCCGCCGCCGTATCCGCTTTCACCGGATCCGTGGCCACCGCCGTCACCGGGCCCGAAGCCGCCGCCGAACGACGAGGAGTCCGGGTGACCGGAGTCGAAGGCGTTCGTCTCGTACGGCGTCGTGTCGTGGCCGGTCCCGCGCGGGTCCGCCTCGTACGGGTCCGCCGGCCCGGTGTCGAAGTGGTTCGCGGGCGTGCCGAACGAGGAGGTGCCGAACGATCCGGTGTCCTGCGGCGCCGGGTGCGAGCCGTTGCTCGACCCGCTGAAGGAGGCCGGCGTGCCGTTGTTGTGACGGTGCGGCAGCGGAGGACGCTCGCCCCCGCCGGTCAGCTGGATCGGACCGGTCTCCGGGCCGCTGCCCCGGTCGCCGAAGGACGGCGGGCCGATGGCACCGATGGGCACCAGCGCGTCCTCGCCGCGGCGGGTCACCGCGAGCGGGCTGCCGGACTCCAGCTCGCCCTGCTCGCCGCTGCGCACCACGATGCCGTCGGGCAGCAGCACGATCGCGGTCGTCCCGCCGTACGGCGACGTGCGGAGCGTGACCTGGATCGAGTGCCGCTGGGCGAGCCGGCCGACGACGAACAGGCCGAGCTGCGCGCTGTTGGACAGGTCGAAGTCCGGCGGCCGGGCCAGCTTCTCGTTGGCCTCCGCCAGCGCCGCCGGATCCATGCTCAGGCCCCGGTCCTCCACCTCGATCGCGAAGCCGTGCGCGACGATCTGCCCGGTGACCTGCACGGTCGTGTCGGGCGGTGAGTAGAGCGTGGCGTTCTCGATCAGCTCGGCGAGCAGGTGGATGAGGTCGGCGACGGCCGTTCCGGCGATGGACACCTGCGGCATCGTGGTGACGGTGACGCGCGCGTAGTCCTCCACCTCGGCCGCGGCGGCGCGGGCGACGTCGACCGCCGGCACCGGGTTGCGCCAGCCTCGGCCGGGCGCCTGGCCGGAGAGGATGATCAGGCCTTCCGCGTGACGGCGCATGCGGGTGGCGAGGTGGTCCAGGCGGAACAGGTCCTCCAGCTCATCCGGCTCGGCGATCCGGCGTTCCATCGTGTCCAGCAGGCTGAGCTGGCGGTGCAGGAGCGCCTGGTTGCGGCGCGCCAGGTTCAAGAAGACGTCGCTGATGCTGCGGCGCAGCGCGGCCTCCTCGACCGCGCCCTGGATGGCGGTGCGCCGCGCGGCGTTGAAGGCCTGGCCCACCTGGTCGATCTCACGGGTGCTGAACGACAGCGGCGGCGCCTCGGCGGCCACGTCGACGTCTTCACCGCGGCGCAGCCGGCGGATGACGCCGGGCAGCCGCTCGTTGGCGAGGTCGAGGGCGGCGCGCCGCAGCCCGGTCAGCTCGCGGATGACCGAGCGGCCGACCCACAGCGACAGGATCAGCGAGGCGATGACCGCGACGAGACCGAGCGCCCCGGCGAGGGCGACGCGCAGGATGATGCCGTTCGCGATCGGCTTGGCGCGGTCGTTCGCGGCCGAGGTCGCGACCAGCTCCAGGCCGCGGAACCGGGTGAGGACCGACGACACGGTCGTCTTCCACTGCACCGGCGTCTCGGCGGTGATCTGCGGGTTGGGCGGCGTGTTGTTCATGCCCTGCATGCCGCCCATGGTCTTCGGCGGGGACGCGGGCATGTGGTCGGTGAAGCGGTTCTCCAGCGACTCGAGCCGGGCGTACTCGGGGGTCGAGATGATCCGCTGGTAGAGGGCGCGGTCGTCGGAGCGCAGGTCGGGCAGCAGGTCGTTGTAGAGATTGTGCTGGGTGCCGACGAGCTTGGTGAACTGCACGTGCTCGGCGAAGGTGAGCCGGCCCGCCGCGAGCGCGCCGGACAGCAGCGCGTCCTCCTGCGACAGCACCTCCCGGGCGCGGGCCAGCGCGACCTCGGTGCCGGAGTCCTTGGTCACCCCCGGGTCGCTCAGGGTCGCGAGCGAGGCCTGCAGCTGGTTGATGGTGGAGACGACGCCGGTGTAGCGGGTGAAGACCTGGGCACGGCTGGTGGAGCGGGTGTCGACCTGCCGGCGCCGGGCCGGCAGGTCGTCCAGGGATCCCAGGATCTCCTTGGTCCACTCACGCGACTGCGCGCTGATCACATTCTGGGTGCTCTTGTCGACGGCCAGCCGGCGGAACTGCTCCGCCTGCCGGTCCGTGACGAGCCGCGCGGACTCCATCGCGGCCCGGTCGCCGTCCGACTTGCTGCCGAGATAGACCATCGACAGCCGTCGTTCCGTCTCCAGGGCGCTCCCCAGCGCGCCGGAGGGATATCCGAGGTGGTCCTGGATGGTGTTCACATGGCGCAGGTTCAATCCGTCGCCCAGCGTGATGCTCGCCGCGAACGCCCACAGGGTGCTCAACGACACCAAAGGCACGATCAACAGCAAGATGATCTTGAAGCGGACTGAACGGAAAACGCGGCCGGCCTGGAACCGGGGCGGCCGCTGACTGGCATCTGATCCCACTCGACGGTCCTTAGATTGCACCGCGACAGGCTCGACTTTCAGTTAGACGGAGGGGACACCGATGACGGAGGGGCACCCGAGCGAACGCGCAGGACTCTACTACGCACGGGTCTGAAGCCCGACCATGTCCGTAAATATGTCCCTAACGAGCGCTTGCCACCTGGGGCGAAACAGTGGGTCAGCAGCTCAGATAATGCCTGGTGGCGCGGCATCTGACGGGTTTGTGCGCTGCGGTCCGCCCAAGACATAAATATCGGACGTTCGGTCACAAGGGCCCCACGAGCTGCTTTGACAACCTCTAGACTCCGCCATCGTGATCTATGACGACCAGCCCCCGGAGACGCTCCCTGTACGCGGGCGCTCATCGTTGCCCAGCGGGCGACACCGCCGGCCGGCGTCCGCAGACCTTCCGCCGGACGCCCCCGTCCTCGTGCTGGCGGTTCCCGGTGAGGACCCGGACATCGCCGAGGAGATCGCCTCGGCCACCCGTACCGCGCGGACCGAACTCGACGTCCGGGTCGGACTCCTCGGCTCCACGTTCACCGACGTGGTGCGCGGACTGCCCGAGGACCGCGCCGCCGTGGTGGTGCCCCTGATCACCGGCCCGCACGCCCGCACGTACGCCCAGATCCAGGCCGGCATCGACGAGGCGGGGGTGAAGGCGGACCGCGTGGTCGTCACCGACCCGCTCGGCCCGCACCCCCTTCTCGCCGAGGCCCTGCACGTACGGCTCGCGGACGCCGGACTGGCCCGGGCGGACCGCATCCGGCAGTTCAGCATCGGCGCCGCGACGGACGCCGTGATCGTGGCCGCGACCGGCGGGGCGGAGGCCGCGCGTGAGGCCGACATGACGGCCGTCCTCCTCGCCGCCCGGCTCGCGGTCCCGGTGGTCGCCGCCGCGGTCGACGGCCCCCCGACGGTCGCCGAGGCGGTGACCCGCCTCCGCGAGGCGGGCGCCCAGCGGATCGCCGTGGCGCCGTACGTCATCGGCCCGGAACTCGACCACGAGCAGCTCGCCAAGCTCGCGGCCGAGGCCGGCCTCGGATGCGGGGCGCCGCTCGGTGCGCACGGATCGGTGGTCCGCCTCGTCAACCTCCGTTACGAAGTGGCGATGGAACCGTTCATCGGTGAGGTGCAGGAGTGAGCGAGTGAGGGGCCTGAACAGGAGTGAGCGAGTGAGGGGCCTGAACAGAAAATGATGCGACTCACAAGGCTCGCCTGCGCGGTGGCGCTCGTTCTCGCGGCCGGAGCGTGCGGGTCGGACTCCGGCTCCGGGCAGCAGGCGGCGGTGCCGAAGGTCGCCATGCAGCAGGAGATCGGCGCGTCCGAGGGCAGCCTGAACCTGGTCATCTGGGCGGGTTACGCCGAGAACGGCTCGACCGACAAGAAGGTCGACTGGGTCACCCCCTTCGAGCGCAAGACCGGCTGCCGGGTCAACGCCAAGGTGGCCGACACGTCCGACTCGATGGTCGCGCTGATGAACACCGGGCAGTACGACGGCGTCTCGGCCTCCGGCGACGCCTCGCTGCGGCTCATCTACAGCGGCACGGTCGCCCCGGTGAACACCAACCTGTTGCGCAACTACGGCGACATCGCCCCCTACCTGCGCAACCAGCCGTACAACTCGGTCAAGGGCCAGATGTACGGCGTGCCGCACGGCTACGGCGCGAACTACCTCACGTACCGCACCGACAAGATCAGCCAGAAGCCCACCTCGTGGAGCATCGTCTGGGATCCGAAGTCGCCGGCCGCCGACCACGTCGTCGACTACGACTCGCCGACCTACATCGCGGACGCCGCGCTCTACCTGAAGGCCCACCGGCCGGATCTGAAGATCACCGACGTGTACGAGCTGACGCAGGAGCAGTTCGACGCCGCGGTCGCCCTGCTGAAGCAGCAGCGCCCCAACGTCAACCAGTACTGGTCGAACTACCTGGACGAGATCCAGTCGTTCAAGGCGGGCGACAACTGGGCCGGGACCGCCTGGCAGGTGACCGCGCAGCTCGCCAAGTCCGAGGGCGCGCCGATCGGCACGACGATCCCTCAGGAGGGCGCCACCGGCTGGTCGGACACCTGGATGATCGCCTCCCGGGCGGAGCACCCGAACTGCATGTACAAGTGGATGAACTGGATCAGCGCTCCCAAGATCCAGGCCGCCGTCGCGCAGTGGTTCGGCGAGGCGCCGGCGAATCCTAAGGCATGCTCGTACGCCGCGAAAGGTTTCTGCGCCCAATTCCACGCGAACGACGTCGATTTTTACCGTCGCTTGGCTTTCTGGAAGACTCCCGTCGCGGACTGCGGCGACTCGCGCGGTGCGGTCTGTGTCGACTACTCCAAATGGACCGAGCTCTGGTCGCAGATCAAGGGTTGACGAGTGACATGACGATTGACGAGAGCGGCGACGTGTCGGCCGCGGTGAGCCTGCGTGGAGTCCGCAAGGTCTTCGGCGAGGTCGCCGCGGTCGACGGCGTCGACCTCGACGTGCGCGACGGTGAGTTCTTCGCGATGCTCGGCCCGTCCGGCTCCGGCAAGACGACGGTCCTGCGGATGATCGCCGGCTTCGAGACGCCCACCGAGGGCCGCGTGAGCCTCGGCGGGCACGACGTGACCGGGCTGGCGCCCTTCGACCGCGACGTCAACACGGTCTTCCAGGACTACGCGCTCTTCCCGCACATGAACGTCCTGGCCAACGTGGAGTACGGCCTCAAGGTCAAGAAGGTGCCCGCCAGGGCGCGCCGCGAGCGCGCGCTGGAGGCCCTGCGGACCGTACGCCTCGAGGGCTATGACAAGCGCAAGCCCGGCCAGCTCTCCGGCGGCCAGCGCCAGCGCGTCGCCCTGGCCCGCGCGCTCGTCAACCGGCCCAAGGTCCTCCTGCTCGACGAGCCGCTGGGCGCGCTCGACCTCAAGCTCCGCGAGGAGATGCAGGTCGAGCTGAAGGCCATCCAGCGGGAGATCGGCATCACGTTCCTGTTCGTCACACACGACCAGGAGGAGGCCCTGACGATGAGCGACCGCATCGCGGTGTTCAACGCGGGCCGGATCGAGCAGGTCGGCACGCCCGCGGAGGTGTACGAACGGCCGGCGTCGTCGTTCGTCGCGGGCTTCGTCGGCACCTCCAACCTCATCGAGGGCCAGGCGGCCCTCGACATCCTCGGGCGGGAGGGCGTCTACAGCGTCCGCCCGGAGAAGCTTCGCGTCGACACCCAGGTCGACGCGGAACTGCGCGAAGGCGAGAACTCCGCGACCGGCACGGTGGCGGAGGTCGTCTACGCGGGTGCGGCCACCCGATTCGTCGTGGACCTCGACGCGGGCGGCCGGCTGGTGGCCGTGCAGCAGAATCTGCAGGCCTCATCGATGGATGTGCTCAAGCTGCGCGACGCCCGGGTCAGGCTCGCATGGCGGCGGGAGCACGAGTTCTCCATCACCGGTCCGATGTGACACGCGGTCGGCGGGTCCGGCCGACCGCTGCGTCGCGGTGCCCCCATCGCGGCGTCTACCGGAATTCCCCCATCCGATATCCGATACCCCCCATCCTGATCGGAGTCCCCATGCGGTTCACGCGCCTCGCGGTCGTCGCGATGGCTGCCGTTTCGCTGCTGGCGGCCGGTTGCGGCGACAGCGACAGTTCCAAGGGCGGTGGCGACAGCGTCGCCGGCTTCACGCCTCCGAAGATCCCGGCACTGAAGTCCCTCGGTCCGGGCGAAGGACAAGTCAACCTCGTGGCCTGGGCGGGCTACGCCGAAGACGGCTCGAACGACAAGTCGGTCGACTGGGTCCACCCGTTCGAGAAGGCCACCGGCTGCAAGGTCAACACCAAGATCGCCGGCACGTCCGACGAGATGGTCAACCTGATGAAGACCGGCCAGTACGACGCCGTGTCGGCCTCGGGTGACGCGTCGCTGCGCCTCATCGCCGCCGGCTCGGTCGCGCCCGTCAACACCAACCTGGTGCCGAACTACAAGGACATCTTCAGCGGCCTGAAGATGAAGCCCTGGAACTCGGTCAACGGTGTCGCGTACGGCATCCCGCACGGCCGGGGCGCGAACCTCCTCATGTGGCGCACGGACAAGGTCAAGCCCGCCCCCGACTCGTGGGGCGTCGTCTTCGACGCGAACTCCCCGTACAAGGGCCACATCACCGCCTACGACTCGCCGATCTACATCGCCGACGCCGCGCTGTACCTGTCCGCGACGCAGCCGAGCCTGGGCATCAAGGACCCGTACGCGCTGGACCAGAAGCAGTTCGACGCCGCGGTCAACCTGCTCAAGCAGCAGAAGAACAACGTCGGCGAGTACTGGTCGGACTACCTGAAGTCCCAGCAGTCCTTCAAGAGCGGCGACACCGTCCTCGGCACCACGTGGCAGGTCATCGCGAACGGCCTGACCGCCGACAAGGTGCCGGTCGAGACGACCCTGCCCAAGGAGGGCTCGACCGGCTGGTCGGACACCTGGATGGTCGCGGCCAAGGCCCAGCACCCCAACTGCGCCTACAAGTGGATGGACTGGATCGTCTCCCCGAAGGCGAACGCCCAGGTCGCCGAGTGGTTCGGTGAGGCGCCGTCCAACAGCAAGGCGTGCGCGGAGACCAGCGACAAGAAGTTCTGCGACACCTTCCACGCGGCGGACGAGCCGTACTGGAACAAGGTGCACTACTGGAACACCCCGATCTCCCAGTGCCTTGACGGACGCAAGAACGTCAAGTGCGTCGACTACGCCAAGTGGACGCAGGCCTGGACGCAGATCAAGGGCTGACGATCCCCTGATGATGAGCGTCACCTCGCCCGGCGGGCCGGTTCGCCGGTTCGCCGGGCTGCTCCACCGGCGGCCGTCGATCCGGCTCGCCGGCCTGCTGTCCGTGCCGCTGCTGTGGCTCGTGATCGCCTACCTCGGCTCGCTCGCGGCGCTGTTCGTCACGGCGTTCTGGACGACGAACGAGTTCACCGGCGACGTGGTGAAGGTCTTCGACCTGGGCAACTTCCAGGACCTGGTGAACGAGAGCGTCTACCGGACCATCACGCTGCGCAGCGTCGGCGTGGCGGCCGCGGTGACCGTCATCGACAGCCTGGTGGCCTTCCCGATGGCGTTCTACATGGCCAAGATCGCCTCGCCGCGCGCGCAGCGCTGGCTGGTCATCGCCGTGCTGACACCGCTCTGGGCCGGTTACCTGGTCAAGGCGTACGCCTGGCGGATCATGTTCTCCGGCTCGGGCGTGCTCGACTGGTTCCTGAGCCCGGTCGGCGGCCACGGCCCGGGGTACGGCCTGCCCGCCACCACCGTCACCCTGGCCTACCTGTGGCTGCCGTACATGATCCTGCCCATCTACGCGGGGCTGGAGCGGCTGCCGAACTCCCTGCTCGACGCGGCCGGAGACCTGGGCGCGCGCTCCTTCCGCACGTTCCGCACGGTCGTGTGGCCGACGGTCTTCCCCGCCGTCGTCGCGGGTTCGATCTTCACGTTCTCGCTGTCGCTCGGCGACTACATCGCGGTGCGCATCGTCGGCGGGCGCAGCCAGCTGATCGGCAACGTGGTCTACGACAACGTCGGCACGGCGAACAACCTGCCGTTCGCCGCCGCGGTCGCGACCATCCCGGTGGCCATCATGGTCATCTACCTGCTCGCAGTACGCCGTACCGGAGCCCTGGAGAATCTGTGAGCGAGCGCAGCGAGCGAACCGGTGAACACGGCATCCAGGTCACTCCGCCGGCGAAGGAGGCGTCGTGAACCTTTCGAGGGGAACACGGATCGCGTTGCGCGTGGCGATGATCGTCGGGCTCGCGATCATCTATGTGCCGCTGTTCGTGGTGCTGATCAACTCCTTCAACGCCGACAAGACGTTCGCCTGGCCGCCCACCCACGTCACCGGCGAGTGGTGGTCGCGCGCCTGGCAGAACGGCGGTGTGCGGTCGGCACTGTGGACCTCGGTCAAGGCCGGCCTGGGTGCCACGGCGGTCGCGTGCGTGCTGGGCACGATGGCCGCGTTCGCGGTGCAGCGGTACCGGTTCTTCGGCCGGGAGACGGTGTCGCTGCTGGTCATCCTGCCGATCGCGCTGCCCGGCATCGTCACCGGCATCGCGCTCAACAACGCCTTCCGCACGGTGCTGTCGCCGCTGGGGATCCAGCTCGGCCTGTTCACGGTGATCGTCGGGCACGCGACGTTCTGCATCGTGACCATCTACAACAACGTCCTGGCGCGGCTGCGGAGGCTGGGGACGAACGTCGAGGAGGCCTCGGCCGACCTTGGCGCGGACACCTTCCAGACCTTCCGGTACGTTACGTTCCCTCTGCTGCGGTCCGCGCTGCTGGCCGGTGGCCTGCTGTCGTTCGCGCTGTCGTTCGACGAGATCATCGTGACCACCTTCACCGCGGGCGCCGGCGTGGAGACGCTGCCCATCTGGATCTTCAACAACCTCTTCCGGCCCAACCAGGCACCGATCGTCAACGTGGTGGCCGCCGCGCTCATCGTGCTGTCGGTCGTGCCCGTCTACATCGCCCAGCGCATCTCCGGGGACACCCGCGCCATCTAGTGATGGCCGACACCGCCCCCCACAAGGGAGGACGCATTGACGTCCTCCCCCGCCTGAGGGCGGGGGATTTCAACCCGCTTCCCCTATGCAGAGGAGAGAACAGGTTGAGGTTCGCGGTTCATAGCCCCGCCCAGCGGCTGGAGGGCTCCCCGCTCGGGAGGTCGGCCGGGGTCGGTTGGTCGGGGCAGGAACGTCACCGTCCGTCCGACGGCGATGTTCTTGGCCGCGTTGACATCCGCGTGATCGGTGTGCCCGCAGGCGCGACAGCGAAAGACCGCTTGGCTCTCGCGGTTGTCCGCTGCGCAGTGCCCGCAGGCATGGCAGGTCTGGGATGTGTAGGCGGGATTGATCTTCTCGACCCGGCCGGCGGCTTTGCGCTCCAAGCGGGTCGCCAGGTGGCCCCATCCGGCTGCGTGGATGGATCGGTTGAGCCCGGCCTTGGCCCGCACGTTCACCCCCGGCGCGGCGATCGTGCCGTGCGCGGAACGGACCATGGGGCTGATCTTCAAATCTTCGAGGCGGATCAGGTCGAAGCGGCGGGCCAGGCGGGTCGAGGTCTTCTCCACCCAGTCCTTACGCCGATCGGTCTCGCGCGCCTTGACCTGGCCGATGGCGAGTTTGACACGTGCACGACGCCTCGACCCCGGCTTCGCGCGAGCCAGCCTGCGCTGCAATCGCAGCAGGCGTTCGGCCTCGGTTTCGCGCAGGCCGGGCACGGACAGCAACTCGCCGGTGGACAGGGCGGCCGAGACTGCCACGCCACGATCCACACCGACGACCTCACCGGTACCCGGCCCGTCGATCGGTGCTGGGATTACCGCGAAGCAGACGTGCCAGCGGCCCGCCCGGTCCCGGTTCACCCGAAACGACTTCGCCTGGTCGGGAACATGACGGGACCAGCGGAACCGCACCCAGCCGACCTTCGGAATCCTCACCTGACCCACTCTGCGGGACAGGCGGCGCACATCCCAGTGGCTGCCGCGCCGTCCGACGATCCGGAACCCTTCGTGCACGCCCGCCTTACGCCACGTCGGCCGCCGATGCGTGCCGGCGAAGAAATTCGCCATGGCCTGGGCGAAATCCCGTACCGCCTGCTGCTGCACCGTCTGCGACCCCGCTGCCAGCCATGCGAACTCCTTCCTCGCTTCAGTCAACCGGCGGCACTGTTCGACGTAGCTTGGCGCGCTTGCCCGGCCCGGCCGCCAATGCTGGTGCTGTTCACAGGCAAGATTCCACACATACCGGGCATGCGAGCAGTACTCCAGCAGCGCCGCCTCTTGGGTGGGCGTGGGCTCAAGCCGGAACCGCATGCCAGCACGCTAACCGCCACCACCGATACAAAGGAGGGAGCGGCGTTTTATCCCGGTCTGAAGACCGGGACCTTCACGCCGCGCACGCAATGAAGCGCACCGTCCGCAATTTCGTCAACGGTTCGTACTCCGACGCCGCCGACGGACGTACCGCCGACCTGATCAGCCCGGTCACCGGTGAGGCGTTCGGCACGGCTCCGGTCTCCGGCCAGGCCGACGTCGACGCCGCCTTCGCCGCCGCGGCCTCCGCGTTCGAGGGCTGGCGGGACACGACGCCCGCCGAGCGGCAGCTCGCGCTGCTGCGCATCGCCGACGCCATCGAGTCCCGCGCCGACGAGCTCGTGGCGCTGGAGTCGGAGAACACCGGCAAGCCGCTCGGCCTGACCGCCTCAGAAGAGATCCCCCCGATGGTCGACCAGATCCGGTTCTTCGCCGGCGCGGCGCGCGTCCTGGAGGGCCGGTCGGCGGGGGAGTACATGGCCGGCCACACCTCGTTCGTCCGGCGGGAGCCGATCGGCGTGTGCGCCCAGGTCACGCCGTGGAACTACCCGATGATGATGGCGGTGTGGAAGTTCGCGCCGGCGATCGCCGCGGGCAACACGGTCGTGCTCAAGCCCTCCGACACGACTCCGGCCACGACGGCGTTGATGGCCGAGATCGCGGCGGAGTTCCTGCCGCCGGGCGTGTTCAACGTCGTCTGCGGCGACCGTGACACCGGGCGCCTCCTCGTCGACCACCCGACGCCGCAGATGGTCTCGATCACCGGGTCCGTACGCGCCGGCATGGAGGTGGCGCGCTCGGCCGCGAACGACCTGAAGAACGTCCACCTCGAGCTCGGCGGCAAGGCGCCGGTCGTGGTGTTCGACGACGCCGACGTCGAGGCCGCCGCCGCGGCCATCGCCGAGGCGGGGTACTTCAACGCCGGCCAGGACTGCACCGCCGCGACGCGCGTGCTCGCCGGTCCCGGCGTGCACGACGACTTCGCCGACGCCCTCGCCGCGGTCGCCGCCGAGACCAGGACGGGCCTGCCGGACGACGAGGACGTGCTGTACGGCCCGCTGAACAACGCGAACCAGCTCGACCGCGTCTCGGGGATCGTCGACCGGCTCCCGTCGCACGCCACCGTCCGCGCCGGCGGTTCGCGCGCCCGCGAGCAGGGCTTCTTCTACGAGCCCACGGTCGTGTCCGGGCTGCGGCAGGACGACGAGGCGATCCAGGACGAGATCTTCGGCCCGGTCATCACCGTGCAGCGGTTCTCCGACGAGGACGAGGCGGTCCGCTGGGCCAACGGCGTGCGCTACGGCCTCGCCTCCTCGGTGTGGACCCGCGACCACGGCCGCGCGATGCGCATGGCCAAGCGGCTCGACTTCGGCTGCGTCTGGATCAACACGCACATCCCACTGGTCGCCGAGATGCCGCACGGCGGCTTCAAGCACTCCGGCCAGGGCAAGGACCTGTCGATGTACGGCTTCGAGGACTACACGCGCGTCAAGCACGTGATGTCCAACATCGAGGCCTGAGTCGGAGATCCGCTATCCGTCGCGCCGCGGGCCGTTCTGGCCGCGGCGCGACGGGCGCAGGACCGCCATGTCGCCGCGTTCCTTGCCGAGGTCCTCGCGCACGACGCTGTACATCACCGCGTCATGCCACCCGCCGTCGCGGAACCCGTAGCCGCGCAGCACGCCCTCACGGGTGAAGCCGGCCTTGCTGAGCGCCCACTGCTCGGCCGTGTTGGTGATCTCGGTCACCGCCTCGACCCGGTTGACCTGCGTGTGGGCGAACAGGTAGTCGACGAGCAGCCGCTGCGCCTCCGTGCCGTACCCGAGGCCGCGCACCTCGGGCAGCATCCCGATGCTGATGTTCCAGCAGTGGGAGACGCGGTTCGTCCGCTGCCGGTGCCACTGGACGAACCCGAGCGGCTCGGCCGGGCCGACGACCATCAGCGTGCCGCCGTCGTCGGTGAGCAGGCCCGTCTCCTCCCAGTGCCGCCGGTACGTCCGTGGGGCGAGCCACCCGTGCCAGCCGTGCTCTCCTGCGGCCTCCGGGTCGCCGGTGAGCCGCTCGATCACCGCGAGATCCTCCTCGGCCACCGGCCGCAGCCGCAGTTGATCGCTCATGCCCGCAGAGCTTAGACAGCGACGGGCGGTGGATGGCCCGTCCTTGATCGCCGCATCCGGCCAGTATCGTCCCGACCTGTGGCAAACTTTCCAGGCGCCCCGCGCGACGGCGGTCAGGCGGGGAACAGGTCGGACGAGCCGAGCACGCGGTCCACGGTGATCTCGATGACGACGCGCGTCGGGTTCTCCCGCGGCGTGCGGTAGCGCTCGGCGTACCGGGCCACCGCCTCGGACACGCGCTCCGGGTCGGCGCTGACCGTGCTCGTGCCCTCCAGCGTGAGCCAGCGCCGGCCCTCGACCTGGCACAGGGCCACGCGCCCGCCGCCCGCGGCGAGCCGCGCCTTGACACTGCCGCCGTCGGTGATCACGCGGGCCAGCCGTCGCTCGGCGTCCCACGTGAACCCGACCGGCACCACGTGCGGCGAACCGTCGGGACGCAGGGAACTGAGCGTCGCGAGGTGACGCTCGCGCAGGAACTCCGTCGCCTCCGCGCTCAGCGCCTCGTTGGTCATCCGCCCACGCTATCGCCGAAGTGGCCGCGCACGCGGTGTGGCGAAACGCCGGGGGCGCTGGTGGCCTCGCCGAAGATCAAGTGGGAGCCTGGTGCCTGCCAAGAGACGATCAAGTGAAGGAGGCCGGCGCGTGTCCATCCCTGCGACCTCCGAGGCCGCTCCGGGCGACTGGCTCGGCACACTCCTCGGCCCGCGTACGGCGCGGGTGCTCACGACGTACGCCGTGCCGTGCCTGCACTACGCGCACTGGCAGGCGCTGTGGCGGTTCCGCCTGGCCGACTGGACCAACGACACCACGTACGGCACCGACCGCTACCACTGTCTCTGCGAGACCTTCGGCCGGATCGTCAAGGACCGGCTGCCCCGCGCCAAGGTCCACCTGCCCACCGACCGGCTCGGCACGCCGTTCACCGTCGTGACCGGCAACTGGCTGATCTACCCTTGGCGGTACGGCCGCACGCGCGACGACCGGCACCAGGGCCTGGCGGTCACCGACGAGACCGGCATCCGGTCGCGGATCGTCGGCGGCGGACCGCCCGGCCAGCAGATGCTCGACTACGAGGGCCTGCCGTCCGTGCCGCTGTCGAACGTCGTCGTGCTGGGCTGGGCCGGCAACCGGCACGAGGGCCTGGTCCGGGCGTTCCTCGCCACGCCGCACCTGCACGGCGACCTCGTCTACTGGAACGAGGACCGGTTCGTCGAACTCGACGTGGAGGCGGGCCGCCATCCGTACGGCCTGCCGTCCGGGCCGTCTCCGGCGGAGGAGCCGGACGTTCCGCCGCCACCGGAGTTCGACCTCAGCCTCATCGACGGCGGCGTGGATTTCCCCGAAGCGACGGGGACGGATGGCTAGGGTCATGGAAGGAGACGGAGGAGGCCGTAGGTGGACACCCGACGCGGTGGTGGTCAGCCGCACCTGTCCACGGTCCCGCCCCTCGACGTCGCCGACGCGTTCGACCCGGCCCGGCTCGTCCTGGCACGCGAGCGGAGCGGCCTGACAAAGCGCGACCTGGCGGCCGGGGCCGGGGTGACGGCCGCGATGATCACCCGTTTCGAGCGCGGTCAGGCACGGCCCGCCGAGGTGACCCTGAAGCGGCTCGCCGTCGAACTGGGCCTGCCGGTGGGATACTTCGCCGCGGGCCGCCCCGTGCTCCCGGTCGCCGAGGAGGCCGCCCACTTCCGCAGCCTCCGTACGACCCGGGTGTACGAACGCCGCCAGGCGCGCGCGACCATGAGCCACCTGGCCGAGGCGGTGCGCGAGATCCAAACGGTCGTACGCCTCCCGGAGCCGCGGCTTCCGCGTCTCGGCCGTGACCCGGAGAGCGCCGCCCGCGAGCTGCGGGCCGCCTGGGAACTGCCCGCCGGCCCGGTCCATCACCTTGTACGCCTGCTGGAGGCCAACGGAGCGGTGGTGAGCATGGCGAGGTTCGGCGCGGGAGACCGGATCGACGCGTTCTCCTGCCGCCCGTCGGGCCTGGACCGGCCGTTGATCTGCCTGTCCCGCGACCGCGGCAACCCGCTGCGCCGCCGCTTCAGCGCCGCCCACGAACTCGGCCACCTGCTGCTCCACGACGAGGCCCAGCCGGGCGACCGCCGGCACGAACACGAGGCGAACCGCTTCGCCGCCGAGTTCCTCACCCCGGCCCCGCAGATCGCCGACCTGCTACCGACCCGCCTGGACTTCGCCCGACTACTGGAGATCCAGCGGGCGTGGGGCGTGTCGGTGCAGGCGTTGCTGCGCCGCAGCCGGGAGCTGAACCGCATCGGCGACGACCTGTACCGCCGGGCCCAGGTGACGCTGACCCGGCTGGGCTGGCGCCGCGACGAGCCGAGGGGCGACTACCCGACGGAGTGGCCGGCCGTCCTCGCCGAGGCGGTCGCGCTGGGCTCCGAACGCGGCCTGACCGAACAGTCCCTCGCCGCCCGCCTGAACCTCCCGTACACCGAGGTGCGGGAACTGCTGAGCCACGTCACCGACGACCGTCCCCGCCTGACCCTGGTCCCAGACCTACCGGGCTGACGCTCCGCTTGGCGCTGAGCCACTGGCGTCATGGGCTCGCTGATCGCTTACGGGAGGGATCAATGGTCTCGTGTCTGAGTGACTTTGAGGCTGGAGCAGGAGTGCGGCTTATGGCTCGAAGGCCGGATGCCCGGACAGGACCGCTTCGGTCGTCTTCCGAGTGAGACGGTTCAGCCGGCGTTCATCCTGTCTCCGGCGACGGCGGTCGTGGCCGCCACCTCGACGCAGGCTCCGTTCGGCTCGCTGCGGCGCGATTTGCGCCAGTCAAGATCATGGCTGGGCATGGCTGAGATCCCGTCGTGAGAGGAGGGCGTCCGCCGCCTCCGTCAGCAGGGTGGCGCTGTCCTCGGGGGAGAGGCATGCATGCCGGAGGTGGTCATACCGCTGTGTATACCACGAGACCTCCCCGGGGTCGGTGTGTACGAGATCGGTCGTGACGGTGTCCACGACCGCCATGGGTGGGTCTTCCACGTCGGGGAACGTGTAGAGGAAGAAGGGCGACTTCGGCAGCAGCGCACCGGGAAGACGCGCGTCGACCGGCAGCACCAACACCGTGATGTTCGGGGCGGTATGCGCGGTGGCGGCGAGATGGTGGAGCTGGGCGGCGAGTACGTCCGGAGCGACTCCCAGCCGCCGGATCACGATCTCGTCCAGGATGATCTCGTACTCCGGGCCGCCTGGACGTAGAATCGTCCGCTGCCGTTGCAGTCGTGCCTCGGCCATGCGCTCGGGGACGTAATCGATCGCACCCTCCGCCTGGGTCAGTTCGACCAGCGCCCAGGTGAACTCCGGAGTCTGGAGGACTCCCGGCATTGCGGTCTGGTGGTACTCGCGGATGGTCTTCGCGCCGGACTCGATGTCGGCGTACAGGCGTTGGCGGGCGCCCATGGCGTCGCCGTAGGAGTCCCACCAGCCACGTTCGGCGGCGTCGCGGGCGATGCGGACGACCTCCTGCCACTTGTCGCCGCTGACGTCCAGCAGGTCCAGGATCTTCATGACCTCGGCGAGGTCGGGACGGCCGTGCGCGTTCTCCAACCGGCTGATCTTCATCCGTGACTGGTGGATGAGTTTGGCCAGGCGGTCGGCGGTCATGCCCTGCCGCTCCCGCAGGGTGCGCAGCTCGGTGGCGAGTCGCCGGCGGCGTACGAAAGGACTGGTCATGCTGGGGGGGCTCCTCTGCACTGTGCTCATCCTGCACAGTCATCAAGTGTTCAGATTGTCACCTTGCGTGTTCGGGACGAACGTTCATCAAACCGGTGTGCGAATCAAGCGGAATGACGAATCACGTATAGAAAACCCGTACGTGATCGGTAGAGAAGTGTGACGATGGTGCGGCGGCCGAACCCGTGTCCCAACGGTTCGGAACTCCAGTCCTCTCGTGCTTGTGAGGTGCCGATGACCACCGCGGCCTGCTGCGCCGACACCACCACCGATCACCCCGCCACGGCCCTGCGGTGGCACCGTTCGTTCCCCGGCAGCGCCGACCAGGCCGCGCGCGTGCGAGGCTTCATCGCCGCGCTGATGCCCGACTGCCCGGTCATCGACGACCTGCTTCTCGCCGCCGACGAGTTCGTCGTCAACGTGCTGCGCCACACCAAGTCGGGCCGCAGCGAAGGTGGGTTCACCGTCGAGGTACGGTGCCGGCCCGGCCAGGTGCTCATCGCGGTGACCGATCAGGGCGGTCCGACCGAGCCGGTCGCGACGGATGTAGACGATCTCGCCGAGTCGGGACGTGGCCTGCGTACGGTCGCGGCTCTGGCCGACAGCTGGGGCTGGCACGGCAACGAGCACGGCCGTACGGTCACCGCCGTCTTCACCACCGACCCGCGACCCGCCTGACGGCGACTCCGCCCCTCTCTCCTCCCCCAGAGCGCACCGTGACGATTGGTATTCGCCATGCCCTTTTCCGATGACGACCTGATGACGCCGCGAGAGGTGGCCGCCACACTGGGCGTACGGGCCTCAACGGTCGCCCTCTGGGCGCGCCTCGGATTCCTCAAGCCCGCCGTCCGGACGCCGGGCGGCCACCGCCGCTACTTCCGCGGCGACGTGCTGGCGTTCCGAGATGACCGCCGGTCGCGGGAGCCGGATCCGGCCGATGAGGAGATGATGCGCGACGCGGTCCGCCTCTACCAACAGGGCTGGTCGATCCGCCGCGTCGCAGAAGAGTTCGGGCTCGGCTACGGAAGAATGCGCCGAATTCTCCTGACGCGCACGACATTAAGAGACCGCTGACCGTCCGCTCTCAGTTCGGCACGCGTGTGAGGGGCGCCTTGTGCCGGCTGGAGCATGGTGAGGGTGACCCTCACAATCCAAGATCGCGGGACGCGCCGAGCTGATCGCCGCAGTTCGGCCAGTGTCTTTCGTCCGAGCCGGACATCGGGCTTACCCGGCGTCGGCTTCTGTCTGCTTCGCCAGTTGCCGGGCCAGTTTCGTGATCATTTCCTCATCGGATTTCTTGATGGTCTTGTCCGAGTCATACTCGTAGCTCACGGAGATGAACACGTTGGAGATCCGGATGCCTACCGCCACCCCAGGAAGTCCGCGTTCCTTGTGTGCGAAAAACGCCTCATCGCCGAGGCCGCTCAATGGCCTGATGACGTCATCTCTTGAGTGGAGATAGTGCTCCGTCCCGAATTCCCATTCCGCTTTATCAACCTGATCGTACTGTTTAGCGGATATCTGCAGTTCCGGCCAGGCTGAGAGGCCGCCTCCCTTCTCCTGGCTTTCCCATACGCAGGTCACCTGGTCCGAAAGCTCTTCCCACTCGGAACGATCCGGGGCGGCCCGCGGGATCAACTGCCTGATCGGCGTCGACTTCGCGGACCGGCCCTTGCACACGTTCGGCGCCAGTCTGAAGCGGGCGGCCGGTGGGGTCGCCGACTGACTGGCCTGGGAGGCTGAGGGCCGGGTTCCCGGCGTGGTGCCGGCGCCGTCGCCCTGCGCGGTCGCGGAGCCGCCGTTCGACGTCGCGAGCCAGGCCGCCAGAACCACGGCGGCGAGCACGACGACCGTTCCGGTCGCCACCAGCGCCGTCCGCTCGCGAAGCCGTGCCCTCAGGCTCGGCGACGGCATGAGAGCGGTCTCCACCCTGGTCGGTCGGTTCGAGGGCGGGCCGGGCGGTTGAGCGGTGGCCGTCTCCGAGGCCGGCTCCGACCGCCCTGAGGCCACTGCCCGCAACCGCCTCCGGGCTTCCTCGGCGTCGAGGCGCTCGTGCGGGTCGCGCCGAAGGAGACCTTCGAGGACGGGCCACAGCGGTCCGGCTCGTCGCGGCGCGTCGGGCTCGCGGGTGAGGACGGCGGCGACGACCGCGGCGGGATCCTCCGCCCCGTAGGCGGGCCGCCCCTCCACCGCGTGGTAGAGCGTCGCACCGAGCGACCACAGGTCCGACGCCGGTACGGCCCTCCCGCCGCTCATCCGCTCCGGCGCGACGTACCCGAGGGTGCCGACCAGCGAGCCGTCCTGGGTCAGGCCCCGGGTGGCCCCGACGACCGCGGCGATGCCGAAGTCGGTGAGCACGGCGTTCCCGTCGGCGTCGAGCAGGACGTTCTGCGGCTTGACGTCGCGGTGCAGGACGCCCTTCGCGTGCGCGGTGGTCAGCGCGCCGAGGAGCCGGAGGCCGACCTCGGCCGTACGGCGCGGGTCCAGCGGTCCGGAGGCCGCCACCTCCTCGTCCAGCGCGCGCCCTTCCACGAGGTGCATCACGATCCACGGCCGGTCGTCCTCTTCGAGCACGTCGTGGACCGGCACGATCCCCGGGTGGTGCAGACCGGCGGCGGCGCGCGCCTCCGTCATCGCCCGCTCCCGCAGCGCCTCGCGTTCCGCCGCGCTCAGGCTCTCGGGCAGCCGCAGCTCCTTGATCGCGACCTCGCGATGGAGCAACTCGTCGTACGCCCGCCAGACCGTCCCCATGCCACCGGCACCGATCGGTGGTTCACGCAGTACGTACCGATCCGCAAGACGCCTCCGATCGCTCACCCGACGAACGATAGCCGCGCACGCCGGATCGCAGAAGCGATCAGTGGGCCGCAACACCACTGCCCCGGTGGGCGTGCACCTTACTGCGTCGACTCGACCGCTGCGGCGAGGATCAGGTAGTTGGCGCTGGTGTAGGCGTACCGGGTGCCGGAGGCGCCCAGCGGCTTCACGCCGTTCAATGCGCGGAGGCGTAAGCGAGACCGGGGGGTGTTCATCGGGCGGCCCCGTCCTTCTCCCGGGGCCGCCCGACGCCTCAGCGTGCGTTGTCCGCGACGGCGTGGATGAGGTTGCTCGCCTGGGCGACGATGGCCAGTCGCCAGGCGTCGAAGGTGCCGTCGCTCACCTTGAACGACGTCTCGAAGTGCTGCATGTCCGGCGTGTGGATGTGGCCGGCCGGGGTGTGCAGGCCCATGCGGTCGCGTAGGAGCGTGTTGCGGTAGGCGCTCTCGTTGGACAGGTAGTTGCCGCCTCCGCCGCTGTACGAGCAGGAGCCCGGGTCCGGGGGCGTCGGCGCGGTCGGGGGCGGGAACTCCGTCGGCGGCGGGCTGTTACGCGTCACCCGCTGGGTCGAGGTGCAGTCCGGGAACTCGGTGTAGTTCGTGTGCCAGACGACGCCGAACGCCACGGACGGGTCCGGCCACTCGTCGCCGGGCGGGCGGGGGACCGAGGCGCCCGTGTTCGCGTGGATCATCTGGGCGATCGGCAGTGTGGTCGTGGTCCACTGCGGCGGGTCGGTGAGACTGAAGGTCTTCGGGCCGCCCCAGCGGTCCACGACCGTCGAGTCGCAGCCGTGGTCGTCGACCGCGAGCTGCGGCACGCCGCCCAGCGTCGGGCACGGCTGGCTGTGGTCGTTGCCCGGCGAGACGCCGTGGTAGCGGCCGTTCCACTGTTCGAGGTCGAACACCGAGTCGCCGGCCTGGCTGACCGTGATCGAGGCGTCGACCCGCTGGGGACCGGGGCGCATGAACGGCCCGACGGTGTCCTCCAGATAGCCCTGCCCGAACTCGGTGTAGTTGACCGGCAGGTTGTACGCCTGGACGTAGGCGGTCCGGCCGTCCTTGGTCTTGTACGTGGTGCCGTCGAGGGCGAGGGCGGTGGCTCCGGACGGGTTGCCGTGCCGGATGTTGTTGCCCACCGTTCCCGGAGCGCTGCCGGTCGTGCCGCCGTCGAGCGTGTACGGGTCGAAGCCGCTCATGATGACGCGCCGGACGCCCTTGCCGGCGGGGAACCGGATGTCGAACATGCCGCGGGACGCCCGGTCGTACGCCGTGATCAGCGCGGACCGCTGCGTGGTGGACAGGGGGAAGCCGGGGGTCCAGCGGCGCAGGGTGGCGGTCGACTGGAGGCGCGTCCAGTAGAGCGGGCGGTCGTCGCTGTACGGGAGGGTGCCCGTGACGCGGCCCTTTCGCTGGGCGCGGGCCACGGCCGCTCGCCAGAGCGCCTCGCCCTCGCTCTTCACCAGTGCGGTCGCGGCCGTGAGGCTCGGTGTACGGCAGAGCAGCCGCGTGAACTTCGGACCATACGCCTGGAAGCCGCCGCCCTGGATCATCTGCTCGGCGAACGAGGTGGGCTGCGGAGCCGACGGGTCGTCGTTGTCGGGGAGTACCCAGGACAGCCGGCTCTCCTCGACCGACAGCGGCGCGGTGGAGCCGATGCATCGCCCGGCGGTGGTCCGCGCCGAAGCCGGACCGGCCGTCCCGAGGGAGACGCCCGTCGCCGCGAGCACGGCGAGGACGCCGACGGCGGCTCTGCACCGGATGCTGGGAAGTTTCATCCTGTTCCTCTTCAACGGGTGTCCCGGGCGGGGTCGGCCGGGGAGCGGGGGAGGGATGGATCGCCGAGTGCAAACGGTTTCACTGTAAAAATCGTTGAACAATCCGTCAAGGCAACGATCTGACAATCTGTCATGTGATTCCGGTGATGACCGCGGTGGCGGGCGTCGTCGTGCTGACCGGCCGTCTCGGCGGTTCCCGGAACTCCGTAAGGCTCGCCGCGGCGGCCGAGATCACGCGTGAACCGCGAGTGGCGCGGACTGCTCGATCGGCCTGCGCGTTCCGCTCGAATTCAAGGGGCACGCCCGCATCTCCATCGGCCGCAGGGCCGCACCCGGTGAACCGTAGGCCGGCACATCGCCGAAGGACGCCACGCCCGGTCTGGGAGGCATGACGGTGGCCCAGGCCCAGGCCGCGCTCGCCCGGAAGGGCCTGCGGGTGGGGAGGTACAAGGACGGTGCTGCTGCCGATCGACGCCCAAGGGCCGATGCCGCCCGGCGTGGCGGCCCAGGCGAACGGCGAGCGGGACCATTGACGCCGGTGTGCACCTTACTGCGTAAAGGCGTCGGCCCTGGGCGTCGGACCGGCCGGGCCTCAGCCCCAGACCTCGGCGGCCGTCTCGACGATGAGGCGGAGCTTGGCGACCTCCTGCTCGTACGTCAGCACGTTGCCTTCCACCGTGGAGGAGAAGCCGCACTGCGGGGACAGGCACAGCTGGTCCACGTCGATGTACTTCGACGCCTCCTCGATGCGCCGCTTCAGCGTGTCCTTCGACTCCAGCTCGCCGTGCTTCGTCGTCACCAGGCCCAGCACGACCCTCTTGTCGCGGGGGACGTACCGCAGGGGCTCGAATCCGCCCGACCGCGCGTCGTCGTACTCCAGGAAGAAGCCGTCCACGTTCAGCTCCCCGAACAGCGCCTCGGCGACGAAGTCGTAGCCGCCCGAGGCCACCCAGGAGGAGCGGAAGTTGCCCCGGCACATGTGCGTGGTGACCGTCATGCCCTCGGGGCGGTCGGCCAGGGCCGCGTTGATCTGCTTGATGTACCGCAGGTGCATGTGCTCGGCGTCGTCGCCCCGGGCCGCGATCTCGGCGCGCTGGGCCGGGTCGTTCAGGTACGCGAGGCTGGTGTCGTCGAACTGCAGGTACGTGCAGCCGAGCTCGCCGATGCGGCGGACCTGCTCGGCGTACGCCGCGCTCAGGTCGGACCAGAACTCCTCCACGTCCGGGTACACGGCCGGGTCGATCGACGCGGGGCCGCCGCGGTAGTGGACCATGCTGGGGGAGGGGATGGTCAGCTTCGGCGTGTTCCTCGTGACGCATCCCTGGAGCATGCGGAAGTCGTCGGCGAAGATCGTGTGGTCGAGCCGGACCCGCTCGTGCACGCTGAGCGCGGCCGAGGTGAAGTTCAGCTCGCCGGCCTCGTTGCGGAAGTGGATCCGCATCTGCTCGCCGGTGGCCGGGTCGATCCCGCCGAGCTGGTAGATGAAGTCCATGTGCCACGTCGTACGGCGGAACTCGCCGTCGGTGGCCGTCTGCAGTCCGACCTCCTCCTGCATCGCCACGACCGAGCGGATGGCCTCGTCCTCCGCGGCCCGGAGCTCCTCCGCGGTGATCCGCCCGGCGGCGGCATCGTCGCGGGCGCGCAGGAGCTCCGGTGGCCGCAGCAGGCTCCCGACATGGTCGGCGCGGAACGGGGGCTTCGCGTGAGCCGGCATCGTCGCCTCCAGATGGTTGACGGTTTGATCAGTCTGCTCCGCCCGCGCCGAACCGTCGAGTCACCGCGTCGCACTCTCCAGGCGTTCGATCCGGCGGATCAGTGGCTCGATCTCCTTGCGTACGGCCGCCGTCAGCGCCGCCTGCGGATCGACGGCCGGTTTCTGCGAGCGCAGGTGGGCGTAGCCGGCGACCGCCGCGGTGACCGTGCGGCGCACCGCGCGCGCGTCGGCGCCCAGCGAGCGCAGGACCTTGCCGGCCGTGCCGTCGGGCTCCAGCGCCAGAGCCACCAGCAGGTGCTCGCAGCCGATGTAGTTGTGCTGCATCCCGATCGCCTCGGTGGCGGTGAGTTCCAGCGCGTTCGCGGCGGGCGCGCTGAAGCGCCGCCCCGCCTCCTCGACGGTCGCCGCCGGCGCGACGCGCGCCAGCTCACGGGTCAGCTGGTCCGGCTGGATCTCCAGCACTCGCAGCACCTGCAGGCCCAGGTTGCCGCCCTCGCCCAGCAGGCCGCCGAGAAGGTGCTCGGTCCCGACCTCGGGCGCGCCCTGCTCGCGGGCCTGCCGTACCGCGAGCCGGAGCGTGGTACGCGCCCGTTCGGTGAAGTTCGGCAGGCGTGAGGCCAGGTCCTCGGGGCCCGTGTCACTGAGGACCGCCGCGCGGATGGAGTTGACCCGGCGGACCGCCTGGTCCAGGGCGCGCTGGCAGATCGCGGACACGGGCACGCCCGAGTCCTTGACGGCTTCGGCCAGGTCGTCGGGCAGGTAGACGTTGATCTTCGGCATCACGACATCCCTTCGGATCCGTAGGTGCCGTGACCATAACCCTAATGGGGTTACTTGTATATAACCCCATCAACGACTTTCGGTGACACGCACGACGGTGGCGCCGATGTTCTGGTGGAATGTCGAATCGTGCGCAGAAGGTCGAATATCGAACCAGGGCTGGAGCTCGGCGGCCGCTACCGGGTGGAAGAGCGGATCGGCGCGGGCGGCATGGGGGACGTCTGGCGCGGCGTCGACCTGCGGCTGCGGCGGTCGGTAGCGATCAAGGTCCTGCCGGCCGAACTGGCCACGGACGAGTCGGCGGTCGAGCGCTTCCGCCGCGAGGCGGAGACCACCGCGGCGCTCCAGCACCCCGGTATCACGGTGACGTTCGACATCGACGAGCACCGCGACGGGCAGGACCGGCTGATCTTCCTGGTGATGGAGCTTCTCACCGGCCGTGATCTCGGTACCGTCCTCGCACGGGAACCCCGTGGGGTGCCGATCGAGCTGGCGGTCTCGCTGACGGCGCAGGCGGCGGACGCGCTGGCGGCGGCGCACTCGCGTGGCATCGTCCACCGCGACATCAAGCCCGCCAACCTGTTCCTGCTCGACGACGGGCGGGTGAAGCTCTGCGACTTCGGCATCGCCCGGCTCGGCGACGCGACGCAGCTCACCGCGTCCGGCAGTTACATCGGCACGCCGTTGTACATGGCGCCCGAGCAGTTCCGCGGGGAACGGCTCGACGCGCGATCCGACCTGTACTCACTCGGCTGCGTGCTGTACGAGCTGCTCGTCGGCTCGCCGCCCTTCGACTCGGGGGAGAACCCCGCCGCGATCATGTACCGGCATCTCAACGAGACGCCCGCTCCTCCCCGGTCACGGCGGCCCGACGTCCCGGACCATCTCGACCGGCTGACCTTGGACCTGCTCGCCAAGGACCCCGCCGCGCGGCCACAGAGCGCCCCGGCGGTCGTCGCGGCCCTGCGCGGCCCGGCGGCCGACCCGCGGTCACCGGCCGCGCCGGCGACGACCGCCGACTGGGCACCGAACCAGCGCTTCCCGAGTGACGCGACGACCCGCCAGGACGCGCCGCCGGCGACCGTTGGAAACTCCCGGCCGAAGCGGGGCCGTCGCGTGGGCCTCGTCGTCGGGGTCGGTGCCGCGGTGGTGGCGCTCGCCGCGGGCACGGCCGTCGCCCTGACGTGGGACGGCAAGCCGCCGCCCAAGCCCGGCCCCACCCCGACCAGGAGCGCTGTGAGCCGGACGCCGCGGGCGGAGACGGGGCCGCTGATCGCCGGCTGGAAGACGACGATCGCCCCGCAGTACGGGATCGCCTACGACGTGCCGCCGACCTGGACGGTGAAGACTCCCGGCTACGTGGTCTATTTCCCGGACGCGCACAGCAACATCCTCGCCGCGGAGAAGGGCGTCGCCGAGGTCGACAAGGGCAAGTGCACGTCGGCGGTGGCCGGCGTGCGGGGCGGCGTGCTGTCCACGCAGAAGCCGTCAACGACCCAGCTGGGCACTCTGCAGTACGCGGCCGCCGACGAGGCCCGCAAGTGGGCGAACGCCGCCTACGGTGGATCCGGCGCGCATCCCCGGCCGCCGACGGTCAGCACCGGCCAGGGCGGAAGCATCACGCTCAACGGCGTCGACGCCGCGTACACCACCGTCTCGGCGACGACCGCCCCCGGCGGCGACGCCTGCACCCCGCCGCACGCGATGGTGGAGACGATCGCCATGGCGTCGGTGCCCGGATCGTCGACCGGGCCGGTCTTCTTCACCGTCTTCGCCGACCGGAACGTCTCCGGGCAGGTCGCCGACGAAGAGATCAAGAAGGTCATCGGCACCATCCGCCCGTACACCTGTCCGTCCGGCCAGAAGCCGCAGGACGACAACCGCTGTCATTGACGACGCGGAGGCGGCACGCCTCGGCCCGGTGGGTGTGGGGTAGTTTCGAACGCGGTTCGGAACAGTGCCACGGGAGGGCCGATGACCTTCACATCCCCCGGTGACGTACGTGAGCGGCTCGCGTCCGTGGGATATCTGCCCGACGACGCCATCGCGACGACCGTCTACCTGGCCGCCGCGCTGGGCAAGCCGCTGCTGGTCGAGGGCCCGGCCGGGGTGGGCAAGACGGAGCTGGCCAAGGCGGTCGCCGAGACCACGCGGTCCGGGCTCGTCCGGCTCCAGTGCTACGAGGGCCTCGACGAGCCGCGCGCCCTGTACGAGTGGAACTACAAGAAGCAGCTCCTGCGCATCCAGGCCGCCGGTGACCAGGACTGGAGCGCCACGCACGACGACATCTTCACCGAGGAGTTCCTGCTCGAACGGCCGCTGCTGACCGCCATCCGGCGCGCCGACCCGACCGTGCTGCTGATCGACGAGACCGACAAGGCCGACGTCGAGGTCGAGGGACTGCTCCTGGAGGTGCTGTCGGACTTCCAGGTGACCGTCCCCGAGCTGGGCACGATCACGGCCGTACGCCGTCCGTTCGTCGTGCTGACCTCCAACGCCACCCGTGAGCTGTCCGAGGCGCTCAAACGGCGCTGCCTGTACCTCCACCTCGACTACCCGAGCCCCGAACGCGAGCGCGACATCGTCAAGGCCCGCGTCCCCGGCATCGAGGACGCCCTCGCCGAACGCCTCGCGCAGGTCGTCGCCACGCTGCGCGCGCTGGAGCTGAAGAAGGCGCCCTCGATCGCCGAGACCATCGACTGGGCCCGTACGCTCCTCGCGCTGGGCCTCGACCACCTCGACACGGACGCGATCAACGCCACCCTGGGAGTCGTCCTCAAGCACAACTCCGACCAGGAGCGCGCCCGCAAGGAACTCGATGGCTCTTCTCGATAGGCACATCGGGTTCGTCGCCGCGCTGCGCGAGGCGGGACTGCCGGTGTCGCTCGCCGAGGGCCTCGACGCCGCCCACGCGCTGGAGGCCGTCGACCTCGGTGACCGCGCCTCGCTGCGCGCGGCGTACGCGGCCACACTCGTCAAGCGGCCCGCGCACCGTGAGGCGTTCGACCTGCTCTTCGACCTGTGGTTCCCGCCGGTCATGGGCAGCCCCGAGGAGGCGCGCGACCGGCCCGCGTACGGCGACCCGGAGCTGCGGCGGCTCCGCGACGAGCTGAGCGGCATCCTGCTGAGCGGCGACGAGGAGGCACTGCGCGCCTTCGCCCGCGGGGTCGTGGGCGCGTACGGGCGGGGCGGCGGCGGGTCCGGCCAGTGGTTCTCCTACCAGGTGCTGCGGATCGTGTCGGCGGACACGCTCATGGCCGGACTGCTGAACGCCGTGCTCACCGAGCGCGGCGGACTGGAGGAGAAGACCGCGCGGCGGACGTTCACCCGGCGGATCGCCCGGTTCGAGGAACTCGTCGGGCAGGACGTACGCCGCCGGATCGCCGAGGAGGGCGGCCTGGAGCGGGTCGCGCGCGCCAACGTGCGGCCGCCCCTCGAACAGGTCGACTTCCTGCGGGCCACCCGCGCCGACCTGGCCGCCCTGCGCCGGGAGATCTACCCGCTCGCGCGCCGTCTCGCCACGCGCCTCACCGTGCGCAACCGTCACGGTCGGCGCGGGCGCCTCGACTTCCGCCGTACCGTACGGACCTCGCTGTCCACCGGCGGCGTGCCGCTGACCACGCACCACCGCCCGCGCCGCCCGCACAAGCCGGAGCTGGTCGTGCTCTGCGACGCGAGCGACTCCGTCTCCTCCTTCGCCCACTTCACGCTGTTGCTGACGTACGCGCTGCGCGAGCAGTTCGCCAAGGTGCGGGCGTTCGCCTTCATCGACGGGCTGGACGAGGTCACCCGGTTCTTCGCCCCCGGCGCCGACGTGGTCGAGGCGATCACCCGGATGACGAACGAGGCCGACATCGTCTGGGTGAGCGGGCACAGCGACTACGGGCGCGCGTTCGCGGTCTTCGAGGAGCGGTACGGCGACGCGATCACGCCCAAGACGTCCCTGCTGATCCTCGGCGACGCCCGGACGAACTATCAGGATCCGGGCCTGGACACGGTCCGTCGGCTCGCCGGGCGGGCGCGGCACGCGTACTGGCTCAACCCCGAACCGGCCCGGGACTGGGATTCCGGTGACTCGGCTGCCTCGATGTACGGCGAGGTGCTGCCGATGCACGAGTGCCGGAACCTCACCCAGCTCGCGGAGTTCGTCGAGACTCTGGCCTGATCCCGCCGCCGATGACGGGGTATGGCATGCGATATGGACCTTTCGTTCCTCAGGGCGCTGTATGACCGCCCGGGGCCGTTCGCATCGGTCTATCTCGACATGCGGCGTACGGAGGATCCGCGGGCCGTCGAGGTGCGCCGGCACGTCCAGTGCAAGGAGCTGGCCGGCCAGGGGGCCCCGCCGGAGACGATCGCGGCGGTCGAACGCGTCGTTCGCGATGAGAAGGAACGGCGGGAATCCGGTTGCCTGGCGGTGTTCGCGTGCGGCGGCGAGGTCGCGTACGCGGCGCTGCTGGACGGCCCGCCGTGCGAGGAAGTGGCACGGTACGCGCCGCTGCCGCACGTCGTCCCCCTGCTCGAACAGCGGGGGGAGCCGGTCTCCCGTCTCGTCGCCGTGGTCAACCGGCTGGGCGCCCACCTCACCTGCGTCGCGGCGGACGGCACGCGATGGGGCGCCGTCGTGCCGCCGTCGGTGGAGGCCCCGGTGCACAAGCCCAAGGGCGGTGACATGTTCCGCCAGCCGCACGTTCAGCAGGCCGCCGAGGAGGCCTGGCGCGCCAACGCCAAGAAGACCGCGCGCGTGATCGACCAGACCGTCGGCTCCTGCGGGTTCGAGCTCGTGGTGATCGCGGGCGACGTACGGGAGCGCGCCGCCGTACTGGAACACCTGTCCGAGCCCGTGCTCGCCCGTACCGTCGAGTCGCGCGCCGCCGGACCGAACCTGGACGCCGACGTCGCCGAGACCGTACGGCGGACCCGGGCCGCCCGGATGACCTCCGCCGTGGAGCGCTTCAACGAGCAGCTGAGGAAGGGACGGCGTGCCGTGGACGGCCTGCGGCCCGTCGTCGGCGCGCTCCGCAACGCCCAGGTTGCGAGCCTGCTCCTCGACGGCCGCGCCGACGCCCGCGCGCCGGTGTGGACGGGCCCGCAGTGCACCGACCTCGCGACGTCCCCGGACGAGCTGCGCGACCGTGGTGTCTCCGATCCCGTGCCGGACCGCGCGGACGCCGCCCTGGTCCGGGCCCTGGCCGGCACGGACGGCGAACTGCTGCTGATCACGTTGGAGGACTGGCGCGCCCACCAGGGGCTGGGCGCCCTCCTGCGGTACGGGGACCGCGCCGCCGTCCCGTGAGGCGCCGCAGGCGGATCTACCTGACGCTGATGGGGATCTGCGCGCTGCTCTACCTGATCTCCTGGACGGTGGTCGCACCGTACTCGCGGGTGTGGGCGGTGGCGCTGACGGGCGTGGCGTCGATCATCCCTCTCGTCGCGGTCATCATCGCCAACCGCGACGGCTCGACCTGACCGCCGCCCGGCCGGCGCCGTGGACGCCGGCCGGGGGCGGGAGTGGCTCAGGCGGCGAAGCGCAGGACGGCGCCGATGCCGTGTTCCAGTGGCGGCCCCTCCTCGGACAGGACGACGATCTCCGCTCCGGTCTGCGCCAGCGCGCGGGCGAGGACGGCGTCGGCGCGGTCCTGTTCCGGCTCGGTGATGTTCACCGCACGCAGGTCGGCGGCGGAGGTGGCCACGTCGGTCGGGGCCGGGCCGAACCACAGGCGGTCGGTGGACTCCGGATGATCCTCGATGACCAGCGTGTCGACCTGGGCGCGGCGCAGGGCCTCGGTGACGGCCTTCAGCCCGGTGACGGCGCGCCCGCCCTCGCCCTGCTCCCGCTGGAAGCGTTCGACCCGGCCGGTCAGGTCCTCGGTCTCGGCCAGTTCGACGGCGCGCTCCACCTCTTCGGCCAGCGGGGCACCTTCCGCGTGGCGGGACTCGACCGTGCGGGCGAGCGCGGGTTTGGAGAGTTCGTCCAGCACCGCGCTGCGCGCCTGCGGGTCGCCGGCCAGGATGATCACGGCCGCCTTCTCGCCGGTGGCCTGCTCGTCGACCTTGCGGGCGACGGCCTTGGCGTTGGCGCGCCAGGTGTCCTCGGCCGCGCGCTGCATCCGTGACTGGTTGAGGTCGCCGCCGTGCGGCTTGCGGATCGGGAACTCGGACTCGGGCCGCACCTCGGTGGTCCGGCGCGCCCGGTCGCGGCCCACCCGGGTGATCTCGGCGCCCTGCCGGTCGGCGACGACGACCAGGTACGGAAGCGGCTCAGGGCCGCCCGCGAGCAGCGGCATGACGTGGGGGAGCGGACCGTGGTGCGCCTGCTCGGCGACGGGCGGCTCGTCCCGTACATCGGACAGGACCACGCCCGCGTCCGTGGCGAACGCCACGAGCCCGCCCGAGGTCCGGCGCTCGTCGTGTTCGCGCACCAGGTCGTCGAGGGCGGCCAGAGCCTCCCGCGGGGCGCCGTCGGCGGCCGCCTTCTCCCGCAGTGCGCGCCAGCGCAGCTCGATGAGCTTGGAGGAGTCCTCGGCCGTCCGCGTCATGTCGAGGTAGATCGACACGTACGGACCAGGCCGTTCGTACAGCGGTCGGAGAAAGGAAAGGTCCATGTGGCTCGCCGTTACCCGCTCTGGGCTGGCCAAACATGCGCGCCGCGAGCGAGGCGCCGAGGGCGGTTACCGAGGCGTCGCCCGGGTAGGCGACTGGCATGGCGGACGCGGTGATCTTCGATGTGGACGGGACGCTGGTCGACACCAACTACCTGCACGCGGTGTGCTGGTGGGAGGCGTTCCGGCAGCACGGGCACGGCGTGGACATGGGCGATGTCCACGGTGCGATCGGCATGGGGTCGGACAAGCTCCTCGACCACCTGCTGCCCGCCGACCGCGACCGCGACGCCGACGATGACATCAGAGCCGCCCACCGGTCGCTGTACGCCACGTACTGGACCCGCCTGCGCGCCTTCGACGGCGCCGCCGACCTGCTGCGCGCCTGCGCCGAGCGCGGGATGACGGTCGTTCTGGCCAGCTCCGCGGCCGCCGGTGAACTGGCCGCGCTGCGCGCCGCGCTCGACGCCGACGACGCGATCAGCGCCGCCACGTCGTCCAGCGAGGCGGAGGAGAGCAAGCCGGCGCCCGACATCGTGTCCATCGCCCTCGAACGCGCGGACGTGGACCCCGCCCGCGCGGTCTTCGTCGGCGACACGATCTGGGACGTCCAGGCCTGCCGCAAGGCCGGCGTCGCCTGCGTCGCCGTCCGCACCGGTGGCATCTGCGCCGACGACCTCCGCGCGGCGGGTGCGGTGGAGATCTACGAGGACACCGCCGACCTCCTGCGAAACCTTGACCAGAGCCCCCTCGTCGCCTCCTGACCGGGCGGGTGGCTCCGGCAGGGTGAGGGCGCCGAGGAGAAACTCGGATCCACAGCGTGGATATAGATAGCGTTTACCGCACTAAAACCGCGCTGTGGATAAAAGGAGTCTCGTGGTGTCCCGCTTTACCCTGCCGCCCGAAGAAGTTCTACGCGCCCGCGAGAAACTCGTCCTGGACCACTTCCGCGACGAGGTCCTCCAGGACTGGGATGCCGTTCTGTCGACATTCCCGCACCCCCATTACGAGCTCATCGCCCAGATGACCGTGCACGACGGCGCCGACGAGGTCGGCGGGTACTACCACGACACCCGCACGGCCTTCCCCGACCAGGACCACGAGATCATTGCCCTCCGCCACGCGCACGACGCCGTGATCGTCGAGTTCTGGCTGACGGGCACCCACAAGGGCCCGCTCGGCAAGATTCCACCCACCGGCTCAAAGCACCGTACCCGGATGACCGCGTACTTCATTTTCGACGCGGACGAGAACCTGGTCACCGAGCGCGTCTACTTCGACCAGCTCACCATCCTCAAGCAGCTCCTCGGCGGGCTCGACAAGAAGAACCCCGCCGACCTGCTCAAGCTCGGTCGCGCCGTCGCCGGAGTGCTCGCGATGGCCGGTGGAGAGCCGGACCCGCGCCTGACCCGCACCGTCGCCGCCGACCTCGACGACTGACGCAGGGGGAGGAGAGACGACCGATGACGATGCGAGCTCGCCGCCGACCGGGACGGCGGCAACCCGGTCCAGGAGATCCGCGCCGACCCCGCCGCGCCGGCGGCCGTGCCTGAGGAACCCGGATGAAGATCCACCACCTCAACTGCGGCACCATGCGCCCCTGGGGCACTCCGGGAGGGCTGGTCTGCCACGTCCTGCTCGCCGAGACCCCTACCTGCCTCGTCCTGGTCGACACCGGCCTCGGCCTGAAGTATGCCGACGACCCGGCATCCCGGTTCGGTCCAGCACGGTTCTACGTGCGGCCCGTCTTCGACAAGGCGGAGGCGGCCATCACCCACGTGACGCGCCTCGGCCTCGACCCCCAGGACGTTCGCCACATCGTGCTGACCCACTTCGACGCCGACCACACCGGAGGGCTGGCAGACTTCCCCTGGGCCCAGGTGCACCTCACCGCCGCCGAGAACTTCGCCGCCCTCCACCCCAAGGGAGCCGTCGAACGCGGGCGGTACCTGCCCTCCCACCGGCGACATCGCCCGATCCTGGTCGAGCACACCCCCGCCGAGGGCCAGGCGTGGCGCGGCTTCGCCGGGGCCGAGGAACTCGCCGGCATCGCGCCCGGCATCGTGCTCATCAACCTTCCCGGCCACACACGAGGCCACGCCGCAGTCGCCATCGACGCCACCGACCACTGGGTCCTCCACGCCGGCGACTCGTTCTACCACCATGCCCAGATCGACGGGACCGGCAAGGCGCCCACCGCTCTCACCGCGATGGAACGCCTCATGGCGCACGACTGGAAAAAGGTTCAGGCCAACCACCGCCGGCTCACCGAGCTATCACGAACGGCCGATCCGCGGTTGCTCCTGGTGAACGCACACGACCCCAGCCTGCTGCACCGAGCCCGGGAACTGACCGATCCCACCGGATAGCGGCCCGACGGCCGCCTGGTGTGCGGGAGCGGCGCGGCCCGGATCGGCCTTGTCCGGAAGTGGACCGCTTGACCTAACCGGTCGGTAACTCCTCCCGTCGTACTCTGCTCGGGCGCGACGAGCCCCGGGACGTGAGGAGACGACCGTGAACGATGTGAGCCGGCGCGGATTCATCGCGGGAACCGCGGGAGCGGTCGCGGCGGGCGTGGCCGCTCCCCGGCGGGCCCGGGCCGCCGAGGCGACCGCGGCGGCGCTTCCGGACCCCGGCGAGTCCGGCATCGACCACATCGTCGTCGTCATGATGGAGAACCGCTCCTTCGACCACTACCTCGGCTGGCTCCCGGGCGCGGACGGCCGGCAGGCCGGGCTGACCTACACGGACGCGAACGGCGTCGCGCACGACACCCACCACCTGACCACTCCGGCCGGGTGCGGCTTCAACGACCCGGACCACTCCTACGGGGGCGGCCGGACGGAGTTCAACGACGGCGCGTGCGACGGCTGGCTGCGGGCCGGGTCCAACGACGAGCTGTCCATCGGCTACTTCGAGGCCGCCGACCTGGCCTTCTACGGGCGCGCGGCGCGCGAGTGGACCGTCTGCGACCGTTATTTCGCCGCCATGATGGCTCCGACGTTCCCGAACCGGTTCTTCCTGCACTCCGCCCAGACCGACCGGACGACGACCTCGGTCGAGAAGATCGCGACCATGCCGGCGATCTGGGACCGGCTCGCCGACAAGGGCGTCACCGGCCGCTACTTCTACAGCGACGTGCCGATCACCGCGCTGTGGGGCACCAAGTACCTGGGCATCAGCCGCCAGATCACCGAGTTCTACCTGGCCGCGGCGACCGGCACGCTGCCGCCGGTGTCGTACGTGGACCCGGGCTTCCTCGGCGAGGCGGTCCCCGGCATGTCCGAGGACGAGCACCCGCTCGCCGACATCCGCCTCGGCCAGCACTTCCTCGGCAAGGTCCACGACGCGATCGTGACCAGCCCGAACTGGGAGCGCACCGTCCTGGTGATCACCTATGACGAGTGGGGCGGCTTCTTCGACCACGTCCCGCCGCCGGTCGGCCCCGACCCGAACCCCGACCTGGGCGCCGGGCTGCGCGGGTTCCGCGTGCCGTGCGTGGTCATCTCCCCGCGGGCGCGGCGCGGTCACGTGGCGCACGGCCTGTACGACCACACCTCGGTGCTGAAGATGATCGAGTGGAGGTTCGGCCTGGAGCCGCTGACCGTACGCGACGCCGCCGCGAACAACCTCGCCGAGGTCCTGGACTTCACCGATGCGCCGAACCTCACGGCGTCGCGTTACCGGATCCCGCTTCCGATCACGCTCGGTTGCCTGGTGCCCGACCACGCCCACTCGGGCGAGGACTGGCCGGAGCTCGCCGCGCTCGCGCGCAGCCGCGGCTTCGCGACATCGTAGGCCGTAGGGAAACTCTCCCCGTCCCGAACTACGATCGGAACCGTTCACATTCGGTCAGGGCATGGGAGAAGCGTGAGCGACCTCCAGGGAGCGGCGGACGGGCGCAAGCCGGTCTTCGGCGCCGAGCGGCGCGTGCGGATCCTCGAACTGCTCCGCGCGAACGGCACCCTGTCCCTGCGGCAGCTCGCCGAGGCCGTGCAGTCCTCGGAGGTCACCGTCCGCCGCGACGTACGGGCGCTGGAGGCCGACGGCCTGATCGACCGCCACCACGGCGGCGCGTCCCTGCCCGGGGAACTGTCGCGCGAGCCGACCCACCTGCAGAAGGCCCAGGTGGCCAAGGCGGAGAAGGCGGCCATCGCCGACCTGGCCGTGGCGCTCGTCGAGGACGGCGACGCCGTGGTGATCGGACCCGGCACCACCACGCACGCGCTCGCCCAGCGGCTGACCGGCCACACCGACCTGACGGTGGTGACCAACTCCCTCCTCGTGGCGCAGGCCCTGTCGGCGTCGCCGCGCATCGAGGTGGTGATGACCGGCGGCATGCTGCGCGGCCCCGTCCAGGCCCTCGTCGGCAGCGCCGCCGAACGCTCGCTCGCGGGCCTGCGCACGCGCCGCGCGTTCATCTCCGGCAACGGCCTCACCGCCGAACGCGGCCTGTCCACGCCGAACATGCAGGTCGCCAGCACCGACAAGGCCCTCGCCGCGTCCGCCGAAGAGGTCGTCGTGCTCGCCGACCACACCAAGATCGGCGTGAACACCATGGTCCAGACGGTCCCCGCCGACGAGATCGCCCACCTGGTCACCGGCGACGCCGCTCCCCAGGAGGAGCTGTACGAACTGAGCGCCCGCGGCGTCCGTCTCCACGTGGCCCGTCTCTAGGACCCGGCCCGGGTTAGCGTCCGGGGCCGCGGATGCCCTCGAGCACGAGCGTGACGTGTCTGCGCCAGCCGTCGGCGCCGGTCATGTTCGCCATGGCGCCACGGGTGATGAGGATGAAGTCATCGGCGCGGAAGTCCGCACGGAGGCGGCCGGCGTCGACGGCACGCCGCACGATGCGTTCGGTGATCGCCGCGAAATCCGTCTTCTCGGCGGCGATGTCACTCCAGCTCGGCTCTTCCGGGCCGAGGAGCGCGAAGCGGAACGCGGCGTCGGCCTGTGCGGACTCCAGGTAGCCGTAGAGCAGCGTCTCGAACGCCATCCAGGGATCCTCGGCCTCGTCGGCGGTGCGGGCGAGGGCGGTCATCGCCTCGAACCGGCGGCCGATGATCGCCGCGAGTAGCGCCTGCTTGTCGGCGAAGTGCCGGTAGAGAGTGCCGACGCCCAGGCCGGCGCGCTCGGCGATCTCGTCCATCTGCACGGCGTCGCCTCGCTGGGCGAACAGCTCGCCGGCGGCGTCGAGGACGGCCTCGCGGTTGCGCCGTGCGTCGGCGCGCAGCGAGCGTTCGGGAGCGGTCATGGTCACCTCACTCTAGTTGACGCCCCACGGAGGCCGCTCCTATATTCGGAACCGGAGTTCATGTTCATGTTAGAGGAGATTCGATGATCGTCGTCACCACACCGACAGGACAGATCGGCGGCCCGCTGGTCCGCCGGCTACTCGACCGGGACAAGGAGGTCCGGGTCATCGCCCGTGACGCCTCGCGTCTGGATGACACGGTCCGCGAGCGAGTCGAGACCGTCGAGGGCTCCCACGACGATCCCGCCGTGCTCGACAAGGCGCTGCCGGGCGCCGAAGCGCTGTTCTGGCTCGTCCCGCCGAACCCGCGGGCGCCGAGCGCCGAGGAGCACTATCTCGGTTTCGCCCGGGCGGGCGCCGCCGCCATCGCCCGCCACGGCGTCGGCCACGTCGTGGGAGTGTCCAGCGCCGGGCACGGCTGGCCGACCCCGGCGGGCGTCCTGTCGGCGGCCTTCGCGATGGACGCCGAACTCGGCACGTCCGGTGCGGCCTACCGGGCGTTGTCCATGCCCTTCTACATGGAGAACCTCCTCCGGCAACTCGACGCGATCCGCGGGCAGGGTGCGTTCTCCCTGACCTGTGCGGGTGACGTGCCGCTGGCGCTGATCGCGACGCGGGACATCGCCGGCACCGCCGCCGACCTGCTCACCGATCGGTCCTGGACCGGGCAGGAGAACCTCCCCGTGTTCGGCCCCGACCGGCTGACCCCTGACGGTATGGCCGAGGTGATCAGCCAGGAACTCGGGCGTCCGGTCACCTACCGGCGCATGAGCGTCGACGACTACGCGTCGCTGCTCCGCTCCCGGGGCGCCGGCGACCGGACGGTCAAGGACGTGACCGAGGCCTTCGCCGCGCAGGACCACGGCATCTACGACGCGGACTGGGCGATCGCCGAGCCCACCCCCACGGACTTCCGCACCTGGTGCAGAGAGGTGCTCAAGCCGGCCGTCGACACCCCGGCCTCCTGACACGTCCGGGCTCGCGGCCGGCGCGCGGGATCGGGCCCGCGGTGGCCCGGGTCAGCGGCCGTTCATTCTGAGGACCGCGACGGCGCGGACGGTGGCGTGGCCACGCCACTCCAGCTCCGCCGCCGGGGAGTAGGCGGTGAAGTCGACGGCCCATCCGCCGTCGGGCCGCTGTCCGCGCTCCAGCCGGTCGAGGTCGTCGGCGACGGCGCGGTCATCGAGCAGGGCGCGTACGGGACGGCCCGGTTCGGGGGCGAAGTCGAGCAGGTGAAGCGTCTCTCCCTCGGCTCCTCCGGCGACCGGGACCGCGCCGTCCGGCGGGACGTACGGGGCGAGGTGTTCGAGAAGCTCATGGGCCTCGGGCTGGGAGTCGGCGGCGTCGAGGAACTGGAGCGCGAACGACAGGACGTAGGCGAAGGGAGCCTCGTCGATGGCGCGGATCGCCTCGAAGCAGTATCGCGTGGCCGTGGCCAGCCACGGATGGTCCCTGAGGTTCTCATCCGATCGGGCGGCCCGGTGCGCCTGGGCCGCGACCGCGGCGGTGATCTGCAGGGAGGACTCCCGCGGGTTCGCCTGCGCCCAGAACGGCGCACAGGCGGCGGGGTCGCCGAGGGGCAGCGCGAAGGGCAGCCCGCCGTCGGGCAGGGTGACGGACCGGAGCCAGTCGAGAAGAGCGACCGCGTGCGGCGAGGTCGCGGGAGCCGCGTCGGCGATGGCCTCGAGCGCGTGGAGGGCGCCGCCCGGCTGGCTTTCGCGCGCGCGAAGATCGGGCTCGAGCCCCCACCCGTAGCCGCCGTCGGGATTCCGGTAACCGCCGATCGCGGCGAGGACGGCCGCGCGGGTGTCCGCGGTGTCGTTCCCGCGGGCCAGTTCGAATCGGCGCCTGTCGAGGACGCGCCCGTACGCTGCCATGAACGATGCCGCCCGGCCGAGATCGATGCTCATGACCGAGACGATGCCATGGCGCCGCCGCCCGGCGATTGGACGAATCGGCCACCGCCGACGCGTCTCACCTCAGCAGGGCACCCGGGGTGGCTCCGGCGAGGCGACGGGCCTCCCGGCTGAGGTGCGCCTGGTCGAAGTAGCCCGCGGTCGCGGCGGCCTCGCTCAACGCGGTGCCCGTACGGGCCAGCTGAAGGGCGTACTGGAATCGGTGGATGCCCATCAGCGTCTTCAGGCCGTAGCCGAACAACCGGTCGCCGGTCCGTCGCAGCGTACGGTCCGACAGGCCGTGGTCGGCGGCGATCTCCCGGACGGACCGGCGGCCTCGTGCGGCGCGGTCGAGCGAGGCGGCCAGGCGGAGGACGGACGGGTCCGGGGCCGCCCGCCGCCAGAGCGCCAGGAGGACGCGTTCGAGCATCACGGGGACGTCGTCCTCGGCCGAGGCGAGTGCCTCGCCGGGCACCGGAGCGAGGTCGGCCAGGTCGACGCGGTGGTCGGTCAGCTCACAGGCGGGGACACCAAGCAGCGCGTGCGCGACGCCGGGCGGGAGGCGCAGGCCCCACGTCGCGGCGCCGGGACGGGTCGCGACGGCCACGGTGGCCGTGTCCGGGCCGGCGACCACGAGACGATCTTCGTACCACATCAGGTCCATGACGCCGTCGGGGACGACGCGCTGTTCGTCGCCGGCGGCGACGTTCCGCCACATCGTCGCCCCGGCGAGACGCCCAGGCCACTCCGCGTACCCCGACACCCCACGTCACCTCCTGACTGAACAATCTAACGGCCGGGTACGGAGGCGCCCGGCCGGTCTCCCCGGGTGCGGAGCCAGTACGAGCGGGCGGCGACGGCCAGCGCGACGCCGTACATGCCGAAGGCGCCGAGGCCGATCCAGCTCACCACCAGGGCGTCCGCCGAGGTGGGGAAGTCCCCGCGCGGCACGGTGACGACGCCGGCCGTGCCGAGGGCGGCGTAACCGACGCCGGCGATCCCGTACGGGGCGAGCGTCGCGGCGCCGAGCAGGGCGGGCGTCAGCGGCAGCCAGCGGGGCACCCGCCGCCCGCGCAGCCCGAGAGCCCAGCGCGGGAAACGCAGCCCCCACGGGTACACCAGCCCGAAGATCAGGAAGATGCCGAGCGCGGCGAGCAGCGCGGTGGCGTCCACGCCCCACGACTCCAGCGTCAGCCACAGGCCGGAGGTGCCGTTGCGCCGGGCCGCGGCGAGCATCCGCGCGCCGTCCATGCCCGCGAACGTGCCGCCCGTCGCCCAGACCGTCTTCATCGCCGCGTACGGGACGAACGCCAGCGCCCCGGCCCAGGCGACCGCCCGTTCGCGCCGGGAGGCGGGCGCGGGCGGTTCGCCCGTCGCCGCGGGCCCGGCCGGCCGGGGACGGCGGGCGGACACGGCGAGCAGGACCGTGCCGGTCGCGGCGAGCGCGTGGCCGGTGGCCGCCGCCGTACCGTCCACGCCCTCGCCGAAGAGCAGGGTGACCACGTCCATCAGCAGGCCGAACGCGCACACGGCGGAAAGCCCGCAGGCTCCCCACAGCAGGCCGCGCGCACGGGAGAGGACGGCCACGGCCGCCGCCCCGGCCACCGCGACCACGGCCCAGTCCAGCCCGGCCGGCCCGGGATGCGGGCCCCGGGTGAACAGGGGAGTCCGGGTCGACGCGCAGACCACGCCGAACCCGCCGTACACCGACGCCCACGCCAGCGCCCCCGGCCTCACCCACGATCGTTCGCTTCGCACGCCCTCAACGTTGGCGGCGCGCGGCCGTGAGCGTCTCCCCACGCCGGGGGATCCGCCTCCCCTGGACGGGTGATCCTGAGACGGACGGCCGTCTCGGTTGACCGGAGGCGACCGCAGGGGCAACTATTCGTATCGTCAGGGGGCGACCGGTCCGGGCTAGCGCGGGAGGACTCTCGTGGTACGACCAGCCCTCGAGGCCGCGGCGATCGTCAAGGGTTTCTCCGGCGTGCTCGCCCTCGATCACGTCTCGCTGTCCGTCGCCCCGGGCGAGGTGCACGCGCTCGCCGGGGAGAACGGCGCGGGCAAGTCGACCCTCGTGAAGATCCTCACCGGCGTGCACCGGCCCGACGGCGGGCGGCTGCGCCGCGACGGCGAGCCCCTCGCCCTCGACGGTCCCCTCGGCGCGCGGCGCGCCGGCATCCGGGCCGTCCATCAGGACGACAGCCTCATCCCCTCGATGAGCATCGCCCGCAACCTGTTCCTCGGCGAGGAGCCGCGCGGGCGGTTCGGCCTCATCGACACCGCGCGGATGCACCACCGGGCCGCCGAGATCCTCGCCGCGTACGGCCTGCGCGCCGACCCGCGGCGTCCCCTGGCCTCGCTCGGCGCGGGCGCGCAGAAGCTCGTCGCCCTGGCCCGTGCCGTCGCGGCCGGCGCCCGGGTCATCGTGCTGGACGAACCCACCGCCGTGATGGAGCCGCCCGAGATCGAGACGCTCTTCCGGGTCATCGAGGAGCAGCGCGCACGGAACCGGTCGGTGCTCTACGTGAGCCACCGGCTCGAGGAGCTGTACGAGATCTGCGACCGGGTCACCCTGCTGCGCGAGGGCAAGGTCGTGCACACCGGTCCGCTGACCGCGCTCGCCCGGCCCGGCCTGGTCTCGCTCATGCTCGGCCGGCCGCCCGTACGGCTGCCGGCGGCGCACCCGGGCGAGGCGCACGAGCGGCCGGACGACCCGCCGTACCTGCGCGCCACCGGGCTGACCCGGCGGCACGCGCTCGCCGACGTCTCGATCGAGCTGCGCCAGGGCGAGGTGCTCGGGCTCGGCGGGCTGCTCGGCGCCGGCCGTTCGGAGACGGCCAAGGCCATCGCGGGCGCGCTGACGCTGGACTCCGGGCAGGTGACGGTCGCGGGCGCGCCGCTGCGCAACCGGTCCATCACCGGCGCCATCCGCGCCGGCGTCAGCCTGCTGCCGGAGAACCGCAAGGCCGAGGGCATCATCGGCAGCCTGTCGATCCGCGACAACATCAGCCTGGCCGCGCTGCCCCGGCTGTCGCGGTTCGGGGTCGTCTCCACCGCGCGCATCGACCGGATCGTGGAGACGTTCATGCGGCGGCTGCAGATCAAGGCGGCCTCGCCGCAGCAGCGGGTCGACGAGCTGTCCAGCGGCAACCAGCAGAAGGTGCTGCTGGCCCGCTGGCTCGCCATGCAGCCGAAGGTGCTGCTGCTCGACGAGCCGACCCGCGGCATCGACGTCGGCGCCAAGGCCCAGCTCCAGGACCTGCTGGACGAACTGGCCGTGGGTGGCCTCGCCATCCTGCTGATCTCCTCCGACCTGGAGGAGCTGGTCAGCGGCTGCGACCGCGTCGTCGTGCTGCGCGACGGAGCTGTCGCGGCCGAACTGACCGGCCCAGAGGTCACCGAGGAGGGCATCATCGCCGCCATGGCCTCGGCACGCACGCCGGTCAAGAATCCTTAGTGCCGTGTCAGTCAACGTTTGCCTTGTTGGGGAGGTGGAGTTGGCTGATCCTCGCTGTGGTGGGCGAGCGACTCCCCACTTTTGGTGGGGTGGGCCACGGCCGGCCAGGGGACCCCGGGTGCGGTGCCGTGATGGGGGGGACCGTCTGGGGTCACGCCGGGACCGTCCGGCACCGGGGAGGTGCCGTCCGGCTCGACGGTGCGTGATCACCACCGGGAACGGATTGCCGGTGGTGATGGTGTCGCCCGGTCCGCGCCGGGTGATGTTGGCGCCGCCGACCAGGTCGCGGTGCCCACTGAACCCGCACCAGGTGCAGGTGAAGTTCCGATTCGCAGGTTTGGGAACCCGCCGTCGGCAGGTGGGGCAGGTCGAGGAGGTGCCCCGCTCATCTACCAGCACCAGGCCGATTCCGGCTTGTTCGGCCTTGTCGGTCAGACACTTGAGCAGGTGCGCGATCCGCCAGGCATGGACCCGCTGGTTGTGCCTTCGCCCCGCCTTGAGAGCGAGAACGCCGCGCGGGTCCCCGACCACGAGTGTGCCGATCCGGCGTGCGGTCGCCCAGGTGATGACCTGACGGGCGGCCTCGTGCTGGGCCTGGCGGACCCGCCGCTTGTGGCGGGCTTCGATCTTGCGTTGCCGGGCCTTTAAGTTTCCGCCATCTCCGTGACCCGGCCTGCCCCGGTTTCGGTGCCCGCCGTGCCACCGTGCGCAGACAGCACCCACAACAGGGCAACGTTGCCTGCTACGGCATTAGCTCGCCCGTCCCGGCAGGCGCCCGCCAGCCTGGCATCGTTCATCGTCAACGGCCCCGTGGGGCTGGAAATCGTGCCTCGCGGCGTGAGGTCAGGCTCCGAGGGCGCCCGACACGGCGGTGCGCAGGGCGCGCCGGCGGCGTTCGTGGTCGGCGTCGGGGTCGCCGGGGCCGGCGACCACGGACCAGCCGGCCGCGGACCACGCCAGGGCCATCGCGGTCACCAGCGCCAGCACGTCGGCCGGGTCGAGGTCGGCGGTGACGGCGCCGGTGCGCTGCGCCTCCGCGATGGCCTGCACCTTCCAGGCGCCCGCGCCGCCCCCGGCCGCGAGTCCGTCGGCTCCCACGCCTTCGAGCCGTGCCCAGGTGACCAGGCGGAACAGTTCGGGGCGCGCGACGGCCGCGTCGTACAGGTCGGCCGCGTAGCCGGGGAGGTCGTCCGGGGTAAAGGGGGTGGCGTCCACGACGGCGTCGGCGTGCATGCGGTACACGGCGTGGAAGAGCCCGAGCTTGTCGCCGAAGTAGGCGTAGATCTGCGCCTTGTTCACGCCGGCGGCGCTCGCGATGCGGTCGACTCTGGCGCCGGCGATGCCGTGGGCGGCGAAGTCGGCCGTCGCCGCGGCGAGCAGCCGCCGGCGGGTGGCCTCGGCGTCGCGGACGTGCATGAGGGGAGCTTACCAACCAGTTGTTTACTTCGCGTCGAAGCGATAGTTTCCAACTAAACAGTTAGTTGCGATGACGGAGGACGACGTTGACGACGCATGCGTACGCGGTCGAGCGGGCCGGCGGGCCGGTTCAGGTGCTCGAATACGAGCCGGCGCCCCTGGGGCCCCTGGAAGTCGACGTCGCGGTGACGCACTGCGGCGTCTGCCAGACCGACGTCGGCATGATCGACGACGAGTGGGGCATCTCGGCGTTCCCGGTCGTCGCGGGGCACGAGGCGATCGGCGTGATCACGGCCCTCGGTGACGCCGTGGACCGTACGCGCCTGGCCGTCGGGCAGCGGGTGGGCGTCGGGGCGACCGCGGGCGCGTGCTTCGCGTGCGAGTGGTGCCTCGACGGCCGGCAGCACCTGTGCCCGGACAAGGACAACACGGCGGTCCGCGGCACCGGCGGCGGGTTCGCCAGCCACGTCCGCGCGAGCGACTGGCGATACGTCCACCCCATCCCCGACGTCATCCCCTCCGCGCAGGCGGGGCCGCTCCTGTGCGCCGGGACGACGGTGTTCACGCCGCTGCTGCGGCACGACGTGCGGCCGACCGACCACGTCGCGGTCGTGGGCGTCGGCGGCCTCGGCCACCTGGCGATCCAGTTCCTCGCCAAGTGGGGATGTCACGTCACCGCCGTCTCCTCCACCCCCGGCAAGGAGGGCGACGCCCGCCGGTTCGGCGCGCACGACTTCGTCGTGCCGGGGGAGGGGGACGGGCTGCGGCGGGTCGCGAACGCGTTCGACTTCGTCCTGTCGACCGTCTCGGCGGACCTGCCGTGGGACGACTACGTGAGGACCTTGCGCCCCCACGGCACACTCTGCGTCGTCGGAATGCCCGACGAGCCGCTGAAGGTCCACCCGCAGAGCCTGCTGCCCGGCGAGCGATCCGTCGTCGGCGGTGTCACGGGCCCGCCGGCGCAGATCCGGCTCATGCTCGACTTCGTGGCCCGGCACGGTATCCGCCCGGCCGTGGAGACCTTCCCCGTCGCACGCATGGAAGAGGCGCTCGACCACGTACGGCACGGACGCGCCCGCTACCGCGCCGTACTGGAGTTCTGACCGGCCGCCGGCTCAGCGGCGCAGGGTGGTCTCCCGCTCCACACGCGACAGCTTTTCGGGGTTGCGCACGGCGTACAGACCGGTGATGAGACCGTCGTCGACGCGTACCGCCAGGACGGTGTCGATCTCGCCGTCCAGCCGGATCGTCAACGCGGGGTGGCCGTTGACCCGGGCCGGTCGCAGCGACGCGGCGGCGGCGATCCTGCCCAGTACGGCGGCCACGCGGTCGGCGCCCACGACGGGATCCAGCGCGGCCCGCACGACGCCGCCGCCGTCGGTCAGCAAGACGACGTCCGGCGCGAGGATGTCCAGCAGATTCCGCAGGTCGCCGGTTTCGACCGACCGTTGGAAGGCCTGGAGCGCGGCCTGGGTCTCGGCCGGGGAGACGACGTCACGCGGGCGGCGCGCGGCGACGTGCGCCCGTGCCCGGTGGGCGATCTGGCGAACGGCGGCCGGGCGCTTGCCGACGGCTTCGGCGATCTCGTCGTAGTCCAGGTCGAACACCTCGCGCAGCACGAACACCGCCCGTTCGACCGGCCCGAGGGTCTCCAGCACCAGCAGCATCGCCATCGAGACGCTGTCGGCCAGCTCGACGTCATCGGCCACGTCGGGCGCGGTCAGCAGCGGCTCGGGCAACCAGGGCCCGACATAGGACTCCTTGCGACGGCGGAGCGTACGCAGCCGGATCAGCGCCTGCCGGGTGACGATCCGGACCAGGTAGGCCCGCTGATCGCGCACTCCGTCCAAATCGACGCTCGCCCACCGCAACCACGTCTCCTGCAGGGCGTCCTCGGCGTCCGCGGCCGAACCGAGCATCTCGTAGGCGACGGTGAACAGCAGGTTGCGGTGAGCGACGAACGCCTCAGTGGCGGTGTCCGTGCGGTCCCCGTGCGCGGGCGAGCCGGTGCCGCCCGCTGCGTGCTCGCTCATCTCCGGCTCCTGCCTGTCGCTTCTCGACGTTGCCACACGCATCAGATGCCGCCGGCCCCCATTCTGTGACGTCCGCGCCTGTGGCGTGCGTCACGCGAATGCGGTGTCACAGGGCCGGGGTCGCCGGCATCTCCTGTTCGACCGGCTACAACGGCAAGGAGCACACAACGACCGCTCGTCTGAACCTCTTCGGCGATCCCACCGCGACCGCCGCCAAGGCCGCCGGGCACTTCGGCCTGGCGAGCAAGACGATCCTGGCGGAGTCGACGTTGCCCGCCGCGACCCAGAAGCTCGTGCTGCTGCGCGCGAGCCAGATCAACGGCGACGGTTACGCCACCGACGTGTGGAGCAAGAACGCCACGCACGCCGGGGAGACCGCCACCCGCGTCAACCTGGTCGCGGCGTGGCGTGAGTCCGCGGTGTTCACCGACGCCGAGCGCGCCGCCCTGGAGCTGACCGAGCAGGGCACTCGCATCGCCGATGCGGCCGGTGGCGTCACCGACGAGGCCTGGGCGAACGCCGCCGAGCACTACGACGAGGACCAGCTGTCCGACCTGGTGATGCTCATCGCCCTCATCAACGCCACCAATCGCATGAGCGTCGTCGTCCGGCAGCGCGGTGGCGACTACCAGCCCGGCCACCTCGGATGACTCATCAACAGCCGGCATCCCGTTCAGCGAACACTGAGGAGCACGTCATGGAAGCCCGTTTCGACCTGATGGCCAACCCGCTCGGCGCGAAAATCGCCAAGCGGATCTACAACGTCGCCCTGGCCATCGTCCAGTCGCCGCTGTCCGAGACCATCCAGAACCTGGTGATGCTGCGCGCCAGCCAGATCAACGGCTGCGGTTTCTGCGTCGACTACCACACCAAGGACGCCACGGCTGTCGGCGAGACCGCGGTCCGCCTCAACCTCGTTGCCGCCTGGCGCGAGTCCACGGTGTTCACCGAGGCCGAGCGCGCGGCGCTGGCGCTCACCGAGGAGGGCACCCGGATCGCCGACGCCCACCCCGGCGTGTCGGACGAGACCTGGGCCCGGGTGCGCGAACACTACGACGACGACCAGATCGCCGCACTGGTCTCGCTGATCGCCATGATCAACGCCAACAACCGGCTCAACGTGATCGTCCGCAACCCCGGCGGCTCCTACGAACCCGGAAGGTTCGCCGAGCTGGCCGGCTGACCGGCCGGCGGGACCTGTCAGCCGCTCTTCCGGCGGCGGCAGGTCTCGCCGGTCCCCACGCCGGACAGTACGGCGCGCGCCACGTCTTCGGGAAACCGTGGCTCAAGGCCGCGATGCCCGAAGAGCGCACGGAAGACGATCGGCGCCGCGAACAGGTCCAGGACGAGGTCGACGTCGAGATCGGGACGCAGATCGCCGCGCTCTCTTCCCTTCGACAGTGAGGCGATGCACGCTTCCCGCCGAGGTCTCCACACGGCATGCCGTTGGCTCTTCCACCGGCGGCGGATGGCCGGCTTCGTGGTGCCCGCCCGCTGCGCGATGGCCTCCATGGTCAGGGCCGGGTAACCCACGTCCCGCAGGAGTGCGCTCGTGGCGGCCAGGACCGCGTGGTCGATTCGTTCGTCCCGCGGGCGTGCCATGGTTCTTCTCCCCGAAACCGCACCGAACTCTCGTGATGGGGCGTGGACAGCCTATCGAGGGGTCAGGACGACCTTGCCGAAGGCGCTTCCATCCGCGAGCGCCCGTTGGGCCCGAGCAGTCGCAGGTGCCTCCCCATCGCCGGTCCGGCGACCGTGTCCACGATGACGTCGTATGTCTCATCGTCGGGAAGGGCGGAGCGGGTCCGGTCGACGACTCGCGTGGCGCCCAGCGCGCGCAGGCGCTCGCCGCGCCGAGGGGAGTGCGGTACTCACCCCGGCGGGCCATGACGTCCACGTAACCGGCCCCGATGGCGTCGACCTCGATGAGCACCTGGCGAGCCGCGGGAACCGGTGCCGGAGCGTCCACCACGGCCAGTTCCTCGGGCGTCCTGACGATCGCCGTCCGCATGCCGGCCGCTCCTCAATATCGTTCCGACCCGGAACGGAACGATTTCATTGGAGTTCCGGTCACGGAGTGATCCGCCACTCCAGGATGCCGCCGGAGACCCCGGCGCCGAGCCGCGCCTCGATCCGGAACCCCCGGGCCCGTACGGGCGTGAACGTGGTCCGGTTGTAGGTGTCGCGCGCGGTCCCGTACGCCGAGGGGGCGTCCACCGGCCGCCACGTGTCGCCGTCGCGGTACAGCAGGCGCCACGACACCGGCACCCGGCACTGTCCCTGCCCGGTGTCGTCGAACCAGTACACCTCGGTGGCCGAGGCCGTGACCGGCTCGTCGTAGTCGTACTGGACCCACTCCAGGCTCCCGGTGTGGTCCCACCAGGTGAACCGCGGGATCGACTGGTCGCCGGAGCTCGACGGCGAGACGCCGTCGTACAGCGCCTCGGTCGTGTCGCCGGACCACAGGTGCGAGGCCGTGGCGATCGGCGGCACGATCCACGTGTGGGCGTCCGGCCCGTGGCCGATCACCGGGAACGTCGTGATCCGCAGGCGCGCCGCACCCATCGGGACCAGGGTGATCGTCTCCAGCGGCTCGTCCGACCGCGCCGGGCCGTCCTGCAGCGGGCGTACGACGTTCTCGTCGTCGGCCCGCCACTGTGGGATGCGGCGGGCCTTGGCGCGCAGCTCGATCGGCACGCCGCGGCGCGTGAACGGGTCGCCGGTCGCGGCCCGGCGCCGGACGCCGAACGACGAGCCGTCCAGGCCGTAGTTCCACGGCGACCCGGCGCCGACCTCGTACTCGGGCCACGACGAGGTGCCGCCGGACCGCCGCCACTTCTCCTCGATCGCCAGGGAGAACGTCAGTGGCCCGTACGAGACCGAGGTCGCCCCGCGGTTCCACGTACGGGTGGTGGCGCGCATCGGCAGGCGCAGCTCGACACGGTCGCCGGATCGCCACAGGCGCGAGACGACGGCGTAGCAGGGCGGCGCCGCCTTCAGCGGGAGCGTCTCGCCGTTCACCCGCAGGGCCGGCCGGTCGCACCAGCCCGGGATCCGCAGGTAGAGCGGGAAGGAGACCGGTCGCGGCGTGGACAGGCGCAGCGTGACGGTCTCCTCGAACGGGTAGCCGGTCTCCTCGGTGACGGTCACGGCCGTGCCGTCGGCGCCGACCTTCGCCGTCACCTCCGAGGCCGCGTACAGCGAGGCGGCCAGGCCCGCGTCGTAGGTCGCGAGCCACAGCTCCTCGGCGTAGTAGGGCCAGCCCATGCCGTAGTTGTGCGGGCAGCAGCGGTACTGGTGGATGCCCGGTTTGTAGGCCTGCATGGCGAAGTCGTTGTCGAACTGCCCGTGGGTCTTGGCGACGTCGCTCAGGTCGATGGAGTTGGCGCTGGTGATGTAGTGCGTGCCCTTCTGGGCGGGGTCGAAGGCCGCGGGCAGCGAGTTGACCGCGATCTCCTCGCAGCGGTCGGCCCAGACCGGGTCGCCGGTGATCCGCGTCAGCAGCTCGAAGCTGTGCATGAACTCCACGAACCCGCAGGTCTCAAAGCCCTGCCGGGGATCGGTGAAGTAGGGCCGGCAGTTCTCGTCGCCCGCGAACCCGCCTCCGGGGAACCTCCCGTAGGTGCCCATCACGGTGGCGTAGTCGCGGTACGTGGCCGCGCGCAGCGCCGGGTCGCCCGCCAGCACGCCGTACTGCAGCGGCTCGCGGAAACCCTGCGCGAGGTTGACGTTGTGCCAGGTCGGGATCCCACCCACGTAGTCGGCCGACCCCGCGTGGATCGTGCGGACGAGGTCGAGCAGCCACGCCTCGCCGGTGCGGTTGTAGGTCCAGTAGACGCTGTCGATCGTGTCGCCCCACCGGTACGCGCCCCAGCCGCGTCCGAACACCGCGGACGGCTGGGCGTGCTGGAACGCGAAGAACCGGGTCAGGAATGGGACGATCCGGTCGTCTCCGGTCGCGTCGGCGTAGGAGCGCAGCGCGTCCAGCACCGGCATGTGCGGCCAGAAGTCCGGACCGCCCTCCAGCGAGGTGCGCAGCGAGGCGGGGCCGAAGAAGCCGTCCGGCTGCTGCGCGGCGAGGATGCCGTCGATCCAGCGCCGGGCCTCGTCGCGCACGCGCCGGTCGCCGGTGACCAGCCCGAGGTCGGAGAAGCCGCGCAGCCAGTACGGCAGCTCCTCCCAGCCCTCTTTCGCCGGGTCGACCCAGCCGTTCGTCTCGTACACCAGATAGTCCGACACCTCGGTCATCCGGCCGTTCAGGCCCTCGACCTGGAGGTCGAGCTGGCGTCGCAGCCAGCCGCCGGGCCGTACGCTGCCGGGCGGCAGCCGCAGGAAGGGTTCGGGGCGCAGCGGGTTCCGGTTCGGCGTGTAGTGCCCGCCGGCCGAGGGCGCCTCGACCGTGCGCACGATCCGTACGCCGTCGCGGCGTTCCGCGGCGGCCGGCCGCGTCACCGCCGGTCCGATGAGGGCGCCGCCACCGGCCGCGAGGCCGCGCCGCAGGAAGGTTCGTCGTTCCACGTGGACTCCCATCGGGGGCGGGAGGGGCCGCCGGGCGGCCCCTCCCGTGGCTCACTTGCCGGACTGGTAGAGCTGCCCGACCTCGTCGGCCGACAGGGCACGGTCGTACATGTGCACCTGGTCGATGGCGCCGGGCCAGAAGTCGACCGGGTTGCCGCCGTAGCGGCCGCGGCCGATCACGGTGTGGCCCGTCGAGGCGTCACCGAGGCAGGCCGCCGCGGTGCCGGCCTTCTGGCCGTTGACGTAGAGGGTGAGTGTGCCGCTCGCCGCGTCGCGGACGCCGACCAGGTGGTACCACTGCCCGGTCTGCGGCGCGGACGGCGCGAGGGCCCGGACGCCGGCGAAGCTGAAGGCGAACCGGTTGTCCTGGCCGGAGTACTGCAGGTAGAAGGCGCTGTTGGTGTCGCCGTCCTGGCTTACCGCCGTGGCGAAGGAGCCGAGCCGGTCCAGCTTCACCCAGGCCGAGACGCTGTAGTTCCCGGTCGTGTCCAGGATCGCCGCGCCCGTGTCGGCGTACTGGTTCGAGCCGTTGAACTGCAACGCCGATCCCGCGTGCCCCGTCGTCCAGGCGGGGCCGTTCACCAGGGAGGCGTCGTGCGTGCCCACGGTGTCCTCGGTGACCGTGCCGGAACCCTCGTCGAGCGGGTAGAAGCTCACGCCGTCGAGTCCGGGCGTGCCGGGCGGGTAGGTCGTGCCGTCGCCGGCGCCGACCGAGCCGGACGCCTTGATCAGCGCGAGGTTCGCGGCGCGTACCTGGTCGGCGCCGGGCTTGAGCACCCGGCGGTCGTAGGTGTAGATGCCGTTCAGCTCGTCCTCGACGTCGGTGATCTGCGTGTACACCGACGCGGAGACGCCGCACCGCTGCTCGACCTTCAGCAGCTGGCCCTGCAGCTCGGTGTAGCGGCGGGTGAGGGTGGCCTGATCCGGCTCCATCTCGTACGCGAAGCCGTTCGCCGGGTCGAACATGTGGCCGTCGACCTTCAGCCCGAGGCCGCCGTACTCCCCGTCCACGGCCGCGCGGACGCCCTGCTGGACGGGAGTGCCCGGCCCGACGTAGGTGTGGTTGTCGTAGATGTCGCCCTCACCGTTGTCGGGCAGGGAGTCGCAGCAGTTGACTCCGCTGTCCGCGTTCACGAGCCGGCTGGGGTCCCAGGACTTGATCTCGCTCACGACGCGGCCGGGCTCGTACTCGCCCCAGCCCTCGTTGAAGGGCACCCACGTCACGATCGAGGGGTGGCTGCGGTGCTGGTCGACGACCGCGTGCAGCTGACTCTCGAACTGCGCCTTCACCGTGTCCGGCGGCGTGTGCGAGGCGAACGTCGAGGGCATGTCCTGCCAGACGAGCAGGCCGAGCCGGTCCGCCCAGTAGTACCAGCGGTCGGGTTCGACCTTGACGTGCTTGCGGACCATGTTGAAGCCGAGTTTCTTGTGCGCCTCCAGGTCGAAGCGCAGCGCGGTATCGGTCGGCGCGGTGTAGATGCCGTCCGGCCAGAACCCCTGGTCCAGGGTGCCGACCTGCATCACGAACTTCCCGTTGAGCAGCATGCGGACCTTGCCGTCCGGGCCCTTGCCGAGGCCGATCGAGCGCATGCCGAAGTAGGAGCCCGCCTCGTCCACGGCGCGGTGCCGGTCGAGGATCCGCACCTTCAGCGTGTACAGGTACGGGTCGTCGGGGGTCCACAGGTGCGGATGGGGGACGGGCAGCTCCAGCTCGGTCCCGGCCCGCCCGGTGACCCGGCCGACCTTCTTCTTGCCGGCGTACGCGGTGACCTCGACGGTCTGCGTGGTGATGCCGGAGGCCTGGACGGTCACGCGCAGCGCCTTCGCCGCGAGGTCGGGCGTCGCGTCGACCCGGTCGACGTGCGCGGAGGCGACCGGCTCCATCCACACGGTCTGCCAGATGCCCGAGGACGGGGTGTAGAAGATGCCGTCACCGGTCTGGCGCTGCTTGCCGACCGGCTGGCCGTCGATGTCGGTGGTGTCGTCGACGGCGACGAGGAGCTCCTGCGGGCCGCTGCCCTTCAGCGCGCCGGTGACGTCGGCGGAGAAGGAGTCGTACCCGCCGGTGTGCGTCGCGACCTTGGTGCCGTTGACGTAGACGGCCGTCTGGTAGTCCACGGCCTGGAAGTGCAGCAGCAGCCGGTCGCCGTGCCAGGAGCGCGGCACCGTGAAGGTCCGGCGGTACCACATGTGGTCGACGTGCTTCTGGATCCCCGACAGCATCGACTCGACCGGGTACGGCACGAGGATCTTCTCCGGCAGGGTCTGTCCCGTCGGCGGCGCCTGGCCGGCGGCGGAGGCCTCGGCGAACTGCCAGGTGCCGTTGAGGTTCTGCCAGCGGGCGCGGGTCAGCTGCGGCCGGGGATAGTCGGGCAGCGCGTTGGTCGGCGAGACTTCGTGGGTCCAGGGCGTGGTGAGCTGGGTCTGCGCCTTCGGCGCGTCCGCCGCGGCTCCGGCCGGCACGGCGGGTGCGGCGAGGGCGGTGACCAGCGCGAGAGCGAGGACGATGACGGAGGCCGGACCCCGGGGACGGGTCCGCCGGGAGGATCTGCGCGCGTACAAGAGGAGGCTCCAATCTGCCGGTGGTCAGCGCCGGCGAGAGGCACGCGGGGCCAGATGCAGCATGAACGCCTCCGATCACAAATGCAATATTCAGATCGGTTTGCGGTCAGCTTGCGATCGGTATTGACAGAACGAGATCGAGAATGGCTCAATACCGGCATCTCGTCCTCACCCTGGAAGGACAGCCCCATGACCCATCGCGTACGCGCGGCAGCGTTCGTCGCCCTCCTCACGCTCGCCGCGGCCGGCTGCGCCAAGTCCGAGGACGACAAGCAGGCCGGCGCCCAGGACACCGCGGGCCAGCAGCAGGTGGCCCAGACTCCGGCCGGCAATGTGCCGACGTGCACGATCGACAAGTTCGGCGCTCACAAGTTCGACCTCAAGAGCGGGGTGGTGGGTTTCTCGCAGTCGGAGAAGGAGGCCAACCCGTTCCGCATCGCGGAGACTCAGTCGATCAAGAGCGAGGCCAAGAAGCTCGGCATCGCGAACCTCAAGACGACGAACGGCCAGTCGCAGTTCAACAAGCAGATCAGCGACGTGCAGCAGCTCATCGCCCAGGGTGCGCAGGCGCTGGTCATCGCCCCGCTCAACTCCGACGGCTGGGAGCCGGTGCTCCAGCAGGCCGCCGCCAAGCACATCCCGATCATCACGGTGGACCGGCAGATCAACGCCACCGCCTGCAAGGACTACGTGACCTTCATCGGGTCGGACTTCTACACGCAGGGCAAGCGCGCCGCCGATCAAATGATCAAGGCGCTCGGCGGCAAGGGCAAGGTCGCGATCCTGCTCGGCGCCTCGGGCAACAACGTCACGACCGACCGCACCAACGGCTTCAAGGACGAGCTGAAGCAGAAGGCGCCCGGCATCCAGATCACCTTCCAGCAGACCGGCGACTTCGCCCGCGAGAAGGGGCAGCAGGTCACCGAGCAGCTCATCCAGAGCAACCCGGACGTGAACGGCCTGTACGCCGAGAACGACGAGATGGCCCTCGGCGCGGTCACCGCGCTCAAGGGCGCCGGCAAGAAGGCCGGCCAGATCAAGATCGTGTCGGTGGACGGCACCCGCAACGCGGTGTCGCAGATCCCGGGCGGCTGGATCTCCGCGGTCATCGAGTCCAACCCGAGGTTCGGGCCGCTCGCCTTCCAGACCCTGACCAAGTTCCTGAACGGCGAGGCCATCCCGCAGAAGGTGATCATTTCCGACCGCGAGTACGACGCCTCCAACGCGAAGCAGTCCGTCTCGTCGGCCTACTAAGGGGTGTCCGTGCCGGATGAGGAGGGTCCGCTGCTCGAGGTGAGCGGCGTCGTCAAACGCTTCACCGGAGTCCTCGCCCTCGACCGGGTCTCGCTGGAGCTGGCCCCCGGAGAGGTGCACGCGCTGGTCGGCGAGAACGGCGCGGGCAAGTCCACACTGATCAAAGTGATCACGGGCGTGTACCGCCCCGACGAGGGCACGATGCGCCTCGCGGGGCGGCCCGCCGACTTCGCCGGTCCCCTGGAGGCCCAGCGCGCGGGCATCCAGGCGGTCCACCAGGAGATCGGGCTGGTCCCGGCGCTGAGCGTGGCGCGGAACCTGCTCCTCGGCCGGGAGCCGCGCCGCCGGTTCGGCACCCTCGACGTCGGGCGCATGCACCGGGAGGCCGAGCGGATCCTGGCCTCGTACGGCATCGACGTCGACGTCCGCCGCCCGCTGCGGTCGCTGGGCGTCGGCGTGCAGCAGATGGTCGCGCTCGCCCGCGCCGTCTCCGTCGACGCCCGCGTGGTCGTCATGGACGAGCCGACGTCGTCCCTGGAACCCCGTGAGGTGGAGACGCTGTTCGGCGTCGTCCGCCGGCTCCGCGAGCGGGCCGTCTCGGTGATCTACGTCAGCCACCGTCTGGACGAGCTGTACCGGATCTGCGACGGTGTCACCGTGCTGCGTGACGGCCGGGTCGTCCACCAGGGCCCGCTCGCCGACCTCGAACGGCTGCGGCTCGTCTCGCTGATGCTCGGGCGTCCGGTGTCCGACGTCCGCGCGGGCGGTGTCACCCGGTTCTCCGGTGGCCACGACGCGGCGCGCGAGACCCCCGTCGTCGAGGCGTCCGGCCTCACCCGCCGGCACGTCCTGGACGGCGTGTCGGTCGCGATCCGGCCCGGCGAGGTCGTCGGCCTCGGCGGCCTGCTCGGTGCGGGCCGCACCGAGACCGCCAAGGCGATCGCCGGCGCGCTGCCGCTCGACGACGGGCGGGTGACCGTGGCCGGCACGCCGCTGCGCCGGGGCTCGGCCGCCGCGGCGATCCGCGCGGGCGTGGCCCTGCTGCCCGAGGATCGCAAGTCCGAGGGCGTCATCGGCACCCTGTCGGTGCGCGAGAACATCGCGCTCGCGGCGCTGCCCCGGCTGTCCCGCGCCGGCCTGGTCTCCGAGGCGCGCATCGACCGCATCGTGGAGACCTTCATGCGGCGGCTGCGCATCAAGGCCGCCGGACCGCACCAGCGCGTCGCCGAGCTGTCCGGCGGCAACCAGCAGAAGGTCCTGCTCGCGCGCTGGCTCGCCACCGAGCCGAAGATCCTGCTCCTGGACGAACCGACGCGTGGCATCGACGTCGGGGCCAAGGCCGAGGTCCAGGCGCTGATCGACGAACTCGCCCGCGACGGGCTGGGCGTGCTGCTGATCTCCGCCGACCTGGAGGAACTGGTCGAGGGCTCGGACCGCGTCGTGGTGCTGAAGGACGGCGCGGTCGTCGGCGAGCTCAGCGGCGGCGACCTCACCGAGGAACGCGTGATGACGACGATCGCCGACGCCGGGGGAGGCGTGAGCCGATGACCGACACCGCGGGGAGGCCCGTGACGATGACCGACACCGCCGGGAGAGGCTCGCGACGATGACCGATATCGCCGGGGGAGGCCTGGGACGATGACCGACACCGCCGCCGTACCCGTCTCGCGGCTCGACCGTGGCCGCCTGCTCGCGTGGCTGCAGGACTACGGCGTGTACGCCGCGATCGCCGCGCTCGTCCTCGTCAACATCGCGATCACCCCGCGGTTCCTGTCGCTGGAGAACCTGCGCACCCAGCTCGTCCAGGTGGCGCCGGTCGTCATCGTCTCGCTCGGCATGGCGCTGGTGATCGGCACCGAGGGCGTCGACCTGTCGGTCGGCTCGGTGATGGCGCTCACCGCCGCCCTGATCCCGCTCTATCTCGGGTACGGCGTCGTGCCCGCCGTCGTGGCCGGGCTGCTCGGCGGCGTCGCGGTCGGGCTGGTCAACGGCTCGCTCGTCGCGTTCGTCGGCGTGCAGCCCATCGTCGCGACGCTCGCGCTGTTCGTCGGCGGCCGGGGCATCGCGCTCGTCGTCGCGGGCGGGCAGCTCAAGGACATCCACGATCAGACGCTGCTGGACCTGGGCTCCTCCAGCATGCTCGGCGTTCCCCTGCCGGTGGTGGTCGCCGTCGTCCTCACCGTCGTGGTCATGGCGGTGGTGCGCCGCACGACGTTCGGCCGGCGGCTGGTGGCCATCGGCGGCAACCGTACGGCGAGCGAGCTGTCGGGCCTGCCCGTACGGCGCGTCCTGCTGCTCGTGTACGTGATGTCGGGCCTGCTCGCGGCCGTGGCCGGCACGCTCGCCACGGCCCGGTTGCAGGCGAGCGACCCGTCGTCGCTGGGCCTGCTGATGGAGCTGTCGGCGATCACCGCGGTCGTGGTCGGCGGCACGCCGCTGACCGGCGGCCGCGTCCGCGTGCTGGGCACGGTCGCCGGGGCGCTGCTGATCCAGCTCGTCCGCGCGACGCTCATCAAGCACGACCTCGCGGACTCGGTCGCGCAGATGGTGCAGGCAGTGATCATTCTTGCGGCCGTGTACGCCGCGCGAGGGGCGGGCCGGCGATGACCGAATCCATGACCGCGACCGCGGCCGTCACCGAACCCGCCGCCGGGCCCACCGGCCGCGAGCGCGCCTTCGGCCTGATCCAGCGGCACGGCGCCGCCGCCGTGCTGGTCCTGCTGGTGGCGATCGGCTCGTTCGCGTTCGACCGCTTCCCGACCGGCGCGAACCTCGGCAACATCGCGATCACTTCCTCGTTCCTGGCGATGGTCGCCCTCGGCATGACCTTCGTGATCATCACCGGCGGCATCGACCTGTCGGTCGGCTCGGTGTTCGCGCTGGGCGGGGTGCTGGCCGCGTACGCGGTGCGGTGGGGATCGCTGGCCGCGCTGCTGCTGCCGCTCGTGGTGTGCGGGGCGTTCGGCCTGGTCCAGGGCCTGCTGATCGCCCGGGTGCGCCTCGCTCCGTTCATCGTCACGCTGGCCGGCCTGCTGGGCGCGCGCGGCCTGCTGCTGTCGATCTCGGGCGAGGGCTCGACGACGTACCTGATCCCGCACGGCGCGCTGATCGCCCGGGTCGGCCAGGGCAGCGTCTTCGGCATCGGGTACCCGGTCTACCTGACGCTGGCCCTGTTCGTCGCCGGCGCGGTGCTGCTCCAGCGGACGAGGTTCGGCCAGTGCGTGTACGCGATCGGCGGCAGCGAGGACGCGGCCGAGCTGATGGGCGTCCCGGTGACCCGGACGAAGGTCGCGGTGTACGTCATGTCGGGCCTGCTCGCGGGCCTGGCGGGCACCCTGAACGCGGCCCGCCTGTCCTCGGGCGTGACGATCCTGGGCACCGGCATGGAACTCGACGTGATCGCCGCGGTCGTCATCGGCGGCACGCTGCTGACCGGCGGCGCGGGCTCGGTGAGCGGTACGGTCGCCGGCGTCCTGCTGCTGGGCGTGATCCAGAACCTCATCAACCAGATCGGCGACCTGTCCTCGTCGTACCAGCAGGTGGTCAGCGGTGCCTTCCTCGCGGCGGTGGTCGTCGTCCAGACCTACCTGAGCAGGGTCCAGCGCCTGCGCTGACGCGTGGGCTCGGGCTCCGTCCGCGCGTCAGCGGCGTGCCGGGTCGGCGGCGGCGAACTCGTCGTGGTTCAGGCCGCGCAGCAGGCTCAGCTTGTCGAGGGCGGGCGTGCCCGGCGGCGGCGTGAAGATCACGAGCATCTGGTCCTCGGCCGGGCTGAGGAGCGTCTCGCATTCGAGCTCGACCGGCCCGACGGTGGGGTGGTCGACGCGGATACGGCTGTTGCGCCGTACGGCGACCTCGTGCAGCTCCCACAGGGCGGCGAACTCGGGACTGGCGGCCTGGAGATCGGCGACCAGCCGGGTGGAGGCGGCGTCGCCGCCGCGCCGGGTGATGGAGGCGCGCAGGTCCGCGGCGTAGGCGCGGCTGTGCTCCCGGCGTTCGTCGGGTGAGTAGATCCGGCGGATCGCGGGGTCGGTGAACCAGCGCCAGACGAAGTTGCGGTCCTGCTCGCGGACCGAGCAGATGCAGCCGAGGAGCGCTTCGGCCATGGTGTTGTGCGCGAGCAGGTCGCCGAGGTCGTTGGTGATGTGGGCCGGGGTCTCCTTGAGCTCGTCGAGCAGGTACAGCAGACCGGGCCGCACATGGTCGCCCGCCATGCGGCCCGCGGGCGGGCGGTGCCCGGCCAGCAGGTAGAGGTGGTCGCGCTCGTCGTCGGTGAGCCGCAGCGCACGGGCCAGCGAGGCGAGGATCTGGGCCGAGGGCTGGGGGCTCCTGGCCTGTTCGAGGCGCATGTAGTAGTCGGCGGACATCCCGGCGAGCTGGGAGACCTCCTCCCGCCGCAGTCCGGGGGTACGGCGCCGGGAGCCGGCCGGCAGACCCACCTCCTCGGGCCGCAGCCGCCCCCTGCGGCGGCGCAGGAAGTCGGCGAGCTCAGCGCGGTCCATGTCCATCCCCCCATCATCGCCGAGCCCGTGCGCCGCACCGGCACGGGCAGCCAAGGACCGCCGATCCTAGGGAAGACCGTCCGCTCGTATCCGCCCCGGAACCCCGGCAGCATCGTCGACGGACATGCCGGACGGACCGGCATGGAGCATCGAGGAGTTCGGAATGCCCAAGGCAGTGAGGTTCCAGCAGTACGGCGGCATCGAGGTGCTGCGGGTCGTCGAGGTCGACCGGCCGGTCCCCGGACCCGGACAGGTCCTCGTACGGGTCGTCGTGGCGGCGATCAACCCGGGGGAGGTGCACATCCGTACCGGCGCGCTCCACGACCGCTGGCCCGCGACGTTCCCCTCCGGTGAGGGAAGCGACCTGGCCGGGATCGTGGCGGAGACCGGTGCGGGAGTCGAGGGGTTCGCGATCGGTGACGAGGTGATCGGCTTCACGGACAACCGCGCGAGTCACGCCGAGTTCGTCGTCGTGGAGGCCGCCGACCTCATCCCGCGGCCGGCGGACGTCCCGTGGGAACAGGCCGGAACGCTGTACGTGGCGGGAACCACGGCGTACGCGGCGGTCCGGGCCGTCGCGGCGGGACCGGGCGACACGGTCGTGATCTCCGGCGCCGCCGGGGGAGTGGGTTCGATCGCGGTCCAGCTCGCGCGCCACACCGGGGCGACCGTCATCGGCCTGGCGAGCGAGGGCAACCACGAGTGGCTCGCCGCGCACGGAGCGATCCCGGTCAGCTACGGCGAGGGTGTCGCCGACCGCATCAGGGCCGCCGCCGACGGCGGGAAGATCGACGCATTCATCGACACCTTCGGCGCCGACTACGTCGAGATGGCACTGGATCTCGGCGTGGTGCCGGAGCGGATCGACACCATCACCGACCACCGGGCCACCGAGAAGTACGGCGTCAAGACCGACGGGAACAGCGCCGCGGGGAACGCCCAGGTGATCGCCGAGCTGGCCGCCCTGATCGGCGCCGGCCGCCTGGAGATCCCGATCGCCGCCACGTACCCGCTGGAGGAGGTCCGGGACGCCTTCCGCGAACTGGAGCGTGGCCACACCCGCGGCAAGATCGTCCTCCGACCGTGAGCCCGCGGGCGCTCAGGGGAGCAGGGCGAGCGCCTCGCGCAGGTTGTGCTCGACGATCGCGTGCATGAACTCCCGGTCGGGGAAGTCGCCGTCGAGGAGGCGGAGGGGCCCGGCCACCAGGGAGAGATGCATCGCCAGCGCGTAGAGGCCGAGGCGCGGCGGGTCGAGACCGGGCCGGGAGAGGGCCGCGTAACGCTCGCCGAACCGGAGGCGGAGGAAGACGTGTTCCCATTCGACGTCGAAGTACATCAGGCCCTCGACGTCGATGAGGACCGGATGCCCTTCGGCGCTCACCAGGACGTGGTCGGGGCCGAGCTCGCCGTGGATCAGCCCGTACTCGGTGCGCGGGACCACCAGCGCCCGCAGCGCCCGCAGGCGCACGTCGAGCCGGCCCCGCGCCGCCGCGATCCTGGTGTCGCGCCCCGCGGCCTCATCGAGGTCGCGCAGGGCCCGGTCGAGGACCAGTTGTTCGCAGGAGTCGCCGAGGGCGACGCCGCCCCGCTCCAGCAGGTCCACCCTGCCGTAGCGGGGAGCGTGGTGCCGGTGCATCAGGTTCAGAGTCCGGGCCAGGTCGTTCAGGGCGGCGTCCGCGCGGGCGGGGTCGGTGTCGAAGAGGGCCTCCAGGGTGCCACCGGTGATGTCCTCGACCACGGCGACGTCCGCCGCGTGCCGTTGCCTGGTGTCGTCCGTCCACAGCACGCGCGGGACGCGCGCCCCGACCTCGTCCAGCCTGCGCCGCGCGGCCAGGAACGGCACGAGCCCGGAGACAGGAGCGAACGGGTCCGTCACCTCACCGGCGGCGCCGGGCCAGAAGTTCTCCTCGTCCGCCCAGCGGTAGACGATCAGGCTCGCCGGGCCGGTCCCGTCGAGCCTGATCCGGTACACGCCCTTCTTCGTTCCTCCGCGCAGGCGGTCCACCCCGGCGATCCGGCGCCTCTTCCCCAGCGCGTCCGACACCACTCCCGACAGGTCCTCGGCCTCCGCGAATCCACCCACCCGCAGAACGTACTTCGAGCCGGGCCACCGTACTCGCGGATGAGGCGATCAGGCCTGTTCCATCGCCTCGCCCATCTCCTGGCCGGACCAGGACTCCCTATCCGCTCAGGCGGACAGCTCGCGCTCCAGCGGGGTGCGGAAGCGCGGGATCACCCGGACCGGGCCGATCCACTCGCTCAGGCGCGCGGCCTCCGCCTTCACCGCGGTCTCGGCCTCCGCGCCGACGTCCTCCAGCAGCCGGTAGACCACCGAGCCGTCGGCGCGCTGGGACCAGCCGCCCACGATCCGGCCGTCGCACCACACCGTCGGGCCCGCGTTGCCCGTCCGGTCGAACAGGGCCGGGCCGTGCTCGCCCAGGTACCAGTCGCGGCCGGTCCAGCCCATCACGGTCGGGTCCAGGCCCGGCAGCAGCGCCACCCACGGCTCCGGAGGCGCCACCGGCTCCGCGTCGCCGGCGAGGACCAGGCCGGGCGTGCCGTCCAGGTCGACCTCCTCGGTCTCCACCAGCGCCAGCGCCTGCTCGACCTGGGTCATGGTCAGGCCGGTCCACCACTTGAGGTCGGCGGCCGTGCCCGGCCCGTACGCGGCGAGCCAGCGGCGGACCAGCTCCGCTCGCGCGGTCTCGGCGGGCACCGCCGGGATCCCGTCCGGCAGCCACGACTCGATCGGCGACCACTGGAACTGGTTGCTGATCCACGAACCGCGCGGACGGCCCCGTACGATCCGGCCCTGGACGGCCAGGCCGAGCAGCACCCGGCTCGCGATCGCCGGACTGGCCTCGTTGCGGCTGCCGCGCCCCAGCACGATCCGCTCCTTCAGACGCGGCACGTCGGCGGACAGCTCGGTCGCGTACGCCGCGCCGCGGGCGCGCAGCGCGGCGAGCGTCTCGTCCTCGACCTCCCGCAGCCACGCGTCGTCGCCGAGCCCCGCCTCCTGGAACAGCTTCAGCGTACGGCGGCGTTCGAGGCGCGCGACGTCATCGGCACAGGCCGCCTGCACGACCGGCACCAGCTCGGCGGGGACGGCGAAGACGGTCCGCCGCATGCAGAGCATCCGCACCAGCCGGCGCTCCTCGTACAGCTCCCGCTCGATGCCCGCGATCTCGGGAGAGTGCATGCGGGCCGCCGCCGCGAGGTAGACCGCCGCCGGGTCGGTGCCGTGCAGCACCACCAGCGCACGGGCCGCCTCGACGGCGCTGCCGGCCGGCGCCGCCAGTCGGTGCCGTACCCCGATGCGCGCCCGCCGTTCCGCCACTGTGATCCGCCTGATCGCCATCCGCTGATTATCGCCGGAGCGGGGTACCACGCTCACAGGGGCGGGACGGCCGATCGGGGGAGACGTGCACGTGTTCGCGGCCGCGTCACCGGCCGACCTGCTGGCCGCGCGGGAGCAGATGGCCCTGTCCCTGGGCTGGCACATCATCCTCGCCTGCTTCGGCGTCGGGATGCCCGTGCTCACCGTCTTCGCCGAGTGGCGCGGCGTGCGGACGGATGATGAGGACTACGTGCGGCTGGCGCACCAGTGGGCCAGGGCGATGGGCGTCCTGTTCGCCGTCGGCGCGGTCTCCGGCACGATCCTCTCGTTCGAGATGGGCCTGCTCTGGCCCGGCCTGATGGCGACGTACGGGCAGGTCATCGGCCTGCCGTTCGCGTTGGAGGGGTTCGCGTTCTTCATCGAGGCGATCTTCCTGGGCATCTACCTGTACGCCTGGGGCCGGCTGTCGCCGCGCCGGCACGTGCTGACCGGCCTGCCGGTGTGCGTCGCCGGGGTGGCCTCCGCCGTCTTCGTCGTCGCCGCGAACGCCTGGATGAACCAGCCGCGCGGCTTCGACCTGGTGAACGGCTCCGTCACGCACGTACGGCCGTGGCGGGCGCTGTTCAACCCGGCGATGCCCTGGCAGGTCGTGCACATGGTCCTGGCCGCCTTCATGGTCACCGGGTTCGGCATCGCGAGCGTGTACGCCGCCGGAATGCTGCGAGGCCGCCGCGACCGGTACCACCGGATCGGCCTCCTGCTCCCGTTCGTCGCCGCGGCGGTCGTCACCCTGCCCCAGATCGTCATCGGCGACACTCTGGCGCGGCTCCTGGCCACCCAGCAGCCCGCCAAGCTCGCCGCGATCGAAGGCCTCAACCACACCGGCTCGCACCGGCCCATCTCGCTCGGCGGCCTGTACCTGGGCGGCCGGATCCGGTACGCCCTGCGGATCCCCGACGGCCTGTCGCTTCTCGTCGGCTACCGGCCGGGCACGGTGGTGAAGGGCCTGGACACGGTGCCGCCCGCCGACCGTCCCCCGGTCAACCCGGTGCACCTGGGCTTCCAGGTGATGGTGGCGATCGGGTTCGGGCTGCTGGTCCTGTCCGCCTGGCAGGCCTGGTCCTGGTGGCGGCGGCGTGACCTGCCGCGGTCCCGGTGGTTCCTGCGGTTCTGCGCGGTCGCCGGGATCGCCTCCGTGGTCGCGCTGGAGGCGGGCTGGGTCACCACGGAGGTCGGCCGGCAGCCGTGGATCGTGTGGCACCACCAGCGCACCGCCGACGCGGTCAACCCGGCGCCCGGCCTGTGGGTCGGCCTCGTCGCGGTGCTGGTCGTCTACACCGTGCTCACCGTCGCCGCCGTGTACGTCCTGGTCCGGCTGCGGAGCCGCCCGGTGGCCGCGCCGCAGGAGGGCTGGACCGAGGAGTACGAGCCATGACCGAGCGGAGCGAGGGAATCGAGGACGCGCCCCTGTGGTCACCCTCCCCGACGCCGGGAGGTCGGTCGGGGTGGGTTGGTCGGGCAAAGAAGGAGGGCTCGTGACCGCGGCGCAGTGGCTGCTGGTCCTCACCTGGGCCGGGGTGACCCTGTACGCGCTGCTGGGCGGGGCCGACTTCGGCGGGGGCTTCTGGGACATGCTGGCGGGCGGCTCCCGGCGTGGGTTCGCCCAGCGACGGCTCATCGAACACTCGATCGGGCCGGTCTGGGAGGCGAACCACGTCTGGCTCATCTTCGTCCTCGTCATGTTCTGGACGTGCTTTCCCCGCGTGTTCGCCTCCGTGGCCTCCACGCTGTACATCCCGCTGACCCTCATCGCGCTCGGCATCATCGCCCGCGGCGCGGCGTTCGCGTTCCGCAAGGCCAGCACGGAGCTGTGGCAGCTACGGCTGTTCGGCGGCGCGTTCGCGCTGTCGTCGATCCTCACGCCGTTCTTCCTGGGTACGGTCGCGGGCGGCGTCGCCTCCGGGCGCGTACCGCCGGGCCTGGCCCGAGGGGACCTGCTGACGAGCTGGTGGAACCCCACGTCGGTGCTCGCGGGCCTGGTCGCCGTCGGCAGCACGGCGTACCTGGCGGCCGTCTACCTCACCGGCGACGCACGCCGCGGCGGCGACAGGGCACTGGCGGAGGCGTTCCGCCTCCGCGCGCTGGTCACCGCCGTGGTCACCGGCGCGATCGTCCTCGGCGGCATCGTCATCCTGCGCGACGACGCCCCGCGGCTGTTCGCCGGCCTCACCGGGCGCGCGCTCCCCGTGGTCGCCCTGTCGGCCTTCGCGGGGATCGTGTCACTGGTCCTGCTCGTGCTGCGCCACTACACCACGGCCCGCGGCACCGCCGCCCTCGCCGTCGCGGCCGTGCTGTGGGCGTGGGCGGCCGCGCAGTACCCGCTGCTGCTCCCGCCGGACGTCACCGTCACCCGCGCCGCCGCCGACCCGGCCGTCCTGCACGCGACCCTGGCCTCGGTCGTCGTGGGCATGGTCCTGCTGGTGCCGTCACTGCTGTGGCTGTTCGCGCTCTTCCAGCGAGCGCCGAAGCGGTGATGGCCTTCCGTGGAGAACAGCCCGGCCACAGCCGCGCAGGGCCTGAGCGTCTTCAAGGGTTTCCGGGCAGGAGCCGGTCCAGATGGGCGTCCATGGCCGCCACGGCCGAGTCCGGGGGCAGGCCGCCCGGATCCGTCAGCATGTGCAGCAGGAGTCCGTCGACGAGCGCGGCCGTGGCCGCCGCCGCCGCATCGGGCTCCAGGCCCGCCGCGGCCTCCCCTTCGTCCTTGGCGTGGGCGAAGGCCCGGGCGAGGTATCCGCGCAGCTTGGCCAGCAGCGAGTGCTGAACTTCGGCGAGAGGCGCCGAGATCACGGCTCTGGCCGCGAAGGCGAGGTACACGCGCGACTCGACGCTGCGAGGCTCGTCCAGGGGCAGGAGTTCGAGTACCACGCGACGGATGCACTCTTTGACGGTAGCGACGGTGCCGCCCCGGTCCATGCCGCCCATCGCGCGGACGATGATCTTCTCCGCGAGCGACTCCCAGGCCATCAGCACCATCTCGTCCTTGGTGCGGCAGTAGTACTGGACCGTCCCGATCGAGACGTCCGCGGCCGCGGCCACCTCCCGGATGCTGACGTGATCCAGCCCCCGTTCGGCGGTGATCTCGACGAGGGAGTCCAGGAGCCGCTGTCGGCGGTCGGTCATACGAGCCACCATACATGAGGCAATACGGAGACTATACAAGTGTATGTAATACGGATGTATGGTGCCCTGTATGAGCAGACAGGCCCCTCTTCGCACGGTGAGTCCCCCGGCCGCCCGTGACCGCCGGCGAGTCCCGCGACCGTTCCGCCACCGCAGCGTGGGGTTGGCGGCCCTCGGGTTCGTCCTCGTCAACGGGCTGCTGATGTCCATCGGGGGGCGGCATCTGCCGTTCCACGCGTCCTCGCTGGCCGAGCCGCCCACGCCGGCCGCCGTACTCGACGCCGACGCCATGTACCTGGAGATATTCGGGCTCATGGCCCTCGCCTACCTGCTCACGCGCCGACGCGCGGGAGTGGACCTGGCGGCACGCGCCCCTGCTCGGCCCCAGGCACGGCGGGAGACCCTGCTCGTCCTGGCCTACGGGGTCGTCGCGATGCTCGGCGGCTTCATGCTGGGGCGCGCCTTCGGCTGGCACGCGTTCGGGTTCCACCTCGATGGAATGGTGATCCGCACCGGGCAGCGGGTCGTGCCGGAGGAGATGGTGGCCTGGGCGGCCTACAACCTCCTGGTGTACGCCGTGGTGCCCTTCCTGGTGTTCCGCCGGCGCTATTCCGCCGAGCAGTTGAACCTGCGTTCGAGAGATCGCCGCGGCGACCTGCTGGTGATCCTGGTGATCCTGGCCGTGGAATCCACCGTCCAACTGCTGTTGAACGGCGCGATCCTGGACCTGAAGCCGCGTCAGCTCCTGCTCGGAGCGCCCCTTACGTTCGCCCTCTCCTTCGCCGGCACGGTCCTGCCGACCATGGTCTTCATTTTTTGCATCTTGACGCCCCGTTACCTGAAACTGACGGGGTCGGTGCCGGCGACGGTGATTCTCGGCGGGTTGACCTACGCGCTGCTGCACTTCTTCGACGGCTGGACGAACTTCGCCTCGCCGGTCGACACGCTGTTGTCGGTGCTCTACCTCCTGCTGTTCTACACCGGGCCGGGAATGTTCAAGACGTTCCTCACGGTGCGAACCGCCAACGCCTGGGTGCACGTGTGGGCCTACCATGCGATCGCACCGCACACACTGATCGATACGCCGATGACGGTGGAAGTGTTCGGGATACGCGGCTGAGCGGCGCCGCCTGGCGCCAGGCCCGTCAATACCGTGACCGTGCAGGCCGAGGGCGCCGCAAGCCGAGGGCGCCGCAGGCCGAGGGCGCATATCCTTCGGCGCATGACCGCCGAGGAGTTGCCGGGCGTGGGACCGCACCCACGCCCGTGGCCGGATGACCCCCGCCTCGACCCCGCCTTGCTGGCCGAGGGGGATCGGCGCAACGTCGTCGATCAGTACCGCTACTGGAGCAACGCCGCGATCGTCGCCGACCTCGACACGCGCCGGCACCCGTTTCACGTCGCCATCGAGAACTGGCAGCACGACTTCAACATCGGCGCCGTCGTCCGCAACGCCAACGCGTTCCTCGCCGCCGAGGTGCACATCGTGGGCCGCCGCCGCTGGAACCGCCGCGGCGCCATGGTCACCGACCGCTACCAGCACGTCCGTCACCACCCGGAGACCGGTGACCTGGTCAAGTGGTGCCGCGACCGCGACCTGCCGATCATCGGCATCGACAACCTGCCCGGGTCGCGCCCCATCCAGTCCGCCGAGCTCCCGCGCGCCTGCCTGATGCTGTTCGGCCAGGAGGGGCCGGGCCTGTCGGAGGACGCGCGGGCCGCCGCCGACATCGTGCTGCACATCCCGCAGTACGGCTCCACGCGCTCGATCAACGCGGGCGTGGCCAGCGGCGTCGCCATGTACGAGTGGATCCGCCGCCACGCCGAACCCTGACGGACGCCCGGCCGGCTCTCACTGATCCGGCCGTACGACCCGTCTCGTACGGCCCGGCGTAGGACGTTCTCTCAGCCGGCCCGCCGGGGCAACTCGCGCAGTCCGTTCTCCAGGAGCGCGAACGCGTGTTCCGCGTCGCCGACCGCGCCCGCGTACCGCGCGTCGGCGGTCTCCCCGGACGCCAGGCGCGCGGCGTTGTCCAGGGTCAGCGTCCACTGGACCGCGACGATCTGGGCGGCCGCCAGGCGGGCGGTGAGGTCCGGGGTGTCCGCCGTCTCGCGCAACGCCTCGGCGAGCGTGCGCTCCCCCGTACTCCTGAAGCGCTGCAGCCGTGCGGCCAGGGACGGCGTGTCGAGGACCATCCGGAAGAGAGCGCGGATGTCCGGACGATCGTTGATGCCGGTGATCGGGTCCCGCACGCGAAGGCCCTCGAGGAAGTGCTCACGCAGGGCGGTCAGCGGCGTCACGCCCGCCGGGCGGGCCCGTACGACTCGGGCGCTCTCCGTCTCGTGGTCGGCGAAGCGGTGCACCACGAGGTCTTCCTTGGCCGGAAAGTACGCGAACAGCGTGCGTTTGGACACCTCGGCGGCCTCGGCGACCTGGGCCACCGAGATTTGGTCGAAGCCGTGTTCGAGGAACAGGGCGATCGCCGCTTCGGAGATCGCCGCGTGGGTCCGCAACTTCTTGCGCTCTCGCAGGCCGGGCTGCTCGGTCACGGCTTCACGGTAGCAGCGGTGCGCACTCGGACGATAATTGCACCTGGTATATATTTGCACCAAGTCTACTCAAGGAGGGGTTACGTCGATGGACGTCGAGACCGAGGTCGTCATCGCGGGAGCCGGTCCGACCGGCCTGACGCTGGCGTACGAGCTGGCACTGGCCGGGGTCGAGACCCTGGTGCTGGAGAAGCTGCCGCGGCGTGTCGAACAGGTGAAGGGCGGCACGATCCAGCCCCGCACCGCCGAACTGCTGGAGCTGCGCGGTCTCCTGGAGCCGATGCTCCGCCGCGCGTTGCCGCGCGAGCGGGTCGGGAGCCACTTCGCGATGCTGCCGGTGCCACTGGACTGCACGCCCTGGCAGACCAGGCATCCCTATCCGATCTCGATTCCCCAGTGGGAGGTCGAGGAGGTGCTGGAGGAACGGGCGACCGCCCGTGGCGCGCGGATCCGGCGCGGCGCGGCGGTCACCGAGGTCAGCGGGAGCGGCGAGGGAGTGACCGTGTCGGCGGACGGTCTGCGCGTACGGGCGCGTTACCTCGTGGCCTGCGACGGCGGCCGGAGTACGGTCCGCAAATTCCTCGGGCTGCCGTTCCCGGGCCGGCTCGGGAACGGTCTCGCCGTGCTGGCCGACGTCCGGCTGTCCGCGACGTCGTCGCTGGTGCCGACGCGGTTGGGGCACATCAGCGACCTGACGCGGCAGGTGAACGGCTACTGGGCCATGCTCGTGCCGGTCGGCGGTGACCGGTACCGGCTCACGTTCGGCCGGGAGGACGAGGCGGAGACCACCCGGGACACCCCGGTCACCCACGAGGAGATCGCCGCCGCGCTGCGTGCCGTGTACGGGGAGGAGACCGTGCTGAGCGGGGTGGACAACGCCTCCCGGTTCACCGACGCGACCCGGCAGGTGGAGCGGTACCGGGTCGGCGACGTGCTGTTCGCGGGGGACGCCGCGCACATCCACACGCCGCTCGGCGGGCAGGGCCTGAACACCGGTGTGCAGGACGCGTTCAACCTCGGCTGGAAGCTGGCCGCGACCATCCAGGGCCGGGCCCCGGACGGCCTCCTGGACACCTACCACGCCGAGCGGCACCCGGTGGGAGCCCGAGTCCTGCACCACACGTCGGCGCAGCGGGTGCTGGCCGACCTGCGGCCGAACGAGGACGTGGCCGCGCTGCGCGACATCTTCGCCGACCTGCTGCGGCTGCCGGAGGCCAACCGCCACCTCGCGGGCCTGATGTCCGGCCTGTCGCTGCGTTACGACCTGCCGGGTGAACACCCCCTCACCGGATGCCGCATGAGGGACGCCGACCTCCTCACCGACGCCGGCCCCACCCGGGTGTCCGCGCTGTTCGGGGACGGGCACGCCGTGCTGCTCGACCTGGCCGGGATCGTCCCCTCCGGCCTCCGGCCTCCCTCCGGCGTCGACGCCGTCCGCGCCGAGTCCGCCACCGATCTCGGCGCCGCCGCGCTGCTCGTCCGTCCCGACGGATACGTCTGCTGGGCCGCCGACGACGCCGCGACGTGCGACGCCACCCTGCCGGCCGCGATCGACCGTCACCTGGCGACTGTACCTACTGGTATGTACGATGCCGTGGGTGGACACCAGGGAACGACTGATCGAGAGCGCGCGTGAGCTGCTGTGGGAGCGCGGGTACGTAGGCACGAGCCCTAAGGCGATCCAGCAGCGGTCCGGCGCCGGCCAGGGCAGCATGTACCACCACTTCCACGGCAAGCCCGACCTGGCGCTCGCCGCGATCAGCCGCAGCGCCGAAGAGCTCCGGGCGCGGGCGGAGGCCCAGTTCTCCGGGCCCGGCGGCGTGGTCGACCGGATCACCGCCTACCTGCGGCGCGAACGCGACGTGCTGAAGGGGTGCCCGGTCGGCCGCCTCACCCAGGACCCGGAGGTGATGAGCGACCCGGCCCTGCGCGGGCCGGTCGCGGAGACCTTCGCCTGGCTCACCGGCCGGCTGGCCGGGCTGCTGGCGGAGGGTCGCGAGGGCGGCGAACTGGACACCCGGCTCGACCCGGCGGCCACGGCCTCCGCGCTGGTCGCGGTGCTCCAGGGCGGTTACGTCCTGGCCCGCGCCGCCGGTTCGCCGGAGGCGTACGAGCAGGCCGTCGACGGCGCCGTCGGCCTGCTCACCGCCCACGTCCGCCGACCCGCGGGCGGTGCGTGACATGCCGTTCGTCCGCATAGACGCATTGGGAGCCGACGGCGAGCGGCTCGACGCGCTCGGCCGCGCCGTACACGACGCCCTGGTCGAGACGATCGGCTTCCCGCCCGACGACCGGTTCCAGGTCCTGACGAGCCACGACGGCACGAGCGGCACGCTGAGGTACGACGACTACCTGGGGGTGCACCGCGACGACGGCATCGTGTACGTCGCGATCACCATGCGCTCCGGCCGCACCCCCGACCAGAAGCGCGCGCTGTACCGCCGGATCGCCGAGCTGGCCGAGGAGTACGCCGGCACCGAGCCGCGAAACGTGTTCATCATCGTGACCGAGAACGAATCGATCGACTGGTCCTTCGGCCACGGCGAGGCCCAGTACGCCTTGGCTCCAGGCCCGGCCGTCCCACCGGTCACCGGAGGTTAGGAGCGCATCGGGCGGCCGGGCAAGGGTCACACCCCCTCGTACCAGAGGCCGCCGATGGGCCCGCGCCGCGGGGCGGCCTGGGTACCCGGGGGGATCCTGGCGGCCTCGATGTCCCCGCGGATGTGCAGGTAGAAGTGCGGGGCAGGCAGTCCGGCGGTCTGGATCCAGCCCCGGCCGTGCACGTGTCCGGCGGCGATCAGCTCCTCGGCCTGTCCCGGCGGGGCGAGTCGTTGGTTGTAGCACTGGATGAGGGTCTGGCCGGTGTCCGCGAAGGCGAACCTGGCGGCGTAGACGTACCGGTCGGCGTTCAGCCAGACGTTTCGAGTGCATCGGCGAGCTGCGCGACGTCTGCGTCCCCGAGGTGCCGGGCGGGAACTAACCACGCGGGTCGAGGCGGTAGGCGCGGGCCTGGAGGCCGTACAGCTCGCCGAAGACGCCGCCTGCCGCGAGGAGTTCGGCCGGTGGGCCCTGTTCGACCAGGCGGCCGCGGTCCAGGACGTACACCTGGTCGGCGTGGCGGACGCTGGCGAGCCGGTGCGTGATGAGCAGTACCGTACGGCCGTCGGCATGGGCGCGGATGCGTTCGAACAACGCGTGCTCGGCGCGGGCGTCGAGGGCCGCGGTGGGCTCGTCGCAGATGAGCAGCGGCGCGTCGCGGTAGAAGCCACGGGCGACCGCGATGCGCTGCCACTGGCCGCCGGACAGCTCGTGGCCGTCCTTGAACCGGCGGTCCAGCAGCGTGTCGTAGCCGTACGGCAGCGCGGCGATGACCTCGTCGGCGCCGGAGGCCGCGGCGGCGTCGGCGATGGGGTCCTCGTGCGGTTCCCGGCCCATGGCGATGTTGTGCCGCGCGGTCATCGGCCAGTGCGTGTAGTGCTGCGGGATCATCGCGACGTTCTGCCGGAGCCGGTCGAGGTCGACGTCGCGCAGGGGAGTGCCGTCCCAGCGGACCTCACCCTCGTCCGGGCTGTACAGCCCGGCGAGGATCTTGGCCAGCGTGGTCTTGCCGGAGCCGTTCTCCCCGACCAGTGCCACGACCTCGCCCGCGCGGATTTGGACCGACACGTCGCGCAGCGCGGGGCGGTCCGCGCCCGGGTAGGTGAAGCCGACGTGCTCGGCGGTGATCACTTCGAAGCCCTCCGGTACCGGCCGGTCGCGGGCCGGCGGGATCCGGCGCTCGGCGTCGGCGCAGAAGTCCAGGTAGTCCGAGAAGTACAGGCCGGACTCGTAACATCGGTTCACCGCGAACAGCAGCGCGGCGAGGGAGTTCTGCCCGGTACGGATCGCGAGCACCGCGGTGCCGGCCACGGCGAGGGGCACGGCGCCGACGGCGAGCAGCACGCCGAGCGCGACGTACACCGCCCCGGTCGCGACGCCGCCGGCCATGTCGCCCAGGATCCGTACGAGGGTCTGGCGCCGGGCCAGCTCGACGTGGATGTCGCGTTCGCGGATGGCGAGCCGGTCGTGTTCGCGGGCGAGGAACGGGCGCATGGTGAACGCGCGGATCTCCGCCGCCGAGTCGCGGTCGGCCATCAGGTCGGCCAGGATCCACTTGCGCCGGCGTACCGCCGAGAGGACGAAGATCGCCAGGTAGCGCATGCGAGCCGCCCGCGCCGCCGCCCAGCCGTCGGGCACCGCCGTGATCAGCAGCAGGGGAAGCAGCACCGGATGCAGCACGCCGAGCGCTCCGGCGGCGGCGACCAGGCCGACGATCCCGTTGAGGACGTCGATCGTGGCCTCGACCACGGGCGCCGCCTCCATCAGCCCGCGGTCGCGGGCCCGGTGCATCGCGTCGTGGAACTCGGTGTCGTCGAAGGACGGCAGGTCGACCCGCGTGGTCAGGTCGAACAACCGTTTCTCCACGAGATGGTCGACCCGGGGTTTCAGACGCGCCTGGGCCCAGCCCGCGCCCGCCTGCAGCGCGGCCCGCAGCGCGGTCGCGCCCGCCACCAGGATGAGCGAAGGCAGCGCCGCGCGTACGCGGTCCGGGGTCGCGCCGCCGGCGAACAGCGCCCGGAGCACCCCGGTCGTCGCGAGCAGGCCGTACGCGGTGAAGACGCCGGCCAGCAGGTGCAGGGTGACGGTGATGATCGCGTCGGCCGGGCTGGCCCGCCACGCGAGCCGTGCGGCGGCGACGATCAGCGTGGGCAGACGGCGGGTCATCCCGCCGAGTCCGGCGGAGGCCAGGGCGGCGAGGTGTGTGTGCCAGGGCGGCAGGTTCATCTCGGCGCCGTGCTCGGCCGCCTCCGGACCGGTGCGCTTCTGGAAGAGCCGTCGCGTCGCCCCGTCCATCGGCGGACGTCCCGGGCCGTCCTGGTCCGGGAGATGCAGCGGGCGTCGCGGACGACCGGGCGGCCGGTTGACCGGCCGCCGACGGCGCATCGTCACGTGACGTCGGCCAGGCCAAACGCGTCGATCATCATGGCTGGATTGTTCCCCGGCCACTATCCGGACATAACGCCATAATTGGGCAATAAGGAGTAATCGGACTTCGTGGGGGACTCTTCTCGGCCGACCCGGCCGCCGGGCGGGGCGTCTTTCCGCTATCGGTCCCCTACCGACCGTACGTAAATCATTTTTATACCAGTCCGGCCTATATTCGGCGTTTCGGCGGGAGACAGGCAGGAGCGCCCCATGGATGATGCGGCGGCCGGGGCCACGCGGACCGCCGGGGAGCCGGGAACTCCTCCCGAAGCCGGCCGACGCATCGTGGCACGATTCGGGTGGGTGCGCCGCCGGCCAGGGCTCGTGGCGGTGCTGGCGCTCGCCTTCGTCACGGCCGTGGCGGTCGTGTCGGTACGGGCGGTGCGGGCGAGGTACGCCACCGCGGGTGCGACGTTTCCCCAGGTCGCCTACAAAGCGGGGCCGGTGTCGGAGTCCGGCGGGGAGGCCACCACCAACGGCGCCTGGTGGTACGGCGCCTCCGTGACCGGTGACCATGACGACGATCTGCACGTCTACGGATACCGGTACAGCGATGGTCGTAGCTGGCAGACCGGCATCAAGTTGCCCCATGACAGCGACATATCCTCGCTCAACGCCGGCAGTGGCACCCTGGCCGTTCACATCGGGACCAACGCGACCCCCACCCGGCAGTTCATGCTCGACGGCACCACCGGTCGGCAGGCCTGGAACTACGACGCATGCGACCGGCATACCTTCGCGTCAAGGGGCTGCTGTCGGACGCGGTGCTGTGCGCCGACGATCGGGCCGGCACGACCCGGCTCGTCGACCGGCGCACGGGCCGGATGCGCTGGACGCGAGCGTCGGCCCGTGGCGCGGTCCCCGAGATCCTGCCGGACGACCTGACCACCGACCCCGGTCTGGTCTACGACGGTGGCACGGATCCGGTCCTGCCGTCGGGGACGACCGGCCGGCTGCTGCTCATCTACGGCGACGGTTGGGTGAGCAGCATCGACCTGGCCTCGGGCCGGCTCATCTCCACCGGATGGCACGTTGCTCTTCGATCCCGTCGATATGGGGCAGATCGCGCCGTTCGTCCACATGCTGGATGCGGCCGGCCGCGATACCGGCGAGCTCGGCTACCAGGACATCGTCTTCGCCGGCCCGGAGTTCGCGCTCGATCTGGACGACGACCTGTCAGGCGACGTGCGCGATGTGATCGCGGTCAGGCCCGCGACCGGCCGGCACATCACCCTGGGTAAGGTGCCCGCCCTCGGTGCGCTGGGACCGGTCTGCGCCGCGACCACCACCCGCATCGGATGCCTGGCCGAGGACGGCGTCCACATCTACCGCTACCGGCCGCCGTGGTAGCCCGCCGGCCGGGCGACGCCTCGGCCATGGCCCGGCTCAGGCGCCGTACGCGGACAGGCCCTTCCAGGTCACGTCCATCATCTGGCGGGCCGCCTCCTCCGGGGTGACGTCCGGGTTGCGCATGCGCCACAGGGCCAGGCGTTCGCAGGCGCCGACGATGATCTCCGCGTACGCCTCCAGGTCGCGCCTCGGCCGGTCCGGGACGAGCCACTCCATCTGCGCGACGATCAGGTCCGTCTGCTGCCGGCGCGTCGCCTCGATCTCTCCGGCCGCGCCGCCGAGCAGCACCGGCTCCTGGAGCAGCACCAGCCACGCGCGGCGGTGCGCCTCGTTGAAGCGGAAGTAGGCGAGGTAGCCGTGGTAGAGCTTGTCCTCGGCGGTCTCGCCCTCGGTCGCCGCCCGCTCGGTGGCCTCGCGCAGCTCGCGCCGTGCCCGCGTGATGGTGGCGAGCAGCAGGCCCTCCTTGGAGCCGAAGTACTCGTACAGCATCGGCTTGGACAGCCCCACGCGCACCGCGATCTCCTCCATGGACACCGCGCCGTACCCCTGCGTGGCGAAGACCTCCTCGGCGACGTCGAGCATCTGCCGCTCCCGCTCGGCCCGCGTCATGCGGCGACGTTTGGTCTCCACATGTGAACTGTATCTCAGGACCTACCCCCGGTAACCTACCGTTGGTAACCTACTGCCGGTAGGTACACGGACGGGAGGTCACGTGAAACTCGCGATCATCGGCTCGGGCTTCGCCGGCCTCGGCATGGCGATCCAGCTGAAGAAGGCCGGATTCGACGACTTCGTCGTGCTGGAGAAGAACGACGACCTCGGCGGCACGTGGCGCGACAACCGCTACCCGGGCTGCGCCTGCGACGTGCCCTCCCACATGTACTCCTTCTCGTACGAGCTGAACCCCGGCTGGTCGCGGATGTTCGCTCCCCAGGAGGAGATCTGGGCCTACCTGCGGCGCTGTGTCGACAAGTACGGGCTGGCGCCGCACATCCGGTACGGGGCGGCGGTCGACTCCCTGGAGTGGGACGAGGAGGCGCGCCACTGGCGCGTCGCCCTCGGTGACGGCACCGTGCTCACCCCCAGGGCGGTCGTGTCGGGCATCGGCGCGCTGCACGTCCCGTCGCTGCCGGACATCCCCGGGGCCGAGCGCTTCACCGGCACGGCGTTCCACTCCGCGCAGTGGGACCACGGCTGCGACCTGACCGGCAAGCGGGTCGCGGTGATCGGCACCGGCGCGTCGGCCATCCAGTTCGTGCCGAAGGTCGCCGAACGCGCGGCGAGCCTGCGCGTGTTCCAGCGCACCCCGCCGTGGATCCAGCCGAAACCCGACTTCGTCTTCCCGGCGTGGGCCCGCGCGGTGTTCCGCCACGTTCCCGGTGCGACCCGGGCCTTCCGCGACACGATCTACTGGGTGCTGGAGGCCCGCGCGGTCGGCTTCACGATCAGTCCCAAGCTCATGGCGCCGCAGGAGAAGGTCGCCCGCGTGCACATCGCCCACCAGGTGCCCGACCCCGAGCTGCGCGCCAAGGTCACCCCGGACTACACGATCGGCTGCAAACGCATCCTGCTGTCCTCGGACTACTATCCGGCCCTGTCCCGGCCGCACGTCGACGTCGTCACCGACGACATCACCGAGATCACCGAGACCGGCCTGGTCACCGCCGACGGCACCGCGCACGACGTGGACGTCATCATCTACGGCACCGGCTTCCGGGTCACCGACGCCCTGGCCGAACAGCGCATCGTCGGCCGCGGCGGCGTGAAGATCCAGGAGGCCTGGGCCGACGGCATCGAGGCCCACCACGGCGTCACGATCGCCGGCTTCCCGAACCTGTTCATGCTCCTGGGCCCCAACACCGGGCTCGGCCACAACTCGGTCGTCTTCATGATCGAGTCCCAGGTCCAGCACGTGCTGAGCTGCCTGCGCCTGCTGTCGGAGGAGAAGGCCGACGTCATCGAGGTACGCCCGGAGGCGCAGCGCCGCTTCAACCGGGGCCTCCAGCGCCGCCTGCGCAAGGCGGTGTGGAACGAGGGCGGCTGCAGGAGCTGGTACCTGGACGACAAGGGCGTCAACCGCACACTGTGGCCGGGCTTCACCTTCGAGTACTGGGCCCGCACCCGGAAGGCCCGCCGGAGAGATTACGCCCTGTCCCGTTGACGCGACCGGGTCTGCCGTGAGGGTGCCCCTCGCGGTCGCGAGCTCGCGGTTCTAGGGGGTCGCCTGGTCCAGGGCCTTCAGGATGCGCTTCTCCGAGATCGGGTAGGCGGTGCCCAGCTGCTGGGCGAAGAAGCTGACCCGGAGCTCCTCCAGCATCCAGCGGACCTCGCGGATCTTCGGTTCGGCCGGGTGGGCGTCGCGGGTGCGGACGTACCGTGCCTCCAGCTGCTGGATCTGGCGCATCTTCTCGGCGTCGCGGCGGAAGTCCTCCGCCAGGCGGTCCAGGCGGCGGACGGTCGCGCGCAGATAGCGCAGGAGGTCCGGCAGGCGTTGGAAGCCCGCCGCCGTCAGGAAGCCGGGGAAGATCAGACGGCCCAGCTGGGCGCGGATGTCGGTCACCGACGGGGCCAGCGTCGGGCTCGTCGTGGTCTTCAGCCGCGCCTCGACCTCCTGCCACTCGGCCAGGATGCGCTGGGCGTGGTCGAACACGATCGCCGTCGTGTCGAAGAGCTCGGCGCGGACGTGGTCTTTCAGGCGGGTGAAGCCCGCCTCGTCCCACGCCGGGCCGCCGGCCCTGGTGATGAGTCTGTCGGCGGCGCAGGCCGCGCAGTCGTCCAGCAGCGCGGCCACGCTGCCGTGCGGAGTCGTGCTCAGTACCAGTTTGGCCTGGTTCGACAGTTTCGACTGCAACACCTTCGCCGGCGAGGGGGAGTTCAGCAGCACCAGCCGCCGCGTGCCGCGCCACATCGACCGTGCCTGCTCCGCCTCGGTCGCGTACGTGCGGATCGCGACGCTGTCGCCCTCGTCGGTCAGCGCCGGGTACGCCCTGACCCGGCCGCGCTCGTGCACCCGGGGGAGCGTGCCGAAGTCCCAGGTGCGCAGGCCCTGGCGTTCGATCGCGTCCGACGCCCGCGCCAGCGTGGCCGACACCTTCGGGGCGAGGCGGCGCTTCAGCTCGTCCAGGTCCTTGCCCTCGGCGAGTGTGTCGCGCCGGTCCACCACCCGGTAGGTGATCTTCAGGTGGTCCGGCACCCGTGACAGGTCCCACGCCGAGGCCGGGACGTCCACGCCGGTCATCGCGCGCAGCTCGCGCGACAGCGACTCCAACAGCGGGCCCGACGACGGGTCGAGGCGGTCCAGCACCTTGCGGGCCACGTCCGGCGCCGGGACGAAGTTGACCCGCAGCCGCTTGGGCAGCGAACGGATCAGCTCGGTGACCAGGTCCTCGCGCAGCCCGGGGATCTGCCAGTCGAAGCCCGAGGCGTCCACCTGGTTGAGCACCGGCAGCGGAATCCGTACCGTCACGCCGTCGGCCTCCGTGCCCGGCTCGAACTGGTACGAGAGGGGCAGCCGATGCCCGTCCGCCTGCCAGGAGTCGGGGTAGTCCTCCCGGGTGACCGCGCCCGCGGTCTCGTTCACCAGCATCGACGTGGAGAACAGCAGCAGGTCCGGCGTCTCGCGCCGCGCCTTCTTCCACCACGAGTCGAAGTGCCGCGCCGACACCACCGAGGCGGGCACGCGTTCGTCGTAGAACTCGAACAGCGTCTCGTCGTCCACCACGATGTCGCGGCGCCGGGCCCGGTGCTCGAGCTCCTCGGCCTCCTCCAGCAGGCGCCGGTTGTCGCGGAGGAAGCGGTGGTGGGAGTCCCAGTCGCCCTCGACCAGCGCGTGGCGGATGAACAGCTCGCGGCACAGCTCCGGCTCGATCCGCGCGTAGTTCACCTTGCGCTCGGCCACGATCGGCACGCCGTACAGCGTGACCTTTTCGTAGGCCATCACGGCGCCCTGTTTCTTCTCCCAGTGCGGCTCGCTGTAGGTGCGCTTGACCAGGTGCCCGGCCAGCGGCTCGACCCACTCCGGCTCGATGCGGGCGGCGATGCGCGCCCACAGCCGCGAGGTCTCCACCAGCTCGGCCGCCATCACCCAGCGCGGCGGCTTCTTAGCCAGGGCGGACGCCGGGAAGATCGCGAACCGGGCGTTCCGCGCGCCGTCGTACTCGCGCGGGCCGCGCCGGCCGTCCTTCCTGGCGTCCTTCTTCGGCTCGTCCAGCAGGCCGATGTGCGACAGCAGCCCGGCGAGCAGCGAGACGTGCACCTGCCGCGGGTCCGCGGGCGCGGTGTTGAGGGTGACGCCGAGGTCGCGGCCGACCTGCCGGAGCTGGCCGTAGATGTCCTGCCACTCACGGACGCGCAGGTAGTGCAGGAACTCCTGCTTGCACAGCCGGCGGAACTGGTTGCCCGACAGCTCCTTCTGCCGCTCGCGGAGGTACTCCCACAGGTTGAGGTAGGCGAGGAAGTCCGACTCCTTGTCGGCGAACCGCGCGTGCTTCTCGTCGGCCGCCTGCCGCCGGTCGGCGGGCCGTTCGCGCGGGTCCTGGATGGACAGCGCGGCGGCGATCACCATGACCTCGCGTACGCAGCCGTTGCGGTCGGCCTCCAGCACCATCCGGGCCAGGCGCGGGTCGACCGGGAGCTGGGCGAGCTTGCGGCCCAGCGGCGTCAGCTTTCCCGACGACAGCGCGCCGAGCTCCTCCAGCAGCGCGACGCCGTCCTTGACGTTGCGCCGGTCGGGTGGGTCGATGAACGGGAAGTCGAGGATGTCGCCGATGTCCAGGCTGGTCATCTGCAGGATGACCGAGGCGAGGTTGGTCCGCAGGATCTCCGCGTCGGTGAACTCCGGCCGCGCGAGGAAGTCCTCCTCGGAGTAGAGCCGGATGCACACGCCCTCCGAGACGCGCCCGCAGCGGCCCTTGCGCTGGTTGGCCGAGGCCTGCGACACCGGCTCGATCGGCAGCCGCTGCACCTTCGTACGGTGGCTGTAGCGGGAGATCCGCGCGGTGCCCGGGTCGATGACGTACTTGATGCCCGGGACCGTCAGCGAGGTCTCCGCGACGTTGGTGGCCAGCACGATCCGACGGCCCGCGTGCGGCTGGAACACCCGGTGCTGCTCGGCGGCCGACAGCCGGGCGTACAGCGGCAGGACCTCCCAGGCGTTCTTTCCCCTGGCGTGCTTGTCCAGGGCGTCGGCGGTGTCGCGGATCTCCCGCTCGCCGGACAGGAAGACCAGCACGTCGCCCGGGGGTTCGAGGGCGAGCTCGTCCACCGCGTCGAGGATGGCCTGGGTCGGGTCGTCGTCCTCCTCGACCGGCCGGTACCGCACCTCCACCGGGTACGTGCGCCCCGACACCTCGACGATCGGCGCGTCGCCGAAGTGCCGGGAGAAGCGCTCCGGGTCGATGGTGGCCGACGTGATGATCACCTTGAGGTCGGGCCGCCGGGGGAGCAGGCGCTTGATGTACCCGAGGATGAAGTCGATGTTGAGGCTTCGCTCGTGCGCCTCGTCGATGATCAACGTGTCGTAGCGCCGGAGCATGCGGTCGCGCGACAGTTCGTTCAGCAGGATGCCGTCGGTCATGACCTTGACCAGCGTGGTGTCGCTGGAATGGTCGGTGAAGCGCACCTGGTAGCCGACGGTCTCGCCGATCGTGGTGTGCAGTTCTTCGGCGATCCGCTCGGCGACCGTGCGCGCGGCCAGGCGGCGTGGCTGGGTGTGCCCGATCTGCCCCTTGACGCCCCGCCCGAGCTCGAGGCAGATCTTCGGGAGCTGCGTCGTCTTGCCCGACCCGGTCTCCCCGGCGACGATCACGACCTGGTTGTTCTCGATCGCGTCGCGAATCTCGTCCTTGCGGCGGCTGACCGGCAGGGCCTCGGGGTAGGTCACCTCGGGCACCGCGTCGCGGCGCAGCGCGACCCGCAGCTCGGCGGCTTCGAGGTCGGCGGTGACCCTGTCGAGCAGGTTCCCACGCGCGGCCGCGTCGCGTTCGCCACGGATGTCGTTGAGACGGCGGCGCAGCCGATGCTGGTCGCGCAGCATCAGCTCGGGCAGCCGTGACCGCACGTCAGAAAGCGAAGATCTCATACACCCGCAGAGAATAGGCAAGCGTCCGGACCGCCCGGTACCTGGGACCTCCACGGTGCCCCATCGCGCGGCGCTCCGCCACTCAATTTCTCCGGTGGGCGGGGCCGTGCGGGTCGTCGCAGTGCCGTCGCTCGATGGTCAGGAGCTGCTCCGACGCGTGGTCGACCTGAAGTGTCGTGTGGTGAATCTGGTAGTCCTGTTCGAGCACGTGCTCCAGGTCGTGGCGTACGGCATGGCAGTCCTCGCCGAGGGCGACGAGCACGTGGGCCGAGGCCGCGGGCATGCCCGAGGTGATCTGCCAGATGTGCAGGTCGTGCACCTCGACGACGTGGGGACGGCCGGCCAGGGCCTGCCCGATCCGCTCCGGCGAGAGCCCGGCGGGCGCGGCCTCCAGGAAGATCCGCCCCGAGTCGCGTACGAGGCCGGCGCCGGCCCTGACCATCAGGGCGACGACGATCAGCGAGGCGATCGCGTCCGCCCGCCCGAAGCCGGTCAGGATCACGACGAGCCCGGCGACCGCGGTGGCGATGAAGGCGTACAGGTCGGTCACGATGTGCTGGAAGACGCCCTCGACGTTGAGGCTGTCGCGGTTGGCCCGGCCGATGAGCCAGCTCGCCCCCAGGTTGACCACCACCCCGGCGAGGGCCGTGCCGAGCACCATCCCACCGGTCACCTCCGGCGGGTGGATCAGCCGCCGGACCGCCTCGTAGGTCAGCCACGCCGACAGCACCAGCAGGGTGATCCCGTTGGCCTGCGCGGACAGGATCTCGGCGCGGGTGAGGCCGTAGGTGTAACCGCCGCGCGGCGGCCGGGCCGCCAGGCGCATGGCCACCAGCGCCAGGGCGATCGAGGCGGCGTCGGTGAGCATGTGCGCCGCGTCGGAGATCAGGGCGATCGAACGGGCGAGGACACCGACGACGATCTCGCCGGCCATGAACGCCAGGATCAGCGCGAGCGCGGCGGTGAGCAGGCGCTTGTCGGAGTCGGCGCTCACCCCGTGGGTGTGCCCGTGACCGCCGCCGCCATCGTGGTCGTGTGCGCCGGTCACGGCGTCGGCCGGGCGTCCCCGGCGGGCCGGCTCCCGCCGGTCGCCTCACGTGGCTCGTCGGCCCGCTGCATGGGTGTGTCCTCCTCAGTCCCGCCACCGATTCGACGGTACCAAGGGGGTGGCGCGATCCCGGGGGCGTCGGTGCCCGGACCTGCGACGTGTTACGGACGTCCTTCGCGAACCGCTCCGCCGCGATCACGTCTTTTCCGCTGAGCGGAAGAATGGGCAGGAGCGGCTCGGACGGCTTGGCAGGGTGGTGGGCATGGACAAGGTGATCTCCTCGGCGGCGGAGGCGGTCGCGGACATCGGCGACGGCGCGTCGATCGCGGTCGGCGGGTTCGGGCTGTGCGGCGTGCCGCTCACCCTGATCGAGGCGGTGTACGCCACGGGCGCCGCGGAGCTGTCGATCGTCTCGAACAACTGCGGGACCATCGGCCTCGGCCTCGGACGCCTCCTCGACGCCGGCCGCATCACCCGCGCGCGCGGGTCGTACGTCGGGGAGAACAAGGAGCTCGCCCGCCGCTACCTCGGCGGGGAGATCGAGCTGGAGCTGATGCCGCAGGGAACGCTGTCGGAGAAGCTGCGCGCGGGCGGCTGCGGCATCCCCGCCTTCTACACCCCGGCCGGCGTCGGCACGATGGTCGCCGAGGGCGGGCTGCCCTGGCGGTACGGCCCGGACGGCGAGGTCGCGGTCGCCTCACCGCCCAAGGAGGTCCGCGAGTTCGCCGGCCGGGAGTACGTCCTGGAGGAGAGCATCACCACCGACTTCGCGCTGGTCCGCGCCGCTCGCGGTGACCGGCACGGCAACCTGGTCTTCCACCGCTCCACGCGTAACTTCAACCCCCTGTGCGCGATGGCCGCGCGCACCGCGGTCGCCGAGGTCGAGGAGCTCGTCGACGCCCTCGACCCGGACGAGGTCCACCTGCCCGGCATCTTCGTCCAGCGCGTCGTCGCCCTCACCCCGGAGCAGGCCGCCGACAAGCCCATCGAGAAGCGGACGGTGACGCGAGTGAGGGGGGCGAACGACCAGTGAGCCGGAGTGAGTCCGCCGTAGCGAGTGGAGTGGCCGGGCGAGGTACGAGTCCGGCCGCGGAGCGAGTGAGGGGGGCGAACGACCAGTGAGCTGGTCAAGAGAGCAGATCGCCGAGCGTGCGGCGAAGGAGCTGGCGGACGGGATGTACGTCAACCTGGGCATCGGGCTGCCGACGCTGATCCCCGGGTACCTGCCGGCCGGGGTCGACGTGGTGATCCATTCGGAGAACGGCGTGCTGGGCGTCGGCCCGTACCCGGCCGAGGACGAGGTCGACCCTGACCTGATCAACGCGGGCAAGGAGACCGTCACCGTACGGCCCGGGGCGTCCTACTTCGACTCCTCGCTGTCGTTCGGCATGATCCGCGGCGGACACGTGGACGTCGCGGTGCTCGGCGCGATGCAGGTCTCGGCCCGTGGCGACCTCGCCAACTGGGCGGTCCCCGGAAAGATGATCAAGGGCATGGGCGGCGCGATGGACCTCGTCCACGGCGTCCGCAAGCTGATCGTCGTCATGAGCCACACCGACCGGGACGGCAACCCCAAGATCGTCAAGGACTGCACCCTGCCGCTCACCGGCCGTGCCTGCGTCCAGCGGATCATCACGGACCTGGGCGTCATCGACGTCACCCCGGACGGGCTCGTCCTCGTCGAGACCGCGCCGGGGGTGAGCGAGCAGGAGATCCGTGAACGCACCGATCCGCCGCTCGCCGCCGCCCGCGCCGGCGGGTCATGACGGCGACACGACAACCGACGGCTTCCCGTCCCCGGACCGACGAAGGAGACTCCGTGAGCGATCCGCATCCTCCCTACCTCCACCCCGCGTACCAGAGCACCGCGCTGCGGGCGCCGTCGCAGCCGCTGATCATGCCCGCGTACGGGCCGGACGCCGTCGAGCTGTCCAGCCCGGTGTTCGGCCACGCCGAACTCGGCACCCTCGACAACGACCTCACCCGGCAACACCGCGGTGAGCCGCTGGGCGAACGCATCGTCGTCACCGGCCGCGTGCTCGACGCCTCCGGGCGCCCGGTGCCGAACACGCTGGTGGAGGTCTGGCAGGCCAACGCCGCCGGCCGCTACATCCACGCGCGCGACCAGCACCCGGCGCCGCTCGACCCCAACTTCACCGGCGCCGGCCGCTGCCTGACCGACGACGAGGGGCGGTACCGGTTCGTCACGATCAAGCCGGGCGCCTACCCCTGGCGGAACCACCACAACGCCTGGCGTCCCGCGCACATCCACTTCTCGGTGTTCGGCACCGCCTTCACCCAGCGGCTCGTCACGCAGATGTACTTCCCGGGCGACCCGCTGTTCGCCTTCGACCCGATCTTTGGCTCGATCGCGGACGAGAAGGCCAAGGAGCGCCTGATCTCCCGCCTCGACATGGACACGACCGTCCCGGAGTGGGCGCTGGGCTACCAGTGGGACATCGTCCTCGGCGCGACCCCGACGGAGGACTCATGACGACGCCTTCACAGACCGTCGGCCCGTTCTTCGGCTACGCCCTCCCGTACGGCGACGGCCCGCGCGTGGTGCCCGAGTGGCGCCCCGACGCCATCCGGATCCACGGCACCGTCTTCGACGGCGCGGGCGAGCCGCTGCCCGACGCCCTCCTGGAGATCTGGCAGGCCGGCCCCGACGGCGAGGTGCCGCGCGCGGTCGGCGCGCTGGCCCGCGACGGGCACGACTTCGCCGGCTTCGGCCGCTGCGGCACCGACGCCGCCGGCCACTACTGGTTCTCCACGCTGAAACCGGGCGGGCCCACCCCGTACATCGCCCTGCTCGTGTTCGCGCGCGGTCTGCTCAAGCCGGTCATCACCCGGATCTACTTCCCCGGTGAGCCGGGGAACGCCGGCGACCCGGTCCTGGCCGGGGTGCCGGCGGAGCGGCGCGACACGCTCGTCGCCGTTCGTGAGCACGACCGGTCCTACCGCTTCGACGTCCATCTCCAGGGCGGACAGGAGACCGTGTTCTTTGCCGTCTGACCTGCTCTCGCCGGTCGCCGCCGGCACCGCCGCGGAGAAGGCCACCTCCGGCGAGGCCTGGCTGCGCGCGCTGCTGGACGGCGAGGCGGCCCTCGCCCGCGCCCAGGCGCGCCTCGGCCTGGTCCCCGAGGGGGTCGCCGAGGCCATCCTCGCCGCGCACGTCGACCTGGACGACCTGGCCGTACGGGCGCGCGGCGCCGGCAACCCGGTCGTCCCGCTGGTCGCCGACCTGCGCGAGTCCGCCGGTGAGCACGTCCACCGTGGAGCGACGAGCCAGGACATCATGGACACCGCCGCCATGCTCGTCGCCGACCGTACGCGGCGGATCATCCTGGCCGACCTCGCGCGCACCGCCGACGCCCTGGCCGGGCTCGCCCGGGAGCACCGCGAGACGCCGATGGCCGGCCGCACGTTCGGGCAGCAGGCCGTGCCGACGACCTTCGGGCTGCGCGCGGCCGGCTGGCTGACCGCGGTCGCGCGGGCGCGCGAGGCGCTCGCGGACGTACGCCTGCCCGCGCAGCTCGGCGGCGCGGCCGGGACGATGGCGGCGTACGGCACCACCGAACTGCTGCCGGTGTTCGCCGAGGAGACCGGCCTGGCCGAGGCGGTCCTGCCCTGGCACACGCTCCGCGCGCCGGTCGCCGAGCTGGGCGCCGCGCTGGCCCTGGTCGCGGGCGCGCTCGGCAAGCTCGCGACCGACGTCGTCACGCTCGCCCAGACCGAGATCGGCGAGGTCGCCGAGCCGGCCGCGCCCGGGCGCGGTGGTTCGTCGGCCATGCCGCACAAGCGCAACCCGGTGCTCGCCACCATGATCCGCTCCGCCGCGCTGCGCGTGCCGGCGTACGCGCAGGTCCTGTTCGCCTCGCAGGCGGCGGCGCTGGAGCGGCCCGCGGGGGAGTGGCACGCCGAATGGCTGCCGCTGAACGACGCCCTGCGGCTGACCGGCGGCGCGGCCGAGACCGCGGCCGAGCTCGCCGGCGGGCTGGAGGTCTTCCCGGACCGGATGCGGGCGAACCTGCGCGACGAGCTGCTGTCCGAGCAGGTCGCCGCGACACTGGCCCGGGAGGTCGGCCGCGCCGAGGCCGACCGTGCGATCGCCGCGGCCCTGCGCGAGGGCCGCCCGCTGCGCGACCTGGTCCCCGGCGGGATCGACCCGGCCGGCGCCGTCGGCCCGGCGGCCGAACTCGTCGACCGCGCCCTCGCGACCTATACCGGGGAGACGGACTCATGACGCGGCTGCAGCACCGGTTCGACGGGCCGGACGACGCGCCCGTCCTCGTTCTCGGGCCGTCGCTCGGCACGACCATGGACCTGTGGGAGCCGCAGCTCGCCGCGCTGACCGAGGCCTGGCGTGTGCTCCGTTACGACCTGCCGGGCCACGGCGGCTCCGGCGTCATCCACGGCACGATCGGCGACTTCGCCACGGCGGTGACCGGCCTCCTCGACGCGCTCGGCCTGGAGAAGGTGGCCTACGGCGGCGTCTCGCTCGGCGGGGCGGTCGGCACCACTCTGGCCGTCGAGCACCCCGAGCGGATCACGAGCCTGGTGCTGTGCTGCACCTCGGCGCGCTTCGGCGACCCCGCCGCCTGGCACGAGCGGGCCGCGAAGGTGCGCGACGGCGGGCTGGAGCCGCTCGCGGACACCTTCCTCGGCCGGTGGTTCACGCCGGCGTACGCCGGGACCGCGGCCGCACGGGCGATGCTCGCGCACGTCGACGCGGAGGGCTACGCGGCCTGCTGTGAGGCGCTCGCCGCCTTCGACGCGCGCGACCGGCTCGGCGAGGTGAGCGCGCCGACACTGGTCGTCGCCGGGGCCGAGGACGTCGCCACGCCGCTGTCGCACGCCGAGGCGCTCGCCACGGGCATTCCCGGCGCGAGGCTGGTCGTCGTCCCGGGCGCCGCCCACCTCGCCAACCTCGAACGACCGGAGCCGGTGACACACGCGATGCTCCGCCATCTCGAAAGGACGCCATGAGTGACGGAATGACGGTGCGCCGTGAGGTGCTCGGCGACGCTCACGTGGACCGGGCCGAGGCGCGCAAGACCGAGTTCACCGCCGACTTCCAGGACTTCATCACCCGGTACGCCTGGGGGGAGATCTGGACCCGGCCGCTGCTGGACCGGCGCACCCGCAGCTGCATCACGCTGACCGCCCTGGTCGCGCGGGGCCACCTGGAGGAGCTGGCGATGCACGTACGCGCGGCGGTGCGCAACGGCCTCAGCGCCGACGAGATCAAGGAGGTGCTGCTGCAGACCGCGGTGTACTGCGGCGTGCCCGCCGCCAACGCCGCCTTCGCCGTCGCCCAGCGCGTCCTGCTCGAGGACGGCGTGATCACCGAAGGTGAGTGATCGATTTCCCTTCGCGCCTTTACTCCCCGTAATATCCCCGACGCACTCCGTACTCGCCGGGGTGTCTGACCGAGTCTCCGGAACCCCCCGGGAGACGCGACAGAGGGGAGATAGGGTCATGCTCATGGCCGAAGCCGAGCGCAAGATCCAGCAGCTCTACAACGACGTCAACGCCATCTACGGCATGCTGGACGACATCCGTAAGGCGCAGGGCGAACACGGCAAGAAGCTCACCGATCTCAGCCAGAGCCTGACGACGGTCAGGGCGACCCAGATGCGTCACGACAACCGTCTCAACGAGCTGGACGCCGGCATCGCGGGTCTTGGCGACCAGCTCAAGGAGATGCGCGTCACCCAGATGCGCCACGAAAACCGCTTCACCGAGATCGACCAGCGGTTCACCGAGATCGACCAGCGCTTCGACGCGCAGGACCAGCAGCTCGCGAGCCAGGATCGCAAGCTGGATCTGATCATGAAGGCGCTCGACATCAGCGCCAACTGATCCGCGTGACGGCGTCCCGTCCCACCGGTCCGGTCCGGTGCGGCGGGACGCCGCTTATGGTGGATGCCCGGGTCGGGAAGGCAGGGCATGGCGAGCGTGGGAACACCCCCCAGCGTGGCGGGCAAAGTGATGGCCATTCTGGAGGCGTTCGCGCCCGGTGGCGTACGGCTGACCCTCACCGAGATCTGCCGGCGCGCGAGCCTGCCCCTCGCCACCGGTCACCGGCTCGTCGGCGAGCTGACCGCCGGCGGGTTCCTCGAACGCCTGTCCGACGGCTCCTACCGCGTCGGCATGCACCTGTGGCGCATCGGCGCGCAGGCCTCGGCCGCGACCGCGCTGCGCGAGCTGGCACTGCCGCACATGGAGGACCTGTACGAGGCCACCCACGAGAACGTCCAGCTCGCCGTGCTCAACGAGCACAAGGCCCTCTACCTCGAACGCCTGCGCGGCCCCCGGTCGGTGCCCATCGTGACCCGGGTGGCCGCCGAGCTTCCGCTGCACGCGACCGGCGTCGGCCGGGTGCTGCTCGCCTTCTCCTCGGATGAGTTCGTCGACGGCGTGCTCGCCGAGGGCCTGTCTCCGCACACGCCGCACACGATCACCGACCCCGACCGGCTGCGGGCCTGCCTGGCCGACGTCCGCCGGGTCGGCTACGCGGTGACCAGCGAGGAGATGACCCTCAACTCCTATTCGGTGGCGGCACCCGTGCGCGACGCCCGCGGCGGCGTGCTGGCCGCGATGTCGCTGGTCACCCGCAGGCAGGGCGCCGACCTGCGCAGGCTCGTGCCGGCCGTGCTCACGGCCACCCGGGCGCTGTCGCGCGACGTCATCGCCCACGGAGGTTCGACCGAGTGGCGCGACCTGGCCTGACGACCGTGAGACGGCCGTGTTGTGCGGCGGCCGGCGCACATCTACCGTCAGGTCGGTGATCTCTTTCTCCCAGGCGCTGTCCTTCGGCCTCGCCGCCCTGATCATCATCGTGATCCCCGGCCCGAGCGTGCTGTTCGTCGTGGGCCGGGCCCTGGCGTACGGCCGTCGCACCGCGCTGGTCTCGGTCATCGGCAACGAACTGGGCGCACTCGTCGTGGCCGGTGCGGTCGCGCTCGGCGTCGGCGCGGTGGTCGAGCGCTCCGTGGTCCTGTTCACCGCGGTCAAGCTGTGCGGCGCCGCGTACCTCGTCTTCCTCGGCGCTCGCGCGCTGCTGCGCGGGCGCGGCCACGTCGACGTGCGCACCGACCCGTACGATCGCGGCGGCCTGCGGGCATGCCTCGACGGGTTTCTCGTCGGCGTCGGCAACCCCAAGACCGTGGTGTTCTTCGCCGCGGTGCTGCCGCAGTTCGTCGACCGCGAGCGCGGCGCCGTGCCCCTCCAGATGTTCACGCTGGGGCTCATCTTCGTCCTCGTCGCGCTGGTCTGCGACTCGGTCTGGAGCCTGGCGGCCGGCTCGACGCGCGCCTGGTTCGGGCGCTCGCCGCGACGCCTCCGGCTCATCGGGGGAGCGGGCGGCCTCGCCATGATCGGTCTGGGACTCGGCATCGCCGTTACGGGCCGCAAGGACTGATCTTTAATAGGCTGCGCCGGCGCCATTCGCGCGATAGCTTTCTTTTGCTCGAAAAAGGGGGCAAAGTGGCGAAGCTCAATCAGATCATTGCCGTGGAAAAGGGCGTCAAGAGCGGTGCCCTCCGGGACCTGACCGACGCACACCACGGCCTGCAGAAGCCGGCGCTGCTGGCCGGTATCTCGCGGGTGTACCGGCCGAAGGACGAAGAGGGCGAGCAGCTTCCGCCGGAGTCCACGCGAGTCCAGGTCAAGGCGGATGAGGTCATCCGGCGCACCGCGGAGGTCATGACGCGCCTGTTCGACGTCACCGCGACCAAGGACTGGGCGAACTGCACCGCCAAGGCCGACATCACGGTCGACGGACGCACTCTGCTGCGCGACGTCCCGGTGTCGTACCTGCTCTTCCTGGAGAAGCAGCTCACCGATCTGCACACCTTCGTCAAGAAGCTGCCGGTGCTGGACGCGGCCGAGTCGTGGTCCTTCGACGAGTCGGCCGACTGCTGGAAGACCGAGCCGGTGCGCACCAACCGTACGAAGAAGGTGCCGCGCAACCACGTCAAGGCCGAGGCGACCGACAAGCACCCGGCACAGGTCGAGGTGTACTACGAGGACGTCACGGTCGGCCACTGGACGACGACGAAGTTCTCCGGCGCGCTGCCCGCCCGGCGGATCAACGAGCTGGTCGACCGGGTGGAGCGGCTTCAGCGGGCGGTGAAGTTCGCCCGCGAGGAGGCCAACGGAGCCGAGGTCACCGACCAGCGCACCGGTGACGTCATTTTCGGCTACCTGTTCGAGGGGTAGTCTCAAGGACTCCCCCGCCCCGTGCGGGGGATGCGTGAGGAGCGCAAGCTGAAACTGAAGCTCAGTTTGAACGCGGCGAGAAAAGTGGGGGTTCGAATCCCCCTCCCGGCACCACACGCCGGGATGGCCCAATGGCAGAGGCGCATCAGCCGCTCAGACTCAGGTTCTCGCTCCAGATTCAGCATTCGCCGCTCAACACCGGATCGACCGAGTGCGGACGGCACTCGCCGAGGTGCCGGTTCGAGGCCGGCATGCCGCTCCACGTGCGGCGTTAGCTCAATTGGTAGAGCACGGCGACTTCAGGACTGATCCGCTCTCTTAAACGTGCCGGTGTGTGCAAGCGGGCGGCACACCGGGGTCCGGGGGATGGACAACGCCCCCGGACCCCACCTCGCGAAGGTCTACACCGAGGAAGGCCAGATCACGAACGGGGCCTGGAAGATCGTCGGTCACGACGAGAAGACGCCCTCCGGCGGAGGCGGTGACGGGCGGGCCGTCGCGTCGGTGACCGGGGCCGCGCCCGAGGCGAACCTCATCAGGTCCTCCCCGTACACCACCCGGCCCGGGAACGGGTCGCCGGCGGCCCGGCGGGTCAGGTCGGCCACCGGCGGCCCCGTACGGCCGGCCACCAGGACGAGGTTGCCGAACCGGCGGCCTCGCAGCACCGCCGGATCGGCGACGAGACACACCTCGGGCAGGACTTCGCGCAGCGTCGCCACCTGGGCGCGGGCGAAGGACAGCGGCGCGCCGTCGGCCAGGTTGGCGGCGTAGAACCCGCCCGGGCGCAGCGTGCGCGCGGCGGCGGTGTGGAACTCCACCGACGTCAGGTGCGCGGGCTGCCGTCCCGCGGCGTAGACGTCCGCCACGATGAGGTCGAAGGCGTCCTCGGGCGCGCGGGCCAGGACGGCGCGCGCGTCGCCGACGCGGATCCGGATCCGCGCGCCGCGGTCGAGGGGGAGCCGCCGCCGTACGAGGTCGACCAGGGCGGCGTCGATCTCCACGACCTGCTGGGTGGACCGCGGCCGGGTGGCCGCGACGTAGCGCGCGAGCGTCAGTCCGCCGCCGCCGAGGTGCAGCACGCGCAGCGGCCGTCCTCGCGGGGCGATCAGGTCGACGACGTGGCCCAGCCGCCGGACGTACTCGAAGTCCAGATACTCCGGATCGTCCAGGTCGACGTGCGACTGGGGCGTGCCGTTGACCTCGAGCGTCCACGAGCGCGGCCGGTCGGGATCCGGCACGAGCGCGGCCACGCCCGAGTCGATCTTCTCCTCGACCGGTACCGGCCGTTGTCGGTGGGCCATCTGTCCAGTATCGAGCACGAACAGGCTGGTGGGTGAGTCGTCACACTCCGGAGGGGATTGAGAGCAGTGAGCGTTGGCGTATAGTTAGTTAGTACTAAGCAACCTTTGTTGCGAAATGATTACGAGCAGACACAGGAGCTCAGAGCCCTTATGACAGCGCCCGCCCAGACGCACAGACGTGCGGAACAGGCACGGCCCCTCGGACCGCACTACAAGTGGATCGCCCTCTCGAACACCACGCTCGGCGTGCTGATGGTGACGATCAACCAGTCGATCGTCCTCATCGCGCTCCCGAATATTTTCGATGGAATCGGGCTCAATCCCCTCGATTCCGGCAACACGAGTTACCTGCTGTGGATGATGATGGGCTTCATGGTCGTCACCGCCGTTCTGGTGGTGGCGTTCGGCAAGCTCGGCGACATGTTCGGCAGGGTCCGCATGTACAACCTCGGCTTCGCGGTGTTCACGGCCTGTTCCATCCTGCTGTCGGTGTGCTGGATGCACGGGGCGACCGCGGCGCTGTGGCTGATCGGCTGGCGTATCGCCCAGGGCATCGGCGGCGCCTTGCTGTTCGCGAACTCCACAGCGATCATCACCGACGCGTTCCCCGCCGCGCGACGCGGTACCGCGTTGGGCATCAACTCCATCGCGGCGATCGCCGGATCGTTCATCGGCCTGATCCTCGGCGGCGTCCTCGGCCCGGTGAACTGGCACTGGGTCTTCCTCGTGTCCGTCCCGGTCGGCCTCTTCGGCACGTTCTGGGCGTTCATCAAGCTGCACGACACCGGCATCCGCCGGAAGACCAAGATCGACTGGTGGGGCAACCTCACCTTCGCGATCGGCCTCATCGCCGTGCTCGTCGGCATCACGTACGGCCTCCAGCCGTACGGCGGCCACACCATGGGCTGGACCAACCCCTGGGTGCTCGGCGCCATGATCGGCGGCGTCGTCGTCCTCATCGCCTTCCTGATCATCGAGAGCAAGATCAAAGAACCGCTCTTCAATCTGTCGCTCTTCCGCAACCGCACCTTCGCCGCCGGCAACCTCGCCAACCTGCTGATGGCGCTCGGCCGTGGTGGTCTGCAGTTCATGCTGATCATCTGGCTGCAGGGCATCTGGCTGCCGCAGCACGGGTACAGCTTCGAGGACACGCCGCTCTGGGCGGGCATCTACATGATCCCGCTGACCGTCGGCTTCCTGTTCTCCGCGCCGCTGTCGGGCATCCTGGGCGACAAGCTCGGCCACCGCTACTTCACCGTCGGCGGCACGCTCATCACCGGGCTGAGCTTCCTGCTCATGCTCATCATCCCGGTGAACTTCTCCTACCCGGTCTTCGCCCTGCTGCTGGTCATCAACGGCATCGGCTCCGGCATGTTCTCCTCGCCGAACCGCGCGGAGATCATGAACTCGGTCCCGGCGGACCAGCGCGGCGTCGGCGCCGGCATGAACGCCACCTTCATGAACGCCTCGTCCGTGCTGTCCATCGGCATCTTCTTCAGCCTGATGGTGGTCGGCCTGGCGGCGAAGCTGCCGAACACCATGTACAGCGGTCTGGTCTCGCAGGGCATCCAGCCGCAGTCGGCGCAGACGATCGCGCACCTGCCGCCGATCGCGGTGCTGTTCGCCGCGTTCCTGGGCTACAACCCGATGCAGCAGCTGCTCGGGCCCGAGCTGGGTCACCTGAAGGACCACGGCGCCTACCTGACCGGCCGCAGCTACTTCCCGCACCTGATCACCACGCCGTTCCACCAGGGCCTGGTCATCGCGTTCGCGTTCGCCATCGCCGCCTGCGTGATCGCCGCGTTCGCGTCGCTGCTGACCAAGCGTGCCAAGAAGCAGGCCCAGCACGAGTCCGTCGGTTCGGAGCTGGCCGGTGTGGCCGGTGAGGCCGGCAGCGGCATGAGCGAGCTGAACGTCCCGCAGATGGTGCCCAACGGCTCGGGCCCGTCTCCCCGGGAGTCCTTCGTCCACGAGGGCACCGGAGATCCCGGGGCGCACGGCGTACGAGGCCTGGTCCACGACGGCGCCGGCAACCCGGTGGCGTTCGCGGCGATCACCATCGCCGGCCCGGACGGGCACCAGCTCGGGCGCACCAACACCGGTCCCGACGGCCGGTACGCCTTCCAGGCTCCTCCGGGCGACTACCTCGTGATCACGAGCGCGCCCGGGTGGGTGCCGCAGGCGGCGACGGTGCTGGTCGGCGCGTCCGGCGCGGTCCAGGACTTCGCCCTCGACGGTGACGCGTCCGGCCCGACCGGGGAGATGCGCGGCGTCGTCCGCTCGCCCGAAGGCAACCCGCTCGGCGGCATCACGACCACGGTCACCGACGAGACCGGCGAGGTCATCGCGACCACGACCACCGGCCACGACGGGACGTACCACCTCACCGGTCTGGCGGACGGACACTACACCGTCGTCGCGGCGGGGCACCGGCCCGCCACGGTCGCGGTGCGCATCGACTCCGGCGAGCCCGCCACGGTACGCGTGGCGCTGGGCGAATGACCACGGGGCCGGCGAAGCAGGCGGCGGAGCCCGCCGCGACGGCGGGGTCCGCCGCGACGGCGGGGCGGCTCAGGCTCGCGATGGTGAGCCTGAACCGCAAGCTTCGCAAGGACTGGCCCGACGACCTGACACCGAGCCGGCTGTCGGCGCTGGCCACCGTCGCGGCCGGTGCGCCGCTGTCGGTGGGGGAGCTCGCCAAGCGGATGGCCGTCAGCACGCCCACCGTGTCGCACATCGTCGATGCGCTGGACAAGCTCGGCCTCATCGACCGGCTGCAGGACCCGAACGACCGGCGCGTCTGCCGGCTCACCGCCAGTGAGGCCGGGACCGAGCTGCTGGAGGAGGTGAGCAGGCGCACCACCGGAAGACTCGCCGAACGCATCCACCAGCTGCCGCCCGCTCAGCGGTCTGCGCTGGAGGCCGCCCTACCCGCCCTCGAGGCCCTCGCGGCGGCCCCTGAATAGCCATTAATCGGAGGAAGAAACACTCATGGTTGAGAACGCGGCGCTACGGGAGACGCTCACCGTCTTCGGCACCGTCCGGCGCACCGAGGGCCCGCCGGTCTCGGGGGCGGTCGTGACGCTGGCCGACATGGCGGGGCGCAAGATCGGTTCGGCGTACACCGGGCCGGACGGGGAGTACCGCCTCAGCGTCAGCAACGGCGGCACGTACCTCATCATCGCCTCGGCACCGGGGCACGAGCCGATCGCCTCGCTCGTCGCCGTCGGAGACGACACCGTCCGCCACGACATGACCGTCGCCGGCGTCGGCGGGCTGACCGGCAACGTGCGGATCGCCGGCAGCGGCACGCCCGTGCGGGGCGCCACCATCACCGTCACCGACGTGCAGGGGGAGGTCGTCGGCACCGCGCGTACGGGCGAGGAGGGCGGCTTCTCCTTCATCAGCCTGCCCGAGGGCATGTACACCCTGGTCGTGTCCGCGCCGTCCCACCAGCCGGCCGCCGCAGCCGTCACCATCCGCCAGGGCACCCAGGCGCGCCAGGACCTGGTGCTCGCCGCCCGCGGTTCGCTGCACGGCGAGGTCTGGAGTCACGACAGACCGTACGAGAACGCACGAGTCACGCTGATGAACGAGGATGGGAAGATCGTCGCGACCACGATGAGCGACGCGAACGGTTCGTTCTCCTTCGGCGACCTCGCGCTGGGGAACTACACGCTCGTCGCCGCCGGACATGGTCCGGCCGCCGTGTCCGTCCAGGTCAAGGACGGCCAGGCCGCCGACGCCGACATCACCCTGACCGCCTGAAAGGGGCCCCTCTCGTGAATCCCTCAGTCACGGCCCGGGTGCTCGCCCCCGGAGGCTGGCCGGTCGAGCACGCGGTCCTCACCCTCACCGACGCGGCGGGCCGGCAGGTCGGCCGTACGACGGTGGACTCGGCCGGACGCGCCGCCATCGCGCAGGTGTCGCCGGGCGCGTACACGCTCATCATCTCCGCGCCCGGCCACCAGCCGATCGCGCGCAGCGCGGTCGTCGGCGCCGGCGGGCTCGATCTGGGCGAGATCCAGCTCACCACCACCGGCGATCTCCAGCTGCCCGAGCCGGGCGTCTGGGACGTCGACCCGGTGCACTCCTCGGTCCACTTCCGCGCCCGGCACCTCGGGCTGGCGAGCGTGCGCGGCCGTATCGCCGAGTTCAGCGGCGCGGCGACCATCACCGAGCCGGCGGAGAACTCCGTCGTCGAGGTCACGCTCAAGGCCGACAGCGTCGACACCGGCAACGCGGATCGCGACACGCACCTGCGCAGCAAGGACTTCCTGCACACGGAGGCGTTTCCCGAGATCGGGTTCCGGAGCAAGGGCCTGCGCCCGCAGGGCCAGGACCGCTGGGCGATGGACAGCGAGCTGACCATCCGCGGCGTGACCCGCCAGGTCGTACTCGACCTGACCTACCTCGGCGTCGGACCGGACCCGTGGGGCGGCACGCGTGCGGCCTTCCACGCGGTGACCGAGCTGCGGCGCGAGGACTTCGCGATCGACTGGAACCAGGCGGTGCGCGTCGGCATCGGCGTGATCGGCGGCATCCTCCAGGTCGAGCTCGACGTCGAGTTGGTACGTCGCTGAGCCCTTCTACTACGATGCGTAGTACTGTCTCGTCCCGTAATGGTCGGGTCGAGGGGAAGGCTGACGCGTGGTCGACACGCTGGCGGTGACACTGATCGTCGGCATGCTGGTCCTCGCCGGGCTGAGCCTGGTGATGACGGCGCTGGACCGCCGGGTCGGCAGGCTCCTGCTGGCCGCGGCGGTCCTCGGCGAGGCCGGGCTGCTCGTGCAGGTGGTGTGGGCGATCGTCCGCCTCGCCGGGGGAGCGCGCCCGGACGGCGGGATGGCGATCTTCATCGGCTACCTCGCCGGCTCGCTGGTCATCCTGCCCATCGCCGCCGCGTGGGGGCTGGCGGAGCGCACCCGGTGGGGACCGGCCGTCGTGGCGGCCGGCTTCCTGGTGTCGGCCGTGCTCATCGTCCGAATGCAGCAGGTGTGGCATGGCTGAGAAGACCCGGACGGCGGCCGAAGACCGGGCCGTCCGCCGCAGCGGCCCCGGCCGCGTGCTGATCGCCGTCTACGGGGTGTTCGCCCTCGCCGCCGGGGCGCGGGCCGGCGTGCAGATCGGCACCAAGTTCCACGAGGCGCCGGTGGCGTACGTGCTGTCGGCGTTCGCCGCGGTGGTCTACATCGTGGCGACGGTGACGCTGGCGCGGTCCGGCCGCACGTCCCACCGCATCGCGGTCACCTCGTGCTCGATCGAGCTGATCGGCGTGATCGCGATCGGCACTTACAGCCTCACCGACAAGGCCGCCTTCCCGGACGCGACCGTGTGGTCGGGCTACGGCAGCGGGTACGGCTACGTGCCGCTCGTGCTGCCGATGCTCGGCCTGCTGTGGCTGTGGCGCACCCGCCGCCCGGCACCCGCCGCGGACTCCTGAGCGACCTCAGGGCGTCTCGGCGGTATCGGTCATGAGCCAGTCGCCGGGCGGCTCCGCCCGTACCCTGTCGAGCGCCTCGCTCGTCGTTCGCTGATCGTCGCGGGCGATCAGGTCCTGCCCGGCGAACCGGCGGATCGCGGGGGTCGTCTGCGACGTCGGATGTTCCGGCCTGAGCAGGCGTGCGCAGCCCCCGTTCCAGGGGAGCGGCCTGGCCCTTCTCGAGTTTCCCGGTCGGCGTCGAAGACGTCCGTCATGCCACGAAACGTCATTGATTCCCTTCTGCGGTCGCCGGGGGTGTCTCTCTCAAGGCGACTCGATTGACAGCTCGCAGAGCTAACCGTTATCTATAAGGCTAACGGTTAGATAAGGGAGATCGTGCCGCGGCTTCAGGCGGACCTGCGCCGGCTCGGGGGCATGCGAGAAGAACCGGACCCACCGAAGGAGTGGATCGTGAGCAGTGCCACCGGTACACCGGTGCTTCGCGCCCGCGGGTTGCGGAAGGAGTACGGCAAGGGGGACGGCATGGTGCGCGCCGTCGACGATGTCGATCTCGACATCGCCGCGGGAGAGACGGTGGCGATCATGGAGCCCAGCGGCTGCGGGAAGTCCACGCTGCTCCACCTGCTCGGCGGGCTCGACCGGCCCACGAGCGGCGAGGTGAAGCTCAACGGCCGGTGCATCGACGACATCGGTGAGAAGGCTCTGGCCCGCATGCGACGGACCGACGTCAGCTACATCTTCCAGTCCTTCCATCTGATGGAGGAGCTCACCGCCGTGAAGAACGTCGAGCTGTCGGCGCTGCCGGCCGGCAGTCTGGACAGCGCCGCCACCCTGGACGTCCTCCAGCTCTTCGAGACGCTGCACGAGTCCGGGCAGACGCTTGCCATCGTCACCCACGACAGCCGGATCGCGGCCACCGCGGACCGGCTGATCTCGATGCGCGACGGCGCGTTCGTGGACGAGACGAGGCTGACCGGCGGCACCACCGGGCGACTCGGCACTTTCGCCGGGCTGGAGGACTGAACGCGATGGGCCGCATTCTGCTCGTGAGCCGCCTCGCCGTACGCGACCTACGGCGGCGCCGCACCGAGGCCGTGCTGTTGCTGCTCGCCATCATGGCGGCCACCACGACGCTGACGCTCGCACTCGTCCTGCGCGACGCGGCCAGCGACCCGTACCAGAGCACCCGCGAAGCGACCAACGGTCCCGACGTGGTCGCCGGCGTTCAGTCCGCCGGGCTCGACCGCCTCGAGAAATTGGCGAGCAAGCCCGATGTCACCGACCACAGCGGGCCGTACCCGGTCACCGCGGCGAAACTGCGGACCTCCGGCAAGACGTCGGACGTGCAGGCCGTGGGCCGCGACGCCGCGTCCGCGTCGGTCGACCAGCCCAAGGTGATCCAGGGCGGCTGGGTCGGCGACGGCGGCGTCGTGGTCGAGGCCGCGTTCGCCGACGCGGTCGACGTGCACGTCGGCGACACGGTCGGTTTGGGAGGCAGGTCGTTCAAGGTCGTCGGCGTCGCGGTCACCGCCGCCATGCCGCCCTATCCGGGGTCGTCCTGCATCGTCGCCTCCGGTTGCGTGAACGGAGCGGTCCCCGACGACGGCGATGTGCCGGCGGGACTGCTGCACAACCCCGGGCTGGTCTGGCTCACCAAGGCCGACGTCCGGAGCCTCGCATCCGACCCGGCCTCTCTGGCCTATGTGGCGAACCTGAAACTCGCCGATCCGGCCCAGGCCCAGGCGTTCGTCGACGGCAACCAGGGTGACCGCGGTCGTCCCCTGCCCATGTGGAGCTGGCGGGACATCCGGGGCGACGCCACCGAACTGGCCCGAGACTCGCAGATTCTGCTGCTGCTCGGCGCCTGGCTGCTCGCGCTGCTCGCCGCGGCGAGCCTCTCAGTGCTGGTCGGCGGACGGATGGCCGATCAGACCAGACGTGTCGGGCTGCTGAAGGCCGTCGGCGGCACCCCGAGCCTGGTCGCCGCGGTGCTGCTCGCCGAATACGTCCTCGTGGCCATCGTCGCGGCCGCGGCCGGATTGACGATCGGCTCGCTGACCGCGCCGCTGCTCGCCGGGTCGAGTGCCGGCCTCGTCGGCAGCGCGGGCACGCCGTCGCTGACCGCGTCCACGGCCGGTGTGGTGCTCGGCGTGGCACTCGTCGTCGCGGTCGTCGCGACCGCCGTCCCCGCCGTACGGGCGGCGCGCACCAGCACCGTCAAGGCGCTGGCCGACGCGCCGCGCCAGCCCCGCCGCCTGGGATGGCTGATCGCGCTGTCGGCACGGCTGCCCGTGCCGCTGCTGCTCGCCCTGCGGGTCACCGGCCGCCGGCCGCGGCGCGCCGCGCTGGCCGTCGTCAGCATCGCGATCACCGTCAGCGGCATCTACGTCCTGCTGATCCTCAACGCCTTCCTCGCGACCCAGCCGGGGAAGGGCGGATACGACGAAGCCCAGGTCGGCACGTTGCGTCACGTGCTGCTCGTCTGGTCGATCATTCTGCTCTGCCTCGCGGCGATCAACGCCATCGTCATCACCTGGGCGACGGTGCTCGACAACCGGCATTCGTCGGCGCTGACGCGTGCGCTGGGCGCGACCCCCGGTGAGGTGACGACGGCGCTGGCGGCCGCGCAGGTGCTGCCCGCGCTCGTCGGCGCCGTCCTGGGCGTCTTCCCGGGCGGCCTCGCGTTGTTCGGGGCCATCAACGCCATCACCGGCGGTGACGGTTCCAGGGCCACGTCCCCCTCGCTGTGGCAGGTGCTCGTCCTGGTGGCGGCGACGATGATCACGGTGGCGGTGCTCACCGCCGTTCCGGCCCGTCTCGGCGGCCGCCGTTCGGTGGCCGACGATCTGCGGGCCGAACCCGCATGACCCGGGCAGGGCGCCGGAGAGCCGGTCACCGAGTCGGCGATCTCCCGTGAGGCCGCCGGCGTCCCGAGCCGACGCCGGCGCCCTCGCCCGGCAGGACCTCGGGCCGCCGTCACTGCGGACCCGAGAGCCCACGCTCTAGGCGTGGCGGACCCGGCCGCCGACCTCGATCGTGTCGTGTGCCCCCGTCCGACCCGCCGGCCTCCCGGGTGGGCCGGGGGCCGTCAGGATCTGGGAGCCGCGGCCCTGGGTGATGGTCAGGGCGCGGCCGAGGTGGGCGGTCAGCAGGAGCGCCGCCGCGCCGGTGGCCTCGTCCTCGTCGATGCCGTCGCCCCGTCCGGGAAAGGCGCGGGCACGGATGCGGCCCTCCGCCTCGTCCTGCCACGCCCACGCGTACACCCACTCGCCCGGCGGGGGTACGGGCAGCGCCTCCACCTCGGCGGCCGAACCGTACTCCCGCAGGGTCCGGGGCGGCGCCCACGCGGCACGCGCGGCGATCCACACGAGTCCGTCCGCGCGGTGTACGGTCACCACGCCCGCGGGCGTGACCAGCCGCGGGACGCCGAGCAGCCAGGCCGCGCCGACACACGGATGGCCGGCGAAGGGCAGCCGCAGCGTCGGCGTGTAGATGTCGATCAGTCCGCGCTCCGGATCGTCGACGAACACGGTCTCGCTGAAGCCCAGCTCCCGGGCCAGCTCCTGCCGGCCGGACTCGCCCGGAACCGAGGCGCCGTCGCGGACGACCGCCAGCTCGTTGCCGTGTCGGCCGTCGGGATCACAGAAGACGCGCAGGACGTTGTGGTCGGTCATCCCCGCAGTCAACCAGGCCCCTGGGGCGCGCCGGTCGGGCCGGGTTACCATTCGCCGGTACGGTCCACCGACGAGGAGGTCGGGTCCGATGGCACCACTGGCCAGTTATGTCTCCGGCGCCTGGCACGTCCCGCCGGACGAGGGCGCCCCGCTGTACGACGCGGTGACGGGCACGGAGATCGCGCGGATCTCCTCCTCCGGCGTGGACTTCCGCGCCGCGCTCGAGTACGGACGCGGGGTCGGCGGCCCGGTCCTGCGCGAGATGACCTTCCATCAGCGGGCCGCGCTCCTCAAGGCGCTGGCCTCGGAGCTGCGGGGTCACCGCGAGGAGCTGTACGACCTGTCGCTGCGCAGCGGCGCGACGCTGAACGACGCCAGGTTCGACGTCGACGGCGGCATCGGCGTCCTGTTCTCCTACTCCAGCAAGGGGCGCCGCGAACTGCCCGACGACACCGTCTACGTCGAGGGTGGCCTGGAGCCGCTGAGCAAGTCCGGCGGGTTCGTCGGCCAGCACGTCTGTACGCCGCTGCGGGGCGTCGCGGTGCAGATCAACGCCTTCAACTTCCCGGTCTGGGGGCCGCTGGAGAAGCTCGCGCCGGCGTTCCTGGCCGGCGTGCCGAGCCTGATCAAGCCGGCCGCGCAGACCGCCTATCTCACCGCGCGGCTCGTCGAGCTGATCGTCGAGTCGGGACTGCTTCCGGAGGGCTCGGTGCAGCTCGTCTGCGGCGACGCGCGCGACCTGCTGGACCACCTGACCGAGCAGGACCTCGTGGGCTTCACCGGGTCGGCCGCGACCGCCGCGCTGCTGCGTTCCCACCCGGCCGTGGTCAACCGGTCGGTGCGCTTCAACGCCGAGGCCGACTCGCTCAACTGCTCCATCCTGGGCCCGGACGTACGCCCCGGCGATCCGGAGTTCGACGTCTTCGTCGAGCAGCTCGTCACCGAGATGACGGTCAAGGCGGGGCAGAAGTGCACCGCCATCCGGCGCGCCCTCGTACCCGCCGGGGTCATCGACGACGTCGAGCGGGCCGTCGCCGAACGCCTCGCGGAGGTGACGGTCGGCAACCCGGCCGACCCTTCCGTACGCATGGGTGCGCTGGCGGGCCTGGGGCAGCGCGAGGAGGTGCGCCGGTCGCTCAAGGCACTGTCGGCCGGCGCGCGTACGGTCTTCGGCGACCCCGAGCATGTGCGGGTCGTGGACGCCGACCCCGAGCGTGGCGCGTTCCTGTCGCCGATCCTGCTGCGCGCCGACGACACCGGCCGGGACGAGCCCCACGAGGTGGAGGCGTTCGGGCCGGTCAGCACCCTGCTCCCGTACGGCGCCCCCGACGAGGCCGTCGCGCTGGCGGCACGCGGCCGGGGCAGCCTCGCCGGTTCGGTGGTGACCGGCGACCCGGAGTTCGCCCGCGCGATGGTGATGGGTGTCGCGCCGTGGCACGGCCGGCTGCTCGTCGTCGACGCGGAGACCGCACGCGAGTCCACCGGGCACGGTTCGCCGCTGCCGGCCCTCGTCCACGGCGGGCCCGGCCGGGCGGGCGGCGGCGAGGAGATGGGCGGCATCCGCGGCGTGCTGCACCACATGCAGCGCACCGCCGTGCAGGCGAGCCCGCGGATGCTCACCGCGGTCACGGGCCGGTGGACGCCCGGCGCCGAGCGTACGGTCACCGACGTCCACCCGTTCCGCAAGCACCTCGGCGAGCTGCGGGTCGGTGACACGGTGGTGGCCGGGCCGCGCACCGTGACGCTGGCCGACATCGAGCACTTCGCGGAGTTCACCGGCGACACGTTCTACGCGCACATGGACGAGGAGGCCGCGCGGGCCAACCCGTTCTTCGAGGGCCGCGTGGCCCACGGGTACCTGATCGTGTCGCTGGCCGCCGGCCTGTTCGTGCATCCGGACCCCGGTCCGGTGCTGGCCAACTACGGCCTGGAGAACCTCCGCTTCCTCACTCCCGTCTACCCCGGCGACGAGCTGACCGTGACGCTCACCGCGAAGCGGATCGAGCCGCGGCACGGCGCGGAGTACGGCGAGGTGCGCTGGGACGCCGACGTGACCAAGCAGGACGGCTCGTCCGTGGCCAAGTACGACGTGCTGACGCTCGTCGCGAAGAGAGACTGAGCGCCCGGGCGATGCCCTGCGGAGGTGAGCCGGCCGCCGGCGTTCGTGCGGTCGTGGCGCGGTCCCGGTGCCGGTTGTCGGTCAGAGGCCGCCGCGGCGGCGGAGCCAGCGGGTGCTCAGCACGCCGGCCGGGACCGGGGCCCAGAAGGTCATGACCCGGAACAGCAGCACGCCGGTGGCGGCCTGGGCGGCGGGGATGTGCACGGTGGCCAGCGCGGCGATGAGGGCCGCCTCGGTCGATCCGACACCGGCCGGCGTGGGGACGGCGGCGCCGGCCGTCGCGCCCAGGAGGTACAGCGCGATCAGCGAGCCGACCGAACCCGTCGGGACGCCGGGCACGGCCATGACGCTCATCGCGAAGGCGAGGGCGAGCGCCAGGTCGGCCGCTGTCGCGGCCGCGACCAGCGTCAGCAGGCAGCGGGGCCGCCGCAGCAGGTGGCGTACGGAGTGCGCGACGCCGGCGAGCGCCGCTCCGATGCTGAACCGCGACTGCCGGCGCCGCCAGACCAGCGCGGTGACGAGCAGCGCGCACACGGCGAGCCCCACGACGATCGCCGCGGGCACCACCATGCCGGAGTGGCGTGCGGCGAGCCGGCTGACATGGCCGACGGGGCGCAGGGCCTGACCGAGGCCGCTCCACAACGCGATCGCCAGCGTGACCAGCGAGAGCTTGGTCAGCCCGCGGACCAGCCCGACGACGGCCACCGTCGTCGTCGCCGCGCAGGCCGGCAGGCCGCGCCGGGTGAGGTAGCGGCAGGTGACGGCCGCGGTGCCGAGACCGGCGGGCGCGAGCCGGTTCGCCGCCGCTCCGGCGAACTGAGCGCCGGTGATCTCCCAGACGCCGAGCCGGTCCGGCCGTGCGGACTCCGAGGCACCGGAGGCGGTCGCCCGTACGCCGAGTGCCGAGGTCAGGTAGTGCAGCGCGGTGAGAGCCGCGATCAGTGGCACGAGGCCCCAGCGGATCCGCGCGGCGCCCTCGGAGACCCAGTCCGCACCGTCCCACAGCCCGCCCGCGACATCGACGTCGGCGAGCCCCGCCCCGGTGAGCCCGAGGGCCAGCCCGGCCAGCAGAAGCACCGCGACGAGCCAGGCGCGGACCGGACCCCGTGCGCCGACGGATCCGTCGGCCTGAACCCTCACGAGATCAGTCGGCGGCTGCCGTACGAAGGCGCTTCGACTCATGGACTCTAATGTCCCCTTAGCGGATCGACACCGGTGAAACACGAGATGAAGAACGGGCGCCCAGACCGGCGTGTCCGGGCCGATGAAACCTCAGCGCCCTCCGGTGGTCAGTGGACCGGTGGGCGGGCCGCGCTCGTGCGCTGTCCGCGGAGCTGAGTACGAGTCCGCGAGGACTGCGCTACTGCTCGGTGTTCAGGCGGCGCCTGGCCGCCTTGTCGTCGGTCGACGGCCGAACCCGGGCCGACTCCCTCCTCCGCCTTGCCGGGCACCACCTGAACGCCGCTCGTTACGGGCGCCCCTGTCCGGGTGGGCTCCAGGCGACGGGCGGTGCCGCGCTGCTCGGTGGTCTTCGGACCGGTGCCGATGGGACTGCGGGCTCCTCGGCGGGTCGTCGTCCATGTGGTCGCTCTCAAGGCGACTGTCGGCCCGTACCGCGGCATTCGCACGTGTCCGTCCACCGCTCCCGTGTATCGCGACTGTACTACTACCCAGATAGTACAGGTGAGCTCGTCAGGCGGGGGACAAAAGGGCCCCGGGCCTTGGCGCGGCCGTGTGGTCGGGTCGACGGGCCGTCGCGCATCGCGTAGGAGCGAGAAAGCGGAAGAGTGGGGTGAAATCGGGCCCTCATATCCGGATGTACCACCGGTAAAGTGACCATATGACCGGAGGACGTCGAGGCACCGGGCAGCTCGAGGCGGAGGTCCTCCGCGCTCTGCGGGCGACCGATCGGCCGCTGACGCCGTCCGAGGTCCAGGCGCGGATCAGTGGCGAGCTGGCCTACAACACGGTGCACACCATCCTGAAACGCCTCTGGGACAAGGGACTCGTCATCCGCGATGCCGAGGGCCGACGCGGCGCCTACCTGCCCGCCAAGGACGCCACCGAGCACGCGGCCCAGGTCATGCACGAGGTTCTGCGCCGCGAATCCGATCGCGCCGCGGTGCTGCGGCGGTTCGTCATCGGCCTGGGGCCGGACGACGAGGAGATGCTGCGCCGCCTCCTCGCCGGCTGACGCCGGAGCCCGTCTTCAAAGCGCCACGGCCGCTGTACGGCGCCCGCGTCGTCGGCCGGGGCAAGGTTTCCTTTCCGGCGTAACGCTCAGCCGGGACGCCGCGCGTTACGGACGGGACTGCGAGGTGGGTCCTGGAGCTGTGTCAAAGCCCTGCTGTCCTACTGCCCGGTGTCCAGGCGCCGCCTCACTGCGTTGTCGTTCCCGCCCCACGAAGCCGTGCCGAACGGCTCTGTCGCCCGGCACGCCCCCGCAGGGCCCCGGAAAACCAGGCTGACCCCTCCTCCGCGTGGACGCCGCTCGCTGTGGCCGGGGACTTCGAGGCGGCCCTAACTGCGTGGGGCGGCCGGTGGGCGTCGCGGCACATAGACGCGCCACTCGCGGCCGGTCGGTGTGGTGAAGGTGTAGTGGCGCCACCCGCGTGTGTAGCGCGGGCGCGGGTTGGTGTGCTCGACGACGGCAAGGTGGGTGACGCTCGCCTGGGCCAGCAGACCGGACGCGCTGGTGGACGCGTCGTTCCCGGCGATCTGCATCGATCGGCAGCCGGCGTAGAACGCGAGCACGGGGGCCTGCTCGCCCGCCAGTGTGCACGGGGCCCGTACGCCGAGCCCGCGCAGTTCGCCGGCGATGACGCCGTAGTCCTGGCGCGCCTTGTGCTGGGCGCGGACCATGTGGCCGAGGACGATCTGCTGGGCGCCCGCGTGCACGGCCAGGCCCGCGGCGACCACGCCGGCCGTCGCGAGCCGCCAGCGGCCCTGGCCCAGCGTCGCCGCGCCGCGTACGAGCTCCGCCGTGGGGATGGCCAGCAGCGCGTACGCCGGGATGAGGAAGCGCGGTGCGGCGTACCCGACGAGGAGCAGGTACGACGCGCCGATCACGGCGCCGCAGACGGCGGGCAGCGCGACGAGGCGCCCGCGCCCTCCACGTGCCGCCAGCACGAGCCCGGCGGCCGCGAGCGCCGGCATGAGCGGCCACCACGCGGCGAACGGCGCCACGTGCCAGGTCGCGCCGGTACAGGGGCGGCACAGCAGCCGGTGGTTGAGCGCGTGCAGCTCCATCCGGACGCCCTCGGGATGCCAGCCGAGGCCGCCCTCGGTGCGGCTCGACGCCTCCAGCCGCTGGAGTGGCCCGCCGAACCGTGCGTACGCCTCGACGATCCACTGCGCGGAGCCGGCCACCGATCCGGCGACCACCGCCGCCAGCGCGATGCGGCGCCGCCGCGGCGCGAACGCGATCGCGCCGAGCAGCGGCAGCACGAGCCACGCCGCGTCGCCCGGCCGCATGAGCGCGACGAACGCCAGGCTCAGCACGAGCCAGACCGGCGCGAGCCGGTTCGTCCCCCGAATGGTGTGCGCGAACCAGCCGACGGCCGCCACCGCCCCGTACGCGACGTAGACGTTGGGCATCACCTCGTTGCCGTAGAACTGCGTCACCCACGGGACGATGAGCAGCAGAGCGGCCAGTGCCACGGTGACCGGCCGCAGCAGACGGGTCCAGGGCCAGTACGCGAGGACGAGCCCGGCCGAGGACAGCGCGGTCATGTAGAGGCGCAGCCCGGTCAGCGAGGAGGTCAGCCCAACGATCGGGGCGACCAGCAGAGTGACGCCGCGCGCCCGTGGAGCGCTGAAGAACGCGGTCGGCACGTGCGGGCTGACCTGGCTCACGTACACGGTCTCGTCCCAGCCGAGCCCGATGCGCGTGGTGACGGCCACGACCTGTGCGGCCGCGTACAACGCCGCGACCAGGACCAGGGGAAGCCCGGGATGGGTCAGGTGCCTGCCGTACCGGTCACGGGGGTTCACCCTACAGATTGTAGGGTCGCCGCCATTTCCACGTATCGACTGGGTCAAGGTCCGGCGTGTCCCGGGCCGCACGCGATGAGAGAACGCCCGTGCCCCTCGCCCGCCGACCCACCCGCCGACCCGTTCGCCACCCGCCGGGCCGCACACACCCGCCGACCCGTCTGCCGACGTTCCGACCGACCGCCGCTCGCCGGGCCGCCTACCGACGCGCCCGCCGAACGGCCTACCGTCCGCCACCTGCCGGCGCTTCCGTCGAGCCGTCCGGCGCCCGCCGACGTGTCCGCCGCCCGCGGCCTGCCGGTCGCCGCTTGACGCCCGCCGGCCCTCGCCCGGCGGGCGACGGGGCGCGCGTTCTTCGAGCGCCGGACCGACTGCGACACGCCACGGTACGCGGGCGAATCGGCGCGTTGACCCCGCGCTGACCAACCGGTCCCTACAGTGGCCTCGACGATCATCGGCCGGGGACAGCCGGCCCGCGACTCATCGAGGCGGAACACCATGCTCAGCGATCATCTGGCCGTCGTACCCGGGCTGCACACCACCGCCGTGGCGTGCGCCAAGGCGGACCCGGTGTTGTTCGCGGCCCTGCTCGGCTGGGCGTGGTGGGCCGCACGTCGGGAGCGGGCGGCGGTCATGGCGGCCGCGCTCTGGGCGCCCATCGGTGCCGTGGCCGCGGTGGTGGCGAACGAGCCGATCGAGCGGATGCCCACCTTCCGGTGGACGGCCTTCCACGGCCTGGTCGTGCACTCCTCGGACCTGCCGGCGCCGAGCGACCACGCCGCGTTGGCGGCGGCCACGGCGGCCGGGCTGTTCCTGGCGGGCCGCAGGTTCGGGTTGGCGGCGTCCGGCGGATGGCTGGTCATGGCGGCCGCACTCACGCTCGCCGGGGCCGCGCCGGACGACATCGCCGGCGGTACGGTCGTCGGCGTGACCGTGACGCTGATCGGTTACGTGCTGTTCGAGGGCGCCATGAACCGCGCCGTGGTCTGGCTCCGCCGTACGCGCCTGCGCTCCTTCACCGGCGAGGGGAAGACCTCCTGAACCGAGGGCCCGAGGACCTGAGGACCGCCCGGCGGGACTCTCAGCAGGGAGTGCCGCGGGGGAGCTGGTAGCTGCCGCCGAGCCGGTAGCGTCCGGGGGCCGGGGCGTACAGCCGGGTCCAGTCGCCCGCCTGTGTCAGGCAGCCCGGGCCGCCGTCGCGTACGCCGACCCACGGTGACCACGGCACCCGGATGAGCACCCAGCCGCTCGACGGCATGTCGATGTCGAGCTCCCCGTCCGCGGCGTGGGTGACGGTGGCGGGCGGATCGGCGAGCGGCTCGGGATCGGTCAGCTCGTACACGCGCCAGTGCGCGTCGTGCCAGATCTGCTTGAGCCACGGTTGCCCGGCGGCGACGAGGTTGGCCTCCTCCATGGCCTGCCAGTCGGGCTTGGAGTCCGAGAGCACGACGTACCGCACGGCCCACTTCCTGAGCCACGCGTGGTAGGTGTCGGGCGTGAGGGTGCCGTCGTAGAAGAGCGGGTTGCGGTCGACGTCGGCCTGGCGGTTCCAGCCGCGCGCGAGGTTCACCGTCGAGGCGAACTCCGACGACTCCAGATGGGTGCGTTCGGGCACGACCTCGACCCGGCCGCGGTCGGCGTCGACGTTGCGCAGCTCCGCCAGCACGCCGCCGGTGTGGCCGTCGGGCGAGCCCGTGTTGACCACGTCGAACACCGGCCGGATCACCTGGGAGATGACCGTCGCCGCGAACGCCACGTACAGGATGAGGATCTTGCGTTCCATGGCCGCGGCCAGCATCACGGCGCCGCCGAAGAGCAGCGCGAGCCGGTCGACGTTGCTGCCCACCTGCGACGGGATCAGCCAGGTGAGGATCGTGCCGACCGCGTACACCACCGCGCCGACGCGGACGTTGCGCCAGGACTTGGGCGCGTAGACCGCGAGGGCGACGGCGCTGGCCACCGGGGCCACGACCAGGAACCAGGGGAACGGCTGCACGCCCTTGAACGGGAACAGCAGCGCCGACAGCCCGACCACGAACGGCGGCCCGGCCGCCACGGCGTACGCCGGCCGGCGCCGCCGCGTGAGGAACAGCGCGGCGGCCGCCACCTCCAGGAACAGCCCCGCCACCGGGCTCGCCAGCGTCGCCAGCACGCCGAGGGCGATCACGGCGGCGGCGCGCGGCGCGCGCGGCCCGCGTGCCGCGAACACCACCGCGATGGCCGCGAGGCCGAAGAACACGCCCAGGGCGAACGTCACCCGGCCGGACACCGCGTTGCACGACAGCGAGAAGGCGCCCCAGAGAGCCGGCGGCAACGGCCGGCGGACCGCCGAACGCGTCAGGATCAGCGCGAAGAGGCCGGCCGACATCGTGCCCGCGAGCACGCCGGTCGTGCGGACGCCCAGCATGGCCATCAGGTACGGGGAGATCACGCTGTACGAGGCGGGGTGCATGCCGCCGTACCACGCGAAGTCGTAGGCCGAACCCGGATGCCGTAGGGCGAACTCGGCCCACGCGCTCTGGGCGGCGAGGTCGCCGCCGCCCCGGGCGAGGAACAGGGCCCACAGCAGATGCAGGATTCCGGCAATGCTCGTAGCGGCCACGACGGGGTGCAGCAGCCACCGCCGGTGGCGCACCGGTCGTGCCCGTAGCGCGTCGGCGGGGCGTGGCGCCTCCAGTGTGGCGGTCACAGCCCGGCCGCGCTCTCCGCATGCCCGCGATGGGACGGCTGGGGAGCGGGGGACATTCGGCCAATGATCAACGATCGCGGCCCCGAGGGCAAATCAAGCGAGTTGTGAAATCGGCTACATCACGCTTACCGCGTAATGAGACATTGCGTTCCGCCGCCGTACCGGCGGCGCGATGATCATGAAGGCGGGGCAACGCGACCGTCAAGCGAACACCAAGGGAAACCCAACCGGCAGGTGCCTCCGCTCACGCGATTCGGACCACCGTCCTCGTTCGCCTGCAGGGTGATAGGGGCTAGTTGCATACTTTTCGAAGCATTGCCGCGTTTACGCAAGAGGCCCTACGCTTTACCGGCGGTCCTGGTGATGCGCTCCTCTCGACGCGCCGACACGCGGGGCCTCGGGGCCGGCGACGGGAAAGGCGATTTCGTGACTCAGCTTGTCGTGGAGAGCAACGGCGTTTCAGTGGCTCTGGATCCACGACGTTCCTACCGTTTGGGCCGCGACCCCGGGGCGGACATCGTCGTCTCGGTCGAGGGCGTCTCGCGTTCCCACGCCGTGCTGCGCTTCGAGGGCGGCCAGTGGATCCTCGAGGACTCGGGCAGCGCCAACGGCACGTACGACGGCGGCCGGCGGGTGCAGCGGGTCGTCGTGGCTCCGGGGAGCCAGGTGCGGCTCGGCCACCCGGAGCAGGGCGTGCCGGTCGCCTTCCGCGCCGCGCCCGCGTCGGCGACGCGCGCGGAACCCGGTACCGAACCGGCCGGCCATCCCGCCCAGGCGCAGGGAGGCTTCTCGCCCCAGTCGCCCGGTCAGGTGTATCCGCCGCCCGGCGCCCAGGGCCAGACACCGCCACCCGCCCCGCAGCAACCACCCACCGGCTACCCGGGCCAGGCCGCCGCGTCGGCGCCGCAGGGCACGCCGCCGCCGTACGGGCCGCCACCGGGGCAGGGCGACGGCACGGGCGCGATGCCCCCGTATCAGCAGTCCGCCCAGGGTGGTGGCGCGGGCGCGGCGCCGCCGTACCCGCAGGGCGGCGGTACGGGCGGGATGCCGCCATATCAGCAGGCCACCCAGGACGGCGGCACCGGCGCGATGCCGCCGTACCAGCAGTCCGCCCAGGGCGGTGGTACGGGCACGATGCCGCCGTACCAGCAGCCCGGCCAGGGCGGTGGTACGGGCGCGATGCCGCCGTACCAGCAGGCCACCCAGGGCATGAGCCCGGGTGCGGCGCCGCCGTACCAGCAGCCCGCTCAGGGCGGTGGCACGGGCGCCATGCCGCCGTACCAGCAGCCCGGCCAGGGGGGCGGTACGGGCACGATGCCGCCGTACGACCAGGCCACGCAACTCGGCGGTCCCGGCACCATGCCGCCCGCCGCCCAGGGCTACCAGGACGATCCGATCGGCTATCTGCCGACTCACGGCACACCGCCGCCGCGGGCGCCGATGCCCACGATGGGCGGGCAGTACCGCGAGCCGACCAAGGTCCGCAACCTGGGGGGACAGCAGGTCCTGCGCATCGGCCGGGCGCCCGAGAACGACATGGTCGTCGCCGACCTGCGGGTGTCACGCCAGCACGCGGAGCTGCGGTCGTCCGGCGGGACGTACGAGATCGTCGACGTCGGCAGCCGCAGCGGCACCTACGTCAACGGCCAGCGCGTCGAGCGCGCGATGATCGGCCCGAACGACATCGTCGGCATCGGCCCGTCAACGTTCCACCTGGTCGGCGACGTGCTCACCGAGTACACCGACACGGGCGCGGTCAGCTTCAGCGCGCACGACCTCACCGTCACGGTCGACAAGGGCAAGGTGCTGCTGGACCACGTGTCCTTCCCGCTCGGGGAGAAGTGTCTCGTCGCGGTCATCGGCCCCAGCGGCTCGGGCAAGTCGACCCTGCTGCGTGCGCTCACCGGTCTGCGGCCCGCCGACCAGGGCACGGTCTCCTACGACGGCCGTGACCTCTACCGCGACTACTCCGAACTCCGCTCGCGCATCGGCCTGGTGCCGCAGGACGACATCCTGCACACCTCGCTCACCGTGCGCCGCGCGCTCATCTACGCCGCCGAGCTGCGCTTCCCCGACGACACGCGCCAGCACGAGCGCAAGGCGCGGGTCGACGAGGTGCTCAAGGAACTCGGCCTGGACCACCGGCGCGACAACAAGATCTCCTCCCTGTCCGGCGGCCAGCGCAAGCGCGTCAGCGTCGCCCTGGAGCTGCTGACCAAGCCGTCGCTGCTGTTCCTGGACGAGCCGACGTCGGGCCTGGACCCCGGCCTGGACAAGTCGGTCATGCAGATGCTGCGGGGTCTCGCCGACGACGGCCGCACGGTCGCGGTGGTCACCCACAGCGTCGCGAACCTCGACATCTGCGACCGGCTCCTCGTCATGGCGCCGGGTGGCCGCATCGCGTACTTCGGCCCGCCGAAGGAGGCGCTGCCGTTCCTCGGGTTCAACGACTGGGCCGACGTCTTCCAGGCCTTCGACGATCCGTCGATCGACTGGGGCGGCCGTTACCTCCAGTCGCCGGCCCACCAGAAGTACGTCACGGCCGACCTGGTCCAGCCCGTGGCGCAGCAGGCCGGTCCGGTGAACTACCAGCCGCCGTCCAAGCCGCAGAGCTGGCCCGAACAGCTGAGCACGCTGATCCGGCGCTACATCCGCAGCATCGCGGCGGACCCGTTGTTCCTCGGCATCACGGTGGCGCTGCCGATCATCATGGGCGCGGTGGCGCGCGTCATCCCGGCCGGTGACCTCACCTCGAAGGTGCCCGGCTCGCAGGGCGGCGCGGCCAACCTCCTGATGATCCTGTGCATCGGCGGATGCCTCACCGGCGCCGCCAACGCGGTGCGCGAACTGGTCAAGGAAAGACCGATCTATCAGCGAGAACGCGCGGTCGGGCTGTCCAGATCGGCCTATCTCACCTCCAAGCTGCTCGTCCTCGGTGTGATCACGATCGGCCAGGGCATCGTGCTCACGCTGGTCGCCATGCTCGGCGTCAATATGAGGGACAAGGGCGTGATCACCACGCCGATGCCCGAACTCATCATCGCCGTCGCGCTGCTGTCCTTCACCGCGATGACGCTCGGCCTGCTCATCTCCGCGATCGTCAAGACCAGCGAGATGACGATGCCGCTGCTGGTGCTCACCACGCTGGTCCAGATCGTGTTCTGCGGAGCGCTCGTGCACCTGGACGGCAAGGCCGTGCTGGAGCAGTTCGCCTGGCTGGTGCCGGCCCGGTGGGCGTTCGCCGCGATGGCGGGCACGCTCGACATCACCTTCCTTCTCCCGCACAAGGACCCGCCGGACCCGCTGTGGAAGCAGCAGTTCAGCACCTGGCTGCTGGACATGGGCATGATGGTGGTACTCGGCGTGATCCTCATCTTCCTGGTGGAACGGATGCTGCGGCGCCAGGAGCCGGAGGTCATGCGGAAGCGGTAAGCCAAGCCGCCGTGTGACGGTCCGGGCGGTCCTGCCGGTGGTGAGCCCCGCTGCCGCGTGGCGGTTCGTTACTGCTCGCGTGCCGCGTCGGAGTCGTTCCCGTGGGCGCCTTCACGGGGAGTGCTCAGGCGCGGCCTTTCTCGTAGATGACGAGACCTCGGGACAGGCGTAGGGGGACGAGGACGAGTTCGACGATGAGGGCCTTCCAGGCGTAGTAGATGTTGACGGCCTTCGTCAGGTAGACGAAGGGGATGTTGGCCATCACGCCCAGCACCGGAAGTCTTCGGCGCCGGGCGGCGTAGAGCAGCGGCGGGACGGTGAACAGCAGCTCCGACCCCAGCCAGAACGTCAGGGCGGCGCCGACGGACCGGTGCATGCCCAGAGTGAGAACGAACGGCGTCGCCCACCACAGAGGCGCGGTGAAGATCTCGGCCAGGGCCAGGACGATCCAGATCGCGAGCATGGGTTTTCGTCTCACGAGGGCGCCGAGGTGGAGGCGGACGTTCTGGAAGAAGCCCGCCATCCAGCGCCACACCTGTTTGCGCAGATAGGTCAGCGTCTCCGGGTCGGCCGCCCACGCCACGGCCTCGCCGACGTACACCGCGCGCCGGCCGGCGATCTGCATCGACCAGGTGAAGTCCATGTCCTCGACGATGGTGCGCTCGGGGAAGCCACCGAAGTCGGTCAGTGTCGTGCGGCGGAAGGCCGAGCAGCAGCCCGAGCACACGACCGGGCTGCCCGCGCCGTTCTGGATCGGGCGGTTCCAGTGGAAGCCGAAGAGGTACTCGATGGAGCGGCCGCGCTCCCAGACGGTGCGGGTGAAACGGGTCTGCACGTTGCCGGCCGCGACGACCACCTCCGGATCGTCGAAGACCGGTTTGATCTTTTCGACGTAGTCCGGGGCGAGCACGGTGTCCGCGTCGACGGCCAAGACGAGGTCGGTGTCGCAGACGGGCAGTGCGTGGTTTTGCGCCTTGGCCTTGCTGCCCAGGTTGTGCGGGGGCCTCAGCACGGTCGCCCCGTAGGACGCCGCGACCTCGCCCGTGCGGTCGGTCGAGCCGTCATCGACGACGACGACCTTCTCCGGCGGGACCGTCTGGCGCCGGATGGCCTCCAACGTCGCGGGCAGGCCCGCCTCCTCGTTGTGGGCCGGGACGATCACGGTCAGTGTCGCCGTCACTTGCGCCTCCGGAACCTCGTGACCGCGCCGCCGGCGGCCACGGCCAGCCCGACGACCCCGTAGACGATGGTGCTGAACCCGATGAAGGGCAGGCCCCCGTGCATGATCAACCCCTTTGGGACGGTCGATGGTGGGCCCGGCGGCGGGCCCGGCTCACTCCGGTGAAAGGAAGGGCCCGCCGCTGGGCATGTCCGCAATGATGGGCCGCCGGTGACCGGCACGTCGATGGCCACCGAACCCCTGTGGATAACTCGCGCGTCAGCGCTCCGACCTCACGAGATCAGCACTGATACGGGCGTCGTTCGGGGAACGGCGCCGGAGGGTTCAGGCGGGATCGCCGACGGGGGCGAAGCGCTCGGCGAACGCGGCGCGGTTCGCGGAGCGAGGGGAGCGGTCCCAGACGGCGAAGACCACTCGTTCGAAGGCGGACGAGAAGGCGCCGTCGCCCGTCAGATGCGAGTGGAACGCGCCGGCCACGTCGTTCGGGTCGTTGCGGAACACCCCGCAGCCCCACGCGCCGAGAACCAGCCGTCGGGCGCCGTGGTGAGCGGCCACCGCCAGCACGCGCTCCGCGCGCCGGTAGAGCGTACGCCGGACCGTGTCGCCCGCGCCGGGGTCGCGCCGGAGCACCTCACCGGCGTTCGGGGCGGCGGAGGTCAGGAACGACACCGGGTACGGCTCGGCCAGCAACCGCCCGTCGTCGCCCCGGTGCACCGGGACGTCCGGGGACCAGATGACGCGGTCGCTGTAGAGCAGGTCGGACGAGGCGCGGTGTGCGGCGTAGTAGTCGGGGGCCTGAAGAAGGCAGGGGTACAACAGAGCGGTCCGGCAGAGGTCCTCTTCCTGCGCCCGGGCGCCGCCGACGTATCCGCCTCCCGGATTGCGCGCGGAGGCGAAGTTCAGCACGGCGATCCGCCCGGCGCCGGAGAGATGCAACCGTCGCGCCGCGCCCAGACTGCCCTCCGCGGTCACCTCGAACACCGTGCGGTGATCGCCCGTGGGCGCGTCCAACGCGCCCTCCGGGGGATGACTCACCGTGCCGTCGATCGCCGCGTCCAGCATGGACCGTACGGCGACGCGGGTGCCGTCCTCGGCGGTGTACGCGCCGTCGGCGACGATCCGCGCGTTCACCGCCGCGACCTCACGCAGTCTGCTGCTCATCGCCCGCATCGTAGATCGTTCCCGATCCGCCGGGCGAACGCTTTTCGGTCAAGCCGCCGCACCGCGGGCCTCGACCATTCCGCCCGGCCACACCGATCCCGTCCGGCCCGCCCGGCTCCGCCCGGCTCCGCCATCGAGCGATGTCGGTCACTCGCCGACGGTCATCCGGAGAAGGTCACTCGCCCGCCTGCGCGGGCTCGGCCCGGTGCACGTCGTGGGGCCGGTAGGTGTAGCCGACCCGCCGTACGGTCGCGAGCCGGGAGCCCGCGCTGCCGAGCTTGCGGCGGAGGCGGTGGACGTGCACGTCGACCGTCCTGGTCGTGGCGTCCACCGCCGGCCAGAGGGCCCGCATGAGGTCGGTCCGGCTGAAGACCTGCCACGGGTGCGTCGTGAAGTGCGCCAGCAGTTCGAACTCCTGGTACGTCAGTCCGATCTCCCGGCCCTCCACCCAGACGCGCCGGGACGACGGGTCGATCCGCAGGGCCTCCGACGGTGCGTCGTCCCGTCGCACGGGATTCGCTTCCGGCCACTCGGCAGGGGAAGGCTCCTGCCCGATGACGCCCAGCGGCGGCGAGGCGCCGTCCGGCGGCGCCCCGGCACCGGAGGCCGGCGAGGCGGCCGAGGCGTCATCGGCGCTCGGAGCGTCGGCGGGTGTCTGGGCGTCCACCGTCGTCCGCGGCGGTGCCGGGAAGAGAGCGGGTCGGCCGTCGCTCTCGGGCGGCGAGCCCGGCGGTACGGCCGAGGCGGGGACGACGTGAGCCACGATCATCAGGACCTTCCCCGTGTCGGGGAGCGGGACCACGTCCAGGAGCGTCCCGTCCGCGGGGACCGTCTCCACCGGGGCGAGAGCGTGGCCGCGGTGAAGACGCTCGCGGTAGCGGGCGTCCAGGTCTACGAGATGGCGCGAAGCCCGGTTCGGCGACCGGTGCTGGGTCATGACGAATCCTTTTCCTGCCAGGCGGGGAGATTCAGCGGCGGGGCGAGGAGGGTACGCACAGCGCGCTGGCCTGCAGGCGGAGATCGACGTGCAGGCGCACCGTCAGGCGAACGTCATGGCTCACCCCACAAGGTTGTGGCCGAATTCCCTGCGTTGTCAATCGATTAAGTGGAGTATTCCCATCAGGTTCCCTCACAGGTCAGGTTCCCTCCGATGTCCGGTATGTGCGGCTCTCGCCGGAGCCCGTCGACCGAGGGTCCAGGTAGTCCGGCTCGGTCAGGCCGATCCGCCGCATGGCCGTGCCCGTCAGCGCCTCCATCACCGCGCGCCGTGCCAGCAGCGCCGTGATGTCCGGGCCCACGTCGTACGGCGGGCTGACCTCCACCACGTCCATGCCGACCATCCCGACCTCGGCCGCCAGGCGCCGGATGGCCCACAGCACCTCGGCGCTCGTCAGGCCGCCCGGCTCCGGCGTCCCGGTGCCCGGAGCGTACGCGGGGTCGGCGACGTCCACGTCGAGCGAGATGTACAGGTGGTCGGCGGAGTCCAGCGCCTCGTCGACCGCGCGTTCCAGCACCGCCCCGAAGCCGTCCCGGTGGATCTCCGCCATGAAGTGGGTGCGGAGCTCGTTCGCCTCCATCCACGCCAGGACGGGCGGCTCGGGCCAGTACCCCCGCAACCCCACCTGCACGAAGTTGCGGCCGGGCACCGCGCCGCTCTCGATCAGCCGCCGCATCGGCGTGCCGTGGCCGTACAGCGAGCCCTGCATGTCCGGCGCGGTGTCCGCGTGGGCGTCGAAGTGCACGATGCCGACCTTGCCGTGCCCGTACGCGTCGGCCACCGCCGTGGCGGCGGGCCAGGTGATCCCGTGGTCGCCGCCGAGAATGATCGGGATCGCGCCGCCGGCGAGGATCTCGCCGACGAACCCGCGGATGTTCTCGTACGTGCCCTCGGTGTCGCCGATCAGCACCTCGGCGTCGCCGTAGTCGGCCAGGACGAGATGGTCCAGCGGGTTCACCCGGACGCCGAGGTGGGTGATGTACCGCGACCCGGAGATGTAGTCGCCCTGCCGGATGGCACGGGGGCCCAGGCGGGTGCCGCTGAGGCCGGACGCCGTGCCGTCCCAGGGCGCGCCACCGACCGCGACGTCCACGTTGCCCGCCCGCAGGTCTTCCGGTGTCAGGCACACCGGGGCCTTCATGAACGTCTGGACACCGCTCCACTCCAGCTCCGATGAGCGGTTGACGCGCATGGGCCCGTGCGGCCGTGAGGAGCTCACGGCGCGGAGGCGTCGCGCGCGGCGATCGCGGCCCCGCGCGCGCCGGCCATGTCCAGGTCCGGGACCAGCGCGAATGAGGCCACCCGCTGCTGTTCTTCGCGCAGGACGGTGTGCTCGCGTACCTTCTCCAGGAACCACTCGCGGAACTTCGGGCCCGTCTCGACCACGCCGCCGCCGATGAAGTACGCGCTCGGGTCGGTGAAGTTGGCCGCGATCGTGAAGAGCCGGCCGAGCGCCATCGCCTGCTGCTCGAAGATCTTCAGCGCGAGAGGGTCGCCGTCCTCGCCGCGGGAGCGGACGAGCTTGGCCGCCTCCAGGATCGGCACGCCCGCCAGCTCGTGCCCGGGGAAGCGGGTCAGCCAGTACGGGAGCAGGTTCGCCGCGATGCCGGTCAGGGAGGCGACGCTCTCGGCGTCGGCGCCGAACCCGCAGTTGCACATCGGCAGCGGCTGCCCCTCCGCCAGCAGCCCCTCCATCGGGATGTGCACGTGCCCCAGCTCGCCCGCCATGCCCGCCGCGCCGCGTACGACCTGGCCGGCCTCGATCACGCCGCCGCCCAGGCCGGTGCCGACGATGGCCGAGATCGAGGAGTGCTCCGCCGCCTCCGCGCCGAAGTGGGCGTGGTGGGCGTACAGGGCGGCGGCGTTCCCGTCGTTGTTGTAGACGACCGGCAGGCCGAGCCGCTCCTCCAGCGCCGTACGGACGTCAAAGCCCCACCAGGCCGGCTGGGGGAAGTTCGTCGCGCCCTTGGAGGAGATCACGCCGTCGGCGCTGGCCGGTCCGGGGGTGTCCAGCCCGACGGCGCGGACCCGCGACCGCTCGACACCGGTGAGGGTCAGGACGCCCTCCAAGGCCTCGGCCAGGGCTCCGACCGCGATCTCCGGGCCCTCGGTGACGCGGCTGGGGATCTCCACCAGCCGGTCGACGAGGAACTTCCCCGACGCGTCCAGCACCGTCGCGTTGTTGCAGGTGCCCCCGTTGTCCAGGCCCACGACGACCCAGGTGTCCGGCATTCTTCGCTCCTTATCCGAGCCCCCGACCGTGTGCGCGTCGAGGGCGGCCCGCCTCGTCGTACCACGCCTAGTGCTCGACGGCGATGCCTCCGCGCACGCTGACGGTGGACAGCGGATCGCCGACGGCACGGACGACCCGCGGCGCGGGGTCCGCCTCGTGAACGGACGAACCGCCGAGCGGGGAGTACGGCGCGGCGTCCGGGTCCGCGACGGGTCGCTGATCAGGGCCTGATGCCCGGTCCGCGATGTTCACCACGTCGTTCCCCTCGGCCGCCGTACCTGACTGTTGCGCCCTCATATTAGGGGTCTGGACCTGTTGAGCCCAGCTTTACGCGGTGTGAGGCAACAAATGGTTCATTCGGGCGAATCGCCGACGACCGGCCGGCGGTCGTGCCAGGAGCCGGCCTGCTCGAAGGCGCGGCAGGCCGCCAGGACGCGGGCGTCCGCGTGGCGCGGGCCCACGACCTGCAGGCCCACCGGCAGGCCGGCCGACGTGAAGCCGCACGGCACGCTGGCCGCCGGCTGCTGGGTCATGTTGAACGGGTAGGTGAACGGCGTCCAGCTCGTCCACCGGGGCGACGGCGAGCCGGCCGGCGCCTCACGGCCGGCCTCGAACGCCGGAATGGGCATCGCCGGGGTCAGCAACAGGTCGTAGTCCTCGTGGAAGGCGCCCATCAGGCGGCCCAGCTCCATCCGGCACGCGGTCGCCGTGAGGTAGTCGAGCGCGGAGTGCCGCGCGCCCTGCTCGGAGATCTCCCGCAGGCCCGGGTCCAGCAGCTCGCGCTGGGCGGGGGTGAGCGACTCCACCGACTTGGCGGCGCCGGCGAACCAGAGGACGTGGAAGGCCTCCACCGGGTCGGCGAAGCCCGGGTCGGCCTGCTCCACCTGAGCGCCGAGGTCGGTGAAGACCGCGACCGCCTTCTCCACGACCGCCGCCACCTCCGCGTCCACCGAGGCGTACCCGAGTGCCGGGCTGAAGGCGATCCGCAGGCCCCGCAGGTCGACCGGCTCGGCCGGGACGGCCGGCGGCAGCGCCGACCAGTCGCGGCTGTCGGGCTCCGAGATCACCTCGAGCAGCAGCTCGGCGTCGGCGACGCTCCAGGTGATCGGGCCCACGTGTGCGAGCGTGCCGAACGGGCTCGCCGGGAAGTGCGGCACCCGGCCGTACGTCGGCTTGTGCGCGAAGACACCCGTGAAGGCGGCCGGGATGCGCACCGAGCCGCCCCCGTCGGTGCCCAGGGCGAGCGGCGCCATGCCGAGGGCGACCGCCGCGGCGGCGCCTCCGCTGGAACCGCCCGGCGTGCGCGACGGGTCCCAGGGGTTGCGGGTGACTCCGGTCAGCGGTCCGTCCGTGACGCCCTTCCAGCCGAGCTCGGGCGTCGTGGTCTTGCCGACGATCACGCCGCCGTGCTCGCGCACCCGCGCGACGGCGGGGGAGTCGTCCGGCCACGGGCCGTCCGGCGCGATCGTGCGCGAGCCGCGGAGCGTGGGGTGGCCGCGGGTCAGCAGGACGTCCTTGATCGAGATGGGGACGCCGTCGAGGCGCCCGAGCGGCTCGCCGCGCCGCCAGCGCTCCTCCGACGCGCGCGCCGCCGCGAGGGCCTCGTCGGGGGCGACGAGGCAGAACGCGTTGACCGACGGATCGGCCTCGGCGATGCGTGCCAGGACGGCGGACGTCGCCTCGACCGGGGACAGGCTCCCGGCGCGGAAGGCGGCCAGCATCTCGCTCGCGGTGAGGTACGCGATCTCGGCCATCAGGTCCCTCTCGTGACGTATCCCAGCTTCTTGTCGACCACATTCACCAGCGGACGTCCGTCCCGGTAGCGGCCCAGGTTGTCGAGGAACAGCTCGGCCAGCTCGTCGTGCCAGCCGACCGTGTCACCCGCCATGTGGGGGGAGACCAGGACGTTCGGCAGCGTCCAGAGCGGCGAGGACTCCGCCAGCGGCTCGGTCGCGAACACGTCGAGCGCCGCTCCGGCGATGCGGCCCTCGGACAGTGCGTCGACCAGTGCCTTCTCCACCACGAGCCCGCCGCGGCCGACGTTGATGAGCCGGGCGGAGGGCCGCATCCGGGCCAGCGCGGCGGCGTCGATCATGTCGCGGGTGAGGTCGGTGAGCGGCGCGGCGAGCACGACGTAGTCGGCGTCGGCGAGCGCCGGGGCCAGCTCGCCGAACGGCCGTACGTCACCCAGGTCCGGGTCGCCCGCCCGGCCGGAGCGGCCGATGCCCGAGACGGCCATGCCGACGGCGGACAGGCGGCGCCCGATGGCCCGGCCGATCGGGCCGGTGCCGACGACCAGGACGCGGGCACCGGTGATGCGCTCGGCGTCGCGGTGCCGCCACTCGCGGCGGTCCTGCAGGCGCACCGTGGTGTGCAGGTCCTTGGCGAAGCAGAGGATCAGCCCGAGGACGTACTCGGCGATCGGCTCGTCGAAGACGCCGCGCGAGTTGGTGACCACGACGTCGCTCTCGACGAGGCCGGGGAACAGCAGCCGGTCGACCCCCGCGCTGGCGATGTGCACCCACCGGAGCGCGTCGGCGCGCGGCCACGCGGCGGCGACGGCGTCGGACCAGAAGTCCCACAGGAAGAGCACCTCGGCGCCCGGCAGCGCCTCCGCCAGGCCGGCCGCGTCCGTACGCCGTACATCGGCGAGCCGTCCGATGGCGGCCAACCGGGGCGGCGGGGCATCGCCTTCCAGGACGAGAACGGCCGGATTCCGCGTGGTCACAGCTGACGCTCCCGTGCGTATTCCGAGGTCACCAGGGGCATTGACACGCTAGGCAGACTTCGTATGATTGTCAACAATCAGCGCCAGAGCTGATGAAGTGCTGCAAGACCGTCGCAACCTGAACCCACCCCGGACCTCATCACCCGGACCAGAGGCCAGGACGGATCCCAAGGCGCCCGCAGGGAAGTCATCGGGGTGAGCGACGTGCCTCACCTCGACCATGTGCAGTGGGAGGTCTGGCATGCCGAGACATATCAAGATCACGCTGGAGCGCCGCGGTGTGTCGTGCGTCGCGGAACTGCTCGACAAGGACGCGCCTCGTACGTGCGAGGCGGTGTGGCGGGCGCTCCCGCAGGGCGGCGACATCTACCACGCCAAGTACGCCCGCAACGAGGTCTACACGATGGTCGAGCGCTTCGCCGCCGAGGAGCCCGGCCTGGAGAACCCCACGGTCACGCCGATCCCCGGCGACGTCGTCTACTTCTCCTTCAACGGGGGCATGCTCGACCGGCGCTTCAAGGAGGAGAAGGGGATCGACGCGCTTCCGGGCGTGATCGATCTGGCGATCTTCTACGGCCGCAACAACCTGCTCCTCAACGGCGACGTGGGCTGGGTGCCCGGCAACGTCTACGCCACGATCGTCGAGGGCCTGGAGCCGATGGCCGAGGCGTGCAACGACGTGTGGCGCTCGGGCAGCGTGGGCGAGCGCCTGGTGTACCAGCGGTACGAACGGTGAGCGCCGACCTACCTCCGGGCGGTCCCGCGGACGTGGTCGTCGACTTCGAGTTGGTCGCCCAGGTCGGCGTCGGCGTGGTCGCGCCCTTCGACTTCGCCCTCGACCGCGAGCTGTGGCGCTGGGCGCCCGACCACGTGTCGCTGTACATGACCCGGCTGCCGTTCGTGCCGGTGCCGGTGACCGTCGAGATGGCCTCGGCGCTGGCCGACGTCGACACCGTACGGCGGGCGACGCGCGACGTGCTGGCGCCGGAGCCGCTGGTCGTCGCCTTCGCCTGTGCCTCGGGCAGCTTCGTGCACGGCGCGGAGGGCGAGCGGCTGCTGAGCCAGAGCATCCTGGACGCCGGCGCGCCCGCGGCCACGACGACCTCCGGGGCGCTGGTCGAGTCGCTCCGTCTCCTCGGCGTCAGCCGGATCGCGGTCGTCACGCCGTACATCGACAGCGTCACCGACCGGCTGCTCACCTTCCTCGGCGAGCACGGCATCGAGACGGGCTCCAGCGTCGGGCTCGGCCTGATGAACCACATCTGGAAGGTCGGCTACTCCGAGGTGGTCGCGGCGGTCCGCGCGGTCGACCGGCCGGACGCCGAGGCGATCTTCGTCAGCTGCACCAACGTCCCGACGTACGACATCATCGCGCCGCTGGAACGCGCGCTCGGCAAGCCGGTGCTCACCGCGAACCAGGTGACGATGTGCGCGGCGCTGCGGGCGATGGGAGCGCAGGCGATGGGCACCGGCCAGTGGCTCGTCGAGGCGGTACGTCCCACTGCGGCGTAACGCGGTAAGTTGTAAACAATCTGCCAAAATGGAGAGAAGATGGGCCACACGGTCGGGATCCTCTACCCCGGGTTCAGCGCCGAGGACGACTATCCGCAGATGGAACGTGTCCTCGGCGACGTGAGCCTGCCGGTGGTGCACACGCTCATGCGTGAGGACGCGCACCGTGTGGACGCCCTGCTGGACATCGGTGGCCCGGACGTTCTCGCCGAGGGCGCGCGTAAGCTGCGCGACCTCGGCGTGAGCACCGCGATCTGGGCCTGCACCAGCGGCAGCTTCGTGTTCGGCCGGCAGGGCGCGGCCGAGCAGGTCGCCGGGGTCGAACAGGCCGCGGGCGTGCCCGCGTCCAGCACCTCGTTCGCCTTCGTGAACGCCGTCCGGCATCTCGGCGTACGCCGGGTCGCGGTGGCGGCGACCTACCCGGCGGACGTCGCCGAGCGCTTCTCCGGCTTCCTGCGCGAGAGCGGCATCGAGGTGGTCGCGCTCTCGTGCCGAGGCATCATCACCGCGGCCGAGGTCGGCACGCTGGGCCGCGACGAGGTGCTCGGCTTCGTCGCCGCCAACGACCACACCGACGCCGAGGCCGTGCTGGTGCCCGACACGGCGCTGCACACCGTGGCCTGGCTCGACGACCTCGACGAACGGCTGGGCAAGCCCGTGCTCACCGCCAACCAGGTGAGCGTCTGGGAGGGTCTTCGCCTCGCCGGTGACCACGGCCTGCGTTCCGGAGCGGGCACACTTTTCCGTACGGAGGCTGCTTGACATGGGACGGCTGGGCGAGCTCGAGCCCGTACCCCGAAGATCCACCGTTGAGATCATCTCGGACGAGCTGCGATCCGCGATCATGTACGGATCGCTGGCCCCCGGCTCGCAGCTCGGCGAGGCCGACCTCGCGGCGCGCCTCGGCGTCAGCCGCGGGCCGCTGCGCGAGGCCATGCAGCGCCTCGTCCAGGAGGGCCTGCTGCGCAGCGAGCCGCACCGCGGCCTGTTCGTGATCACATTGGCCGAGGACGACGTGGAGGACGTCTACCTCGCCCGCCTCGCCATCGAGCGTGCCGCCTGCCGGATGATCATGGAGCGCAACCGGGGTGAGGCCCTGGTCCGGCTCACCGAGGCGCTCCAGGCGCTGGTGGACGCGGCCGGCCAGCGCGACCGCATCGCGATGAGCGACGCCGACCAGGCCTTCCACCAGGTGCTCGTCGCGTCGTCGGGGAGCCCGCGCCTGGAGCGCATGTCCCAGACGCTGCTCGTCGAGGCCCGGATGTGCCTGAACGCGCTCCAGGAGAAGTACCCGGAGCCGGAGGACCTGGTCGAGGAGCACCGCAAGCTGGTCGAGGCGATCAACGACGGCGACGAAGAACGCCTCCTGCGGCTCATCGAGGAGCACATGACCGACTCCATCGAGCGCCTGCGCCCCCCGAACTAGCGGTCGCGAGGACACACTTGACCGTGCCGGCCTGAGGGTGGCGCAGACCGCGCCCGGCCGGGAGTGAGGGTCCCCCTAATGGGAGCCGCCGGGTGAGGGCGAGTCTGTGAGGGTGCCCCTCACCGTGCCGGGTCGGGGTCGGGGTGCCCCTCACGATGTCGGGTCGGGGTCGGGGTCGGGGTGCCCCTTACCGTGCCGGGTCAGGGTGAGGGTGCCCCTTACCGTGCCGGGTCCCGGCGAGGGTGCCCCTCACGTGAGTCGAGGGCGCTGCGGCGGGCCAGCCAGTCGTCCGCGGTCGTGGCCCGACACCGTAACCCACGGGCGGGATGGGAGGGCTCCGCGGGGGGCCGCCGGCCTCCCGCGGCGGCCCCCCGCGACCGGTCCCCAGTGACCGCCCCCGCCGCCTCAGCCCAGGGCGATGTACTTGGTCTCCAGGAACTCCTCGATGCCCACCTTGCCGCCCTCGCGGCCGAGGCCCGAGTGCTTGACGCCGCCGAAGGGCGCCGCCGGGTTGGACACCACGCCCCGGTTGAGGCCGACCATGCCGGTGTCGAGCGCCTCCGACACCCGCAGCGCCCGGTCGAGATCCCGGGTGTAGACGTAGGAGACCAGGCCGTACTCGGTGTCGTTGGCCCACGCCAGGGCCTGGTCCTCGGTGTCGAAGACGGTCACCGGGGCGACCGGGCCGAAGATCTCCTCGTGGCGCATCCGGGCGTCGGCCGGCACCCCCGACAGGACCGTCGGCGGGTAGAAGTAGCCCGGCCCCGCCGGCACCGACCCGCCCGTGCGGACCGTCGCGCCGCGGCTCACCGCGTCGTCCACGAGCGCGGCGACCTTCTGCCGGCCCGCCTCGTCGATCAGTGGCCCGACCTGGGTGCCGGGGTCCAGGCCGGGGCCGACGGTCAGCCCGCCCATCCGCGTCGCCAGCCGCCGGGTGAACTCCTCGGCGATCGGGGCCTCGGCGTAGAAGCGGTTCGCGGCGGTGCAGGCCTCGCCGATGTTGCGCATCTTGGCCAGCATCGCGCCCTCGACCGCCGCGTCGAGGTCGGCGTCGGCGAACACGATGAACGGGGCGTTGCCGCCCAGCTCGAGCGAGACCCGCAGCACCTGGCCGGCGCACTGGCCGAGCAGCATCCGCCCGACCTCCGTCGAGCCGGTGAACGACAGCTTGCGGATGCGGCCGTCGCGGAGCAGGGGCTCGACCAGCGGGCCGGGGGTGGAGGTCGGCACGACGTTCAGCACGCCGTCGGGCAGACCGGCCTCGCGCAGCACGTCGGCGAGGGCCAGCGCCGACAGCGGCGTCTGCTCGGCCGGCTTGAGCACCATCGTGCAGCCGGCCGCGACGGCGGGCCCGATCTTGCGGCTGCCCATCGCCATCGGGAAGTTCCACGGCGTCACGAGCAGCGTCGGGCCCACCGGCTGCCGCATGACGAGGAACCGGCTTCCGCCGTCCGGCGCGACGGCGTAGTCGCCGCCGATCCGCACCGCCTCTTCGGCGAACCACCGGAAGAACTCCGCGGCGTAGGCGACCTCGCCCAGCGACTCGCCGATCGGCTTGCCCATCTCCGCGGTCATCAGCGCGGCGAACTCCTCGCGGCGGGCGAGCAGCAGCTCGTGGGCGCGGCGCAGGATCTCACCGCGCTCGCGCGGCGCCGTGGCCGCCCAGGACGCCTGCGCCGCGACCGCGGCCTCCAGCGCCGCCATGCCGTCGGCGGGCGTGGCGTCGGCGACCGAACACAGCGTCTTGCCGGTCGCCGGGTCCTCGACCGTGAACGCGCCACCGCCCTCGGCGTCATGCCACGAGCCGCCGACGAACAGCCCCTTGGACACGGACTCCACCGCCGTACGCGCTGTTTCGAACTCGCCTTCGCTCATGGAGCCCTCCTGACCTGCGACCTGCGTCTGGACAATGCCCTTGGAGCATGCTTGCATATCATCATATTGTCAACAATCTTCAGGAGCGACCCATGGCGCAGTTGTCCCCGGTTCTGACCCAGGCCACGCCCGTGCTGGCCGCCCGTGGCGAGGGCGTTCACCTCTACGACGAGGAGGGCCGCCGCTACCTGGACTTCACCGCCGGGATCGGCGTGACGAGCACCGGGCACTGCCACCCGCGCGTCGTACGGGCGGCGCAGGAGCAGGTCGCCACACTCATCCACGGCCAGTACACGACGGTGATGCACCGCCCGCTGCTCCGCCTCACCGAGCGCCTGGGGGAGGTGCTCCCGGAGGGCCTCGACGCGCTGTTCTACCTCAACTCCGGCAGCGAGGCCGTCGAGGCGGCGATCCGGCTGGCCCGCCACGCGACCGGCCGGCAGAACATCGTGGTCTTCCACGGCTCCTTCCACGGGCGCACCATGGGCGCGGCCTCGCTGACCACGGCCGGCACCAAGTTCCGCGCGGGCATCGGCCCGCTGATGCCCGGGGCGGCGGTCGCGCCGTTCCCGCAGGCGTACCGGTACGGCTGGAGCGAGGAGGAGGCCACGCGCTTCGCGCTGCGCGAGCTGGACTACCTGCTCGCGACGGTCAGCCCCGCCCAGGACACCGCCGCGTTCGTGGTCGAGCCGGTGCTCGGCGAGGGTGGCTACATCCCCGCCCCGCCCGGGTTCCTGGAGGGGCTGCGCGAGCGCGCCGACCGGCACGGCAGCCTGCTCATCGTCGATGAGGTCCAGACCGGCTTCGGGCGCACCGGGCGGTTCTGGGGCCACGAGCACGCCGACGTACGGCCCGACGTGCTCATCACGGCCAAGGGTCTGGCCAGCGGGTTTCCTCTGTCGGCGATCGCCGCTCCGGCCGAGCTGATGGGCCGCGCCTGGCCCGGCTCGCAGGGCGGCACGTACGGCGGCAACGCCGTCGCATGCGCGGCCGCCCTGGCCACGCTGGACGTCATCCAGGACGAGGGCCTGGTGGCCAACGCCGACGCGATGGGGCTCCGCCTGCGCGACGGGCTGCGCAAGGTCGCCTCGGCCCATCCGCTCATCGGCGACGTACGCGGCCGTGGCCTCATGCTGGGCAGCGAGTTCGGCGCCGGGGGCGAACCGGACACCGCGGCGGCCCAGCGCGCCCAGCGGGAGGCGGCGCAGCGCGGTCTGCTGCTGCTGACCTGCGGCGCGTACGGCAACGTCGTCCGGATGATCCCGCCGCTGGTGGTCGACGCGGCGCAGATCGACGAGGCGGTCCAGATCTGGTTCGAGGCGGTCGCCGCGACGGTGGAGTGACGAGGAGTGACGACGCCGACCCGCGCCGACCCGCGCCGACATGAGGGCGGAAATCCGGCCTAACTAGAATCTTGTTCGTGACCGAGACGCGATGGTTGAACGCCGAGGAGCAGCGCATCTGGCGTTCCTACCTGTACTCGCACCGGCTGCTGCTCGATGCGATCGACGCCCAGCTGCGCCGCGACTCGGGCCTCCCACACGCCTACTACGAGATCCTGGTGCGGCTGTCCGAGGAGGCCGGCCGGGCCCTGCGGATGGCCGAGCTCGCCGACGCCACGCGGATGTCGGCGAGCCGGCTCTCCCACGCCATCGCGCGCCTGGAGGAGCGCGGCTGGGTGCGCCGGGAGAACTGCCCGACCGACCGGCGCGGCCAGATCGCGGTGCTCACCGATGACGGCTTCGCGGCGCTGGAGGCCGCCGCCCCCGGGCACGTGGAGACCGTGCGCAGCGTCATCTTCGACACGCTCGACGAGGACCAGGTCCGCCGGCTGGGCGAGATCAGCGAGATCCTCGCCCGCCGGCTGACCTGACACCGGCCTGACGCTCCGGCTCGGCGGGCCGGTGAGCCGCCGGAGACCTAACCGGCGGCGATCGTCCGGTCGGACAGGTTGCGGCCGGTGAGGCTGACGACCGGATGCGCGCCACGCAGATCCGCGGCGTGGTAGCGCGCGGTCAGCGTCTGGCTCTGCCCCGGCCACAGCGTCACGTAGTTGTCGCTCCAGGTGATCGGCAGCACCTGGTTGTCGCCGCTCGCCGCCCGGCCGCCCGAGCCTCGCCGTACGTCGGCGCGGGTGAAGACCGTCGGCGCCTTGCCGGTGTTGCGGATCGTGACCGTGGTGACCGCGTCGGCGCCCTCGCGGCGGGTCGACGCCGACGCCGTGACGTTCGCCGCCGGGAGCTTCTGCAGGCCGGTCAGGTCGGCGTACCCGCCGGGCTTGAAGGTGGCCCCGCTGCCCTGGCCGATCGTCTTGCCCCAGTCGACCGCGTCCGGCTTGGTGGACAGCCAGTAGACGTTCCGGCTCACCGTACGGCCGCCCTTGGTCAGCGTGAGCTCGAGGAAGTAGGTCGGCGAGGTCTGCTCCGGCACCTTCGGCGTCAGCACCGTCCGTACGTCCTGCGAGGTCAGTCCGGAGACGGCGACCCGCCGCTCGTCCCGCACGGTGCCGTTCAGGTCGATGACGCGCGACGAGGCGGTCAGGCCGTCCTGCCGGGAGCGGGTCACGTTGGAGACCTTCACCGAGCCGTCGGCGTAGTCGTACATGATGTGCACCGGCTCGCCGGCCTTGCGCGCCCCGAAGTACACGCCCGGCTGGTCGAAGTCGTAGTTGTAGATGTTCCAGTGCAGCGACGGCCACGCCTTGTTCAGCATCCAGTAGATGACGCCGGAGCTGGGGTTGGCCGGGTCGACCGAGCGCGCGAGGTAGGCCTCGAACTGCGCCCGGGTCACCTCGTACCCGCCCATCTGCGCGATCTTCTGGTATGAGGCCATGTCGGACCAGGAGCCGTAGCGGTTCCACAGGGGGGTGTTGTACTGCCCCATCCGCGCGGTCTTCGTGTAGCTGTTGTACGTGGCGGCGACGTGGAACAGGTCCGGTCCGGTGCCCGGTCCCTTCGTCGTGGACAGGTCCCAGATCTTCGCCTGTTCGGCCGGCGTCAGGAAGCGGTTGAGCGAGTCCTGCGTCGGCACGGTGTTGCCGGCGCTGGTCTCGGTGTCGTACCCCCAGGCGCTGCCGGCGTTGGTGAAGCTCGGGTCGCTGCCCGCCGTCTCGGGGCCGTTCGCCCACCAGTAGCCCGGCGGCACGTAGTTGTACGGGCCCTCCTTGGCGCCGGACGGGCCGAGCTTCGGCGAGCTCTTGTACTCCGCCGAGGCCACCTGCGGCGTCTGCCAGTCCGCGTCCGCGAACGCCTTGAGGTAGATCGCCTCCTTGGCCGCCTCCGGAGCCTCGTCGCTGCCCTGGAACCAGGTGAAGACGCTCGGGTGGTTCCGCAGCCAGGAGGCGACGCGGGAGGCCTGGTTGGCCGCGTTCGCCCGGAGGGCGTCGGACCACGTGGAGATCGGGGTCTCCCAGCGGTCGCAGCACTGCCAGCCGGTCATCGCGAGGATCCCCGCGCGGTCCATCTGGGCGAACATGTCATCCGGCGGCAGGTTGCCCTCGAACCGGATGGTGTTCAGGCCGAGGTTCTTGACGTACGCGAGCTGGTCGCGGATGTTCTGCGGCGAGTAGCGCATGAACATGTCGGGCGACCACCCGCCGCCGCGGATCACCAGCGGCACCCCGTTGATCCAGAATTTCCGGTAGCCGTGGGGCGCGTGCGTCTTTCCCTCCGTGACGGGCGTGAGCGACGACGTCACGGTGCGGATGCCGAAGTCCTCGCCGTACCGGTCGGACTCCTTGCCCCCGGCCCGTACGGCGGCGTCGAGGTGGTACATCGGCTGGCCGCCCAGCTGGTACGGCCACCAGATCGCCGGGTGGGACAGGTGAAGCTGCCGGTGGTCGGCGGGGGAGAGCGTGACCGTGCGCGTGCTCCGCGCGGGGACGTCCGCCGTGGCGGTCACGTGGACGCGCGTCTTGCCGTGCGTGATGGTGGTGTCCAGCTCGCCGCGCTGGGCCGTGGAGGTGTCGTTGCGCAGGTCGGCCTTGACGGTGAGGTCGGAGCTGCTGAGGTCCTTGGCGTTGTTCTGCACGACGTGGACGTTGCGCAGCGAGATCGGCCCGGCCTGGGCGAGCTGCGGCGCGAACCGCAGGCCCGTACTCTCGTCCGGCGCGTGCGGGTTCCAGTCGAGCTGGCTGTCGGTGAGGTAGGTCTTCGGGGCGTTCTTGGCGACGTCGAGCGCGATCGCGTTGGCGCCGTCGTGGACGTAGGGCGTGATGTCGTACTCGAACCGCGAGTAGGCGCCCTGCAGCTGTGCGCGGTCGGCCACCTTGGTGCCGTTGACCCACAGGTCCGCCGTGCCCAGCACCCCGTTCATGATCAGGTACGTGCGGCCGCCGCCGGCCCGCGGGTGCACGGTGAGCTGCTCGCGGTACCACCAGTTCACGTCGAACTGGTCCTTCGGCACGCTCTTCAGCCGGTCGGAGAAGAAGACGTTCGGATACCTGCCGTTCTCCACCAGGCCCGCCATGAGGGTCTCGGGCTGGGAGAGCGGCAGCCAGCCGGTCGCGGAGTAGTCCGGACGGGAGATCTGCGCCCCGGAGTCTCCGGCGACGGACGAGGACTGGATGCGCCAGCCGGAGGTGAGCGGGGTGGTGCCGGTGCCGGGTGCGATGACGGCGGCGGGCGGCGGTGCCGCGGTGGCGACGTGAGACGGCGTCACGGTCGCCGCGGTGATCGTTCCCGCGAGCGCCACCATGATCAAAGGTGTCCTGACCATAGATAACCGTACCTTCCGGGTCCGGCCCTGACGCCGGCCGTCACCAGTTTGATTGGGAGCCTCCCTAACGATTTAGCCCAAGAAGGTCGCGCCCGCAAGGTTTTCCGTGAATGCCGATGAAAGCGGCTTTTCTCCGCGTAAGGGGTCAAGTTACCGTCAGGGCGGCATGTGGGAGCGCTCCCATAGCGACCCCGACCCTTTGGAGTGGCCAATGCGATCCCGACGCGTGATCTCGGCGATTCTGGCGCTCGCCCTGGGCGTCTTCGGCGGCCTGGTCACCGGCGTGAGCCCCGCGAACGCGGCCGTGCGCTGCGCGGTGGACTACGCCGTGAACGACTGGGGCTCCGGCTTCACCGCCTCCATCACCCTGCACAACCTCGGTGACCGGCTCGACGGCTGGACGCTGACCTACGCCTACACCGGCGATCAGACGCTCACCCAGGGCTGGAGCGGCGACTGGAGCCAGTCGGGCCGGACGGTCACGGTGACCCGCGCCTCGTGGAACGGCACGCTCGCCACCGGCGCGAGTGTCCAGATCGGCGCGAACTTCACCTACAGCGGGACCAACGCCGCTCCCGCGTCGTTCGCGGTCAACGGGACCACCTGTGGGGGAGGGGACGGCGGCGGCGCCACGCCGCAGGTGAGCATCACCAGCCCGGCGGACGGCGCCGCCGTCGCCACGGGAGCGGACCTGCCGATCACCGCGACCGCCACCGAGACGGACGGCTCGATCGCCAAGGTGGAGTTCTACGACGGATCGACGCTGCTCGGCACCGACACGACCAGCCCGTACGCCTACACCTGGGCCGGCGTCCCGGCCGGTGCGCACACGCTCACCGCCCGGGCCTATGACGCGGACGGCGCGTCGGCGACCTCCGCCGCCGTGCACGTGACCGCTGGCGGCGGTGGCGGGAGCACGACCGCGCCGAAGCTGCACGTGTCCGGGAACCACCTGGTCGACGCCGCCGGCGCCACCGTACGGCTGCGCGGCGCGAACCGGTCCGGCGGGGAGTTCATGTGCGTGCAGGGCTACGGCTTCTGGGACGGCCCGGTCGACGACGCGTCGATCGCGGCGATGGCGGCCTGGCACATCACCACGGTGCGGATCCCGCTCAACGAGGACTGCTGGCTCGGGCTGAGCGACGTCGACTCCCGGTACGGGGGCGCCGCGTACCAGAGCGAGGTGAAGGGATTCGTCTCCCGGCTGGAGGCGCACGGCATCACGCCGATCGTCGAGATGCACTGGAGCCACGGCACCTACACCGGCCCCTCCTCCGGCTGCCCGGACGTGAACGCGACCTGCCAGAAGCCGATGCCGGACGCGCAGTACGCCCCCACCTTCTGGACCGGCGTCGCGAACGCCTTCAAGGGCGACACCGCGGTGGTGTTCGACCTGTTCAACGAGCCGTACCCGGAGCGGGCGACCGGCGACGAGACCTCCGGCTGGACCTGCTGGCGCGACGGCGGCACGTGCGCCGGCATCCCGTACCAGGTGGCGGGGTTCCAGTCGCTGGTCGACGCGGTACGCGCGACCGGCGCGGACAACGTCATCCTCATCGGCGGTCTGGCCTACTCCAACGACCTGACCCAGTGGCTCGCGTACGAGCCGTCGGACCCGCGGCACGACCTCGCGGCGTTCGCGCACCTGTACAACTTCAACACCTGCTCCAGCACGTCGTGCTTCGACTCCCAGCTCGCGCCCGTGGCGGCGAAGGTGCCGCTGACGCTGAGCGAGATCGGCGAGAACGACTGCGGGCACGGGTTCATCGACACCGTCATGAACTGGGCGGACGCGCACGGCGTCGGCTATCTCGGCTGGACCTGGAACACCTGGGACTGCTCGTCCGGCCCGTCGCTGATCAGCGACTACGACGGCACCGCCACGCCGTTCGGCGCCGGGCTGCGCGACCACCTGGCCGCGACGTCCTGACGGCAACACCGCGAGCGCGACCGGCCGGAAGGCAGGCCGCGCTTGCGCCGTCACCGGGCCGCGCTCGCGCCGTCACCGGGCCGCGCTCGTGCCGTCACCGGTTCGCGCCGGCCTGCTCCAGCAGCGCGGTGACCTCCGCGGACCCGGTCGCGTCGGACAGCTCCTCGAACAGCGTGCGGGCCTCGGCCCAGGCGCGTACGGCGGCGGCCGTGTCGCCGGTGCCCGCGTGGGCACGGCCGAGGCTGCGCAGCGTCTCGGCGAGGAAGGACGTCCAGCCGCGGCTCCGCCAGACCTGCACCGACTCTTCCAGCCGGAGCGTCGCCGAGGCGTACCGCCCGGCGGCCAGGTCCAGGTCGCCGAGGACCTTCAGGGCGTCGGCCAGGTGGTGCGGCATGCCGTACCGGCGGCTGACGGACAGGACGGCCTCGGCGGTCGGCCGTGCGCGGGGATCATCCAGCGCGGCGTACAGCTTGGCGAGGTAGAGCAGCGAGAACGCCTCCGCGTAGCGGTCGCCTCGCGCGTGGCACATGGTGAGCGACGTGACGAGCAGGTCGTGACCGCTGTCGAGCCGGCCGGCCGCGCAGTGCGCGGCACCCAGGAACTGCATCGCGGTGGCCTCGAAGCGCGGGTTGCCCAGCTCGCGTGCGAGCTGGAGCGCGTGGGTCAGGTGCTCGATGGCGGCGTCGGCGCGCGCCTGCCCGTAGGCGACGCCCATCATGTGGCGCGCGCGTGCCTGCCCACCGAGGTGGTCGTGGTCGCGCGCCAGCTCCAGCGCGCGGCCGGCCACCGCCAGCGCCTCATCCGGGTCGCCCTCGGCCACGAGCGCCCAGGCGCAGTTCACCAGCGCGTCGGCCATGCCGCGCGGCTCGCCCAGCTCCTCGAACATCGCCAGGAGCCGCCGCGACCGCTCGTGCAGCGTGGCCATGGCGGTGCCCGACGGCGAGGCCGAGGTCCAGGTCGTCAGCTCGACCAGCCCGCGGGTCAGCACGGCCTCGCCGAGCCGGTTGCCGGTGGAGCGGCAGAGCCGCAGGGCGCGTTCGTGGACCGCCTGCCACTCCGCCGTCATGACGCGGACGTCGAAGTACTTCTCCAGGCATCCGGCCAGGTCCCAGGCGAACTCGTCGAGGCCGAGGTCGCACGCCTGGCCCACCGCGGCCACCAGCGCCGGCCATTCGGCGTCGAACCAGGCGGCCGGGTCGTGCAGCGCCGCGGCGGTGAGGGCGGCCGGCAGCGGCCACCGGGGCGCGGTGCCGTGGATGGCCGCGTAGCACGGGCCCGGCACCTGCTCGGCGGCGCGTTCGGCCAGGGCGAGCCAGGCGCTGAAGGCCCGGGTCAGCGCCGCGAGCCATGCCTCCGGCTCCTCGTCGAAGCACCGCTCGCGCGCGTACAGGCGCAGCAGATCGTGGAAGCGGTAGCGGGGCCGCCCGGCCGGGTCGGCGCCGCCGACGTCGAGCAGCCGGGCGTCCACGAGCGTCTCGAGGTGTTCCCGCGCCTCCTCCATCGGGGCGTCCAGCATCGCGGCGGCCACCCAGTCCGCCACTTCGCCCACGTCCAGCAGGCCGAGCCGCCGGAACAGGGTCCGCGTGCCGGCGGGCAGGCGGGCGTAGGCGACCGCGAAACCGGCGCGGACCGCGAGATCGCCGGTGGACAGCTCGTCGAGCCGCCGGTGCTGGTCGCCGAGGATCGCGGCCAGATGGCCGAGGCTCCAGCGGCGGCGGCCGGCCAGGCGCGCGCCCGCGATCCGCACGGCCAGCGGCACGTACGCGCAGAGCCGGGCGATCTCGGCGGCGGCCTCGGGCTCGGCCTCGACGCGCTCCGGCCCGGCGATCCGGGTCAGCAGCGCGATCGCCTCCCGGGCGCCGAACACCTCCAGCTCGATCGACCGGGCCGACTCCAGCCCGGTCAGCCGGGCCCTGCTGGTCACGATCACCGCCGAGCCCGGCGACCCGGGCAGCAGCGGGCGCACCTGGCGTTCGGTGGCGGCGTTGTCGAGCACGACGAGGACCCGCCGCCCGGCGAGCAGGCTCCGGAACAGCGCACTGCGCTCCTCCAGCGACTCCGGGACGGCGTGCCCGGCGATGCCGAGCGCGGTGAGGAATCCGCCGAGCACCCGGGCCGGGTTCACCGGTTCGGCCAGCTCGGCGCCCAGGTCGGCGTACAGCTGCCCGTCGGGGAACCGGGCCGCGACGCGATGCCCGACGTGCACGGCGAGCGCCGTCTTGCCGACACCGCCCATCCCGGAGATCACCACCGGCGTGGCGGTCTGTTCGATCGCCCGGACCAGCAGAAGGACGTGCGCCTCCCGGCCGGTGAAGTCGGCGATCGCGGGCGGCAGCTGGGCGGGCGGCGGCAGCGCGGTCTCCACGAGCGGGCCGGGTCCGTGGTCACGGTCCCGGGCGAGCACGGTGAGGTACGCGCGCTGGACGCGCGCACCGGGCTCGACGCCCATCTCGTCGATGATCCGCTCGCGTACGCGCTGGTAGCGCCGGAGAGCGTCGGCCGGGCGTCCGGCGATCGCCAGCAACTCGATGAGGCTCGCCTGGAGCTCCTCGTCCAGCGGATGCTCGTCCGCCAGGGCGTCCACCCGCGCCACCGCCGAGCCGGGCCGGCCCGCCGCGATGGCGGCCTCGGCGAACGCCACGGCGGCCCGGCGGACACCGTCGTCGGCCTCGCGGACGAGCGACCCGGCACGGTCGAGGTCGGCCAGGACGGGCCCCCGCCGCAGGTCCAGGGCGGACTCCAGCAGCTCGCACCGCACCGACGGGTCGTCGGCGGACGCGGCGCTCCGCACCCGCGCGCGGAACCGGCCGAGGTCCACCGCCTCGGCGGGCACGACCAGCCGGTAGCCCGCGCCGTCGTACTCGACCGGCGGCGTGTCACCCGGCAGCCGGCCCAGCCAGTCGCGCAGACGCGAGACCGCGGCCTGCACCGATCCGCGGCCGGTACGGTCCGCCCGGTCGGCCCACACGAGCTCGATCAGCTGCTCGGTCGTCAGCGGCCGTCTCCCCGCGAGCAGCAGCACGCCGAGCAGTCCGCGGACCACCGCGGACCCGGGCGGCGGCACGGGCCGCCCGTCCACCTCGATCACCAACGGGCCGAGCACGCCGAACCGCGGCTCACCGGTGCCCATCCAGTCCTCACGCCTCCGTCATCGGGTCCGAGATCCTGCAGCCCTTGGACTCCGCGCGTAACGATCCGGTTGCATCCGGGACCCGGGATCGTCTCGTCCGTAAAGGCCGTTCGGTAGGGCGGGTCGGCATGGAGGTGACCATAGTGTTCCTTGCCGTCACGGCCGTCACGGCGCACGATCGGGACATGATGCGCAATTGCTCATGTGGTCACGGCTCGAGCTGCTCCTGCCCCAAGGGCTGTTCGTGCGGGTGCAACGGCTGACGATTCCGCAGCCATGACAGCCGGCGTCGCGGAGCCGGCCGAGCGGGTCAGCGTGCCGGCTACCCGTGATGGTGGGCCGTCTCGTCCTTCTCGGGGTCGCCGCCCATCATCGTCAGCATCGGCACGCCGCCCGTACGGATGAAGCGGGCGATGAGGACGGCGGTGATGCCCAGGAAGGCGATGTTGAGCCAGGTCGTGTAGTTCCAGGAGACATGTGCCGCCATGACGGCCGCATGGCGTTTCTCCGGTACCAGCCCGGTCGTGCCGAAGATCAGCTCGACGAGGTACCCGGCGACGACCATGGCGGCGTAGAACGTCGCGGCGACGAACAGGGCCATCCGGATGCCGTAGTACTTCCGGTAGATGTTGATGATCGGCAGGATGATCAGGTCGCCGAAGATGAAGGCGATCACGCCGCCGAAGCTGATGCCGCCGTTCCACAGCACCGCGGCGAGCGGGACGTTGCCGATCGAGCAGACGAAGCTGACCACGGCGACCAGCGGCCCGACTAGCGGGCCCCAGAGCGCTGCCGCCGTCGGGTGTCCGGCCAGGAAGAAGTGGCGCCAGAACGAGTCGGGCACCCAGGCGGCGACGGCTCCGGCGATGAGCAGCCCGACGACGAGGTCGCGCAGGATGGCCGCCCACTCCATGACGAACACGTGCGAGACCGCGGTGAGCGCCTCGCGCGAGAACAGCCGCTGCCGGAACGAGCCCTCCCGGCGCACCGCCATGTCCATCGCCGCGTGGCCCTCCATCGAGCCGGCGACTCCGCGTTCGGCCTGCTGACGTGCCTCGCGCAGCAGCCGCTCCCGCAGGAACAGGCGGAACAGGAGCGCGATGGCCGCGATCATGACGGGCCCGCCGACGAACTCGGCCGCGGTGAACTGCCAGCCCATCAGCAGGGCCAGCACGATGCCGAGTTCGATCACGAGATTGGTCGAGGCGATCTCGAACGCCATCGCGGCCGTGAAGCTCGCCCCCTTGCGGAACAGCGAACGCGCCAGCGCGACGGCGGCGTAGGAGCAGGAGGAGGACGCGGCGCCGAGGCCGGTCGCGACGGTGAGCGTGCCCGGCCGGTCGTCCCCGAGCAGCCGGACGATCGTCGACCGCCGTACGACGGCCTGTACGACCGCAGACAGCGCGAATCCGAGGATCAGCGCCCACAGGATCTCCCACGCCATCGACCCCGCTATCGCCAGCGCATGCCCGATCGCGCCCATCGTGCTCCCTTCCGGCCGAGGACGTCCAAGAAGCGACCTCTGGCGATGGTATTACCCCTGTGGGGTATATGCCAGCGATCCCGGCGCGCCGGGGTGCCGCGTGGGAGAGCGGGGCGGGAGCGCGCGGATGGCGGGGCGGGCGCCGCGCGGGATGGCGGGGGCCACGTGGATAGCGGGTTGAGGCGCCATGCGGATGGCGGGGGTTGGGCGCTACGCGAATGGCGGGCCGAGGTGCCACGCGAACGAACGCCCGCCGGGGTCTCCGCGCGTTCGAGTAGAGGCGATGGGCGACCGGGAGGATCTCCCGATCGCCCAACGGGACTGTCGTCCCTCGCGCCGGCCGGACGTACGGCCGCGGCGGGCAGGGTCGCCGACGCCGCATCCCCGCGCCACCGGGATGCGGCGTCTCCTGCCCTCGGTTTCGCGCGTTACGCCTTCGTGCGACCGGCCGCGGACCGAGTTATCCGGCTGGCGATAAATGCGCCATCGCATTCCGAATCGACCGCAAGAGTGCACAATGTGCGATCTCTTCTACTCTCCGCTGGCGCGGTGTGTGCCGTCAAGGCCGCCAGACGTAAACAACTTCGCCCGTTACGTCACAATAAATCTTCACTTGTGTATCAGGCCATCGGTACTTGGCCGAGCCGCCTACGGTCATGCGCGGAATCCTGCCGCCCGTCCTGGCCGACCACAGACGCGTGCTACCGAGTCATACCGTGGCGTTCGGGGTAAACCCCCAGCACACATGCCTCATTCGTCCGCCAGGACCGATCCAGGCGATCAATGTGGGGGCGCACGATTCGCAGGGAAGGCACGGTGAGGGACGGCATGCCTGACGTCGGCTATCTGGCGGCGTTCTTCGGCGGGGTGCTGGCGCTGATCAGTCCTTGCAGCGCGCTGTTGCTGCCGTCGTTCTTCGCCTACGCCTTCCAGCGCACCTCACAGCTCGCAGGACGCACGGTGCTGTTCTACGCCGGTCTGCTGATCACGTTGGTTCCGCTGGGTGCGGGATCGTCGGCGGCGGTATCGCTGTTCTACGGGCATCGTGAGGCGCTGGTCCTCATCGCGGGTTGGCTGATCGTCGGCTTGGGGGTGGGCCAGGTCTTCGGCGGCGGCTTCGCGTTCGGACCGGCGGTGCGGCTGCAGCAGCGGGTGGCGGGCCGGGGCGGTCTGGTGTCGGTCGTGGGACTCGGCGCGGCGTACGGGCTGGCCGGGTTCTGTTCCGGACCGATCCTCGGAGCGGTGCTCACCGTCGCTGCCGCGGGAGGCCGGCCGTTGCGCGGTGGCGCACTCCTGGCGGTGTACGCGCTCGGGATGGCGGCTCCGATGTTCGTACTGGCGCTGCTGTGGGACCGCTTCCGGCTGGGCGAGCGCGGGTGGCTGCGGGGCAGGCTCGTCCGGATCGGTCGGTTTCGCCTGCACACCACGATGCTGGCCTCCGGTCTGCTGTTCGTCGGGGTGGGTGTGTTGTTCCTGGCCTATGACGGGACCGCCGGGATCACCGGGGCGCTCGGCATGGGCGAGACCGCCTCAGCCGATGGCGCGGCGCAGCGGTGGATCGCCGGCCTCCGGGTGCCGGACTGGCTGGTGCTGCTCGTGGCGGCGGTCGTCACCGTGGCCGTCACGGCTTGGCGCTGGCGCCGCGCCTGCACGGGAGAACCCCGCGCGCCGGGCGAAACGCCGGGAGCAGGCGGTGACCGTGGATGATCGGAGCCTGGCCGGAAGATCATCGTCGGCATGAGGCGGCATGAGGAAGGCGGGGGTGCCGGTGAGACTGATCGATCGGGTCATGCCTCGGCCGGGTGCACGAGCCAGGGTGCTGGTGTCGGCCGCCATGATGCTCCTGGCCCTGGCGGTTCTGGCGGTGGCCGGGCTCACCGGAGGTTCAGCGCCGAAGCGGCCGGTGAGCACCGCCCCGTCCGCGAGGTACGGCCCGACGGGTACGGCCACGCCGCATCCGACGGGCGGCACTCCCACAGTCTTCGGTCCGGCGCCACCGAAGAACGATCCGGCGCTGTGGCTGGGGTCGAACTCCGCGCCGGTCACGGTGGAGGAGTTCGGTGACTTCCAGTGTCCGCACTGCGCGTCCTTCGCGCGTCGCACCGAGCCTGAGCTGCGGCGCCGGTACGTCGACACGGGTGTCGTCCGGTTCGTCTGGCGGGACTACCCGTGGATCGGCAAGGAGTCCGAGCGCGCGGCGATCGCCGCACGGGCCGCGGCCCGGCAGGGCAGGTTCTGGCCGTACCACGACGCTCTGTACGCGCACCGGTTTCCCGAGAACAGCGGCCACCTCGATGACGATTACCTGCGCGGGATCGCACAACGGCTGGGCTTGGACCTGTCCCGCTTCGACGCCGACCGTCGCGACCCGCGGGTCCGGGCGCAGGTGCGGAGAGAGATGGGGTTCGCCGAGGCGCTCGGCATGTCCGGCACCCCGGCGTTCCTGATCAACGGCACTTCTCTCTTCGGCGATCAGTCGCTGACGACCTTCGTGGCGGCCATCGAGAAGGCCCGCGTCGGGCGCTGAGGTCCGGCCAGGGGCGCGCGACCGCGGTCACGTGGGATCCGGCCGGCCGAACGGTGAGTCCGCGCAGCTCAGCGGTCTGGTCGGGCTGGAGTCGTCCGTGTTTGCGGATGATGCCGGCCGGTGGTCTCCTGAACCCATGGGGGACAAATCGTCGTCAACCGAAGGTGACGTCGACGCGGAGAACTCGTCGCGGCGCGGTCTGCGCGGCCGGACTCGGGAGTGGAGTGTCGTCACCCGGCTGCTGCGCTCGGCCGAGACGGGTCGGGGCGGGGTGCTACTGGTTGAGGGCCCCTCAGGAATAGGCAAGACCCGGCTGCTCGCGGAGGCCGTGGACGCCGCGGCGGAACGCGGCTTCATGATCGCCTTCGACAGAGCGGACGAACTGCGTCGGCTGGTACCACTGGAGCCGCTGACCTCGGCGCTCGGGGAGACCGCCCGGACCCTGGGAATGCCCAGGAGATTGACGTCTTCGGACGCCGGTGACCTGCGGTTGTGGGTGGTGGACCAGCTGCGGTCGCGGCTGGAGGATCGGCTGGCGCGCGGCGCGATGCTGATCACACTGGACGATCTGCAGTGGGCCGATCCTTCGACCCTGCGGGCGCTGCGCTCACTACTGCCTGACCTGTCCTCCTATCCGCTGGTATGGATGCTGGCCCGTACGAGGGGCAGAGAGCACACTGAGCTGGACCGCCTGTATGAGGTGCTGGAACGGGAGGGCGCCGACCGGCTGACGCTGGAGCCGCTGAACAAGGACGCGGTCATCGAGGTCGCCGAAGACGTGCTCGGCGGGACACCCGAGGCCGACCTGCTGACGCTGATCGCAGGAGCGGGGGGCAACCCGTTCCTGCTCGTCGAGTTGCTCGGTGGACTCCGTGAGGAAGCCGCGGTCGAACTTGTCCAGGGGCACGTGCGGCTGGCCTCAGGGCGACTGCCGCGAAGGCTCCAGACGTTCGCGCGAAGCAGCCTGGACCGGCTGACGCCACAGACCCGGCGCCTGCTCGAGGCGGCGGCGGTCCTCGGCCGCTCCTTCTCGCTGGACGACCTGGCCGACATGCTGGAGGAACCGGCCAACCACCTGTTGCTGGCGCTGGAGGAGGCGCTGAGGGCGCAGATCCTGGTCCCCGCCGAGGAACTCCTGATGTTCCGGCACGATCTGTTGCGGCAGGCGGTGATGGACAACCTCCCCCTGCCCGTACGCCGATGGTTGCATCTCAAGGCAGGTGAGACGCTGCTGGAACGCGGTGATTCGGCGGTGCCGGCGGCGACGCACTTCATGGTGCACGCCAAGCCCGGCGACGCGCGTGTCCTCAACGGATTGGACCGTGCGGCACGCGAGGTGCTCCCATCCTCACCGCGGACCGCGGCCGACCTCGCCCTCCGGGCTCTCGAGCTCACCAGCCCCTCCGATCCCGCCCGGTTCGACCGTACGGTCACCGCGGTCGGTGCCCTCACCGCGGCCGGACGGCTGTCGGAGTCGGCGGAACTGGCGCGGGGCGCGCTGAAGCACGCACCGTATGGCCAGGCCGCCGGCCTGCGGCATCAGCTGGCGCTCGTCCTGCTGATGAACGGCCGGCCGGAACAAGCGGTGGTCGAGGTCGAGACCGTGCTCGCCCAGCGGGACCTCCCCGACGAGCTTTGCGACGCGGTCGAGCTGACGTGGTTCGTGGCGCTCATCTTCCACAAGGACTTCTGGCGGGGCCGGCGGCGGGCGGAAGAGATCGTGGCCGAGCACACGGAGCACGCCCGGCACGGCCGCGCCGCCACGGTCGGCGCGTTCCTGCTTCTCCTTCACATCGCCTGGGCGGAGGGACGCATCACCGACGGGTTCGATCATGTCCGGGAGGCCGTGCGGACCGCGAGTGACGCGTCGATCGGGACGCACACCACGGTTCCACGTCTCTTCCTGGCGGCGTGCCTTCAGTGCATGCGCCGGTTCGAGGAGACTGAGACGGTCATCCATGCCACCGAGGAGGAGATCGAAGCGACGGGGCACACGGTGCACGCCGCCAACGTCGCCTTCGTGCGCGCGTACACACGGTTGACCGCCGGTCGGCTCGACGATGCCGCCGTGGAGGCTGAAGCAGGGCTGGAGACGGCCGACGAGCTGAACACGTACGGGTTCGCACGGTTGGGAGACGCCGTGCTCGCCATCGTCGCGCTACTGCGTGGAGACCAGTCCGAGGCCGTGCGGCGCATCGACCGGTACGTCAGCCAGGCCGAGGGAGACGCCATATCGTGGGGCTGGGGAATCTGGGCCATGGCGCTGGTGACCGAAGCACGATCCGGCCCCGGGCGAGCCAAGGAGGTGCTCGGTGCCGACACCGGAATGTGGCGCTGGTACCTGGTGCTGGAGCCCAACCTGGCGGCCTGGCAGACGCGAGTCTCGCTGGCCGCGGGAGACAAGCCGCTGGCGGAGGCCGTGGTCGCCACGGCCGATCGGCTCGCGCAGAGCAACCCTGACTGGCCCGCCCTCGCCCACGCCGCCGCTCACGCCCGCGGGGTCCTCGACAACGACGCGGCGTCGCTCGCCTATGCCGCCGCCCGGTTCGATGATCCGTGGGCACGTGCGTCGGCGGCTGAAGATCTCGGTGTCCTCCTCGCTCACGGCCCGGGCGAACGCGACCACCAGGCGGCGATCCATAGACTGGACCAGGCGCTCGTCGGCTACGAGAAAATCGGCGCTTCGCGGGACGCGGCTCGCATCCGCGCGAGACTGCGGCGGTTCGGCATCCGGCGCCGCCACTGGAGGCAGTCCGCCCGGCCCACGACCGGCTGGGACAGCCTTACCGATACAGAGCGCAGCGTCGCGGAACTCGTCGTCCAGGGCCTGTCGAACCGGCAGGTCGCCGCGCAGATGTTCATCTCGCCGCACACGGTCAAATTTCACCTTCGTCAGGTGTTCCGTAAGCTCGACATCGGCTCGCGCGTCGAACTGGTCCAGATCGCTGGGCGTGCGCCGGACACCGCGCCGATCGACCGAGCGCAGCCGGGATCGTGAGCGTTTCGGCCGGCCGCCCGCCGGCCCGGTGGTCCGGCGGCGCCCCCGTGGCACCGCCGGTCATTCTCGGCCGGGGATCGGGGCTTCCATTACCTGATTTTCCCGTCTCGCGCAACCTATCCCTACAGGTGATACGACAGGCCGGCTCCTTGAGCGAACATCGTGCCAATGCCGCTCGGAGCTCGCGGTGACCTGACCGGTCGAGATGGGGGAACGGCGCGGTCGGGACGAACGCCACTGCTCGAGCTCGCGGCATCGGACGGCACGACCGGGCCCTGGCCACATGGGGGGTGCCTGGGGCCCGGTCTGCCGGATACCGCCGGGCCGCACCGAGTTGCCGCCTTTGAGGGCGAGTGTCAGCATGACCTCATGAGACCGTCGCGCGACACCAGGCAAGTCGTGCCGGCCGGTGCGCTGGAGGTCGACGAGGTGCTCCTTCACGCCCGACGCGCGGTCGGCCTTCCTCGATGAGCGCACCACCGCCGCCGACCGGCGCGTCGACGTTCGTCGACGGCCGCTTCCTGGACCCCGAGTCCGGCGAGGTCGTCGAAGGAGATCTCCGGGTCGAGAACGGTCGCATCGTGGCGATGGGGGTCGTCGACCGCACCGACAGCGCCACGGTGGAACTGGGCGGCCGGATGGTCGTCCCCGGCCTCATCGACGCCCACTTCCACGCCTATGCCAGCGGGATGGGCGGGCTCGGCACCGAACGCCGGTTGGCGAGCTTCGTCGCGATCAACGCGGTGGAGCGGCTCAAAGGCGCCCTCAGGCGCGGTTTCACCACGGTGCGCGATCCGGCCGGCGGCGACGCCGGCCTCGCACGGGCCATCACGGACGGCCTGGTCCGGGTGCCCCGTTACCTGTACACCGGTCCCGCTCTCAGCCAGACGGGCGGGCACGGCGACCCGCGCGAGCCGGACGTCGACGTCTGCTTCACCTGCGGGCACCTGTGCGAGGTCGTCGACGGCGTGGACGCGATGCGCAAGGCGGCGCGAGAACGGCTTCGCGTGGGCGCGCATGCCATCAAGGTGATGACGTCCGGGGGGATCAGCTCTCCGACGGATCCTCTCCGCCCGCCTCAGTACTCGGACGAGGAGTTGTGTGCCGTAGCGGATGAGGCGCGGCGTCGTCACTCCTATGTCGCCGCCCACGCGTACTCGCCGGAGGCCATCCTCCACTCGGTGCGCAACGGGGTCCGTTCGATCGAGCACGGGAACCTCCTCGACGATGCCAGTGCCGCGGCGATGAGGGAGCACGGCGCCTTTCTGGTGCCGACGCTGGGCGCGTACGACGCCATCCACCGGCGTGCCGACGAGCTGGGTCTACCCGGCTTCGCACGGCGGAAGAACGACGAGGTGCTCGAGGCGGGATGTGATTCGCTGAAGGTCGCCGGACGCCACGGCCTACCGATCGGATTCGGTAGCGACAACATGGGTGAGCTGGTCGGCGAGCAGCTGTGCGGTATTCCGCTGCACCTGCGAGTACGGACGCCCCTTGCGGTCCTCCAGTCGCTGACGTGCGTCAACGCGGACCTCATCCGGCGAGACGACCTTGGACGACTCAGGGTCGGCGCGGTCGCGGACCTGCTGGTCCTGGCAGGGGATCCGCTCTCGGACCCCGACGTCCTGTGGGACGAAGCGCGACCGCGTAGCGTCGTACAGGCCGGCCGCGTCACCTGCTGACCGCCTGGCGTGATCCGTGCCGGGTCGGAGCCGCACGAGCGGCACACCATCGGCGAGCGTGCCGCTCGACGCCGTTCAGGCGGTCGGCGAGAGGGCGTCGTGTGCAGCGACGGGGTCGCCGGCAGCGGTCTCCGCCACGATGCCGGAGGGGTCGTGAGGGGAGTGGCTGTTGATCATCAAAGGAGAAACCCCTCGGAGAAGGTGTCGTCGGGGTCGAGGAGATACTGGGCGGTGCCGGTCACCCACGCCCGGCCCGTGACGGCCGGCACGACCGCGGGCCGCGTTGCCGCTCCCGCCGCGGAGATGGTCGTCTCTTCCGTGATGCGCCCGATGAAGCGGCTGCCGATGAAGGACTCGTTGACGAACTCGTCGCCGGGTTCGATCTCACCGCGACGGTGCAGCTGGGCGAGCCGGGCCGAAGTGCCGGTGCCGCACGGCGACCGGTCGAACCAGCCGGGGTGGATCGCCATCGCGTGCCGGGAGTGCCGGGCGTCGGATCCGGGCGCGACGAACTGTACGTGGTGGCAGCCGCCGATGGCCGGATCCTCCGGGTGGATCGGCCGGTGCTGATCGTTGATCGCGTCCATCATCGCCAGCCCGGCGGAGAGGATGTCGTTCTTGTACGCCCGGTCGAACGGCAGCCTCACCCGCTCGATGGGCAGGATCGCGTAGAAGTTGCCGCCATAGGCCATGTCGTAGGTCACCGTGCCGATGCCCGGGACCTCGACCATCTCATCCAGAGCGGTTGAGAACGCGGGCACGTTCTGGATGGTGACGCTCCTGGCCGCGCCGCCCTGCACGGCGACCTCGGCGACGACGAGGCCGGCCGGTGTGTCCAGGCGGATCGTGGTGACCGGCTCGCGCACCTGCACCATGCCGGTCTCGACCAGCACGGTCGCGACTCCGATCGTGCCGTGCCCGCACATCGGAAGGCAGCCGGAGACCTCGATGAACAGCACGCCGTAGTCCGCGTCCTCGCGGGTCGGCGGCTGCAGGATCGCGCCGCTCATCGAGGCGTGCCCGCGCGGCTCGTACATCAGCAGGGTGCGGATGTGGTCGAGGTTGTCGATGAAGTGGCGCCGCCGTTCGGACATGGTCGCCCCCGGGATGACGCCGACCCCGCCGGTGATGACGCGCGTGGGCATCCCCTCGGTGTGGGAGTCCACGGCGTGGAACACGCGCCGGCTACGCATCGCTCTCCAGGTACGCGACCGCCTCGGTGGCCACACGTACGGTCTTCTCCTGCTCCTCGGTGAGCGGCAGGCGGGGAGGGCGGCACGGGCCGCCGTACCGGCCGAGCAGATCCATCGACAACTTGATCGCCTGGACGAACTCGGTCCTGGAGTCCCAGCGCAACAGGGGATGGAGCGCCTTGTACAGCGGCCGCGCACGGTCGAGATCAGCATCGACGGCGGCTCGGTACAGCGCGACGCTCGCCCTCGGCAACGCGTTCGGGTAGCCCGCGATCCATCCCTTGGCGCCGGCCAGAGCGAGCTCCAGCAGTACGTCATCCGCGCCGATCAGCAGGTCAAGCTCCGGCGCCAGCTCGGCGATCCGGTAGCCACGCCGTACGTCGCCGCTGAATTCCTTGACCGCCACGATGTGACCGGCCGCGTGCAGGCGCGCCAGCAGCGGCGGAGTCAGATCCACCTTCGTGTCGTGCGGATTGTTGTACGCGACGACCGGGAGCCCGGCCTTGGCGACCTCGGCATAATGCGCCGCGACGATACGATCGTCGGCCCGGTAGCCGTTCGGTGGAAGAAGCAGTACCGCGCCGGCACCGGCATCCCGTGCCTGCTCCGCCCAGCGCCGTGACTCGGCCGAACCGTAGGCGCCGACGCCTGGCATCACCCGGTCGCCACCGACCGCCTCGACAGCGGTACGGACGATGCGGGCCCGTTCCTCATCCGAGAGCGTCTGGTACTCACCCAGCGAGCCGTTCGGGCACACACCATCGCAGCCGGCGTCGACCAGCCAACGAAGATGCTCTGCGTAGCGGTCGTAATCGACCGACAGATCATCTCGCAGGGGCAACGCGGTGGCGACCATGACGCCGTGCCATGGCTTACGCGTGGTACTCATGGTTCTCCTTCATTGCGGTGAGTCAGAGGACGGTTGATCGATCACGGATGCCCGGTGGCGATGTCGCGGAGGCGTACCGGCTGAGCGATCGGGCGTCGCGCGAGCCCGCGAAGATCGTCCGCGTCGGGCGCCCGGCCCGTGGCCGCGGCGGTGAGCCGGCTCGCCGCGTAGCCGCACACTCTGCCCTGGCACCAGCCCATGCCGACGCGGCTGAGCAGTTTGACCGACCGGGGATCCGCGGCGCCGAGCTCGACGGCCGCGTCGAGCCCCGCACGTGTGACCTCCTCGCAGCGGCACACGAGAGTGTCATCCCGCAGCCGGCCCATCCAGTCGTTCGGAACGGGATACGCCCGGTGCATGGCCGTGGCGAACGCTCGCAGGCGCCTTCGTCTGGCCGTGAGCCTCCGGACCTCGGCCGGGGACGCCGGGGACCTCCCGCTCAGCGCCGCCGCGGCGGCCAGGCCGGCCAGCTCCCCTTCCACCAGCGCCAGCTGCGCGCCGCCCACCCCCGTGGTCTCACCTGCGGCATAGACGCGGGGGACGTTCGTACGCTGCGCCGCGTCCACGACCGCGATCAGGCTCCCGTCCACGTCCACCCGTGTCTCACAGCCGAGTTGCAGCGGGACCTCCAGCTGCGGTGTGAACCCGTACCCGACCGCCAGGACGTCGCACTCGATGAGACGCTCGTCCACCGGCGCCCCCGTGCGATCGAGCCGGGCGACGACGACGGCCTCGACCTCGCGGTCTCCCCGCGCCTCGATCACCACATGTCCAGCGCGGTACGGGATCCGATGACGCGCCAGCGCGACCCCGTATCCGGCGCCTTCCACGGCCTTGTCCGGATGGGCGGTGAGACTGCGGGCGAAACCGTACGGCCGGTTCCCCTCGAACACCCCCGCGACCGTGGCACCGGCCTTGGCCAGGCCCGTGGCGACCGGCAGGAGGAAGGGCCCCGTGCCGGCGACGACCACACGCGACCCCGCCGTGACGAGATCACCTTTGACAAGGGCCTGGGCACCCCCGGCGGTCAGCACGCCGGGCAGGTCCCAGCCGGGAAACGGCAGCGACCGGTCATGGGCACCGGCCGCCACGATGACAGCACGCGCCCCGACCTCCACCGGCCGCTCCTCACGGGCGCCCCGCAGGGCGTGCACCGTGAAGCCGTCCTCAACGTGCCAGACCCGGTGACCCGGCAGGTAGGTCAGCAGCCCGAGCCGGTCACGTAGCCGCGCGAAGGTCTCCCAGTCGCGATGGGACTCCCCGGTCTCCGCCGCGTGATGCCGGTAGTACTGCCCTCCCGGCCGCCGCCCGGCGTCCAGGAGCGCGACGTCCAGACCCGCTCCGGCGGCGGTCACCGCCGCGGCGAGCCCGGCCGGGCCCGCACCGATCACCGCCACGTCATGCATCATCCGGCCCCCTCACGATGTCACCGGGCCGCGCCTCGATCATGCACGCCCGCAGCGACGCCTGATCATTGACGGTGATCAGACAGTCGAAGCACACCCCGATCCCGCAGAACAGGCCGCGTGGCCGCGCCCCCACCCGAGTCGTACGCCACGATTTGATCCCTGCGGCGATCAGGGCTGCACCGATGCTCTGTCCCGGTACGAACGGCACCCGCCGGCCCGCGAAAGTGATCTCATTCATGAGGCCTCCGTAAAACGCTCTGGCCGGAAGGGGGTGAGGTCCAGATCAGGTTTCTCACCCGTGAGCACTTGAGCGAGCGCGTGCCCGGTCGCTGCGGCCAGACCGACGCCCGCCCCTTCGTGACCACACGCGTGCAACAGACCCTCCGCTCGTGGATCCGGCCCCAAAACCGGCAGGTGATCCGGGCAGTAGGGGCGGAAACCGTGGTACGCGCGGATCGTTGCCACGTCCTCGAGAACGGGAAACAGTGCGATCGCCTGGCGGGCGAGGCGCCGCAACACCGGCAGCGAGAACCCGCGATCGAACCCGACCCGTTCCCTGCTGGCCCCGATGAGCACGGTGCCCGCCCGAGTCCCCTCCACGACCGCCGATGTCTCCAGCCCCTCGTCGTCGCTCGCGACATCGGCCACGTACTCCGCGGCGTACACCTTGTGCCGGATCAACGGCGGCAACGGCTCGGTGACGAGGACGAACCCACGGCGCGGCAGCACCGGCACCTCCACGCCGGCGAGCGCCGCGATCTCCCCACCCCAGGTGCCGGCCGCGTTGACGACCACGCCGGCCGCGATCTCGTCCTGGTCCGTACGGACCCCGACGATCCGATCGCCCGCGCGGATCAGCTCGGTGACGGTCACACCGGTGCGAACCCGGGCACCGGACGCACGCAACAGCCGCGCGGCGGCCAGCATCGGCTGGACCTGCGCATCCTGCGGATAGAACGCGCCGCCGGCGAGTTCTCTCGCCAGGTGCGGCTCATAGCCGGGCAGGTCCGCGGAGGTGACCGGCACCACCTCCACGCCGGCCGCGCGTTGCCGCGCCTCCAGGTCACCCAGCCCGGTGCGGCTGCCGGCGGTCGCGGCGACGACGAGCCCGCCCTTGGGCTCATACTCAAAGCCTCCGACCTCGACGGCGAGTCGTCGCCACAGCCGGGACGAGAGCAACGCGAGATCCAGCTCGGGCCCGGGCTCCTTGTCGGAGACCAGAACATTGCCCTCGCCGGCACCGGTCGTCCCGCCGGCGACGGAGCGCCGGTCGACGACCGTGACGGTCAGACCGGCGCGTGCGGCGTAGAACGCGCACGACGCCCCGGTGATCCCCGCTCCGACGACCAGCACATCCGTCTTCTGCATCATCAACCCGGCTAGGAACGGAACTCGCGTTCCGCCTGGGCGGCGTATCCGATCGCCGTCTGGCGCTCCACGGCGGTGAAGAGACCGACGGTCAGCCGAGCAGTGGTCACGTCACTCCCTTCGCTTTGTTCGGACCTCATTCGGTGTCGAGCACGCCGTATCGCCCGATGTCCGGAGCCGACGGGCGAAACCGCGACCGTAAGGCGGCACGGCATGGACATGAGCACGGATCCGGCAAGCAGCATCCGAACGAGTTCCCGGTAGACATGTTGTTCGTCTGTGGCCGGGTCGGGAAACCGTCAACCGTCGAGTCTCCGGCTCGGTCATACTCGACACTGGTCGGTAGCGGAGCGGCCCAGGGCTGATCGATACCGGCCTCCGCGGTCTGCTGATTCGAGAAGGCGAGCGAGGTGGACCCGCCCACCACCGAGACGGCGCCGAGCCAGGGTGCTCCTCCTCACGGCGACCGGAGCCACCGATGACGAGCAGAACGGTTCGAGGGCATCGCACGATGCGGTCGATGCGGCCCGGGGAAAGCTACGCCGGCCCCTTCAACCGTGCCAGCTTCAACGCCAGGTGCAGGGACAGCCGCTCATTGCCGTTCTTCAGGTCGGTGCCGGCGAGCTGTTCGACGCGTTGCAGCCGGTAGTACAGGGAGGTGCGGTGCAGGTTCAACCGCTCCGCGGTGACGCGTGCGTTGCCCGCCATGTCGAGGTAGGTCTCCAGGGTCTCCAGTAGCGGCTGATTGCTGGGATCCTTGAACAGCTCCTCCAGACCGGGATGGACACTGGCGCCGTTCGTCACCTCGCTGGACAGCTGTGACAGGACGCGGTAGATCCCCAGCTGCGACCAGCTCGCCACCGGCCCGACGACCGGAAGCTGAACGGCGATCCGCGCGGCCAGCACCGCTTCGTCATACGACATGCGGACCTCGGACAACTCTGAGCGCGGACGCCCGACGCCGACCACCGCACGGGCCACTGAGGACAGCCCGCGAATGGTGGTCCGCAGTGCGTCGTTCACATGCTCGGCGACGGCGAGTGGGGGAGCATGACCTTGCCTGTCCCGGACCAGCAGCACGCCGTGGTCGTAACGCACCAGATGCACGGCCTCGCGAGGACCGATCCACCGGCGGCTCGCGACCAGTGCCTGCTCCAGGGCGATGCGGGCCAGGTCGTCGAGTCGCACGTCCGGCCGCGGGACCAAGCGGGCGACGACCGCGGTGGTGGGAGCGCCGTCAGCGGAGATCAGGTTGTCTTCCAGCAGGCTCGTCGCACCATGCCGCTGCGCGTCCCGCTCGTCGGCGAGCAGGAGTCGGATCGCCTCCGTCTCCCGTTGCGACCGCAGCTCTCCGGTGAGGTTCTCGCGGTACAGCGCGAGCGCCAGATCGGTGGTCGTCGTCGACACCGCGGCGATCTCCTCGTCGGTCATCGACTGGTCCGCGTCGATGAGCCACGCGAATCCGAGCAACAGGTCGCCGTGCCGGATCGGGACACAGATCCTGGGCAGCATCTTCAACTCGGCGCAGGCAGGGGTCCGGATGGGCTCGGTGGCCCGCACGATGCCGACCTGCCGGAAGAACGCGATCACCTCAGGTGTGGTCTGCCGCCGCAGGATCGACAGCCGGCGTACCTCGTCCATCGGCTCGAGTTGCTCGCTGTAGACGACCACACGCTGACGATGGTCTTCGATCACCGCGGGCCGACCGACCCTGCTTGCGACAGAGTCCACGATCGTTTGCAGGTCAGAGACCATCACGCACCCTCGACAGAGCAGGTGGGGTCATATGTCGATAGATCAACTACTTGCCCGGACTGTACTCCTTTGGTGCGGCGTGATCGAGGCGTCCCGCTGATCGACGAATCCCGACAGACGTCGGGGTTGCCGCCGGGGGCTTCCGGCATCTGCACAGTGACCGGTGCACATCCGGATCGTAGGGTTCGGCCTCGGTGCGTTCGCTACAGAAGGTGTTGTTCATGCTCTATAGCCGCAGACATCGCTCTTCCCGGCGTGTGACCGCAAAGGCCTTGGCCGTGTTCTTCGCCGTCCTGCTCGGCATATCGCTGAGCATGGCCGGGACCGGCCAGGCCGCGCCGACGGGGCACGCGCCGGCGCTACGGCCGATCGACCCCCAGCATGTGCAGGACCAGCAGGACATGACCTGGAACGACTACAAGCCGATTCCGGGTATGAGCTGGGCGACCAGCGGGGCGGTCCCGACCCGCCGTGCGCTACGGGTCGCGCTTGTCGCCGTTGACTTCCCCGACGAGCCATTCGTGATCACCAAGGCGAAGAAATCCGACCCGTTCGGCAACCCGCAGATCGATCCGGTGTCCCGTGACCAGGTGGCGAAGTTCTACGCCGATTTCTTCAACAAGCCGAGCGCGGTGAACCACTACCAGACCATCAACGGGTACTGGATGGAACAGAGCGGCGGGCAGGTCGGCATCTCCTCAGTGACGCCCTACGGGCCGTACCGGATGCCGAAGAACTCCTCCCAGTACGGCCTGAACGACATCGGCCAGCCGCAGCAGCAGGGCTGTCCGGGCCAGACCACGGTGACCGGCGCCCAGACCGATGTGACCACCGTCGCGGTGGAGTCGACCAGGTTCCTCAAGGTCGGCGACCTCATCACGATCGCCGGCGCCACCCCGTCCGGCCAGAAGACCGTGACGGGCATACCCGACGACACGCACCTCACGCTCGACTCCACGGTGACGGTCCCCGACAAGGCGAGCCTCAACAACTGTGCCGGGACCCGGCTGGAGAGCGACGCCGACAAACTGTGGCACGCCGACGCCGGCTGCACCGGCGACTGCGGCTACGACGTGGTCCTGCGGGTCTACGCCGGCTACGACGAGACCTCGGTGTGGCAGGAGTTCGGCGAGATGAAGTTCCAGTCGCCGCAGGACGTGCCGCGCGACACTTGGGGCAACCCGAACCCGGCCCTGCCGAACACGGTGCCCAGCCGGTACGTGCCCTGGACCTCCTGGCTCGCCGGCTCCCAACTGTGGGGCCAGTCCACGGTCCGGCAGGGGGAGAGCTCGGGCACGATCACGCACGAGCTGAGTCACTTCTTCTTCAGCATCGGTGACAACAACAACAATCCCTATGCGACGCCCTACCACCGGGTCGGGTCGGGGCCATGGGACATGATGGATCGCGGCTCGTTCAACGGTCCGGGCGGTCCGCACAACCGCTGGGAAGTGCCGGCGCAACAGGGCGCCTCGATGGGAGCCGAGCACACCCTGCGGAGCAAGATCGGGATGGGCTTCGTCCCGTACGCCTCGGTGCTGCGGCTCAACCGTGACGGACTCGCCAAGTCGGGTCTGGCGGTCGCGGACGTGATCGCCAGGGCGGTGAACGCCGAGAAGCCGCCCACCGGCTCCCTGGCGGGTGTCCAGGTGTCACTGGACGGCGGCGCGCCGGTCGACCACGAGCCGGCGTGCGACGTCGACACCGACCCGCTGTGCGACGGCGGTGGCCCCTCCGGCGGCTGGAGCAACTACACGCTCGAGACGGTTCAGCGGATCGGGTACGGCTCGTTCGAGCCGGACAACGGCGTGTTGATCGCCAAGAACAAGCCGTATGAGCCCGGTGGACCCTCCAAGGAAGGTTCGAGCTGCGGCTACAACTGCTTCACCTGGGTGGAGGACGCGCATCCGGAGGACATCGGCCGGCTTGACTTCAAGCGGCCGGACGGCACCCCGGTGATGCGCACCATCGGAGACTACCGACAGCTCAATGATGCGCTGTTCCACGCCGGAACGAACTCGGGGTCGCAGAACGAGTACGTGGACGCGAAGAACGACCTGCACTTCTACATTCTCGACCGGTACACCGACGCCAAGGGACTGCTGCACTACATCATCGGCGTACAGAACCCGACCGGCGCCGGACCGCAGCGACGCGGCGTCGCCGTAGCCCAGGGCAGGCCGGTCGGCCGGGCCCCGGCGTGGGCCACCGACTGTACGTTCCCGGTGACCAACACCGGGCAGGACGCGGCCACCGATCCGGCACTGCACCCACAGGACGAGCGCGCCTACCTGCGGAGCGACATCTACCGGCTGTCGACCGCCGTCGCGGGATCGGGTTGGTCGGCGCAACTGCCGAACAAGCTCACCACGGCGGCATTCGGCAAGAGCGTCAACGTCCCGGTCTACGTGACCCGTACGCCGGGCAGCGCCCGATCCGCCACGGTCAAGCTGACCGCGACCTCGGTGAGCGACCCGCGGAAGACGGCCACCTCGACCTGCAAGGTGAACGTCAGCGACACGAACCACTGACCAGGCCACCCACCGAACCGTCCGGGCCGGCAGAACATCGCCGGCCCGGACGGCCGTACCGGCGGTGGCGCGGTGGAGCGGGGCGATGGACCGATACGCCGCGCTCTGTACGCGAAGAGGCTGGTCGGCCGCCGGCCGTCGGCCTCGTGATCGTGTCGGGTCTGGCGATCTCTGCCGCGGTCCGAGCCTTCACCTTGTCCGGCGACGGCCTGCGTGACGCGCTCGACCCGTGTTCCCGCCGATCACAGAGCTGATCGATGTCATGAGTTCCTTTCTGAAGGAGGAATGCCACCCAATGAGAAGAAGAACTCCCCTGGTGGCGATGGGTGTCGTTCTGTCACTCGCGCTGGCCGCGTGCGGAGGCACCGGTGGTTCCGGCGGCAGTGGCGGCGGGAACGGCACGTTCAACGCCGGGCTCAGCAGTGTGGTCAATCCGTCGACCAAGGCGGGGGGCACGCTGCGATTCGCGAACGCGGGCACCTGGGACAACGTCGATCCGGCCGACACGTACTACGGCTATTCGTGGGACTTCATCCGTTTCTACGGGCGTGCACTGACGATGTTCAAGCCGGGCGCGGGGCGCGGAAGTCAGCAATTGGTTCCCGACCTGGCGCAGAGCCTCGGCGAGCACAGCGCCGACTTCAAGACGTGGACGTACAAGCTCAAGCCGGGCGTCAAGTACGAGGACGGAACACCGGTGCGCGCCCAGGACGTCAAGTACGACGTCGAGCGCACGCTGGACAAGAGCACGTTCCCGAACGGCCCGACGTACTTCAACGACTTCCTCGACCTGCAGGGCTACACCTCGCCCTACAAGGACAAGTCGCCGGACAGGCTGGGCTTGACGGCGATCGAGACGCCGGATGACAACACGATCATTTTCCACCTGAAGAAGCCGTTCGCCGGCTTCGACTACTTCACGATGCTGCCGGCCACCATCCCGGTGCCGCCCGCCAAGGACACCGGCGCGGACTACAAGCAGCACGTGATGTCCACCGGCCCGTACAAGTTCGAGAATTACACCGTCGGCAAGTCGCTGACCCTGGTCCGCAACCCGAACTGGGACTCGGCCACCGACCCGAACCGCAAGGCGCTCCCGGACCGGATCGAGGTCCAGATGGGCGTCAACGCCGATGACCTGGACAACCGGCTGATGAACGGGTCGCTGGACGTGGACGTCGCGGGGACCGGCGTGCAGGCGGCCGCCGCTGCCAAGATCCAGTCGAACCCGAACCTGAAGAAGAACGCGGACGCCGCGCCCACGACCCGGCTGAACTACGTTCAGATCTCCTCGTCGGTGCCGCCGTTCGACAACATCCACTGCCGTCGCGCGATCGAGTACGCCACGGACAAGACCGCGATGCAGACCGCCAACGGAGGTCCGCTGTCCGGCGGTGACATCGCGACTCACCTGATGCCACCGACCATTCTGGGTTCCCGGGACGCCGACCCGTACCCGTCGGGTCCGGGCAACCACGGTGACCTGGCAAAGGCCAAGCAGGAGCTGCAGGCGTGCGGTAAGCCGAACGGCTTCAGCACCGTCATCACCGCGCGGGCCGAGCGGCTCAAGGAGGTCAACGCGGCCCTCGCTCTGCAGCAGGGCCTGCAGAAGGTCGGCATCAAGGCCGAGATCAAGAAGTATCCGCAGGGCGACTACTTCAAGCTGTACGCCGGCAACACGGACTACGTGAAGAAGAACGGCCTCGGCCTGATCATGATGTCGTGGGGCGCCGACTGGCCGGAGGGCTTCGGTTACCTTGAGCAGATCGTCGACAGCCGCGTCATCCGGCCTGCGGGCAACAGCAACCTGGGTGTGAAGGATCCGGCCGTCGACCGGCTGATGGACAAGGCGGCCGTGACGGGTGACACCAACGCCCGTAACGCGCTGTACGCCCAGGTCGACGCCAAGGTGATGAACGACGCGTTCATCGTGCCGTTCCTGAACGTGAAGCAGCTTCTGTACCGGCCGCCGAACCTGAAGAACGTCTATGTCAGTCAGGGGCTCAACGCTTACTACGACTACACCCAGCTGGGTGTGAAGTAGCCGCCGGGAAGACGTCCGGCAAGAAGGCGGGTGAAGGCATCGGTGGACGGCGGGCGGGTTCACCGCCCGCCGTCCACCGATGCCAGGCGCTCTGGCCGGCTTCCTCCATCGGGCCGCGCGCGTCGAGTAGGCGGCTCCCGGGTCCGGGTCGTCCGTAGAAGGCGTCAGGAGCCGGCGTCAGGCGAGAGAGCGACGCTTGGCGTCCGGTACCTGGTGGTTTGCGGGGAGAGCAGTCAGGATGGACGCCGTGATCGCTTCCCGCGCGCCGCCGGCGCAGTACCCCACCTGTCCCAGGGATGACCCCCTCGACCCCCACCAGCCTCACGACAGGAAGAGAGCCCCCATTGACAGCGCTCGCTGATCCAGCGCTGGCCGCGTCCTCCTGGACCGGCCACGACACCCGGCTGATCGTGGCGGCCGTCATCGGTGTCGCCGTCATCGTCGTACTGATCACGCAGTTGAAGGTCCATCCGTTCCTCGCGCTCGCGCTGGGGTCCGGAGCGCTCGGTGCCGTCGCCGGCATGCCCCTCGAAAAGATGATCACCAGCTTCAGCAAGGGAGTGGGCGACGTCGTCGCGAGCGTCGGCGTCCTCATCGCCCTCGGCGCGATGCTCGGCAAGCTGCTCGCGGAGTCCGGCGGGGCCGACCAGATCGTCGACACCATCCTCGCCAAGTCCGGCGCGCGCATGCTGCCCTGGGCGATGACGCTCATCGCCGTGCTGATCGGGCTGCCGATGTTCTTCGAGATCGGCCTGGTCCTGCTCGTGCCCGTGGTCCTGCTCGTCGCGCGGCGCTCCGGGCGGCCGCTCATGCTCCTCGGCATCCCGGCGCTCGCCGGCCTGTCCGTGCTGCACGGCCTGGTGCCGCCGCACCCGGGTCCGCTCGTCGCGATCAGCACGGTCAAGGCCGACCTGGGCGTCACCCTCGCCCTCGGGCTGCTCGTCGCCGTCCCGACCGTGATCATCGCCGGGCCGCTGTTCGGCCGGGTGGCCGCGCGCTGGGTGCACGCCGAGCCGCCCGCCGGTCTGATGGCCGACGGCGAGGACCGCGAGGGCGAGGAGAACCGGCGGCGGCCCGGGTTCGGGCTCACGGTCGGGACCGTCCTGCTCCCCGTCGTGCTCATGCTCGCCAAGGCCGTCGCCGACGTCTGGCTGGACGACGGCGGCCTCCGTACGGCCCTCGACGCGATCGGCACGCCGCTGTTCGCCCTGCTCGTCGCGGTCATCGTGGGGATGTTCACGCTCGGGCTGCCGGCCGGGTTCGGCAAGGAGCGGATCTCCGGCATCGTCGCCGAGTCCCTGCCGCCCATCGCGAGCGTCATGCTCATCGTGGCCGCCGGCGGCGGCTTCAAGCAGACGCTGGTCGACGCCGGTGTCGGCAAGGCCATCACCCAGGCCGCGAACGGCGCGAACATCTCCGCGCTGCTGCTCGGCTGGCTGGTCGCGGTCGGCATCCGGCTCGCGACCGGATCGGCCACCGTCGCGACCATCTCGGCGGCCGGCATCGTGGCCCCGCTCGCCGCCGGGATGAGCACCTCGCACACGGCCCTGCTGGTCCTGGCCATCGGCTCGGGGTCGCTGTTCTTCTCCCACGTCAACGACGCCGGCTTCTGGCTCGTCAAGGAGTTCTACGGGATGAGCGTGGGCCAGACCATCAAGACGTGGTCGATCATGGAGACGATCATCTCGGTCGTGTCGATCGTGCTCATCATGCTGCTCAACCTGGTGCTGTGAGCCGGTCCGTGCCAGCGCTCTGACCTGCGCGAACAATTCCCGAACAACCGAACAACGCCAGGCCGTGGGAAACCGCCGCCGGAGCCTCTAGACAGAGGGCAGCTCCGGTGCACCGGCACCGGGATCACCCAGGAGTCGTGAGGAGCATCCGATGGACCCGGTGTTGGTGGCGGCGGGCACGGCCGTCGTGGGCGCGATGGCGACCGACGCGTGGCAGCAGGCGCGAGCGGCCGTCGTCGGCCTGTGGCGGCGGGCCGGTTCGGCGGAGGCCGAGACGGTGGAGGACGAACTGGCGCAGGTGCGGGTCCAGGTGCTGGCCGCACGCGCGGACCAGGACGACGACACCGAGCAGGTCCTGGTGAGTGTGTGGCGGCTGCGCCTGCGCGATCTCGTGCGCCGGGATCCGGCCTTGGCGGCCGACCTGCGCCGGGTCCTCGACGAGGAGTTGCTGCCCGCGCTCGACGCGCCGGACCGCGAACGGACACGCGCCGTCCTGATGAACGCGACGGCGTCCGGACACGGACGCGTGTACCAGTCCGCCGGCGACCAGCACATCAACGAGTCATGAGCGACGGGAGCCCGGCGCGGCCACCGTTCCCGCGAGCCGGCGGCGCGGCGCGGCCGGCCCCTCTTCCGGAGCGGCAGGCGATCACCATGACCGCCACGGCGACCGATCGCGCCATCGTCTACCAGGCCGCGGGCGACCTGCGCGTGGAACCGGCCGCCTACCGGCTGGAGCCGGTCCGTACGCCGCCGGTGCCGAGCCTGGAGGAGGCGCGTCGCCGGCCGAGCCGGCTCCTGGCGGCCCGGCTCCGGGTGGTCGACTTCACCGGCCGCGCCGAGCAGCTCCAGCGGCTGACGGACTGGCGAGACCGCCCGGACCAGGCCTCCGTACGCCTGGTCAGCGGCGCGGGCGGGCAGGGCAAGACCCGGCTCGCCGACCAGTTCGCGCGGCTGTCCATGGAGGCGGGCTGGCGGGTACGCGTCGCACGGCCCGCGCGATCCACCTCCCGGCGCCGTGAGTCCCCGCCCCCGGCGGGCGAGGACGGGGACGGGCTCCTCGTCCTCGTCGACTACGCCGAGCGCTGGGCCGTGGACGACCTCACCGGCATGATCGACGAGTTGGCCGGCCGGGAGCGGGTCCGGATCCTGCTGCTGGCCCGCGCCTCCGGGCTGTGGTGGTCCGGCCTGTCGCACCGGCTGGAACGCGACCTGGACATCACCGCGGAGGCCATGCCGCTTCCCCCGCTCGCCGCGTCGCCGGACGAGCGGCTGGCAGCCTTCGACCGGGCGCGGGACCGCTTCGCCGAGGCGATGGGGGTGCCCGCGGACGCGGTGGGCCGGCCGGCCGGGATCACCACCGACCCGGCGTACGGCGTCGCGCTGACGGCCCACATGGCGGCCCTGGCCGCCGTCGACGCGTACCGGCACGCCGAGAGCGCCCCGGACGATCCCGCCCGGCTCTCCGAGTACCTGCTGAACCACGAGCTCGACTACTGGCAGGACCTGCACGCGCACGCCGGCGGCCTGCCGACCGTCGACGCCCAGGCGATGGGCCGTACGGTCTTCGTCGCCTCGCTCACCGGCCCTCTCGTCCACCCCGCCGGCATTGAGGTGGCCGAACGCGCGGGACTGGCCCGCGAGCCCGCCGTCCTGCAGCGGGCCCTGGACGCCCACACGCGATGCTTTCCGCCTCGCGACCAGGCCACCGTGCTCGAACCGCTGTACCCCGACCGGCTGGCCGAAGACTTCATCGCCCTGCTCACGCCCGGTCACACCGACGGCTTCACCGCGGACGCGTGGGCGGCGACGGCACCGGAGGCCCTCCTGACGGCCGGAGAGGACGAGGGCGACACGACACCGCCGTACGCCCGGCAGGCGATCACGGTCCTCATCGAGACCGCGGCGCGATGGGAGCACGTCGCCCGGACGCAGCTCTCCCCGCTGTTGCGCCGGCGGCCCCGGCTCGCCCTGGCCGCCGGAGGCGCCGCTCTCGTCACCCTCGCCGGACTGCCGCATCTGGACCCGGCCGTCCTGGAGGCGATCGAACCGCACCTCCCCGCCCACCACGTCGATCTCGACGTCGGCAGCCTGGCCTGCGTCGAGGCCTTGACCGGACACCGCCTCGCGGCGGCGAAGGACCCCGGAGAACGGGCGAAGCTGCACTGCGAACTCGGCCTGCGCGAAGGCAACGCGGGCCTCGGCGAGCGGGCGCGCGCGAGCTTCGACCGCGCCGTGGAGCTGTTCCGCTCGCTGCCGGCCTCGCGCGCCGCCGAGACGCGGGTCGATCATGCGTGGGCGCTGCTCAACCAGGGCATCGCCCTGGCGCACGAGGGGCGGCACACGGACGCGTACGCCCCGCTGTGGGAGGCGGTCTCGCTCTTCCACCACGCGGTCGGCGACGATCCGCCGGCCGCCGGGGAGGGGCTGGCGACCGGCATGGACGCCCTCGAGATCACCATGTCCCACACGGGGCGGCACCGGGAGGCGCTGGACCTGGCGTACCTGGTCGTACAGGCCCGCGAGACGCAGCCGGACAAGGACGCCGGGGCGGAGGCGGGGCTCGGCCGGGCGTACCTGAACCTGGGCAACCGGCTGGCACAGCAGGGCTCCGACCGGCAGGCCAGGGTCGCGACGCACAGCGGGCTGAAGATCTTCCAGCGCCTCGCCGCCGACGATCCGGCCGCCTTCACCCCCGACCTGGCCCGCGCGCTCGTGAACCGGTCCCAGGACCTGAGCCGGGCCAAGGACAGGGCCGGGGCGCTCCAGGCCGCCGAGGAGGCCGCCCGGCTCTACCGGGCGATGGCCGAGACGAACCCCGCCGCGTTCGGGCTCGATCTCGCCACCTCCCTGGCGAACCTCGGCACGTTGCACGGCGCGTCGCGGCGTTACCGGCAGGCCGTCGAGCGCACGGCCGAGGCCCTGGCCGCGATCGGCGAGCCGCCCGCGCCCGCGTCGGCCGCACACCGCGCGACCCGCGCCAGGATCGTGGCCAAGCTCGCCTACTGGCACGCGCACCTGGGCGATGTCGAGAACGCCGTCCTCCATCTCCGCGAGGCCGTCACCCTGAGCCGGACTCTGACGCCTCGGGACTCCCTCGCGGACCGTGGTGGAGTCGCCCGTGCGCTGATGCCGACCGCCTTCATGCTCGCCGTCCTCGGCCGGCCGGACGAGGCGCTGCGCGGCATGGAGGCCGCCGCGGAGCTCTACCGTCACCTCGTGGCGGCGGACGAGGCGTTCGAGGAGGAGGCGACGATGGCCACCCGCGCCCTCACCATCGGCCGGTCGATGGATCCGGACGCCTATGGCGCGATGATGGCCGGCCTGCGGCCCGAGCTGGAACGCGTGACCGGCGCGATCGGGAGCAGGATGGAGGCGCCGGTCATGCCGTCCTCGCCGCGGATGAGGCGGGTCCAGCCCAGGAGACTTTCCCGCAGGCGACGCCGGACCTGAGCCGGCGCCGGACTCGAGCCGCGCGCTCAGGCCGACGGCTCGTGTCTCCGCTCGGACTCGGTGAACTCGACGGACTCCAGCACGAGCCCGTCGCCGCTGTGCAGGTCCAGCCGGGTTCCGCCGCAGCCGGAGCAGACGGCGAGAATCCGGTCGGACGTCACGACGCGTCCGCACGACCGGCAGCCGAGCCGCACCGGCTCGACGACCACGTCGAGGTGCGCGCCGTCCGCCACGGTGCCGTCGGACACCGTGATGAACGCCTGGTTGAGCGCGGGGCCGCTGATGTGGAGCAGGGCACCGGCGCGTACGCGCGCCCGCCGTACGGGCCGGCCGGCCGCTCGCCGCTCCACCGCCCGGAGGACGGCTCCGGCGATGCCCAGCTCGCGCACCGCCTTCGTGTGCCTCTGGTCCCTCGGCGCCGGCGGATGCCCGGCGTCGGCCGGAGCACGGTGGCGGTGGCCGGGGCCCCGGTCGCGCGCAGGCGCCCTGGCGCCGTCTTCCCGCGGCGTCCCGGCGGCGTCTTCCCTCGGGCGCCTCCGCAGATGACGCCGGAGCCAGGCGTTCATTCGGCCTCCCCACGGATCGCGAAATACGGCGGCGTTCCCGATTATTCGTACTGACGTTATTCGGGGTTCCTGACGGCTCGACACCCGTAATCGGATAACGATGAGTAAAGGCTTGGTTACGTATGGCTTTTCGCGTTCCGGGGTGGTGTGTTCCGGTGGTCACGGAGGTTTCCCAATAAGACGCATTCGCGGTGCGATAGGAAATTTCTGCCGATACGATGCTTCCGCGAGTCGTTCGGGGAGGAGCGTGCCGTGCCGGAGCCGCAAGACGAGCCGGAGTCGCCGGCGGCGCAGCGAGCCGATGTCACCAAACCCAGCCCCGCGCGCCTCTACAACTACTACCTCGGCGGCAAGGACAACTTCGCGGTCGACCGCGAGGCCGCGGAGTCGATCCTGGCGGTCATGCCCGAGGGCCGGCGGGTCGCACGGGAGAACCGCGCCTTCCTGCGCCGCGTGGTCCGCCACCTGACGCTGGAGACCGGCATCCGGCAGTTCGTCGACCTGGGCACCGGCCTGCCCACCGAGGGCAACGTGCACGAGGTCGCCCAGGAGGTCGCGCCCGAGACCCGCGTCGTGTACGTCGACAACGATCCGATCGTGCTCGCCCACGGCGAGGCGATGCTGGCCAGGGACGACCACACCACCTTCATCGGGGCGGACATGCGGGAGCCGGAGGCGATCCTCGGCGATCCCCGGCTCAAGGCACTGATCGACTTCGACGAGCCGGTCGCGGTGCTGTTCGTCTCGGTGCTGCAGTTCGTGCCCGACGACGAGGAGGCCGCCGGGCTCGTGCGCAGGTTCGCCGAGGCGGTGCCGCCGGGCAGCCGGGTGGTGATCTCGACGATCACCGGCACCGGGCAGCGGGAGGACAAGGTCGCGACGATAACGGCCGCCTACGCGAACTCCACGGCCCCGGCCGTACTGCGGCCACGGGAGCGGATCGAGCGCCTGTTCGGCGGCCTGGACCTGGTGCCCCCCGGGCTCGTTCCGGCGCCGGAGTGGCACCCCGACGTCCGCGGCGAGACCGGCGGTGGCACGTCCTGGGTGCTGGCCGGAGTGGGCGCGGTCCGCTGACTCCGGGCAAAGCCGGAGTGCGGCGGCGGTAAAGCTTCGTCACTGGACCGCGTGCCGCGCATGACGCGCGGGTCGGCGCGGGTACGGCACCATCGCAGGTCAGAGCGATATTCCAGCGACACACGAACGGTGCCGACGCATGCAGCAGCAGATCCGCGGGTGGCGCTTCGCCGCCGAGAGAATACCCAGACGCCGAATCATGCGCGACGGATCGCTCGCGCCCTCGGCCCAAAAGATCCTCAGCGCCTGTCAGGACCTCGGCCGCCGGGCCCGGGGCATGAGCGCCCCCACCCGCGGGCGTACGCCCGCCGCCCAGGCCGCCAAGACGGCGGCGCGCATGCCCGCCCGCATGGCGGAGTACCTGCCCGGCCGGACGCCGGGCGGCATGATGGGCCGGATGCCCGCCCGCATGGCCGAGTACATGCCCGGTCAGATGATGGGACGCAAGCCCTCGCGGATGGCGGGGCGAATGTCCGCCCGCATGGCCGAGTACATGCCCGGTCAGATGATGGGACGCAGACCCTCGCGGATGGCGGGGCGGATGCCCGCGCGTATGGCACGGCGCATGCCCGGCCGGATGGGGACGCGGATGCCCGGCCGCATGTCGAGCCGGATGGCGGGCCGGATGACCATGCCCGCGGGGATCGCGGAGAGGATGCCCACGGCGATGCCCTCGGTCATGACCCCGAACATGAAGCGGGTCGCCGGCGGGCTGGGGCTGCTGGCGGCCGGCATGGGCGTCGCCCGCTGGGCGATCCACCGGCCCGCGCGGGAACGCGCGCTCAAGAATCGCTGGATCATGGTGACCGTCAACTGCTCGCCGCAGCGGCTGGCCTCACGGGCCGACCTTCCGGAGCCGATCACCCGGCTCGGCGACGCGGTCGACATCAAGATCGCTCCCGCGCCCGGCGACCGCGGCACCGAACTCGGCGCGCGGCTGCGCGACCTGCCGCGTACGAAGATCGCCGGAATGGTCGACCGGCATCCCGAAGAGGATCCCCGGCGCATGGTCGAGCGGGCGCTCCGCGACGCCAAGGCGATCATCGAGAACGGGGAGGTGCTGCGCGGCGACTGGCCGGCCGCCGCGGAACCCGCCCAGGCGGGCAAGCTCCTGGAGTTCGCCGGCCGTCGAGGAGGCCGGCTGTGAAGGCACTGTGCTGGGAGGGCGTGAACCGGCTGTCGGTCGAGCGGGTCCCCGACCCGCAGATCCTCAACGACCAGGACGCGATCGTCAAGGTCACGCTGAGCACGACCTGCGGATCGGACCTGCACCTCATCGACGGCTTCGTTCCGACCATGCAGGCGGGCGACGTCATCGGCCACGAGTTCATGGGGGAGATCGTCGACATCGGCCGCGGGGTCCGCCGCCGCAAGGTCGGCGAGCGGGTCGTCGTGTGCTCCTTCATCGGCTGCGGCCGGTGCTGGTACTGCACGCACGACCTGTGGTCGCTGTGCGACAACACCAACCCCAACTGGGAACTGGCCCGCGACACGCTCGGCTTCGAGACCGGCGGCGTGTACGGCTACTCCCACGCCATGGGCGGGTTCAAGGGCAGCCACTCCGAATACATCCGGGTCCCGTTCGCCGACTTCGGCACCTTCCCGGTGCCCGACGGCGTCAGCGACCTGGACGCCCTGTACGCCTCCGACGCCGCGCCGACCGGATGGATGGGCGCCCACATGGGCGGCGTGAAGCCCGGCGACGTCGTCGCGGTGTGGGGCGCGGGCGGCGTCGGCCAGATGGCGGCACGCGCGGCGCAGCTTCTCGGCGCCGAACGCGTCATCGTCATCGACCGGCTGCCCGAGCGGCTCGCCATGGCCGAGCGGTACATGGACGTCGAGACGATCGACTTCTCCCAGACGGACGTGCCGGCCGACCTGTACGAGCGTACGGGCGGACGCGGCCCGGACGTGTGCATCGAGGCGGTCGGCATGGAGGCCACCGGCGCCCCGGACGGCCAGTACGCCTACGACCGGGTCAAGCAGCAGCTCCACATGCAGCAGGACCGGCCCATCGCGGTTCGCGAGGCGATCCATGCTTGTTGCAAGGGCGGTTCGGTGTTCGTGCTCGGCGTGTTCGGCGGCATGGTGGACCGGTTCCCGCTCGGCATGCTGATGAACAAGGGCCTGGTGTTCGCCGGGGCGCAGCAGCACGGGCACCGCTACATCCCGATGCTGCTCAAGCGCATGGCGGCCGGGGAACTGTCCACACGCCAGCTGGCCACCCACGAGATGCCGCTCGACGACGCGCCCCGTGGCTATGACATGTTCAAGCACAAGAAGGACGGCTGCGTGCGCGTGGCGTTCCGCCCGCACGCCTGAGCGCGTGCGGTGACTCTTGGCGGGCGAGGCGAGTTCTGACCGTCGTCCGGCGCTCCGCGCGACGGTCAGAAGTGCAGGACGACGAACTCGTACTCGGCGGGGCTGGTGAGCTGGGCCGTCCCGTCCTTGTTCTTGTCGATGAAGATCGTCAGGTACACGTCGCCCCGCCGCTGCCGCAGGGGAGTCCTCCGCCGGTCACGCCAGGTCTGGGCGAGGTAGACCTTGTCCTGGTCCGCGGACTGGTGGGTGATCCTCGTGCCGACGAACTCGTTGTGGCTCTCGTTGTTCAGGAACAGCGTGCCGCTGCCGTACTCGTAGTCCGCGAGCCCGGTGCCCGGCCGGAAACAGGGGTTCTCGGCGACCGACGCGCCGTTCCGGAGGTTGAAGACGCTGTCGTCGGTCCAGGCGCAGACCTCCACGGCGACGTCCTCGGCCTGTTTCGGAAATCGCAGTTCGAACGGCGCCTTCTTCATCTTCACCGTCACGACGTCCTTGTCGCCGCGTTGGGCGAACGACATGGCGTCCGGGGCACCACCCTGCCAGAACTCCAGGCCGAGACGGGGCGTACGGGACAGCTGACCGGTGTCGCGGAAGTCGGCCGACGCCGACGCCGACGCGGAGGGCGGTGGCGTGGGCCGATGGACGGCACCGTTTCCGCGCAGGCCAGGCCAGAGCACCACGCCGGCCGTGGTGATCACCGCGGCGGCCGCGACGGCCGTGGCCGCGACCACCGGACCGCGACGGCCCATGCGCCCGCCCGGCACGGTGCCGGGCGGCGGCGCGCTCGTGTCGGGCAGTTGGTCGTCGGGCAGCACGGACGTCCGGCGGCCCGCGACGAGCGCCTCCCCGATCGGCGCCTGCCGCGCGTCCGGCCGGCCGAGCAGCCAGATCAGCACGTCGCGCATTGACGGGCGCGCCCGCTCGTCCTTGGCCAGGCACGCCAGGACGATGTCCCGCAGCGGCCCGGACAGCGGGCCGAGATCGGGCCTCCCCCGCAGGACGCGGTTGCCGATCGCGGCGATGCTCTCCCCGGCGAACGGCGGGGAGCCCGACGCCGCGAACACCATCACGCAGCCCCAGGCGAACACGTCGGCCGCCGGCCCGATCGTCCGCTCCTCGAACTGCTCCGGCGCCATGTACGACGGCGTGCCGACGATGCCGCCGGTCAACGTGGGACCGCCGTCGAGCGTACGGGCGATGCCGAAGTCGATCACTCGTGGGCCGTCGGCACCGAGCAGCACGTTGGCCGGCTTGAAGTCACGGTGCACGACGCCGGCCTCGTGGATCGCGGCGAGCGCCGTCGCGGTGGCCACCGCGAGCCGGTGCAGCGCCGGTCCCGACCGCGGGCCCTCGTCCCGTACCGACCGCAGGAGCGTGGGACCGTCGACGAACTCCGTGACGATGAACGGGGGAGACTTCGACAGGTTCGCGTCCAGCACCTGGGCGACGCAGAACGGCGCCACCCGCCGGGCCGCCGCCACCTCCTTCTCGAAACTCCGCCGCGCCACGCCGTCCGCCGCCCACCCCGTGTGCAGGACCTTCACCGCCACGCGGGAGCCACCCGGGCCGGTCGCCGCGTAGACGACGCCCTGACCGCCCTCCCCGAGACGTCCCTTCAGGCGGTAGCGGCCGAGCCTGCGGGGATCCCCCGGACGCAGGGATGAGAACTCGGGCATGGGCTCCCTCGTCGGCTGCCGATCATGCGAACAACGCCACCGTAGGACCCTCGGGGGCGCGGGACCAGCACGGCCGGATCCCGGCCGCCGGCGGCCTCCCGGTGGAAAATTCGTTCGTGTCCCCGCACGCCGCCTTCCTACGATGCCGCGAACACGTGAACGACCTGGACGGCCGGATTCCGGCTGCCGGAGGGAGGGCGGTACGGTGCCCGCGACGGACGGCGACACCATCCGTGAGACCTTTCTGCGTTTCTTCGAACGCAACGGCCACCGGCGCATCGAGGGCGCCTCGCTCGTGCCGGTGGGCGATCCGACGCTGCTGTTCGTCAACGCCGGGATGGCACCGCTGAAGAAGTACTTCAGCGGAGAGAAGGTCCCGCCCGCGCCGGACCTGTGCGACGTCCAGGGCTGCGTCCGCACCAAGGACATCGACGACGTCGGCGACCGCCACCACATCACCTACTTCGAGATGCTCGGCAGCTGGTCGATCGGCCACTACTTCAAAGAGCGCGCGGTCGAGCTCGCGTACGCCCTGGTGACCGGCGACTTCGGCCTGGACCCCCGGCGCCTCTACGTCAGCGTGTTCGGCGGCGACGAGACGCTGGGCCTGCCGGCGGACGAGGAGTCGGCGCGCGCCTGGGAACGGGCCGGCGTCCCGCGCGACCACATCGTCGCGCTGCCCGCGGAGGACAACTTCTGGGGCCCGGCGGGCCAGAGCGGTCCCTGCGGGCCGTGCACGGAGGTGTTCCTCGACACCGGCGAGGAGTTCGGGCCCGCGTACGTGCCCGGCGGAGAATTCGACACGAGCCGGCGCTACATCGAGATCTGGAACGCCGGCGTCTTCATGCAGTTCGACAAGGGGCTGGACGGAGTGCTGCGGCCGCTGCCGTTCACCAGCGTCGACACCGGCTCCGGCCTGGAGCGCTTGGAGCTGGCGCTGAACGGCCTCGACAGCGTCTACGACACGAGCCTCTTCGCGCCGCTGGTCCGTACGGTCCAGGACGTCCTGGGCGAGAGCGGCGAGGTCCTGCACCACCACCGGGTGATCGCCGACCACCTGCGCGCGGCCGTCGCGATCATGTCCGACGGCGTCCGGCCGGGCAACGAGGGCCGCGGCTACATCCCGCGCCGCCTCATCCGCAAGTGCGTGACCCTGGCGATGGGCCGCGACCGCGAACGCTTCGACGTCGCGCCGGTCGTCGACGCGGTCGTGCGCTCGCTCGGCCCGGTGTACCCGCACCTGGTCGCCGAGCAGGCGGCGGTCACGGCGGCGATCATCGGCGAGCGCGACGAGTTCGGCGACACCGTCCGGCGCGGCCTCGACCGGCTCGACCGGGTCGTCGCCCGGCACGGCCGGGTGAGCGGCGCGGACGCGTTTCACCTGTTCGCGACGTACGGACTGCCGGTGGAGATCACCCGTGACCTGGCCGCCGCGCGGGGCGTGAGCCTCGACCGCGAGGAGTTCGACGACGCGCTGCGGCGGCACAGGGAGCTCAGCCGCGGCACCAGGACGGATCGGCGGCTCCGGGTGGACGACGTGCTGCCCGCCGCGGTCGCGAGCCGCCCGGCGACGGAGTTCCTCGGCCATGACACGCTGTCGGCCGAGGGCACGATCCTGACGCTCTTCTCCGGCGGCACGACCGTGGACGCGGTCGCGGCCGGCTCCGACGCCGACCTGATCGTGGACCGCACGCCCTTCTACGGCGAGGGCGGCGGGCAGATCGGCGACCGCGGCACCGTACGCGCCGTCGGCCGCGACGAGGCGCTCGGCGAGATCAGCGACACCGTCGTGCACGCCGGCGGCGGCTACCTGCACCGGGTCAGCGTCCGCACGGGAGTCCTGCGGGTCGGCGACACCGTGTCGCTCACGGTGGACCCGTGCTCCCGCGCGGACACGGCGGCGAACCACACCGCGACGCACCTGCTGAACGCGGCCCTGCGCGCGGTGCTGGGCCCGCACGTACGCCAGGCGGGCTCGCTGGTCGAGCCGCGGCGGCTGCGGTTCGACTTCACCCACCCCGGCCCTCCGGCGCGCGAGGAGCTCGCCGCGGTCGAGCGGCTGGTCAACGACTGGATCCTGACCGACGCGCCGCGCCGCGTGGAGGTCATGGCGCCGGAGGAGGCGAAGGCGTCCGGCGCCGTGTCGCTGGAGGGCGAGGACTACGGCCGGGCGGTACGCGTGCTGTCGTTCGGCGACTTCTCCAGGGAGCTGTGCGGCGGCACGCATGTGGAGCACACGTCACAGCTCGGCTCGTTCCGCATCGTGTCCGAGCAGAGCGTCGCCTCGGGCGTCCGCCGCATCGTCGCGGTGACGCGGCGGTGCGCGGTGGACCACTCCCTCGCGCAGGCGGCGGCGCTGTCGGAGGTGGCGGGCGCGCTGCGGACGTCGCCCAAAGACGTCGTGCCCGCGGTGCGCCGTCTCGTCGAGACGGCCAGGACACCGAAGGCGGCGCGCGACACCGCGACGCTCGCGAACACCGTCGAGACCGTGGTGAACGACGTCCCGGTCATGCTGGCCCAGGCGGACGGCGCGGTCGGCGGCCTGCGCAAGGAGGCCCGGCGCGCAGCCGGCGAACGCGGCCGGGTCGTCCTGCTCTGGACCGCCGCGGAGGAGGAGAAGAAGACCCTGGTCGTCGGCGTCCCGGAGAGCCTGGGCGACCGCCTGCGCGCCGACGCGCTGGTCGAGGGCGCCATCCGGCGGCTCGGCGGTGGTGGCGGGGGCAACGCCCGCATCGCCCAAGGCGGGCTGACCACCGCCCCGACCACCGACGCGCTGATCGAGATCATCGCCGAAGCCGTCGCGGAGCGATCGGCCGGCTGAACGCCGCGAGCGTCGCTCGACCACGACGACGCCTGAGCGTGCGCGGCCGGCTCGCTCCGGGCCATGAGATCAGGTCATCGCGGAGGCGGGGGAGACGGGCACGTCGAAGTAGGTGTCCGGGTACGGCTCCCGCCGGTACGTGAAGTGCCACCACTCCTCGGGGATGCCGGTGAAGCCGGCCTTCTCCATCAGGCGCTTCAGCCAGAGGCGGTCGGCGTGGGCGGTGCCGGTGATCCGGGGGTCGAGCGTGTGGGCGCGCTCGTCGAAGCAGTCGAAGCCGGTGCCCATGTCGATCGACGCGTCGGGGAACCGCTGGGCGCGCGGCGCGTAGCAGGAGGCCAGTGGCTCGCCAGGCCGGTACGTCCGGGTGGGTGGGGCCGGCAGCTTCACGATCGTCAGGTCGACCGTGCTGCCGCGGCTGTGGCCGGACCGGCGGGCGATGTAGCCCTTGTCGAACAGCCGGGACTTGTCGACCTCGGGGTAGAACTCGGCCTTCATCGTGCGGTCGCCGGAGTCGCGCGACCACGCCACGAACCGGTCCACGGCCCGTTGCGGACGGTAGCAGTCGTACACCTTCAGCGAGTAACCACGCCGGGTCAGGTTCTGCTGTACCCGGTGCAGGGCCCGCGCCGCCGGAGCGGTCAGGAGGCACAGCGGCGCCTGGTAACCGGGGACGACCCGGCCGGTGAAGTTGTGCGGTGTGGCGTACCGGATGTCCTGGATGATCGTCGAGTCGACCGAGCTCAGCGCGACGAGGCGCGGGCGCGGCGCGGCGACCGCCGTCCCGGCCGGGCCGAGCAGCGCGGCCACGGCCAGGCCGCAGAGCGTGAGGGCAGCTCTTCTCATGCGTACACGATAGGCGTCACGCAAAGTGACGGGGTGCGCTGCGCCGGACGCCGTGCCGCCTTCAGCGGTGCGGGCCGGTGACACCGGCGGGCCATCCGTGTTCGAGGAGGTCGGTGATGACATCCAGGGCTTGGCGGGGGTCGGGGGTGGTGTTGGCGAGGTCGGGGATCTGCAGGGTGTAGCGGGCCAGGAGCCGGGCGGTGAGGTCGTCGCCGGAGAGCGCGGCCTCGTGGGCGATGGCGGTGGTGAGGGCGTCTTGGGCCGCGGTCCAGGAGTGCAGCGCGTAGTCGCTCAGTTCGGGGGTGGCGCGGATCAGGTCGAGGGCGCGCTGTTCGTCCGGGGTGCGGTTCGCCGCGAACGGGCCGCGCTCGGCCATGTGGTCGTGGATCGCGCGCAGGACGGTCTGCCCGGGAGACCGGTGGTGGACGGCGTCGACCAGGGCGGCGATGTGGGCGGCCCGGTCGCCGGGGAAAACCAGGCTGGCCTTGCCGTCGGGGAAGTAGGCGAACAGGGTGGCGATCGAGGTGCCGGCCGCGTCGGCGATCTCGCGGACTCCGACGTCGTCGTAGCCGCGTGCGGTGAACAGCTCCAGCGCTGCCCGGGTGATGGCCTGCCGGGTCTGGGCCTTCTTGCGTTCGCGCAGCCCCGGCGGGCGGGCCGGTGACGGCGACGCCCCGGAGACCGAGGTCCGCGGCGGATCGTACGGCGCGGAGCGCAGCTCGGGGGCGGGCCAGCCGTCGGCCAGGAGGGTGAAGGCGGCGTCGAGTTCGGCGCGGGGATCGTGGCGCCGCCAGGGCTGGGCGCGGTCCAGGACGAACCGGGCCACGGCCCGGGCGGCGATGGCGGCGCCGGGGGAGTCGGGCCCCGCCTGGCGGATCGCTTCGGCCAGCTCCTCTTCGTACCCCAGCCACATGCGGCGCGCGTAGTCGCTCAACGCCGGCGTGCCGGCGACCAGGTCCAGGAAGGCGGCGGTGTCCGGATCGGCGGCCTCCTGGCAGGTGTTGTGCAGCAGCCAGGCCCGCAGGGCCTGCAGGGCGGAGGTTCCCTCGGGGCGGTCGCGGACGGCGGAGGCGATGCCGGCCCGGATGTCGTCCTCCTGGTCGAAGACCAGGGACTCCTTGGTCGGGAAGTGCTTGAACAGGCCGCTCATCGACACGTCGGCGGCTTCGGCGACGTCCTTGACCGTGACCTGGTCGAAGCCGCGTTCCAGGAACAGCTCCAGCGCCGCGTCGGCGATCGCCTGCCTGGTGCGGGCCTTCTTGCGCTCGCGGCGTCCCATGCCGGCCTCGATCATGCCGCCAGTCTACCGCGAGGTGTAACAGCCCTCTAAGTAGAGCTGTTATGTTTTTAGAGCGACATCACTAGTATGCTCGTTCTCAACTTGTCCCGGAAGGTGAACGGATATGACTTCCACCGCCGTGCCACAGGGGCCTCCACCGGCTGGGCGTTCGGTCCGGATGGTCCTGCTGGGGGTCATGCTGGCGATGCTGCTGTCGATGCTCGACAACATGGTCGTCAGCACCGCGATGCCCACGATCGTCGCCGACCTGGGCGGTCTGACCTCCCTGTCCTGGGTGGTCACCGTCTACACCCTGGTGACCGCGGTGACCACGCCGGTGTGGGGCAAGTTCGGAGACCTCTTCGGCCGCAAGCCGATGTACCTGGCCGCGGTGGCGCTCTTCGTCGCCGGCTCCGCGCTGTGCGGCACCGCGACCTCGATGGGCATGCTGATCGCCTTCCGGGCGCTCCAGGGCATCGGGGCCGGAGGGATCGGCGCGGGTGCCTTCGCCCTCATCGCCGCGCTCGTCCCCCCGCGCGAACGCGGCAGGTACCAGGGCCTGACCGCTTCGGTCATGGCCATCGGCACGATCGGTGGCCCGCTGCTGGGCGGCTTCGTCACCGAGCACCTGAGCTGGCGCTGGGCCTTCCTGATCAACCTGCCGCTCGGCCTGATCGCCCTGGTGTGGGTTCAGCTGATGCTGCACCTGCCGGTCCAGCGGATCAAGGCGAGGATCGACTGGGCCGGTATCGGGCTGTTCGGTGTTCTCATCACCGTCGTCGTCCTGGGCACTACGTGGGGCGGTGACCGTTTCGCCTGGGTCTCCTGGCAGGCCGGTGGACTGGGCGTCGTGGCCGTCCTGTCCCTGCTGGGGTTCGTCGCGGTAGAGCGTCGCGTGGCCGAGCCGCTGCTGCCGCTGAGGATCTTCACCGGGCACCGTAACTTCCCCATCGCGGTCGGCGTCATCTTCGCCGCGGGCGTGATCACGTTCGGCGCGGGCCTGTACCTGCCGTTGTTCCAGCAGACCGTGCAGGGCGCCTCGGCCTCCAACTCCGGCCTGCTCATGCTGCCGATGATGCTGCCGGTGCTCGTCGTCTCCACCGTCGCGGGCAAGATCATGTCGGCCACCGGCCGGTACCGGATCTTCCCGATCGTCGGCGCGGCCCTCATGACGGTGGGCATGGGCCTGCTCGCCTCCATGGGCGATGACACGTCCCGCCTGGTGACGGGCTGCTACATGGCGGTCCTCGGCGCCGGGATGGGGCTGTGCATGCAGATGGCCGGCACGATCGCGCAGAACGCCGTCGACCTGCGCGACATCGGCGCCGCCAGCAGCTCCATCAACCTCTTCCGCACGATCGGCGCCTCGATCGGCGTCGCCGTCTTCGGCGCCCTGTTCAACCGTTCGGTGAACGGCCACGCCGACCACATCGAGGGCTTCGTCCACGGAACCCAGACGATCTTCACGGTCGGCGCCGTGCTCTGCGCGGTGGCCTGCGCCGCGGCGTTCTTCGTCATCGAGGTACCGCTCCGCAAAGCCGGCCCCGGCACCCTGGCCAGGCCCCCTGCCGGGCAGTCGCCCTCCGCGGCCTCACCGACCCGATGAGCGGCTACCTGCACACCCCTTGGAGGAACCGATGAACACCCACTACCCCATCGCGATCGTCGGGGCCGGCCTCGGCGGCCTCACCCTGGCCCGTGTCCTGCGTGTGCACGGGATCCCGGCGACCGTGTTCGATCGGGAGACCGGCCGGGACGCCCGCACCCAGGGCGGCATGCTCGACATCCACGAAGACTCCGGGCAGGCCGCGCTGCGCGCCGCCGGCCTGTACGAGCCGTTCCGCGCGATCGTCCACCCCGGTGGGCAGGCGCTGCGCCTGCTGGACCGCGACGCACGCGTCGCCCTGCAGGAGGAGGACGACGGCACCGGTGACCGCCCGGAGGTCGACCGCGGCCAACTGCGCGACCTGCTCCTGGACTCGTTGCCCGAGGGCACGGTCCGGTGGGGCGCGAAGGCGTCCGGCGCCCGGCCGCTGGGCCAGGGCCGCCACGAGGTGACCTTCGCCGGCGGCGACACCATCACCACCGACCTGCTGGTCGGCGCGGACGGCGCCTGGTCCCGGATCCGGCCGCTGGTCTCGGACGCCACACCGTCCTACGCCGGCATCTCCTTCGTCGAGTTCGACCTGCTGGACGCCGACACCCGCCACCCCGGCAGCGCCGAGTTGATCGGCGGCGGCTTCTTCATCGCCCTGGACGGCGAGCAGGGAATCCTCGCCCACCGCGAAACCGACGGCAGCCTGCACGTCTACACCGCCCTGCGGGCCGCCGAGGACTGGCTGGACGGCATCGACTTCACCGACACCGCCGGCGCCAAGGCCGCCGTGCTGGCCCACTTCACCGGCTGGGACCCCGCGTTCGCGACCCTCATCACCGAGGCCGACGGCGCCCTGGTGCCGCGCCGCATCCACGCGCTCCCCGTCGGCCACCGCTGGGACCCCACGCCCGGCGTGACGCTGCTGGGCGACGCCGCGCACCTGATGTCACCGTTCGCCGGCGAGGGCGCCAACCTCGCCATGCTGGACGGAGCCGAACTCGGCCAGGCCATCGCCGCCCACCCCGGGGACGTCGGGACCGCCCTGGCGAGCTACGAATCCGAGCTGTTCCCGCGCAGCGAGGCCTCGGCCACCGAGTCGGCCGCATCCCTGGAGCAGCTGTTCGGCCCCGACCCCGTCACCCGCCTGGTCGACCAGTTCACCGGGTTCGCCGCCATGCGACAGCAGAACTGACCCCCGCCGACCCCACCTGGCAAGCAGCCACCTTCACCGCCATTCCGCCTGCCCATCGGCTGAGAGGACCATGATCAAAATCGCTGTCGTGCTGGCCGGCACCCGCCCCGGTCGCCACGGCCAGGCCGTCGCCGACTGGGTCGTCAAGCACGCCTCCCAGCGCGACGACGCCCGGACCACCAGCGCCCTGGCGGGTCCGCGAGCATCAGCGACGTACGGGGAAGCGAGAGAACTCTCCGCTGGTAAGCGACGGGCCCGCGTCGTGGTGGCGCGGGCCCGTGCGGGGGTGATGGTCAGCCGCCGAGGGCGTGGACCATGTTCATGATCGCTTCGATCTGCGCGCCGCCGTGGGTGTCGTAGTTGCCCGCGTTCAGGTACCCCCACCAGTCCCAGCAGCCCTGTGGGTTGCTGCCGAAGTTCGCGGTGGCCTGCGGGTAGAGGACGATCATGTTGTTCGTGTCGCCGTACTCGTTCAGGTGTGCCTTGGTGACGAACGTCGTGCCGATCGAGCCGGCGCCCTGCAGGCAGCCGTGCAGCGCGACCATGAGCCGGCACGAGGCGCCCGCGGCGCAGGTGGGCGGCACGTACGCGTAGCCGGTGGCGCCCATGCTGATCGCGCTCGCGCTGCCGCCGGGCGCGTAGGCGTTCTGGTCGAACGACACCACGCTGCCGGACGGGTTCGCGGCCGGTGCGGCGACCGACCCGAACAGCTGGGTCAGCATCGTCCGCTCCGGGTCGTTGCCGCAGTTGTTGATGTACGGCGTGTAGCTCGTGCCGCAGGCGTTCGGGCCGAGTGGGCTGACCCAGGAGTGCGCGGCCGGGGTCGTGTTGTCGTACGTCACGTTCGCGCCGAAGTCCCGGTAGAACTGCACGAGGTCGTTGGACGAGCCGACGGTGACCGTCGTGTCGGCGGTGCCGTGGAAGACGTACACGCGGTGGCCCGACAGGTTCGCGACGTTGTCGATCGTGCCCTGCGCGGAGCGGGTGCGCGCCGTCTGCTCCAGCGAGGGCAGGTTCCGGCTCTGGATGTTGTACATGCACGCCAGCTCGGCCGTGGTGAGGCTGCCCTGGGCGCAGTGGTACGGGCCGCCCGCGAAGATTCCGGTGCCTTTGATCGTGCCGGAGTAGGCCACGTGGAGCTGGTCGGCCATGAAGCCGCCGGAGGACACCCCCGAGTCGTAGACGGTACTGACGTTGTAGCGGCCCAGCGTCGCGGCGTGGGCCGGTGCGGCGACCCCGGTGCCGAGCAGGGCGGTCGCCGCGAGCGCGACGGCGCCCCGGCGGAGGTGGCGCAGTACGGATCTCATTGGTGCTCCTTCCCGAAGGGAGGCCCGCTGGTCAGGGTGTCAGCGAGCAGGTGTTGGCGAGGTCCCCGGAGGTCGGCCTGGGCAGGGTCGCGCTGGGAGGCGGCGTGTGGCCGGCCGACCAGCCCTCCAGCGCGGTGAACGCGGCGCGGAAGCACGGGAGCATCGGCCGCAGCCGGTCGGGATACGTGTCGTACAGCCCGTCGACGTGGTTGCCGCCCGCGATCCGGTAGTAGCGGAACGCGCCCTGGTGCGGGCCGGCGTGCGCGCGGACCATGCGGGCGTACACGTCGCCGTCCAGCGCGATCGGCAGCAGGGTGTCCAGCGTGCCCTGGAGGGTGATCAGCGGCTTGCGGATCCGCCCGGTCAGCGACACGCGGGCGACTGCCCGGTGTACCGGCCGGGGCCGGGTGGCGTAGTCGTAGTCGGCGTCGCAGGCGGGGGTGCCGCTCGCGCAGTACGGCGTGCCCGCCTCGGTGGCGCCGTCGTAGGAGGGGTCGAACTCCTCCCGGTAGATCCGCTGGGTCAGGTCCCAGTAGACCTGCTCGTGGTACGGCCAGAGGAACTCCGAGCCGGGCGCGAGGCCGGCGTCCAGCAGCGCCCGGTGCGCCCCGGCCGAGCCGGCGGCGTAGGCGGGGTAGTTCTTCAGCAGCGACGGCAGGTAGGTGAACAGGTTCGGGCCGTCCGCGCGGAACAGCGTGCCCTCCCAGTCCACGCCGCCGTCGTACAGCTCCGGGTGGTTCTCCAGCTGCCAGCGGACCAGGTAGCCGCCGTTGGAGATCCCGGCCGCGTACGTCCGCGCGGGCGCCCGCCCGTACCTGCGGGCGACCACCGCCTTCGCCGCGCGGGCGAGCTGGGTCACGCGGGCGTTCCACTCGGCGACGGCGTCGCCGGGGCGCCGCCCGTCCCGGTAGAACGCCGAGCCGACGTTGCCCTTGTCGGTCGCCGCGTACGCGTACCCCTGGGCGAGCACCCAGTCCGCGATGGTGAAGTCGTTGGCGTACTGCGCGCGGTTCCCGGGCGTGCCGGTGACCACGAGCCCGCCGTTCCAGCGGTCGGGCAGGCGGATCACGAACTGGGAGTCGTGGTTCCAGCCGTGGGTGGTGTTCAGCGTCGAGGTGTCGGGGAAGTAGCCGTCGATCTGCGTGCCAGGAACGCCGGTGGGGTTGCGCGCCCCGGCCGGCTGGAGGCCCGCCCACTGCGCCGGGTCGCTGTGGCCGTCGGTGACGGTGCCGGCGGTGGTCAGGTCGGGCAGGCACGCGCCGACCTGATGGGCCGCGCCCGGCATGGCGACGTCGCACGAGCGTTCGGCGGAGGCCGCAGTGACCGGAGACGCGGTCACTGCGAGCCCGAGGGCCAGCGCGGCGAGGAGACGGGTACGCGGCATGGAGGCTCCCTGCGTCGTCGGCGCCCCCGAGAACGCCCGCAATCGTCGCCGCGCGGGCGGCCCGCGTTCCATCGCCCGTCGCCACACTTTCGCGTCGCCGGACGTGTGCGTGACCCACATCAGCCACCGACGGCGGGGAGGATCCGGCCGCTGCGCCCGTGGTGACCGGGCCTCTATGGCGGAGACGGACGCCTCCCCGCGTACGAATGTGTGGCCGCGGCACATGGTCGGCCACCGGAGCGCGTCCTAGGGTTCCCGGTCAACGAACGGTGTGGATACCGGCGCGACAACGGCGAAACAGGAGAGCGGATGGCAGCGGTTCTCTGCGCCCGGGGCCTGTCCAAGGAGTTCCGCGGCTTCCGTGCGGTCGACGACGTGGACCTCGATGTCCCCGAAGGCGGCGTGCACGCGCTCGTGGGCCCGAACGGCGCGGGAAAGACGACGCTGTTCAACCTGCTCACCGGTTTCCTGCGCCCGACGGCGGGCCGCGTCACGTTCGGCGAGCACGAGCTGGCCGGCCGGTCGCCCGAGCGGATCGCCCGCCTCGGAGTCGCCCGGTCCTTCCAGATCACGAGCCTGTTCGCGCAGCTCACCGCCCGGGAGCACGTCGAGCTGGCGTTGCAGGGCGGCACCGGGCTCGGCTGGCGGTTCTGGCGCTCGGACAAGCGGATGGGCCGGTTCGCCGGCCGCGCGCGGGACCTGCTCGCGCAGGTGCGGCTCGCCGACCTGGCCGACACGCACGCGGGCGCCCTCTCGTACGGGCACAAACGGGCCCTCGAACTGGCACTGGCCCTCGCCCTGGACCCCAAGGTGCTGCTCCTGGACGAGCCGACCGCGGGCATGGGCGCCGAGGACGTCGACGCCACCGTCGAGCTGATCGGCCGGGTACGCGACGGCCGCACCGTCGTGCTGGTCGAGCACAACATGAACGTCGTCGCCTCGCTCGCCGACAAGGTCACCGTCCTGCAGTCGGGCCGGATCCTCGCCGAGGGGCCGTACGCCGAGATCCGGCGTGACCCCCGGGTCGTCGCCGCCTACCTGGGAGACGCCGATGCTTCGGATTGACCGCCTGTCCGCCTGGTACGGCGAGGCGCGGGCCCTGCGCGAGGTGTCCCTGGAGGTCGGCGAGGGCGAGATCGTCACGCTGGTCGGCCGCAACGGGGCGGGCAAGACGACCCTGCTGCGCTGCGTCATGGGCCTGCACGCCCAGGCCGAGGGCACCGTGGAGTTCCTGGGCGCGGACGTGTCCCGCCTCGCCCCGCACCGGCGGGCGCGGCGCGGGCTCGGCTACGTCCCCGACGACCGAGGGATCTACGCGAACCTCTCGGTCGAGGAGAACCTCCTGCTGCCGCCGGTGGCCGGGCCGAAGCCGTGGTCGCTGGAGCAGGTGTACGACACCTTTCCCCGGCTGCGCGAACGGCGGCGTTCGCCGGGCACCAGGCTGTCCGGCGGCGAACAGCAGATGCTCGCGCTGGCCCGGGTCCTGCGGATGGGCGCGCGGCTCCTGCTGTGCGACGAGCCGACCGAGGGCCTGTCCCCGCTGATCGTCCAGCAGATCGGCGGGATCCTGCGCGACGTCAAGGACCAGGGGGTCACCGTCCTGCTCATCGAGCAGAACGTGCACTTCGCCGCCACCGTGGCCGACCGGCACTACCTGCTCGCCGAGGGCCGGATCGCCGAATCGATGGACAACGCCGAGGTCAAGGCGCGCGAGCACGAGCTCCTCGGCTACCTCGGAATCTGAAGGAGAACGCGATGAGACCATTCGGCCGTACGGTCGCGCTGGCCGCCGGGGTGGCCCTGCTCGCCGCCGGGTGCAACGGCGGTCCCGGCGGAGGCGGCGGGAAGATCAGCGACGGCAAGATCGAGATCGCCGTGCTCAACGACCAGTCCGGCGTCTACGCCGACCTGTCGGGGAAGGCCAGCGTCGAGGCGGTCAAGATGGCGATCGCCGACTTCAAGGCCAAGTACGGCGGCAAGGCCGTGGCCAAGAAGATCGAGGTCACCACCGCCGACCACCAGAACAAGCCCGAGGTGGCGAGCTCCAAGGCCCAGGAGCTGTACGACCGGCAGCACGCCGACGCCATCCTCGACGTGCCGACCTCCTCGGCGGCCCTCGCCGTGGCCGGCGTCGCCAAGACCAAGAAGAAGATCTTCATGGACATCGGCGCCGGCACGACCGCGCTGGAGGGCGCGCAGTGCAACAAGTACACGTTCCACTACGGCTACAACACCTACATGCTGGCGCACGGCACCGGCGACACCGTCACCAAGGACGGCGCGAAGAACTGGTACATCATCTACCCGGACTACGCGTTCGGGCAGGACATGACCAAGAGCTTCAGCGCCGCCATCAAGGGCGCCGGCGGCACGATCGTCAAGAACGACCCGACGCCGTTCCCCAGCGACAACTTCTCCACGTTCCTGCTCAAGGCGCCGGGGCTGAACCCCAAGCCGCAGGTGCTCGGCGCCATGCAGGCCGGCGGTGACCTGGTCAACCTCGTCAAGCAGTACAACGAGTACGGGCTGAAGAAGAAGGGCATCGGCCTGGCCATCGGGCTGATGTTCCTCACCGACATCCACTCGGTCGGCCCGGACGCGCTCGCCGGCACGAAGTTCTCCGACGCCTGGTACTGGAACGCGAGCCCCGACAACCGGGCGTGGGCCGACCGGTTCCTCGCCAAGACCGGCAAGCGGCCGACCTTCGCGCACGCGGCGAACTACTCCGCCGCCATGGAGTACCTCGAGGCGGTCCAGCGCGCCGGCACCGACAAGTCCGACGCCGTGGTCAAGCAGCTCGAGGGCTACAAGTTCAACGACGTGTTCGCCAAGAACGGCACGATCCGCGCCCAGGACCACCTCCTCCTGCACGACGCCTACCTCGCCCAGGTCAAGCCGTCCTCGGAGGTCAAGGAGCCCTGGGACTACGAGAAGATCCTCAAGACCGTCCCCGCCGACCAGGCCTTCCAGCAGCCCGACGCGGCCTGCCGGCTCTGAGGGAGGTCCGATGCTGCAACAGGCGTTCGACGGCCTCGTCAGCGGCGCCTTCTACGCCCTGCTGGCCCTCGGGCTGGCGGTCATCTTCGGCATGCTCGGCGTGGTCAACTTCGCCCACGGCGCGTTCTACATGCTCGGCGCGTTCGGCGCGTACGTGCTGCTGGACGACGCGGGCGTCAGCTTCTGGATCGCGCTGCCCGTCGTGCCGATCGTGCTCGGCGTCGCCGGTGTGGCCGTCGAACGCCTGCTGATCCGCCGGCTCGCGGCGCTCGACCCGCTGTACAACTTCCTGCTCACCTTCGGGATCGCGCTCATCCTGCAGGACCTGGTCAAACGGGAGTACGGCGTGCAGTCGCAGCCGTACCCGCGCCCGTCCGCGCTGTCCGGCTCGGTGAACCTCGGGCTGTTCTCCTACCCGTCGTACCGGGTGTTCGTGCTCGGCGTCGCCGTCGTCGCCTGCCTGGTCGTCTGGTACGTGCTGTCCCGTACGCGGGCGGGGATGATCGTACGGGCCGCCACCGAACGGCCGGAGCTGACCCGCGCGCTCGGCATCGACGTCGGGCGGTGGGTCACCCCGGTGTTCGGCGCCGGGATCGCGCTGGCCGGGCTCGCCGGGGTGCTGGCCGCGCCGATGCGCGCGGTCAACCCGCTCATGGGATCGGACCTGATCATCGCGGTGTTCGCGGTGGTCGTCATCGGCGGGCTCGGCTCGATCTTCGGGTCGGTGGTGTCCGGCTTCGCGGTCGGCGTGCTCACCGCCGTGACCAACTTCTACGTGCCGTCGCTGTCGCAGACGCTGGTGTTCATCCTCATGGTCGTGGTCCTGCTCTGGCGGCCCGCGGGGCTGTTCGGACGCGAGGAGGGAGTCGCGTGATCCTCCGGAGGCTGGCCGCCCGGCCCGTCCTGCTCGCCGTCGGCCTGCTGGTCGCGCTCGCGCTGCCGTGGATCATCTATCCGCCGGTCGCGATGGACATGGTCTGCTGGGCGCTGTTCGCGGTGGCGGTCGACATCCTGCTCGGCTTCACCGGGCTGCTGTCGTTCGGGCACGCGGCGTTCTGGGGGAGTTCGGCGTACCTGACCGGGCTGATCGCCCTGCACAGCGGGCTGCCGTTCCCGGTCGCGGTGTTGGGCGGCGCGCTGGGCGCGGCCGTGCTGGCGGTGCCGATCGGCTGGCTGTCGGTGCGCCGCACCGGCATCTACTTCGCCATGGTGACGCTGGCGTTCGCGCAGATGGTCTACTTCGTGGCGAACCAGTGGCGCGGCCTGACCGGCGGGGAGAACGGGCTGCAGGGCATCCCGCGCGACTTCTTCGGCGTCGACCTGTCCGACCCGTTCTTCTTCTACTACGCGGGCCTGCCGATCGCCGTGCTCGGGCTGTGGTTCGCCTGGCGCGTGGTGCGCTCGCCGTTCGGCCGGGTGCTGGTCGCGGTGCGCGACAACCCGGCGCGCGCCCGCGCGCTCGGTTACCCGGTCGACCGGTACAAGCTGCTCGCGTTCGTGCTGTCCGCCGCGCTGTCCGGGCTGGCCGGGGGACTGTTCACCATGGGGCACGGCTTCGTCTCGCTGGAGGAGGTCTACTGGACCACCTCGGGCCAGGTCGTGATGATGGTCGTCCTCGGCGGCATCGGCACTCTGTGGGGCGGGGTGATCGGCGCCGGCCTGATCGTCGAGCTGGGCGACTACCTGTCCACGGCCGGCTTCGAGGAGACCGGCATCGTCACGGGCACCGTGTTCGCGCTCACCGTACTGGTCTTCCGGCGTGGCATCTGGGGCACCGCCGCGTGGCTGACCACCGGGCGCCGCACCCGCGGGCGTGCCGTCGCCGAACCCTCCGCGGCCTCCGACGAGCGGGAGAACGGCGAACCGGTCAGGACGTGAGGCTGGCGCGCAGGCGGTGCAGGTGCAGCGCGAGCTGGATCTGCAGCGCCCGGTCGGCCTGCTGCCAGTCGGCGCCGATGAGCCGGCCGATCCGCTCCAGCCGCTGGGTGACGGTGTTGGTGTGGATGTGCAGGCGTTCGGCGGTGCGCGCGAGGCTGCCGCCGGTGCCGAAGTAGATCGCCATCGTCCGCGTCAGCGCCGTACCCCGGCGTTCGTCGTAGGCGATGACCGGGCCGAGCGTGCGCTCGACGAACGCCCCCGTGTCGCCGCCCTCGCCGATCAGCAGCCCGACGAAGCCCAGGCCGTCCGCGCTCGCGCCGTCGCCCTCGCGGCCGAGGGCCAGCAGCGCGTCGGCGCAGCGCCGTGCCTCCTGGCGGGCCGTCGCGGCGCCGCCGGGCAGGACGACCGGGCCGGCCGCGCCGGCGGTGGCGGGCAGGCCGAGCGCGGCACCGAGCTCCTTGGCGACGCGGGCGGCGGCCTCCTCCGGGTGGTCGCCGGGCAGCAGCAGCACCACCTCGCCGGAGTAGGCGGTGCTGAGGCCGTGCTCGGCCGCGGAGAACGACGACGCCCAGAACGCCGCCTGCTCGCGCCGGCCCTGGTGCCGGGCGACGACGAGGACGTGGTCGGCGCTCAGGTCGACGCCCAGCCGGCGGGCGCGGGCGTCGAGCGCGTCCGGGTCCGAGACGTGCCCGGCGACCAGGTCGTCCAGCAGCTCGCCCCGCACCCGGCCCTCGACCTCGGTCATGTTGCGGCGGAACAGCAGCAGCAACGCCATGACCAGCGCGGCACGCTCCAGGATCCGCTCGTCGGCGTCGGCGATGTCACCGGCGGCGTGCAGCGCCAGCGTGCCGAGCACCTCCGCGCCCGCGCCGATCGTGATGACGCGCAGGTCGCCGCGCCGGGCCGTACGGCCCAGCGTGCGCGCCCGCGTGATCAGATCCTCGTCCACCCGATCGACCCGGCCGACCTCGGCGAGGCGGCGGCCGTCGGCGTCCAGCACGACGAGTGAACCGCCGAGGATGTCGGTCACCACCGAAGCGACGTCCTCGACCCCGCCGCCCCGTACGACCAGGTCCGTCATGCGGTCGTGCGCCCGCGCGGCCCGCTCCACCGCGTCGCTGTGCACCCGCGCGGCCTCGCTCGCCGCGCTCAGCTCCTCCAGCGTGACGCGGGTCTCCTGGAGCAGGCGTGCGTTGTCGATCGCGACCGCGGCGTGGGCGGCCAGCGAGCACAGCAGCGCCACCTCCTCCTGGGCGTAGGAGCGTTCGGCCCGGTCGGCGGCGAACAGCACTCCGATGACCCGGTCGCCGAGCCGCATCGGCACGCCGAGAATGCCGACGAGCCCCTCCTCGGTGACCCCACCGTCGATCGACCCGGTGTGCCGGAACCGCCCGTCGGTCAGGTAGCCGGAGCTGGCGTACGGCGCGCCGGTCTGCGCGACCAGCCCGCCGAGCCCGGCGCCGAGCGGCAGCCGGAGCGTCTGGAAGGCCCGCGAGATGGAGCCGTCGGTGACGCGCATGTACGTGTCGCCGCGGCTCGGGTCGTTCAGCGTCATGTACGCGACGTCGGCGCCCAGCAACTGCCGCGCCCGGCGCACGATGGCGTTCAGCACCGCGTCCAGGTCGCGCAGGCCGGCCAGGTCGCTCGCGGTCTCGAACAGCGCGGACAGCTCCACCTCCCGCCGCGCCCGCCGCGCCAGCAGCGCGCGTACGCGCAACGCGGCCGTCTTCGCCTGTTCCAGCTCGGCGAGGGCGGCGGGGGAGGCACCGGCGGCTCTCGCCTCGGCGATCGGGGTCTCGAAGTCGACCGCCGGCGCCTCGCGGGCGAGCAGTTCGAAGAAGATCCGCGTGTTCACGAGGAGGGTCCGGATTCGGGGAGGCAGTGCGTCGGAGTGGGGGTCAGGGCGTCTGGGAGCAGCGCGTCCGGGGCGGTGCGTTCGGAGGCGGTGGATCCGGAGTCGAGGGTCAGTGCGCGGTCCAGCCTCCGTCGATCGGCATCGACGAGCCGGTGATGAACGCCGCCTGCTCGGAGCACAGGTAGGCCACGACGTCGGCGACCTCGGCGGGTTCGAGCAGCCGCTTGATCGCGGCCGGCTCCAGCATGACCTGCTCGACGACCTCCGTCTCGCTGAGGCCGTGCGCGCGGGCCTGCGCGGCGATCTGCTTCTCCACCAGCGGTGTCCGGACGTAGGAGGGGTTGACGCAGTTGGAGGTCACGCCGTGCTCGGCGGCCTCCAGCGCGATCACCTTGGACATGCCCTCGATGGCGTGCTTGGCGGTGACATAGGCGACCTTGTACGGCGAGGCGACGAGCCCGTGCACCGAGGAGACGTTGACGATGCGGCCCCAGCCCTGGGCGTACATCCCGGGAAGGAGCCGGCGGGCCAGGCGGAAGGGCGTCTCCACCATGAGCCGCTGGATCCGCGCGAACTCCTCCGGCGGGAACTCGTGCACCGGCGCCACGTGCTGGAGACCGGCGTTGTTGACGAGGATGTCGGCGGTGAGATCCAGGGTGTCCACGACGTCCGGTTCGGACAGGTCGGCCACCCGGTACTCGCCGCTCGCCTCGCTCGCCGCCTCCTTCGCCCCGTCGGCGCTGACGTCCACCACGATCACATGCGCGCCCGCCTCGGCGAGCCTCCGCGCACACGCACGCCCGATGCCACTCGCCCCGCCGGTCACCACCGCGGTCCGGCCGGCCAGGTCCCCGGGCTTCGCCGTCTCACCACTCATGCCAGCGAACCTAGACCGGTTGCCCCGGCCACTCCACAGGGGGAGTCTCCATGACTCGGGACCGATCGATGTGGTAGAGCACATGCCGCGCCCCCCGCGAGAACGCGCCCGGTGCCGGATGCTTCCAGCCTCTCCGGTCAAGCACCGAGAACGACCTGTGGACGGCTTCCCGCTCGCGCTTCGCGCGGGGTGGCGGGCGGTCAGCGGCGGGTCGGGCGGGACAGCGGCGGTGTCGAGAGGACGGGGACGGTCGAGCCGACGGTCAGCAGCAACCGGCCCGCGATCGTGGGCAGGCCCGCCCTGGTGGCGCAGTTCCGGGGCCGGGAGGCGAACATCGTGAAGGCCGCGCTCCACTTCCGCCCGCGGAACTCCCCGTCGGTGACCGTGCCCTTGACCGCGGCCACGCTCCGGTCGGCGTCGACCGACACCACCGAGCTGAAGGACATCGTGCTGGTCCGGCCGTTGTTCCAGACGACCTTCCGGGTGCCGGAGTACTTGCCGGAGACACAGGAGAGCCGGCCGGTGGCGTGGAAGGTCGACCATGCGGCGGTGATGTTCGGGTCCGCGCTGGAGGCGCACCGGGTGAGAGTGGACGTGCCGTGAATGGTGATCTCCTGTGGCTCCGTCGTCAGCCCGGGGGAGTAGGCGACGGTCTGCGAGCCGCCGCAGGCGACCGTGCTCACCGCCTGCCGCAGCGCGTGCGCGCGGCCCGTACCCGCGCGGGCCGCCTGCGCGCGGGCCGCCTGCGCGTGGGACGTCCGCGGGCGGGATGTGGCGCGGGCGGCGTCCGGAGCGAGCGCGGCGGTGAACAGCGCGACTCCGGCCATCGTCATGACCGTGGGTAGGAATGGGGAGGAGCCGGGGCAGGGCCTGCGAACCAGCATTTCTTCTCCTTACTGCGGTGACGCCACCGCGCCTGTCGTCCGGGTTCGCCGACGAAATTGCGCGTTGCCCACTGTCACATGTCGATTACTGACAGTCAACGAAATCTGTTGCGGAGGCCAGGCCGGTGTCGCATGATCAACGGCCCGAAGTGGCGCGTTCTGGTCGGTATCCGGGCGTCTCGATCATGTAGCCATCGCCGTACGCTGCGGCGTTTCGGTGGCCCGGCGTCATGATCGGCACCGCTTGGGGAGCGGGCGGCCGGCGGAAACCATGGCGATCTCTCGTCTTCGCGCGCGGGCGAATGCCCGGTGCACCGGGCGATTTCCACTCTTCGTAGCCGATGATTACCGAGAGTAGTATGCCGCCTGATGATTACGGACCCGCGCATGGACGCCGCCCACGGACACCGTTGGGTGCTGTGGCTGTTCATGGTGGTGGGTGTCGTGATCCATTCGAGTCTGTGCCCGCCGAACGTCCACGCCGGAGTGCTGAGCGCCACGACGCGGGCCTGCGTCTCGTCGGCCTTCGACGCGCCGCCGCCCGCCGAGCGGAACCGCGGCGAGACGCCGGACACCGACAGCGTCGCCGATGCCGGCCACCCGTGCGCGCCGGCTCCCCGCCCGCACCACCACCCGCCGTGCGGCGTCATCAACCACCGCGGCTCGGCGCAGCAGCAGCGCGCGCTCGGACCGTGGCACGCCGGGGCGGTGTCGTGGTATCTGCCGGCCGCAACGGACACCGGCGCGACCGCCCGGCCGGCGAACGGACGCCCGGGCGAACGCCGGTCGCGTCCGTCCGCGGCACGGTCGGGCGCCGACCTGCTGATCGATCTGTGCTCCTCGCGTACGTGACGGCGCCGGCGCACCCCTGACACACCGCGACGCGTGGTCCCGGCCGCTCCGAGCCGCCGTGACCTCTCATCCTCGCGCGCGTGTCCGCGGGTTCGCGCCCACGGTGATCTGCCAGCACGTCCTGCCGGATTCCAGGAGCGCAGCGAATCATGAAAGAGCCGCACATCATCCTTCAGACCTGGCCCTTCAACTGCCTGACGTGCCAGCACGTCTGGGAGAGCGTGTACGAGGCGTGGCACGCCGACGACGGCCGCGGCGGCCAGGTGGTCACCTGGCGCTACAAGGGGACGGCGAGCATGCCGCCGTGGATCGACCCGTCCTGCCCGTCCTGTTCCAGCCTGCGGGTGAAGACGCTCCCGCCCGGTTCCCGCCCGCCCGCCGACGCGGAGAAGGACGAGGCGCCGATCGTCCCACGGCAGCGAAGACCCTGACCCCGGACATCCGCCGGCCGCTCGGCGACGTCGTCATACGGGCGACCTGGACCGCGACCGCCGTCCCGTGAAGCCGCCCCGAATCCGGGGTGGGGAGCGGCGCGTTCGGACGATGCCGGCCGGGCGGCGGCGGTTCGGACGGTGGTCGGTCTCGGGGGTTGCGCGGACCGGCGGGCACAGGCGATCATCGGAGCATGATCTCCAACCGAAAGGGCGGCGACGCCCTCGCGCGTTGACCGCGCCCGCGCGGCGCCATGACGCCGCTGCGCCTCTCGTCCGTGTCCGTGGCAAGGACGCGCACGACCGCTGGCAGGAAGCTCTCAAGATCCGGCAGGAGTGGCTCGACCACGGCCTGTCCACTCAGCCGGCCGACCGCCGGACCGCCGAGGACAGCCTGACCGCCATCTACGCCAGCATGTCACGGCCAAGGCCCCGGTTCACCTGGGTCGAATCTCCGCATCAGGCGATCCCGCTCGTCGCCGGTCTGCCCACGCTCGACCGGCTCTACGAGCGGATTCGCGATCCTCGTCCGCAGGGGCCACCACCGCCGGCCAGTGATCTGGCCGTGGTCGTGTCCCGGCTGCGCGCCGCGCTCAGTGCCGGGGTCTCCCATCCGGACCCTGAGCTGTCCGCGACGCGGAAGGGCAAGGACCCCTGGCCCGAACTGCCACCGCTGGAGGCGTTCGGGATCGGCGTGCCCTTGGGCGTCGTACTGCACCAGGGCGTCCGTACCGCGCTCCATCGGAGCCTCGCGCAGGGGTTCCGCAGGCCGGTTCTCAACACACTGGCCGGCGGCCGGCCCGTCCCGGTGTGCTGGTACGGGCAGCAGGACGCGGCGTGGATCGGGTACTACGACGCCCTGCACCGGCTCGGACTGGCCAGGTACGGGCCGGACGCGCTCGACCACCTCGGCCACTGGGCCGCACTGGCGCGTTCCTGCGGCTGGTGGTGGCCGGGCGAGGACGTCTGCGTCGTGGTGGAACGCCCGGCGCTGGTCCACACCGAACCGGTCCCCGGAACCTGGCACGACGAGGTCCGGCTCCGGCGCGGCGGCGTCCGCTACCGCGACGGCTGGCATCCGCTCCTGGCATGACCCACCGGCGGGCCGGGACGAGATCACGTCCCGGCCCGCCCCACCCGGCTCCTCCCCATCGTCAGGTCGGCGTCGGGGCGCGGGCATAGGTCTCCCGGGGGAGGCCCAACTCGTCGATCGCGACGGCGCGGTGCTCGGCCATCGAGCGGTTCGCGGCGGCGCCGACCAGCACGCCGGCGATTCCGTCCGGGAAGCCCGCGCGGCGGTGCAGCGGGTCCGGGGCGGCGTCGCGGAACACGTCGTCGAGCAGCCGCTCGTCGCCTCCGCCGTGCGCGCCACCGCCCTCGGGGATCGCGACGCGCTCGGCCCGTGACCAGTGCCGCTGGAGGATCAGCTCGGTGCCGGGCCGGCGGCACCCGGCGTCGCCGTCGGCGTGATCGGGTGCGGCGCTCGGGTCGAGAACGGGCCGGCGCGGCCGGCCGAGGACGTCGTTCGCCGACTCGGGCAGCACCGCGGCGCGCTCGCACACGTTCAGCTCCAGGCGCCCTTCGGTGCCGTTGAACGCGACGCGGTACCCCTCCCAGGGGGCGTGCGCGTTCAGCGAGTACGCCAGGGCCGGCCCGCGCTCGTACCGGATGAGGACCGCCATGTTGTCCTCGATGTCGATGTCCGGGGAGAAGACGTCGCCGTCGCGGACATAGCCGTCCTCCTCGCGCGCTCGCCCGTACAGGGCCGAGAGCCGCGGGCTGGCGTCGAGGTCGAGGGCGAACGGGTCGTCGGGCGGGGCGCCGTGCTCGCGCCGGGCCCGGCCGACCGGCCCGTCGGGGCCGTAGAACCGCAGGGCGCCGAGGGCGAAGACGGTCTCCGGCAGGTCGTCCAGCCACCAGCCGACCAGGTCGAAGTGGTGCGTCGCCTTGTGCACCAGCAGGCCGCCGCTGTTCACCTTCCGCCGGTGCCAGCGCCGGAAGTAGTCGGCGCCGTGCACGGTGTCCAGCACCCACTCGAACACCACCGAGGTGACCTGGCCGATCGCGCCTTCCATGAGGAGGCGCTTGACCTCGGAGTTCCGGGGCGAGTAGCGGTAGTTGAAGGTGACGACGAGTTCCCCATCGGAGCGCAGCGCGGCCTCGGCGATCCGGCGGCAGCCGTCGGCGTCGGTCGTGAGCGGCTTCTCGCAGATCACGTCGCAGCCCCGGTCGAGGGCCGCGGTGACGTACCGCGCGTGCGTGGCGTCCACCGTGGTGACGATCACCGCGTCGGGCCGCTCGCGCTCCAGCATCGTCTCGAAGTCGCCGGTGTCGTACGCCGGCGGCTCCCCGCCGCCACCGTACGCGTCGGCGTACAGGCCCTGGTAGTACGCCATCCGCGTACGGTTGGTGTCGCACAGGGCGACGGGGACTCCGGCGTCGCGGTGCGTTCCGATGAGCGCCGCGAAGTACATCTCGGCACGATGGCCCGTCCCGACGAGCGCATACCGCCGGCGACCGCGATCGGTACGGCCCGTGTGTGTCATCCCGTCTGTTCCCTTCCGGTGCCGGGGCGGGCGGCGGTCCGCGGGCCGCCGCCCGGGGGCACCCTCAGCTCGTCGCGGACTTCACCTGGTCGATGTACTCCTGCACCGCCTTCGGGACCGAGACGCGGTTGAAGAGCACCTCCTCGTTGATCCGGCTGAGGATCTTCTCCACGTCGCCCGCGCCCTTCGGCGGCAGCGCCGGGGGCGGCGCGAGCTCCGGGGTGATCTCCTTGACGAAGGTCGCGGACTTCTTGTCCGCGGGACTCAGCTGCCCGGTGATCTGGTCGCGGAGCCGGGTGTTGATCGGCAGGCCGCGGTCGCTCAGCTGGAGTCTGGCGGCCTCCGGGTCGTTGATCAGGAAGTTGACGAACTGCGCCGCCTCCTCGGGGTGCTTGCTCCGGGCCGAGAGCGACCAGAACATCGCGGGCTTGAGGAAGGTGCCGGGCTTGGCGGCCTGTGACTCACCCGGCATGCGCCGCAGTTCGAGGGAGGCCTTCGAATCGGCGGACAGGGCGCTCAGCTGGTTGGTCCACCAGAAGCTCGACGCGCCCTTGTTCGTGGCGAGCAGCGACTGGTCGATGCCGCCGGACCAGGTCTCGTGCGTCACCGACGCCGACGGCTCCGCCTTGGTGTCGCGCATCTTCACGATGAGGTTGAACCACTCCGTGAGCGTCTGGACCGACATGCCCGGCTTGCCGTCGGGGGTGAACAGGTCCTCGCCGTGCTGGCGGGCGAACACCTGGAGCCCGCCGTCGTAGTAGCCCATGTCCTCGGTGCCGTGGACGGCGCCCTTGGTCGCCTGGGTGATCTTGGCCGCGGTGTTCACGAAGTCGTCCCACGACCAGGTCTTGTCGTCGGGGAGGGGGACGCCGGCCTGCTTGACGAGGGTGGGGTTGACCACGAGCGCGAACGCGTTGACCCCGGTTGGGATCGCGTACGTCCTGCCGTCGAGCCGCCCGGTCGACATGGCCGACTTGTCGAGCTCCGAGTCGTTGATCACGCTGGGGATGAAGCGCTTGAGGTCGGCGAGCGCGCCGCGGTCGGCGTACTCGTGCACGTAGCGGAAGTCCTGCTGGATGATGTCGGGCGTGTTGCCGCCCGCGACCGTCGTGGCCAGCCGGTCCCAGTAGTCGTCCCACCCGGTGTACGTCGGGCTGATGACGATGTTCGGATGCGACTTCTCATACAGCGCGATGAGCTTCTTGGTCGTCGCGTGCCGGGTGTCACTGCCCCACCACGTCATCGTCAGGTGGATCTTCCCGTCCGAGCCCGACCCTCCGCCGCAGGCGCTCAGGGCCAGGGCCAGGGCGAGCGGCACCGCGAACACTCTTAAACGCCGGCCCCCTCGGCGGACGCCTCGAGGTTTGTGGAACACGGGGGTTCTCCTTTCTCGGTTCACTTGAACCCGGTTGTCGCGATGCCGCGCACGAGGTACCGCTGGCCGGCGAGGAAGAATCCGAAGACCGGCGCCAGCGAGACGATCGACATGGCGAAGACCGGTCCCCACGGTGTCTGGCTGGTGGCGTCGACGAAGGTCCGCAGGGCGACCGGAACGGTGTACATCTTCGGGTCGGTGAGGAACACCAGCTGGTGGAAGAAGTCGTTCCACGTCCAGATGAAAGTGAAGATCGCGGTCGTCGCCAGCGCCGGTTTCGAGAGCGGCAGAATGATCCGGAAGAAGATTCCGAAGTGCCCGCAGCCGTCGATTCTGGCGGCCTCGTCGAGGTCCCGGGGAAGCGACCGGATGAACTGCACCATCAAGAAGACGAAGAACGCGTCGGTGGCGAGCAGCTTCGGCACGATCAACGGCAGGTAGGTGTTCAGCCAGCCGAGCTTGGAGAAGAGGATGTACTGCGGCACGATCACGACGTGGATCGGCAGCATGATCGTGCCGAGCATCAGCGCGAACCACATCTTCTTGCCCCGGAACTCCAGCCGCGCGAAGGCGTATGCCGCCGCCGAGCAGGCCAGCAGGTTCCCCGCGATCGCCCCGGTCACCACGATCAGCGAGTTGACGATGTACCGGCCGAAGGAGGTGCCGTTGGCGGTCCAGCCGTCGGCGTAGTTCTTCGTGGTGTAGCTCTTCGCGAACAGGCCGGGGTGGCTGAAGATGTCGGACGTGTGCTTGAAGGAGCCGGCCAGCATCCAGATCAGCGGATACAGCATGACGATGCCGAAGAGGATGAGTCCCGCGTGCGCCAGCACCCGGGGACGCCGGGATCGGGATCGGGATCGCCGCGCCGTGACGCTACTCGTCGCCATAGAACACCCAGAATTTCGAAGCGAAGAAATTGATCGCGGTGAGCGCCGCCACGATGAGCACGAGAACCCAGGCGAGCGCCGCCGCGTATCCCATGTCGAAGCTGCCGAATCCCTTCTGGTAGATGTACAGCGTGTAGAAGAGCGTCGAATCCGCCGGCCCTCCCTCGCCTCCGCTGACGATGAACGCCTGGGTGAAGCTCTGGAACGCGTGGATGAGCTGGAGTACCAGGTTGAAGAAGACGATCGGCGACAGCAGCGGCAGCGTGATCCGGGTGAACCTCCGGATCCGGCCCGCGCCGTCCAGCGCCGCCGCCTCGTAGTACGTGCGCGGAATCTGCCGCAGTCCCGCCAGGAAGATCACCATCGGCGCGCCGAACGTCCACACGTTGAGCACGATCAACGACCCGAGCGCGAACCGTGGGTCGGACACCCACCCGGGCAGGTCGTGCAGGCCGACGTGCCCGAGTAGCCCGTTCACCAGGCCGTCCGTCCCGAACATCTGCCGCCACAGCACGGCGACGGCGACACTCGCGCCGAGCAGCGACGGCAGGTAGTAGACCGACCGGTAGAGCGCCAGTCCCCGGATTCCCCGGTCGAGCACCACGGCCAGCGCCAGCGCCAGCGCGAGTTGCAGCGGCACCGAGACGCCGACGTAGATGAAGGTCACCTTGAGCGCGTGGTAGAAGCGCGCGTCGCCGAACATGCGGCGGTAGTTCTCCAGCCCCGTCCACTCCGGCGCGTTGATCAGGTTGTACTTCGTGAACGACAGGTACACGGAGGCCAGCAGCGGCCCCAGCGTGATGAGGAACAGGCCCGCGAACCACGGTGCCAGGAAGAAGTAGTGCGCGTAGCGCTCCGAGAAGGAACGTCGCGGACGGCTGCCGCGCCGCGCACGGCCGTGCCGCTCGCCCGGTGGCGCGGCGGGTGGGTCCCCGTGGCCTTCGCCCCCGTCGGCCAGCAGGGTCGTCGGGGGATCGTGTGTCTCGGGCACGGCCGGCCCCTTCGATCGACCTGTGGGTAAACGTTTGCCAGAGAAACCCGGCAGGCGTGGCGTGTCAACCCCCTGAAATGTCACCGTCCGGCATCTATTCGCCGCTCGCCCGCCTGACGTGCCGCTCTACCAGCGGAAACGTCACCGTGAGTGAAAGGGTGTCATTCGCCGTTCGATGTGACCGGCGACGGCAAACGCTTTCCCATTCCCGCTCCGCGATCTATGGTGAGCCCGTGCCCGAACGACTCCCGCCCCCCGCCGGCCAGCCATCGGCCGGGCCCGTTCCGGGCACGCCCGTACGCGTCTTACTGGCCGGGGTGTACGGGCACGGGCGGACGCATGTGCGCAACCTCGGCCGCCTCGTCCGCTCCGGCGCGGTCACGGTGGCCGGCGTGTGCGACCCCAGGCCCGTGAGCGCCGACACCCTGGCGGGCCTCGGCGATCCTCCGTGGAGCGGCGACCTGACGGACCTGCTGGTCCGCACCCGGCCCGACGTCACGGTCATCTGCACGCCGATCCACACCCACGCCGACCTGGCCGTGGCGGCGATGGAGGCCGGCTCGCACGTGCTGCTGGAGAAGCCGCCCGCTCCCGGCCGCGCCGAGTACGACCGGATCGCACGCACGGCGGAGCGTACGGGGCGCGCCTGCCAGGTCGGGTTCCAGGACCTGGCGTCGTCGGCGCTCCCGGCGATCGCCCGGCTGGTCGACGACGGCGTGATCGGCGAACCGCTCGGGATCTCCGGGGCGTGTGCGTGGGTACGGCCGGCGCGCTACTTCACCCGGTCGCCGTGGGCCGGCCGGCGCGCGATCGGCGGACGGCCCGTGGTCGACGGCGCGCTGACCAATCCGTTCGCCCACGCCGTGGCGTCCGCGCTGTGCCTGGCCCGCGCCACCGCGCCCGCCGACCTGGCGCGCATCGAGGTCGAGCTGTACCGGGCGAACGCCATCGAGTCCGACGACACCTCCTGCGTCCGCGTGCACACCCGGCACGGCACGCCCGTCACCGTCGCGGCCACCCTGTGCGCGGCGGCCGACCACGACCCGTGCCTCGTCGTGCACGGCACCCGCGGTCGCGTCACGCTCTTCTACAAGCGCGGCGAGGTCAGGCTGGAGGCGGACGGCGCGCGGGAGACCGCTCTGTACCCCCGGACCGACCTGCTGGAGAACCTGATCGCGCACGTGGCCCGGCCGGACGCCGTCGAGCTCCTCGTCCCGCTGCGCGCCACCGGCGCGTTCACGGCGGTCGTGGACGCCGTCCGCGCCGCCCCGGACCCGGCCGAGATCGGCGAGCCGCACCGCGTACGGCTCGCCGACGAGCACGGGGACCGGTTCGTCGTCTCCGGCATCGACGACCTGGTGACGGCCTCCGCGGCGGATCTGGCGCTGTACTCGGAGCTGCACGCCCCCTGGGCGATCGCGCCCACCACCTATGAGGTCGGCGGTACGCCGTCCGCCGCCACGACCGCCGTGAGGGAGGCCGGGTGAGCGAGCGAACACGAAGGCACAGCGGCGTTCGGCTCACACGAAGGAGGCCACGTGACTGAGCCGGCGACGCTCCGCGTGGGCGGCACGGCCGTCGCCCGGTACGACGACGGCGACGGGCTCGATCCGCACCTGGCCCCCCGTCCGTACCTCCACCCCGTGCGCACCCTCGACGGCATCACGGTGACCGACGCGTGCCCGGCGGACCACCGGTGGCACCTCGGCGTGTCCGTCGCGGTCCAGGACGTGGACCGGACCAACTTCTGGGGCGGCCGCACGTACGTACGGGACCGCGGCTACCAGGGGCTCGACGACCATGGCCGCGTCGTCCGCGGCGCATGGCTGGAGCGCGCCCCGGACCGCCTGGAGGAGCGCCTCGACTGGGTCGGCCGGGACGGCTCGGTGCTGCTCACCGAGCACCGCGCGCTGCGCGCCTCCGCCGTGCCGGTGCCCGGAGCCTGGCGGCTCGATCTGGTCTTCACCCTGCGCAACGTCACCGACCGCCCGATCGAGCTGGGCAGCCCGGCCACCAACGGCCGCGACCGGGCCGGGTACGGCGGCTTCTTCTGGCGGCTGCCCGCCCACGACGGCTCGCTCGGCGTCTTCACCGCCGACGCCTCGGGGGAGGAGGCCGTGCACGGCACGGTCTCCGGCTGGATCGCGGTGACCGCGGCCGACCCGGACGGCCGGGAGTGGTCGGTCGTCATCGAGCACGGCGACGGTCCGTCCGCGCGGGATCCCTGGTTCGTCCGCGTGGCCGGCTACCCGGGGATCGGCGCCTCTCTCGCGTGGGCGACCCCCGTGTCCCTCGGCGCGGGCGGCGAACTGCGGCGTGCCTTCGGAGCCGTTATCGTGAACGCGAGAGCCGTGGACACCTCTCAAGTGGAGCTGTGGTTGCGGCGGGCCCGGCTCTGATGCCCGCCTCGGGCCGGAACGAAGGGCGGGGAATGACCTGGCAGGGGCCGGCCACGCTCGCCATGGTCGCGGCGGAGGCCAACGTCTCGGTCGCCACGGCGTCGCGGGTGCTCAACGGCGAGCGCAGGGTCGGCGAGCCGCACCGGTCCCGCGTGCTGCGCGCCGCCGAGCGGCTCGGCTACCTGCCGAACGCCCTGGCCCAGGCCACCGCGCGAGGGGCCAGCAACCTCGTGGGGCTGATCGTCCATGACGTCGCCGACCCGTACTTCTCCACCATCGCCGACGGCGTCGTACGGGTCGCCGAGGAGCGCGGCTTCGTGGTCATGCTCGGCAGCACCCACCGGATCACCGAGCAGGAGCTGAAGTACGTCACGACGTTGCACTCCCAGCGCGCGCAGGCGATCATCATCGCGGGCAGCCGTACCACCGATCAGGCGTACCTGGCGAGGCTGAACAAGGAGCTCGACAGCTTCCGTGGAGGAGGCGGCCGGGTCGCCGTCATCAGCCAGAACCGCCTCGGCTCGCACACCGTGCAGCCGCTCAACCGGGCCGGCGCGCGTGATCTGGCCGAGGCGCTGTTCGACCTCGGGCACCGCCGTTTCATCGTGCTCGCCGGGCCGAAGAACCTGACCACCTCGGCGGACCGGCTGGCCGGGTTCCTCAACGGACTGGCGCGGCGCGGCGTCGCCCGCAGGTCCGTCCAGGTGCTGCACGGGGCGTTCACCCGGGACGGCGGGTTCGAACTCGGTAGCCGTGTCGCCGAGCAGGACATCGGGGGAGCGTGCGTGTTCGCGACCAACGACGTGATGGCGGTCGGCGCGATGGCGGCCTTCCGGGCCCGTGGCATCGCCGTGCCGGACGACGTCGCGGTGGCCGGCTTCGACGACATCGCGACGCTGCGGGATCTCGTCCCCTCCCTGACCACGGTCCGTCTGCCCCTGGAGGAGATGGGCGTCCGCGCCGCCGAGCTGGCACTGGACACCGCCGGGCGCTCCCCGCGGGTGATCTCCGTACGCGGCGAGGTCGTCCTGCGGGAGAGCACCCGCCCGCGCTGATCACGCCGGCGGGTCTCAGGTGAACGTGCTCAGGTCCCCGATGACGCCGATGACGCCGAACAGCAGGCCACCGGCCGTGAATATCACCCCGTGGAACGTGCCGCTGCCGCCCGCGCCGGCCTGCCGGGCCTTGGTCGGATCCGCCGGATCGTAGAGCACCGGCAGGGAGGCGCCCACGCGTGCGGGCGCCGGGTTGGCGGCGAACGGGCTCGCGGTCTCGACGATCCGTCCGTCCACCGTGGTGAAGCGCAGTACCGGGCGATAGACGACGGACCGGGTGTTGGACGAGGAGCTCGATGAGTACTCCGTGCGGAGCGCCGTGACCGTTCCCGTCACCCGCACGGCGGTGTGCAGGAACCGCCGGTGCTCCCGCACCGTGCGGATGCCGGAGACGACGAAGATCGCGCCGATCAGCGTGAAGATCGGAAAGAGCAGGTAGTGAAACGCGCCGGTCATCCGATTCTCCGTTCGGTGCCGGCCCTCGACTCGACGACGGCGATCCGGCCGTAGGCCCTCACCGCGGCGGCCAGCGGCTCCGGGTCGACTCGGCCCGCCGCGAAGGTCCGGCGGACCTGCATCGCGTTCGGATCGCCCGGATCGTAGACGACACCGTCCATCCCGTCGGGCAACGGGGCTCCGTGGTGCAGCCGCAGCCCGACCTCGACGGCGGGAGACGGTCCGCTCTGGGCGACGGGCAGCATGATCACGACCTCCCGGATCGACTTCCAGGGCACGCTGACCTTGTCGAGACGGAGGCCGTCGGGCCCGGCCCGCAGCGCCGGGGCCGGCCGAGCCGCCCGGAAGACGCCGTAGCCGACGAAGCAGAGACCCACCAGCGCGAACAGGGCCGGGGCGTGCACGACCCGCGTCGTGAACAGGTACCAGCCGGCACCGAACACCACCGCGACCGGCAACTCCAGGATCCAGCGCGCGGAGCGCTCACGGACGACGTACGGCCGGAGCAGTTCGGGGGGACGGGGCGGTGTGGCAGGGTCTGGGAACGTCACGGCGACGACCTCCTCCACTGGATCCGACGCTCCGCACCCCGTCCTGGTTTCGCGAATGCGCCGACCTTCACGCGCGGCCGGCGTACGAGTCCTGCGCGAGGCGGAGCATCTGCAGCGCCTGGGGCGCCGGGTCGGCCGCGGGAAGCGCGATCGCCATGGACGTCGTGGGCGCCGGCCGGGCCAGGTGCCGGTAGACGATGCCCGGCAGGGTCATGTTGGAGGTGCTTTCGGGCACGATGGAGATTCCCAGGCCACAGGCGACCATCGAGATCAGGGCGTGATCGTTGCTGGCCTCGTAGGCGATGTCCGGGCTGAACCCGGCCGCGGCGCACGCCGAGGTGATGGTGTCGAAGGCGTCCGGGGCGGCGTTGCGGGGGAACATCACGAACGCCTCGCCCGCCAGCCGGACCAGGGGCACACGTCGCCGTTCCGCGAGCGGATGGCCGGCCGGGAGCGCCGCCATGAGCGGTTCGCTGAGGATCGGGATGACCCGGACGCCGGGGATCTGCTGGCTGACCCGGGAGAACCCGATGTCGATGTCTCCGCGGATCAGCGCGTGGCACTGCGGCGCGGCCTCCATCTCGTACACCAGCGGAAGCACCTCGGGATGGTGGGTGCGGAACCCGGGAAGCAGGTGGAGGAGAACACCGGAGAACCCCGACGCGACGCATCCGATCCGGAGGGCGCCACCGCGGTCGGTCCCGACGTTCTGAGCGACCCGCCGGACCTCGTCGGCCCGGGCGAGCAGCCGGCGGGCCTCATCGAGCAGTGCCGATCCGGCGGGCGTCAGCTGCACGCTGCGTGAGGTACGGTCCAGCAGCCGGATACCGATCTCCGCCTCGAGCTTGGCGATCTGCTGGCTCAGCGGCGGCTGCGCCATGCGCAGCCGGGCCGCCGCACGGGTGAAGCTCAGCTCCTCGGCGACGGCGACGAAGTAGCGGAGATGGCGGAGCTCCATCGGCCAAGCATACGAATCAAGTATCGGTCCCTCAATATTTCCATATTGGACGTATCACTTGGCGCTCGCGTTCACTGAAGACGCGGACGCACCCTATGACGTGCGCCTTCGCCGCTCGGATCACCTGGAGGAGGCCTGCCCCCATGGCCGTGAACCGGATCCCTCTCGACGACGTTCCCATGTGCCGATTCCACCTGCGCGTCACCGCGGTCACGACGGGCGGGATGTTCATCGACGGCTACATCCTCGGCATGATCGGCATCGCCCTGGCGGTCTGGGGACCGCAGGTCGGCATGAGCGCGCTGTGGGAGGGCCTGATCGGTGCCTCCGCGCTCGCCGGGATCTTCCTCGGCGCCCTGGTGTTCGGCGTGATCACTGACCGGGTCGGGCGCCAGACCATGTACACCGCCGACCTCATGGTGTTCGTCGTCTGCTCGGCGCTGCAGTTCTTCGTCGCCGCGCCGTGGCAGCTGGCCGTCGTACGCCTGCTGATGGGCGTCGCCATCGGCGCCGACTACGCGATCGGCTCCGCGCTGCTCGCGGAGTTTCTGCCCCGCAGGCAGCGCGGGCCGCTGCTCGCCTCCCTCAACGCCGTGTGGACGGTCGGGTACGTCGTCGCGTTCGTCGTCGGCTATCTGATGCGGGGGCTCGGCGACGATTCCTGGCGCTGGATGCTGGTCAGCAGTGTGGTACCCGCGGTCATCGTGCTGAGCCTGCGTCTGGGCACGCCGGAGTCGCCGCGCTGGCTGGCCGCGCACGGCCGTGAGGAGGAGGCGCAGCAAGTCCTGCGCGACACCTTCGGCCCCGATGTCGTGCTGGGGGAGGCGCCCACGCGCCCCCCGAAGACGCCGATCGCCGAGCTGTTCCACCCTCGCTGGCGGCGGCGGACCGCGTTCGCGTCGCTCTTCTGGTTCTGCCAGGTCCTGCCGTACTTCGCACTGTTCACCTTCGCGCCGGACGTGCTGAAGGCACTGGGGCTGTCCGATGAGTTCACCGGTGGCCTGACCCTGAATCTCTTCCTGCTCGCAGGCGGCGTCGTCGGCGTGGCCGTCATGAACCGGCTGCCCCGGCGCGGCTTCGTCATCTGGTCGTTCGTCGTGCTCGCCCTGTCCCTGGGAGTGCTCGGCGTGGTTCCGGCGCCCTCGACCGCGCTCGTGATCGCGTGCTTCGCCGTGTTCGCCTTCGTGGTCTCCGGCGCCGGCAACCTGGAGACCGTCTACCCGTCCGAGCTGTTCCCGACGGAGCTGCGCGCGACCGGCATCGGCTTCGCCGCGGCGATGAGCCGGGTCGGCGCGGCGGTGGGCACGTTCCTGCTGCCGATGAGCATCGACCACCTCGGGACGCAGGCGACCATGCTCATCGGTACGGGCGTGGTCCTGGCCGGCGTCGTCGCCTCCGTCGCCTGGGCTCCGGAGACCCGGCACCTGAACCTCGCCGAATCCTGCGGCGGCGAACCGGCCGCGCCGGGGTTCCCGGTCCCCGCGACCGGCGACGCCTGAGCGCCGGGACCGCCGTGACCCGCCGCGCGGACAACGGGAAGGGATCGACCATGGACGCCGACGTCGCGGTCGTCGGAGTCGGCACGATGGGCAGCATGACGTGCTGGCAGCTGGCCCGCCGTGGTGCCTCCGTCATCGGGTTCGAGCAGTTCGCGCCCGGCCATGACCGGTCGGGCGCGGGCGGCGAGACGCGCATCTTCCGCACCGCCTACCACGAGGGCGCCGAGTACGTCCCGCTCCTGCTCACCGCCCAGGACCAGTGGCGGGAACTGGAGGCCGAGACCGGCCGGAGCGTGCTCACCCTGAACGGCGGTCTCATGATCGGCCCGCCGGACGGCGCGCTGGTCCGGTCCGTACTGGCCGGCGCCGCCGCCCACGACCTGCCGCACGAGCTCCTCGACGAGCACGAGGCGAGGCGGCGCTACCCGCAGCACCGCCTGGAGCCGGGCGAGGTGATGGTGCTGGACCCCCAGGCCGGATTCCTGCGGCCCGAACTCGCCGTCAGCCTCGCGGGGATGCGCGCCGAGGAACTGGGTGCGGTCATCGTCCGGCACCGCCCGGTCGTCGCGGTCGAGCCCGACGCCGACGGCGTCACCATCCGTACGGCGGAGCGGCGCTGGCGGGTCGGCCAGGTCGTGCTCGCCGCCGGAGCCTGGAGCAACCGCCTGCTGCCGCGGCACACCCCGCCGCTGACCGTGCAGCGGCTGGTCATGACGTGGTTCGTCGCCCGGCACCCGTCCTGGTTCGACGTCGAGCGTTTCCCCATCTTCATCCGCGAGACCGGCGCCCACGACGTCTCCGGCTGGCCGAGCCTCGACGGCGCGTACGTGAAGGTCGCCGTCAACTACGGCTACGACCGGGTGGACGACCCCGACCGTCTCGAGCGCGGCGTCGATGACGGCCTGCTGGTGACCATCCGGACGGCCGTACGGGACCTGCTTCCCGACCTGGTCCCCGAGCCGGTCCGGATCGGCGCGTACATGGACGGCTACACCGACGACCGGCACGCCGTCGTGGGCCGGCCGGACGGGCTGCCGAACACGGTCGTGGCGACCGGATTCTCCGGCCACGGCTTCAAGATGGCGCCGGCGATCGGACGCGCCGCCGCCGATCTGGTCCTGCGGGGACGCACCGCCCTCCCCATCGGCCACCTCGATCCGGCACGGCCGGCCGCCGCCTCGCCGGCCCGGCTCCGGACGGTCGCCGCCGACCTGGCGGCGACGGCACGTACGTCGTGAAGAGAGCAGGAGGCATCAAATTGGACGCCGACGTCGCGGTCATCGGTACGGGCACCATGGGATCCATGGCGCTGTGGCGGCTGGCCCGGGCCGGAGTCGACGCCATCGGATTCGAGCAGTTCGGCGTGGGACACGACCGGTCCGCGGCGGGCGGGGAGTCGCGCATCTTCCGCACCGCCTACAAGGAGGGGCCGGAGTACGTCCCGACGCTGCTGCGCGCGTACGAACTCTGGCGGGAGCTGGAGGCGGAGTCGGGCCGCGACCTGCTGACCCTCACCGGCGGGCTGATGATCGGAGATCTCGAGGAGGGCGGCATGCGCAACGTGCTCGCCTCCATCGAGCGGTTCGGGCTCTCCCACGAGATTCTCGACGGTACGCAGATGGCCGGCCGCTACCCGCAGCACACGCTCTTTCCCGGTGAGGCCGCCGTCCTCGACCGGCTGGCGGGGGTGCTGCGCCCCGAGTTCGCCGTCATCTCCGCGACCCTGCGCGCACGGCGGCTCGGCGCACGCGTGATCAGCGGCACGCCGGTGGTGGCGGTCGAGCCATCCTCGGACGGAGTGACCGTACGGGCCGGCGGCCGCGACTACCGATTCGCCCAGGCCGTGATCACCGCCGGCCCGTGGACCGCCCGGTTCGCGCCGGAACTGGCCCGCCGCGTGAGTCCGCGAAAGATCGTGATGACGTGGTACATGGCCGATGACCCGGCCGCCTACGTGCCCGCCGCCTTCCCCATCTTCATCCGCGAGCATCGCGGTGTCGGCATGTTCGGAATCCCCAGCCTCGACGGCGGATCCGTCAAGGTGGCGCTGTCCGACACGTACGGCGACGTCGGTGACGCCGACGACCTCGACCACAACGTGGCGCCCGGGGATCTCGCCACGGTCAACGAGGCGGTGGCGGCCTGCCTCCCGGGCCTCGTGCCGCAGCCGATCCGGGTCTCCGCGCACATGGACGCCTACACCACCGACAAGCACGCCCTCGTCGGCGCGCTTCCCGGCGCCCGGAACACCTGGCTGCTCGGCGGCTTCTCCGGCCACGGCTTCAAGATGGCGCCGGCCTTCGGCCAGATCGCGGCCGACCTCGTCCAGCACGGCGAGACCACGCTTCCCATCGATCATCTGGATCCCGGCCGGTTCCTCACGGTCTGACGTCCCGGGTCGTCCCATCAGGCGGCGGTCAGCGCGACCGCGAGCGCCCAGCCGATGTACGCGAGGTTGACGGCCAGCCGTAGCGCCACGCCGACGGGCCGGTCCAGCAGCCGCGGCCGATCGCCGGATGCCCGCACCAGGGCGTCCAGATGGCAGACCAGGTAGACCGTGATCAGGGCGGCGGCGGCCCAGCCGCCGGCCTCCCGGCCCCGCGGGGCCAGGAGTACGGCTCCGATGACGATCTCCGCCACGCCGCCGACGGCCACCAGCAGCCCGGCCCGGCCCAGCCAGGAGGGCACCAGAGAGCGGAAGTAACCGGGGACGAGGAAGTGCCCGATCCCCACACTGATCAGGAAGATCGCCAATGCGATGGCCGCGATAGCGTGCATGCCGTGATGGTCGTCCCAACGCGCGCGTGGGCGCTTGAACGAAACGATCGCCGAGTCGACTTCGCCGCCGGCCCCGCCGCGACGATGTTCGCCGAGTCCGGCCCGGCCGGCGTCGCCCTCCACCGGCACCCGGCGTGGAAGGTCGTCCTGCCCCTCGGCGGTCATGTGGAGGTCGCACACGGCGCAGGTCGCACCGTCGCGGCCGCCGGGCTGGTCGTGCCTCCGCAACTGGCCCACACCTGCGCTGTGTCGTCCGGCTACGCGGCCGTCTTCCTCGACCCCTGGGTGCTGCTCCCCGGCCCGGGCCTGACGCGGCTCGACGAGTCCGCCACACGACGCGTCCTCGCCGCCCTCCACCACCCCGGCGATCACGGCCCCGGCGCGGAAGGCGACCTGGCCGCGGCGCGCTCCGAACTTCTCAACCTCATCGGAGCGGGCCGGCCCCTCGACCCCCGGGTCGCTCACGCGGTGCGAGAGAGCACACGGGCCGGATCCGGCGCCGCGATCGCCTCCATCGCCGCCGACGTCGGGCTCTCCCCGCCTCGGTTGCGCGCGCTCGTCCATGCTTCGATCGGCATCCCGCTCACGCGGCTACGGCAGTGGGCCCGGCTGCGGGCGGCCGTGGCGGACCTGCCGGGGGAGTCGGTGGCCACGGCCGCGGCCACCGCGGGCTTCGCCGACCAGGCCCACCTGACACGCACCGCCCGTACTCTCGTCGGGCGCACACCGGCGTCGATCGCCCGCTCGGGCCTCAGGACAGGCGTTTCAGCTGGTGATCGATGATGGCGATCGCCTGCTCGGGAGTGTGGTGACCGAGAAGGAGATCTGAGGCCAGCCCGCCCACCAGCGCGAGCAGAACGCTCGCCTCCAGTCCGGGGTCCAGGTCGCCCCGCAGTTCGCCGGCGTCCGCGGCGGACCGAAGCCACTCTGCCATCGTCGCGACGATGTCGGACCGGCCGCTTCGGTACCGCTCGGCGAGTTCGGCCTCGCCCAGCGCCCGGATGAGCACCGCGGCACCGGCCCGCGCGTCCTCCCGGCCGTCTCGATCGAGCGGCAACAGCGCGACCAGAACGGCGCGAAGCGATCGCAGCGGGGCATGAGGAGGGCCGGCGGCCGGGAGGCCTCGCCGGATGCGCTGTTCGAGGTGTTCTCGCAGCCGGCCTGCCGCGAACACCAGCATCTGATCCTTGCTCGCGAAATAGTGCTGAACCCGGCCGATGGACACACCCGCTTCGGCCGCGACCTCTCGCATGCTGACCGCTTCGAGGCCGCGGCCTGCCGCGATGCGCAGGACCGCCTCGGCGATCTGCCTGCGACGCTCATCATGGTCGACCCGCCTCGGCACGTTCCCTCTTCCCCGCCCGCTATGCTCGCGACAGAAGGTTACAATACGATCATATTGCGAAAGGGGCCGGATGTCCTCCGCCAAGATCGGCCACTTCACGACGCCGGCGGGCCACGCGCAGTTCGAACGCGCCTACGAGCAGGGCATGCGAGCGCTTCCGGAGCCCGCGGACCGGCACGACGTCCCCACCGCGTTCGGCCGGGTACGCGTCTACCGCTTCGGCGACGCCGGCGGGGTTCCCCTCGTGCTACTGCACGGGAGGAACGGGACGAGCGTCATGTGGCGCCCCAACATCGCCGCGCTGGCCGAACGCCGCCGTGTGTTCTCGGTGGACCTGCTCGGCGAACCGGGCGGCAGCGTGCAGACGGCCCCGGTCCGAGACGCCGGCGACCAGGCGGCATGGCTCACCGAGACGCTGGAGGAACTCGGGGTCCAGGCCGCCCACCTGGTGGGCATGTCCATGGGAGGGTGGGCGGCCTGCAACTACGCGGTGCGGGCGCCGCGGCGGGTCGCCTCGCTCACCCTCCTGGACCCGGCCAGCACCTTCGCGCGCATCCCCCTCGGCGCGGTGCTCCGCACCATTCCCACACTCCTGCCGTTCACGGCGGACCGCGCACTGCCCCGGTTCCTCGCGTACGTCGACGGCCAGGGCAAGGTGGACGTGCACGACCCGGTGGCGCGCGTCATCGCCGCCGGCATGCGGCACTATCGCGTCGCGCTTCCCCTGCCGCAACCGTTCTCGGACGACCGGCTTCGCTCGATCCGCGTGCCCAGCCTGGTGGTCATCGCGGGCCGCAGCGTCATGCACGACCCCCGCCGCGCCTTCCGGCGAGCGCAGGACCTGATGCCCGGGGTGCGGGCCGAGCTGTGGCCGGAGGCGACCCACGCCGTCTCCGGCCAGTGCGCGGAAAAGGTCAACGCCCGCATCCTGAGCTTCGTCGATCATCTCGACCGGGACGTCCCCGCCCTCTGATCGGCCTCGGCGCTCACCTCTGACGGCCACGCTCGCAACGGTGATGCCCAGATCTCCTCGCCCGTTCCTTGAGCGTCGGCGGTCCGCGTAGAGCCCGGCGAGCCGAGACCGTTCATCGCCCGTGGTCGGCCGTGGGGACCCTGTCCTTCAGTGTGTAGCCGCCCCGGATCAGGGGGGCGTCGGCGGCCGGGGCCATACACCTGGTCAGCAGCGGTTCCCCTTCCGGCGTGCCCGCGGACAACCCGATGCGGCTGGGGCCCGCACCCCTGCCGGCGACGTAGAAGCTCACGCCCATGCGAATGTGCCGCTTCAGGTAGCCCGCCTGCTCCCACGGGCCACCGGGCGTGGTCCGAACCAGCCGTCCGGTCACGGTCGCGGTGGGGCCACCGGTGGTCAGGCAGTCGACTTCGAAGTCGCCCCAGTTGGCCGGGACACCCGGCTGGTCGAATCCGTGGTAAATGCGGAACGTCCCCCAGGACCGCGTGGGGATGCCGGGGCTCGCGCCGAATTCGCTGTGGGCGTCGACCGTGACCCAGATGTGGTTGCCGGGCGCCGGGAAGTACATCCGCGCTTTTCCCCTGATGCCGGACGTCGACTTGGCGGCGGGGGCGGTCGCGGTGCGTAGGCCCTGCGCGTCCCCTACCTCGTGGGTGGGTACGGCGTCCGCGACGGGGACGCCCGCCACGGTCGCCGTCACGGCGGCAACCGCGAGTGTGGCAACGGATCGGAGCGACGCCTTGATCATGTGGATCACCGTTCAGGAGATGCTGAATGAGTGATCGCCATGGTGGTCTGCCGCCGGGTTCCCTCACCTCCCTCTCCGGAGCGAAGACCGGCGCCGCCCATCGCCCGGAGGAGGGATCAGTTCCTTCCGTTGGTCGTGCAGCTTCAGCCTGCCCATCGGGAGGAGAGGGCGGCCACCTCCATCCGGGTCGGCCTCGGCGGGTTTCCGCGCTCGCGCAGCAGTTCGCCGCCGAGGGAATAACTTGGTCCGTTCGCCGGGTGCTTCGCCGCCTGAGTCGCGATGGCATCGACGATCGAGCTGATCATCGCCAGCCGCGGATAGGCGCCGTGGATGGCCTCGGCCTCCTCGTCGGTCACCGCCATCGGGTCGAGACCGGCGCTGAGAGCACCTCCGAAGTCGACTCCGATGCCCGCCCGTACGAGCAGGCAGAGCGGTCCGCGGCGTTCGGCGATCTGCGGTGTGGTGTGCAGCGCGATGGCCTCCCACACCGCGTCGACCTCGGCGGCGGGAAGCCCGTGCTCGGTGAGGAACTCCGCGGCGCGGTCGGCGCCGACGAGCTCGAACCGCTGGGTGTGCTCGCCCTCGGGCGCCAACCCCAGGTCGTGCATGACACAGGCCAGGAAGAGCAGACGGTCGTCGTACTCACGCCCGGAGACCATGCCGGTACTGCGGGCCATCAGCCGGGCGAACAGGTAGCTGCGGATGCTGTGGTTGGCGATGCAGTCGGATTCGACGGCGGTCACGAGGCCGAGCGCCGCACGTGCCGGCGGCGTGTCGGGCAGCGCTGTAACGCCGGCGGTCGCGTCGCTCGCCCGGCCGTCCGTCGAATTCTGCACGTGGTCCGGAACATCACAGGTCATACATCGAGGTTCGCCCCGCCCCGCCGAATCCGCGAGTGGCGGCATTGCCCATTTTCATCAGGATCCGGCCATGGGTGTTCCGGGGTCCACCGGTTGACGCGGCTCCGGAGCTCCGGCCGGTCCGGAGGGCTCCCACCGTTTCATCCGCAGGGCGGCCGTCGCGATCCGGCCGGGGCGGTTCAGGGACTGTGGTGCATGCGGTCGTGGATGGCTCGCGCGACCTCCAGCGCCGCCGCCCGGAAGCGGGCTGCGACGGCGAAGAAGGTGAGGTAGCCGTGGACGAGGTCGGTCTCGCGGTGCAGGGTCACCTCCGCGCCGGCCTGCCGCAGCTTTTCCGCGTATCGCTCGCCTTCGTCGCGCAGCGGGTCGAATCCGGCGGTCGTTATGTACGCCGGCGGGAGCGAGGCGTCCACCTCGCCCAGCAGCGGGGACAGCCGCGGGTCGGATCGGTCGGCGCCCGCGGCGTACTGGTCGGCGAACCAGGTGATGTCGTGGTCGGTGAGGATGAGTCCGTCGCCGAACAGGTCCCGCGAGGGACGGCGCCGCGTGAGGTCGGTGGCGGGATAGAACAGGAACTGATGTGACGGGCGCGGACCTTCCCCACGTGCGGTGACCTGGGCGAGCACGGCGGACAGGTGGGCACCGGCGCTGTCGCCTCCGACGGCGATGCGCGCCCGGTCGACGCCCAGTTCATCGGCGTGCCGGTGAGCGTGTTCGAACGCGGCCAGCGCGTCTTCGGAGGCGGCCGGGAACGGATGCTCGGGCGCCAGGCGGTAGTCGACGGACATGATCTTCACCTGTGCGTGGTGCGCGAGGAAGTGCACGAGGGGGTCGTAGGAGGTCCGGCTGCCGATGACCCATCCACCGCCGTGGAAGAACACCAGCAGGGGAGCGGCGGAGGCGGTGAGGTGCCGCGGCGTGTAGAGGGTCGCGTGGAGGTCGCCGTGAGTGCTGTCGATCGCCAGGTTCTCGCTGACGATGTCCTCATAGCGTGGCCCTTCCAGCGTGTATCGGCCGCTCTCCATGGCCGCGCGGGATTCGTCCGGTGACTCGTTGACGACGAGGGAGAAGCCGACGCGACGGCTCATCTCGACCAGCAGCTGTGCGTCGAGGCCCAGTGCCTGGCCGTCGATCTGGACGGTGGGTCCGGCCATACGCCGCTTGACGGGTTCGGGGAGCCGGAACATGAGCCGCATGGCGGGCTTCTGGATCCGCACGGAAAGTGGGGGGCGGCTGGGGTCGTTTCCGCGTCGGGACATCGAATCAACCTCGCGAGGACTCGTCGGCAGGGGCGGGCGCCTACCGTACGGTGCCCGGAAACCGTCGTCCATACCAGAGCGCCGTGGCGCCGGGCGAGGGCGCGCAACGGTGTCCAGGGGCCATTCGGAGTCGAATCCGGCCGAGTGGAAATCCGGTCAGGCACGGTGAACACCCGCTGCTCATTACTCCGATGCCGCGTCGGCTTCCGGGGTTCGTGTGACAACCGTCACGGCGGAAAACCCGGGTAATTATGTGAACCTCCGCGCCATTACCTGACATCGAACCAACCGATTCATTAAGCAACCGGGGAGGCTTTACTCATGCAGTTCAAGCGCCTGCGTACGACCGCTGCTCTGGCCTGTGGCGGCGGAATGGTCGCTCTTGCTCTGGCCGGCTGCAACGCCGACGGCAAGGCGTCGACGGCGGCTGGTTCGTCGGAGACGACGCCATCGCCCGCCAGTAGCACCCATGGCAAGAGTGCGAAGACGGCGTACACCGGTCAGGGCGACACGCCGAGCTGTATGGCATCCGAGCTCAGGGGGGGATCTGCAGCTCCAACCTCCCAACTCCGGCGAAGAGGAGGCGGAGCAGGCGATCGCCACGCTCACCCTCACCAACCGGTCCGGCGAGAGCTGCTCCCTGCCCGCCGGCTGGGCGCTGATCGGGAAGGGCGGGCAACACAACTACGCGGTGATTCCCTCGACGCGGCTGAGCTACCCCGGCGCCGGCCGGACCATCACGCTGCGGCCCGGGAGTTCGGCCTTCGCCGGAACCAAGTGGCACACCGAGAAGGGCTGCCCCGGCGGCGCCACCAGCGGCCTCGGCGTCGCCTGGCACAGCTCCTGGATTCCGCTCAGCTACCACGGCCTCGACGACGGTTACCAGCCACCGATCTGTGACAGCATCACCCTGGGCACACTCCAGCCCACCATGAACGGCGTCAATTTCACCTGACTCATTCCGAACGGAACCGGCGGAAGACTCGGGAGCGGGAACGGGGAGATCCCGCTCCCGGCGCAAAAGGAATTACGACCTGAGCGCCTCATGAGCCATTCGGCCGATGAATTCCGCTCGCCGCGACACCGGTGAGCGGCGGCCCGCGAACCCGACGTCCGCACGGTCTCCGGAGGCTTCGGCGTCCGCATCGTGTCATCGCGGAATGGTTCGGGCATCCGGCCGGTTGTCCACCCTCGGGGCCGGTCACGTTCTCGGGCGCCGGGACCGGCCCCCGACGCTGCCCCCAAGGAAGGTTCTCCGTACGTGACGACGACTTCGGCCGCACCCGTCAAGGGGGTCGGTTTCCGGTCGGAGCGCGGGCCCGTGCTCGCGGCTCTCATGCTCAGCACCGGCCTCGTAGCGCTGGACAGCACGATCATCGCTACCGCGGTGCCGTCCGTCGTCGGCGACCTCGGCGGGTTCTCCCAGTTCCCCTGGCTGTTCTCGATCTATCTGCTGACCCAGGCCGTCACCGTGCCGCTGTACGGGAAGTTCGCCGACGTCGTCGGGCGCAGGCCGGTGATGTTCTTCGGCATCGGGGTGTTCCTGCTCGGTTCGGTGCTGTGCGGGGCCGCGTGGAACATGCCGGCGCTGATCGCCTTCCGTGCCGTGCAGGGCGTCGGCGCGGGCGCCGTGCAGCCGATGAGCATGACGATGGTCGGCGACATGTACACGGTGGAGGAGCGGGCCCGCGTCCAGGGGTACCTGGCGAGCGTCTGGGGGATCGCCGCCGTGGTCGGGCCGACCCTCGGCGGCGTCTTCTCCCAGTACGTCTCATGGCGCTGGATCTTCTTCGTGAACCTGCCGCTGGGCGCGGTCGCCGCCTGGATGCTCGCCCGCCGGTTCAAGGAGAAGGTGGTGCGGCGCAGCCACACGATCGACTACGCGGGCGCGGTGCTGCTGACCGGCGGCTGTTCGCTGGTGATCCTCGGGCTGCTCGAGGGCGGCGTCTCGTGGGGCTGGGCGTCCGCGACGAGCTGTACGGTCTTCGCCGTCGGCGCGGTGATGCTCGCCGGGTTCGTCCTGGTCGAGCGCGGGGCGGCCGAGCCGATCCTGCCGCTCTGGGTCTTCGGTCGGCGGGTGCTCACCGGCGGCAACCTCTCGGCGGTCGTGGTCGGTGCCGTCATGATCGGGCTCAGCTCGTACGTGCCGACGTACGCCCAGGCCGTGCTCGGCACCGGAGCGCTGCTCGCCGGGTTCGTGCTGGCCGCGCTCTCGGTCGGCTGGCCGCTCACGGCGACCTTCTCCGGCCGCCTCTACCTGCGCATCGGCTTCCGCGACACCGGGCTCACGGGCAACGTGATCCTGGTCGCGGGCACCGCGCTGTGTCTCCTGCTCGGCACCCGCTCGCACGTGTGGGAGGTGGCGGCGGTCTGCTTCCTCGTCGGCATGGGGCTCGGCCTGATGGCCAGCCCGGTGCTCGTCGCCGCCCAGTCGGTCGTCGGCTGGGAGCGCCGCGGCGTCGTGACCGGCATCAACATGTTCAGCCGGTCGCTGGGCAGCGCCGTCGGCGCGGCGGTGTTCGGCGCGATCGCCAACGCCACTCTCGCGGACCGCTTCGCGCACCCGCCGTCCGCGCTGGCCGGGCGGCTGCCCAAGAGCGTCGACGCGTCGAGCCTGGCCCTCACCGGGCACGGCGGTACGGGCGCCCCTGACGTGAAGGCGTTCGTACGCGACGGTCTGTACGGCGCGGCGCACCACGTCTTCGTCGCGCTCGTCGTCGTGGCCGTGCTCGGCGTGGCGGCGCTGCTGCTCATGCCGAGGAAGATCGACCGGCCGGTCGGCGAGAGCTGAGGCGCCCGCCTCCCCGCATCGGGTGAATGCAGTTCGTCCGAGACGATGGCTGACACGGGGGAGGCGGACGAACTCATTTAACCGTCAACTACCTAGTGGTCGCGACAGAACAGGGCAAAAAATCTACGACGGTGTAAAACTGGCATGGAGCGGACCGGTCTGACCGTCACCGGCGAGCGGACGTGACGAACCGGCTCACCTCTCGGGCGCGGCGAACGCCTGCGCGGCGGCCTTGGCGAAGTCGTGGATCAGGTCGGTCTCGGTCCCGGTGAGCCACACGGGCGCGCACTCCAGAGGCGGCAGGCCCGACACGGGCACGGTGACGACGTGGGGATCGTCCGGGCGCAGCGAGGCCATGGTCAGGTGTACGACCTCACCTCCGGAGACCAGGATGATCGCCTCTTCGATGGACGCGGAGGCGCTGATGGGCATCCTGCGAAGCGGGCGTCCCGCCGGGGTCTGCGCCGGTATCCAGAGGTCGGCGAACCGCGCCGGGAAGTCGCTCGGGTAGAGGATGTCGTAGTCGGCCAGCAGCTCGGCGTCGACGACGGCGCGGCGGGCCAGCGGGTGGCCCGCCGCGACCAGCACCGCGCGCTCCTCGCGCAGCACTGCCGGCCCGACCTGGAACTCCGGGCCGTCACGGAGGGCGGGGTCGGAGGGCAGCCACGCGACGAACACGTCGACCGGCCAGTTCTCCCCCCAGCGAGCCGGGTCGGTGTTGGGATGCGTCGACCGCACCACGGCGCACTGCGGGCGCAGCCGCTCGAACGCCGCGACCAGTCGCGGCGCGACGGCTGCCGGAACGCTCGTCGCGACGCCGACCCGGAGAAACTCGTGGCTCGCGGACCGCCGGGCGCGGCGCAGCGCCTGGTCCATGCGTTCGTAGGCCGGCCGCATCTCCGCCAGCAGCTGCTCGCCCAGAGACGTCAGCCGCACCCGCCTGCTCGTGCGTTCGAACAGCGGCGCGCCGACCCGGCGTTCGAGCGCGCGCACCGACTGGCTGACCCGGGGAGTGCTGACGCGCAGGCGCTCGGCGGCGCGGCCGAAGTGCAGCTCCTCGGCCACCGCCAGAAACGCCTCGATCTCGCGCATCTCCACCTGGCCATTATGTCGCCCCGCTTAACGATCGTGACGAAATCCGGCATTGATCGCCGCAGGCCCGCCGGGAAGCCTCGAAGTGTTATGGGACTCGAAGAACACCTTCCTGCCGGCTTTCTCCTCACCACGGTCGAGACCGTGCTCGGCCACGCGCGCAAGTCGTCGATGTGGCCGATGACGTTCGGCCTCGCGTGCTGCGGAATGGAGCTGATGGCCGTCGGCGACCCTCGGCACGACTTCTCGCGTTTCGGCATGGAGCGCCCGTCGGGCAGTCCCCGGCAGGCCGACCTCATGGTCGTCGCGGGCCGCGTCAGCCAGAAGATGGGCCCGGTCCTGCGGCAGCTCTACGACCAGATGGCGGCGCCACGGTGGGTGATCGCCATGGGAGTGTGCGCGTCGTCGGGCGGCATGTTCAACAACTACGCGGTCGTCCAGGGTGTCGACCACATCGTTCCGGTCGACATCTACCTGCCCGGCTGCCCGCCGCGCCCGGAGATGCTGCTGGACGCGATCGTCAAGCTGCACGACAAGGTGGGCAACGAGAAACTCGGCGCCCATCGGCGCGCCGAGATCGTCGCGGAGGAGCGAGCACGGCTCACCGAGCTGCCGCTGGTCGACCTGCCGCTGACCGCCAAGCCCGGATGACCGTCGGCGACCACCACCGACCGGGCCGCGCGGCCGCCTGAGCGTCACCCGTAACGGACGATGGCAGCCGGTACGGGATCCGTGTGCCGCACCGCTCTCGGCAGCGGACGGACACGGCAGGGAACCGGGCGCCGCCGGGGTCAGGCGTCCGCGGGCAGAGTCCCGTCGCTGAGCTCGATCGACCGGTCCGCGTGGCGGACGAGGAGTGGATCGTGGGTGGCGACGATGGCGGTGACACCCTGGTCGCGGACGACCGCGCGGATCAGCTGCATGATCGACTGGGCCGTCTCCGAATCGAGCTGCCCGGTCGGTTCGTCGGCGATGAGCACCCGGGGGCGGTGGGCCAGCGCGCGGGCGATCGCGACCCGTTGCTGCTGACCGCCCGACAGCTCGTACGGGCGCTGGCGCGCGTGGTCGCTCAGGCCCACCATGGCCAGCAGCAGCCGCACCCGCTCCTCCCGCTCGCGGGCCGGTGTCCGGGTCAGGCGCAGGGCGACGCCGACGTTCTCGGCGGCCGACAGGACCGGGATCAGGCCGAACGACTGGAACACGAAGCCGACGGTCTCCCGGCGCATCCGCTGCAGGCCGGCCTCGCTCAGCGCCGTCACCTCGTGTTCGCCGACGACGACGCGGCCCGACTCAGGGGTGTCGAGGCCGCCGATGAGGTTCAGCAGCGTCGTCTTGCCCGAGCCCGACCGGCCTTTCACGGCCAGGAGCTCGCCCTCGGCGACGTGCAGGCTCACGTCGCGCAGCGCCCGTACCGGCGTGTGACCGGTCCGGTACGTCTTGTTCAGGCCCTCAACGGTGATCATCATTGCTCCGGTCCGGCCAGACGCCGATGTGGTCGGTCTCCAGCGCGAGGCGCACCCGGTCCTTCATCTCCAGGGCCGAGGTGAACTCCCGCGGCAGCTGCAGCCGCCCCGCCCGGTCGAGCACGGCGTACTCCTCGGCGATCACCTCTTCGCGGCCCGACGCGTCGCGTGTGGTCCGGCGCAGGATCTCGCTGCTCGTACGGCCGTCGCGGATGCCGACCGTACGGTCGACGCTGCCGGCCACCTCGGGGTCGTGCGTGACGATGACCGTGGTCACCCCCAGCTCGCGGTTGGCGCGGCGCAGCGCCCCGAAGACCTGCGCGCCGGTCGCGGTGTCGAGTTCGCCGGTCGGCTCGTCGGCCAGGACGACCTTGGGCCGGTTGGCGACCGCGACCGCGATGGCGGTGCGCTGCTGCTCGCCGCCGGACATCTCGGCCGGCCGGGCGGCGGCGCGGTCGCCGACGCTCATGAGGTCCAGCAGGGCCGCCGCGCGCTCCCGGCGCTCCCGGCGCCCGACGCCCGCGAACCGCATCGGCATCTCGACGTTCTCGGCGGCCGTCAGGTACGGCAGCAGGTTGCGCGCGGTCTGCTGCCAGACGAACCCGACGAGCTCGCGGCGGAACCGCAGCCGGTCGCGGCCGGACATGTCGAGCAGGTCCGCGCCGGCCACCCGGGCCACGCCGGCGGTCGGCACGTCCAGCCCGGCGAGGATGTTCAGCAGCGTGGACTTGCCCGACCCGGAGGCGCCGACGAGGGCGACCATCTCGCCCTCCTCGACGAGCAGGTCGAGGCCCTGCAACGCGATCACCTCGACGCCCTCGGTCTGGTAGATCCGTACGAGGTTGTCGCAGACGATGTGCGCCTTCTCGCCGTACTCCGGGCCGCGCCCGGCGGCCCGCCGCTCCAACTCGGTGAGATCGGGTGCGTCGGTCATGTTTCTCCGATCCGCAGGACGCCGCCGAGACCGCGGCGTGCGGCGGTCACGGCGTCGATGAACACGGCCAGCCCGGCGAAGACCAGCAGGCCGCCTGCCAGCCCGGCCGCCTGGGGCAGGTCGGGCACGTAGTGGGTGACCGGGGATCCGCCGGTGTACGGGCGCAGGTCGATGGCCGGTCCCAGCAGCCGCGGCAGTACGAGACCCAGTACCCATCCGGCCACCGACGCGGTGAGGAGGGTCGGCGCGATCTCCACGAACGCGAGCGAGCGCGCCTGGCGTCGGCTGAGTCCGAGTGTGCGCAGGTACGAGACCGCGCGCCCGCGTTCGGCGGCCCCGGCGAACAGGATCACCAGCACCGCGAGCGTCCCGTAGCCGGCGACGAGGACCCCGGTCAGGCCGAAGCCGCGGCCGACGAGGTGGCCGAGCTCGCCCTGCGTGAACGAGTCGTGGGTCATCCGGTACGTCGTGACGCTGCCGGCGCCCGCCTCGCCCAGTTCGGGCCGGCTGACGGCGCGGCGCAGCGCGGCGACGTCGAGGTGCTCGCCGCGGACGAAGATGGAGACCGACCCGACGTTGCCGCCGGTGGCGCGCGCGAGGGCGTCGGCGGGCACCAGCACGAACTCCCCGCCGGGCGAGCGGCCGGGGAACCGCGTGATCGTGCCGGCGATCCGCAGTGGTATCCGCCGCCCGTAGTCGGTCGACAGTGCGAGCCCGCCGCCGGTGGCCTTGCGGCGCGCGGCGGGGGAGAACAGCGCCGGCACCGGATCGCCCGGACGGGTCCGCGGCCAGTCGGGGATTCGCAGCCCGGTGCCGGCCATCATCCGCCGGTAGGCGCCGAGGTCGACGCCGACGGCCGTCAGCTCGTCGGCGATGTCGCCGTTGGACAGCAGGCGCGCGCCGTCGATGGTCTGCGCCGGTACGGCGGCGCGGACGCCGGGCGAGCGGCGAACCCGGTCGACCACCCGGGCGTCCATGGTCAGCGCGTCGGCGCGCGCGTCACCGCCCACCGCCTCGTACGTCGCGATGCGCTGGGTACGGGCCAGGCTCGTCTCGACCGTCGAGCCGAATCCGATGACGGCGACGGCGAGCAGCAGGACCACGAGCGGAAGCACGGCCGTGGCGTCCTGGCGGGAGGCCCGCGCGACGCCGACGAACGGCACGGCGGAGCGGCCTCGCGCGAGGAACCGGCCGGCCAGGCGCAGCGGAACCGGCAGGATCCGCAGCACGATCAGGCCCGCCGCGACGCCGAGGAGCGCGGGCACCGCCGACAGGAACGGGTCGACGCCCGAGCCCCACGTGTCGGTGGTGAGCCCGCGCCGCCGCAGGAGATAGGTGCCGGCGACCGCCAGCACGACGAGGAGCGCCTCCGCGACGAGCCTGCGGTGCGAGGGGCGGGCGCGGCGCCGGGCGCGGCGCCCGGCCACCACGGCCGGCAGCCCGATCGCGATCACGGCGGACACCGCGACGGCGGCGAGCGACACCGGCTGCGCGGGTCCGTCGGCCGACAGCGCGGACGCCAGCAGGCCCAGCGCCGCCGCGGGCAGCGTGACGAGAGCGGCCAGGCCGGCGGCCAGCCCGGCGAGCTGCGTACGCGACGCGCCGCGCGCCGCCTGGACGGCGAGGTCCGCGGCGATCCGGGCCGACAGCAGCCGGGCGGCCAGGCCCAGTACGCCGAGGGCCGCGGCGAACAGCCCGGCGAGGGAGAGCGACAGGAGCGTCTGCGTCGTGCGCAGCCGGTGGACGAAGTCATCCAGGATGTCGTCGAACCGGGTGTCGAGCGTGGGGCCCGCCGCGTCGACGCGTACCGTCGGCAGCGCCTCGGCGGCCCGCTGGACGTCCTCGGCCAGCGTCGGCGCGTCGCGTGCCGTGACGCGCGACGCCGCCGGGCTGTAGGTCCAGGTGAGATCGATGCGGAACGGCGTGCGCACGCACAGCGCACGGTAGCCGGAGGGGTCGACCAGCGCGGTCGCCAGGATGATGACCTGCCCGCCCGGGGTCTTCTTCAGCTCCGCGTCCTCGTACCGGTGGTGCGCGGGCCAGTAGCCGCTGCCGGGGTCGGCCGGGGTGAACAGGCCGGTCACGCGGACCTCGAGGGCCGGCTGGCTCGTGGTCGTCACGACGTCACCGGTCTTGACGCCGAGCCGCCGGGCGGCGCGTACGGGCAGGGCGGCCTCGAAGCGCGGACCGTGCGCCGCCGGTTCCGGCGCGCGGGGAGGGCGCCCGGACACGTAGCGGATGTGGCCGGGCGCGGTGCCGGAGAAGGCGAGCGACAGCTGGCGCGAACCCGCGCCGGTCAGTCCCATGAACGGGGTCGCGGCGTTCCGGTCGGTGGTGACGATGGTGCGCCGCAGCGTCGGCGGGAACATCCCCAGCCACCGCGCGCTCTGCGCCGCGAGTCCCTCGGCGGACGCGGACGAGAAGCCGGCGCGCATCCGTTCGTCCGTCGTCGCGACCGGGCTGAGCTGGGCCGTCGCGACCAGGTCGGTGCTGCCGAAGGGAGCGCCGGCGACGGTCTCGCGCGCCGCGCGGTCGTACCCGGCGACGAGCGTGCGCGGACCGGCGTCGGCCAGGAACGCGCTGACGAGCACGAGCAGCCCGAGGACGAGCAGCGACGCCCACTGGGCGCGCGCCGTCCGACGGAGCAGAAGGCTCATGAGTCCTCCTCCGTCGGAGGGGTGACCTTGCGCGCCGCGTCGCCGGTTCGTTCGCTTCGCTCTCTCACGGGCCCTCCTTGGTCGGAGGGGTGGTTTTGGGCGCCGAGCTGCCGGTTCTCCCGCACCGCTCTCATCGGTCCTCCCCGAGCCGCAGGGTCTGGCCGGGGCCGCCGCGGCGCAGCGAGCGGACGAGGAGGAGCAGCACCGCGGTGAGCAGGACGACGATGGCGGCGAGCATGGCCAGCACCACCGGCCATCGCAGGATGACCTGCGCGGGCGGGTACGGCGCGGTCGCGCTCACTGTCAGCACGACGTGCGGCACCACGAGGCGCGCGACGACGATGCCGAGCAGCAGCCCGCCCGCCAGGCCCATGCCGACGAGGAAGGCCTGTTCGACGGCGACCAGCCCGAGCACCTGCCGCCCGCGGACGCCGAGGGCGCGCAGGATGGCGAACTCTCCCGCCCGCTCCCGCGCGGACACGGCGGTGTTGACCGCGAACCCGATCGCGGCGAACACGAGCGCGGCACCGAACCCGAGGATGAGGGCGCCCTGCAGCGCGCCGCCCAGCGGCGCGTCGCGCAGCCGGTGCCGCAGCGCGGCCCGGTCGACCGTCGTCCCGGTCCAGGACGGATGCGCGCCGAGCACGCGCGCGGCGGCGGCCGGGTCGGCCCCGCGCGTGGCCAGCCACCATTCGGTCGGCGGCGGTACGGAGAGCCCATTTACCAGCGCCTCGTCGCCGAGGCCGGTCCAGTCGACCAGGACGGCCGGGGCTCCCGGCGTGGTGGAGGGGAGCGCCGCGACGATCCCGGCGACGGTGAGGGGCTGGTCGACGCCGTTCTCGGTCAGGTCCAGCCGGCCGCCGGTGGTGACGTGGGCGCGGGCGGCCAGGTCACGGGTCACGATCGCCGGGATCGGACCGGGCCGGGCGACGGTGTGCCCCGCGGCGGCGGGCCCGGCGCGCAGGACGACGCCGCCGGAGACCTGCGGCATCGGCGTCGTGGGGTCGGTCGTCGCGGGCAGGCGTGCCGTCACCAGCCCGCCGGAGCCGAAGCCGATCGCCGAGCCCACCCCGGCGCTGAGCGTGACCTGCCCGGACCAGTGAGCTCCCGAGGGCCGGCGCAGCGCGGGCCCGAAGCCGCCCGCCGTGCCGGGCCGCAGGGACGTGACGGCGAGCCGGGCGGCGGGCGTCGCCCGGGTGCGGACGTAGGTGAAGCGGAGACCGCGGACGGCCAGGGGATAGGAGAGCACGCCGTCGCGGCCGGCGAGCGCGGACAGGTCGATCACCTTGGTGTGGGTCGCGCCGTCCGCCGGGACGGCGCCCATCTCGATCTCGTACGTCGTGTGCAGCGCGTCGCTGACGACCAGGGACACCGACGCCGGGTCGGCGCTCCCGGACGGCCCGAAGCGCAGCCCGACCGAGAGCCGGCTCGGCCGGCCCGGGACGGGGACGCCGGTCAGCCCGGTGCCGGTGGCGGCGAGCCGCGCGGACATGGCCTGCCAGGTGACGCCCGGTGGAAGGCCCGCGCGGGTCCGCATCAGCCGGCCCAGCGCGCCGGCGTCGGCCGCGAGGAGCGTGACGTCGGTGCTGCCGGTGGAGGCGGTGTCCCGCAGGACGGGGCTGACCGCGGTCACCCCGGGCAGCCGCGCGTAGCGCCCGCCCTGACCGGGCGGGGCGGGTGAGCCCTGGTCGCTCGGCGCGTCGATCCGCAGGTCCGTGCCGGCCTGGAAGTCGGCCTGGTCGATCTGTGACTGCCGCCAGGTCACGCCGGTCACCACCGACAGGACACCCACGGCGACCGTCATCACCAGGAGCAGCGCCGGGCCGGCGGTGCGCAGCGGGCGGCGGCTCACCTGCCGGGTGCCGAGCGCCGGCGCCAGGCCCCGGCCGCGCGTCGTGGCCCGCTCACCGGCGCGGGATACGACCGGGACCAGCCGGAGGATCACCACGCCGCCGGCGAGCAGCGCGAGCGCCGGACCGGCGACGATGAGCGGGTCGATGCCCGCGCCCGCGGCGGCGGTCGCGGTCACCGGGCCGCCGTAGTGCGCGAGCTGCCAGACGGCGAGCGCGGCGAGGACGACCAGGGCGAGGTCGGCCCCGGCGCGCTGGAGCATCGCCCGGCGTTCGCCCCGGCCGCGCGCGGCCATCGTCGCGACGTAGGTCCGCCGGATCCCGCGCAGTGGCGGCAGGGTGATCGCGACCACGCACACCAGCGCGCCGGCGACGGCGATCGCCCAGGTCAGCAGGGTCGGTGCGAGGTCGACGCGCAGTCCGGGCGTGCCGAAGAGGGGCGTGGCCATGGCCGCTCGCACCAGGAGGGGCGCGAGGAACGGCGCGGCCACCGCCGCGGGCAGGCCGAGCAGGAGTCCCTCGCCGACGGCCAGCGCGGCGATCTGCCGCGTGGAGGCGCCCCGGGCCCGCATCAGGGTGATCTCCAGGCGGCGGTGCTCGGCGAGGAGCCGCGCCACGAGCATCAGCGTGTACACGGCCAGTACGACGAGTTGCAGCGCGGGGATGAGCAGTGTCGAGCGTGAGACGAGCAGCGCGCGGTCGACCTGCGTCAGCAGGTCCGCGACGGAGGACTTGACGGCGTAGCCCGAGCCGCCGGAGCCGGAGCCGAGCGTGGCGGGCAGCGCGCGGGCCCGCGCCGCGACGTCCGCGAGCCGCCCGGAGCGGATCTCCCGTACGGAGGGCAGCACCAGCCAGCGGGCCGTGACCGAGGTGGTGAACCGCGTCGTGAAGGTGGCCGGGGGCACGACCAGCGGCCCGAACGTGGTGTAGCCGAGCCGCTCGACGCCCGTCGTGACGAGCTTGTCGCCGCCCCAGAAGTAGTCGTCGGCCCGGCCGGGGGTGAACTGGCCGGTGATCCGCACCGTGACCGGCGGGCCCCCGACGCGGCTGTGGAGCGTGACCACCTGACCGGTGTGGAGCCGCATCGCGCGGGCGGCCTTCACCGGCACCGCCGCCTCCACGGTGTGCCCGGTCGTGGCGGTGGGCCACCGGCCGCCGGTCAGGTGGGCGTGGCCCTCGATGCCGGAGTAGGTGGCGAACGCCGTGAGCTGCGGGTGGGCGCTGTGCTCCTGCCCGGGGACGGCGTAGGAGTCGCCGCGCGCGCTGAGTGAGATCGCCACCGGGACGCGGCCGTAGACCTTCGCGACGGCCGCCGTGACCTTGCGTTGTTCGGCGGGGATGTCGCGCGCCGCGACGGACGTGGTGATGCGGGTGCCCGCCTCGTCCCAGGTCGCGCCCGCGAGCGTGGCCCGCAGCCCTTCGCCGGTGACGGACGCGGTGTATCCGCCGAGCGCCGCCAGCACCGTGACGGCGAAGAGGGCGGTCGCCGAGGCGGCGACGACAAGCAGGCGATGACCCAGCGCGCGGCGGACGACCAAGCCCCGTCTGTGCACCCCGTCGCCTCCAGCGCGCTCCCCGAACGGCTCATGCTCGCGCGCGGCGGTGAAGCCCGGCAAGACAGGTCACGAAACGGTGTTGCGTTCGAGATCTGCCCGTGAACGTCCGCGTCCGCCCGGACACCGCCCGTCCTCCCCGTTCCCCTCCCGCACCGGTCGGTACGGCGAGCCGGGACCGGTAGGCTGCGCGAATGCTTGATCATGGTGAGGTTCCCCGGCCGGCACGTGACGCGGTGCGCGAGATCTACACCGCCGAGCGGGCGGCGACGCTGGAGTACTCCCCGGACCTCGACGGGCTGGCCGACCCCGGTGAGATCGTCTGGGCGTGGGTGCCGTACGAGGAGGACCCCGAGCGCGGGAAGGACCGGCCGCTGCTCGTCGTCGGCCGCCACCGCCGGCGGCTGCTGGCCATGATGCTGTCGAGCCGCCGCCACGAGCACTCCGACGACTGGCTCGACCTGGGCTCGGGCGCCTGGGACCGCGAGGGCCGGGACTCCTACCTGCGGCTGGACCGCGTGTTCGCCCTGGATGAGGACGACATCCGCCGGGAGGGCGCGGTGCTGGACCCCGAGCGGTTCGCCCGCGTCGCGGCGGTGCTCATGCGGCTGCACGGCTGGACGCCCACCCGCCCCCGGAGCTGACGCCGCTCGGATCTCCCCGTGACGGGCCGGGACCCGCGCGCCGCGGGTCCCGGGCTCGCGCGGTGGCTCAGCGGTGCTGCAGTGCGTCCAGCGCGACCGCCTGTGCGATGACGAGCCGGCGGTCCAGGCGCGGGTCCTTGATGTCGATGACGTACCGGTCGCGCAGGCCGAACTTCTTGTCCACGCTGAAGGTCTCCTGCCCGTCCGCGGTGAAGTCGAAGTGGTACGGCCACGCGAACGGCAGGATCTCCACGTACGGGATGAAGTCCCACACCCGGCGCAGGATCGCGACGGTCTTGTTGCGCTCGGAGCCGGTGGTCACGCCCAGCCCCGGCTGCTCGAGGTGCCAGGTCGAGGCGATCAGCGACGCCTTGAAGTCCTTGCGGAACACGCCGATCGGGCGTCCCTGCGGATCGGTCACGTCGTAGGCCGAGGCGAGGTCGAGCCGCTTGCGCGCCTTGAAGCCGAACAGGGCGTGCTGCTTGGTGTCGTCGGTGTAGATGGTCACCTGTTCCTTGAACGCCATGCGCTTTTGCTGCGCGAAGGCGACGAGTTCGCCCTCGGACCCGTCCGCGGCCTCGGTGTGCACCTCGTACTGGTTGACCATGGGCCGGACGCGCTGCCGGACGAGCAGGCGCTGCTGAGTCTGGAGCGTTTCGAAGTCCATCGGGTATCCCGTTCTCGCGGCATCGAATGGCGAGAAAAGCTACACGAATGGTGAAGAGTACGTCTTGTCCTCGGAGACGACCTCATCCAGAAATGTCTCGTCGCCGACGCAGGTCGGCGGACGTCCAGCGGGTCGGTGACGCCGTCGGCCACGGCAAGGCCGAGCCGCTCGCGCGGCTCGAATGAGCAGGCGCCGAGCCTCGGCCGGCCGGCGGAGCCGGCGTCCTCAAGACCTCACCGGCGGCGCGAGCCCACGTCCGCGGTCATCGACGCCAGTCCTCGGCCGGTGACCGGGTCAGGGCCAGGAAGGCGCCCAGGTTCGGCACGTCCGGCACGGACGCGCCGGCCCACCGGAATCGCCTGCCGTGTTGCCTCACACTGATCTTTTCCTCGTGCAGCCGTACTTCATCCAGTTCGGGCCATGACAGCAGTGTCCGCCCGCGGCGGATGCCTGCGGGCTCGACGGCGAGCCAGCCGAACTCCACCCGCCGGCCGCGGTCGAGAGCGTCCCGGAACCGGGGCAGCTGAGCCGCGGTGATCAGCGGCTCGACCACATCGGCGAACCGCTCCAGACCGCATGGCCTGTCCGGAGGACTGCCGACGCCGACCAGATCGAACTTACCGCCGTCAGAAGTGCTGAATTCGAAGTTGTAGGGCGTTTTTATGGGGCCCGTCAAAAAACTTCTTCTGCGGCGGAAGCGTGTTATCGCGTCCCACCTGACAGCATGAACTATTTCCTTCTTGTGGTGGCTGAAGACGCAGCCGTTCTCGAAAACATGGGCGACTGTGATCTTCCGCATGGAACGATTGCGCCAACCCTGCAGGGCGAAGGTCTCGATCTTCCGTCCAAGCCCGGCCTCGGCCGCTGCCTGGTGTATCGCTGATTCGAGCGCCATGATCAGGAGCACCTTTCGTGACCTTGGCTCACATGTTCCCGCTCAAGACGTGTTATCTCATTTCGCGACCGGCCTGTCGTCGGGGCTCGGGTGTTCTGGGCCAGTGTTTCCCGCACATAGAACAGCGTGAAAAGGAGTAGTCCGATGACGGCGGCCACTGCCAGCGACCACCAGAAGTGCGCCCAGTCGTCGTTCTTCATGCCGTAGGCCATAGTGCCGAACGCGAAGATTCCCGCGATTTTCAGGCCCATGTTCGCGGGACCGAACCCGCCGGGGTCGCGCCCGCGGACCTGGAGCGCTCCCGTGATGGTGACCGCCCCCAGCGGCAGGCCGAGCAGCGCGACCACCCCGATGACGACCCCGGGGAGATCGTGGTGCGGGCGGAGAGCCGCGACCAGCGCGGCGATTCCGAGCCCGGCCAGAACGAGTCCGAGCAGAAGACAGCCCGCCCAGGCGATCGTGACGACCCACGGTGCGGGCCTTCCTGACGGCTGCCGTGTCATGGCTTCCTCTGCCGGAACGCGGCCCGGCCGGTGCTGGAGACCCGGCGGTGCGAACCAGGGCCCTGGGCGGATCCGCCGCCGCGGCGTCGTCCGGTCATGAGCCCTCCTACGTCGGGGAGGGTGACCACAGGGGCGCGTCTTTTGATTCCCTCGCTTCGCTCGGTCATGAGCCCTCCTGCGTCGGGGAGGGTGACCACAGGGGCGCGTCTTTTGATTCCCTCGCTTCGCTCGGTCATGAGCCCTCCTACGTCGGAGAGGGTGACCACAGGGGCGCGTCTATCGATTCCCTCGCTTCGCTCGGTCATGGGCACCAGAGGATTCATCGCTCCGCGCCGAGCCTGGCGAGCAGGTCGGCGGCCCCGGCGGCACCGGGCGCGGCGGCGATCGCCGCGGAGATGGTGGCGGCCGCGTCACGGTAGCCGTTGTCGTTCAGCACTTTGTCGACGGCGGCGCGAATCTCCGCCGAGGTGGCTCGTTCTCCGTCGAGTGCGATCCCTGCGCCCCGCTCGGCGAGGTGGGCGGCCAGCGCCGGCTGGTCGGCGGCCGGGTTGGGCAGACCGACGACCGGCACACCGTGCCGCATGGCCGTCGCCACCGTGCCGTGGCCCGCGTGGGTCACCACGGCGGACGCACCCGGGAACACCTCGCCGTGTGGAATGAACGGAACGACGGCGGCGTCGCCCGGCACGCGGACCCGCTGCGGGTCGACCATGCCGGTGGTCACGAGTAGCCGGTAGCAGCCGTCATCGAGTGCGTCGAGCGTGCGCTGCACCCGGGATGCCTGGTCCCACGCCGGTCCGGTGGAGAAGCCGGCCACGACCAGCGGGCGCGGGTCATCCGCGGGCCAGGGCGACGTCCAGCCGGACGGCCCGGACGGCTCGTCGACGGGACCGACGAAGGTGAACTCCGCCGGTAGCGGCTGGGCCGGCGGGTCCAGCTCCCGCACGCTGGTGCACAGCGTCGGGAACGGCGTCCACGCGTCCCACAACCGCGTGAGGTGCGTGAGCCCCCCGGCGGCGCGCACCTCGTTGACGGCCGGGAGCAGCAGCCGCTCCAAGGGCCCGCCGGGTGGCGACAACGCACCCGGGGAGCTGTGCACCAGCACCGCCGTCCGGGCGCCGACACGCTCAGCGGCGGTCAGCGCGCCGAACATCAGGCAGTCGACGACCAGCACATCGGCCGGCTCGTCGGCGAGCAGTCGCGGAATATCGTCCAGATGGCCGCCGCATGCCCACACCGCGTCGACCAGGGCCGGCATCCAGTCCTGCGGCGGCTGCGCCGGCCACCTCCTCTGGGCGTGGGGCAGCACGCGGAAGGCGAACCCGAGTGACTCGAACCGCCCGGCTTGCGCCGCGTACCCGGCGAAGGTCACCCGGTGCCCGGCGGCCCGCAGCGCGGCGGCGATGCCGATCTCGGGCACCTGGTTGCCCGCACCGGGCCAGGTCAGGAACAGAAATCCGGTCATTCTCGCGTCTCCACGATCGACTCGATCATCAGCCGCATGGTCGCTTCGGCGTCGGCGCGCGGACGGCCGAAGTCACGCCGCAGCAGCTTCCAGGTGTAGACGTCGCAGGCGCAGACCAGGGCGTCGATGGCCCGGTCTCGCTGCTCCGCGGGCCGCGTGGCCAGTAGCGGGCCGAGCAGCTGCTCGACTCGCTGCCGGTGCTTCGTCCGGCCGACCTCGACGATCGGGCCGACGACGGTCGAATCCGCCTCCTCGGCCAGGGTGCGGATCACCACGTCGCCGAACTGCTCGTAGTGGTCGAACCAGGTCCGTACGGCGGCGTCGACGTCACCCGGTTCGGCGTCACTGAGCTGCCCGGTGATCTCGGAGAGGACCTGGTCGAAGGCCACCCGGAACAGATCCGCCTTGCTGCCCGCCACCCGCAGCACGGTCTGCACCGACACTCCCGCGCCGGCGGCGACATCCTCCAGCCGGATGTCGACGCGCAGCCGCCGGCGGAGCAGGTCGGCCGCGGCGTCGAACACCCGCCGCCGCGTGTCCTCCGCGGCCTCCGCCCTGGCCCGCATCCGATAAGAGCGGGAATTCATGTCAATCAAGTTAACACTAAATAGCCCTTGCCGCGATCGAGGCCGGACAGACGTCTCTGAGCCGTCGGCGCTGAGAGTGGTGATGCGGCGCTGCGCGCCGAGGACGTGCCGGTCCAGGTGGGCCGTCCGGTTCGATGCCGATGGCCACGCGCGGCGAGCCGACGCCGCTCGGCGCGGATTCCATGCCTGCGTCCCGGTCGCACCATCGGAGGTGGCCGCGGGGTGGTGAGGTCGTTCGAGACGGTCCGGCGGCCCGGCGGCAACGGCATCGCATCGGGAGCGGCCCTACGACCGAGGCGACTACCGCCTCAACGATGACCGGGAGCCGCGGCGCCGGTCCGGATCACCACGGCCCCAGGAGCGCCGGAGAACCGTCGCTCAGAAGTGAATGAAGATCTCGTCCGGTCAGCCGGAGACGCCGGACGCCGTCTCACTCGTGTGCGCCGTCTCGGTCGGCGTGGGCGTCGGGGTCGGCGTCGGCGTGTGCGACTTGGGCGGCGGAGAGGACGGGTGCGGCGACCCTGGCTTGTGCCCGCCGCTCGGCCGGCTCGGCGCCGAACTCGTCGCGGTGGGCCGGCGACGTGTGGGTGTCGGTGAGCCGGAGGGGGCGGGCGCGGCGGCGGCGTGACGCGGCCGGTACGACCGGCGGCCGGGCGCGTCCGGCGCGGGTGGCGTCGGAGCCCCGGAGTCCGCCGGGCCCTGGCCCGGCCGTACGGCGCTGCTCGGCCCGGCCGGCTGGTCCTTGGCGCCGGTGGCGACCATCGCGATCACGGTGGCGAGGACGGCCACGAGCGCGGCCGGCGCGGCGACCATGGCGACGGCACGGAGCCGCCGCGGACGTCGTTCGGGTTCCCTGCGCGGCCGTCCGGCGGTGCCGGAGGAGTAGTCGACACGCCGCGGCGGCGCCTCGTTCCGGAGCGAGGACCCGGCGGGGTGCGGCGAAGACGCGACCGGAGCGTCGTCATGCCCGTCGTCCTGGAGACCGGAGGCCGCGAGGGACTCGGTCGTCAGGGCGGTCGCCAGAGCCTCGGTCGCCAGAGCGTCGGTCGCGGAGGTGGGGAAGGCGTCGGTTCCGACGGCTTCGGGGACGTGGTGGGGACGGCGCCGGGGCAGGTCGGGCACCGGCTCGCGTGCCGCCGGCGGCGCGGACGGGGCGGGCGGCGCCTCGCCGGTGAGTTCGGCGAGGATCTCCGGCGCCACGATGGACATCGGGGCCGTCGGCGCGTCGACGGACGACTCGACGGGACGCGCGGGCAGCGCGCGTTGGGCGGGCGGGGAGATCGGACGCGGCTTCTCGGCGGTGCCGCCGAGCCGGGAGGCGATCTCGCCGGTGGAGGGCCGGTCGGCCGGGTTGACCGCGAGCGCCGCCTCGACCAGTCCGCGGATCGGCTCGTCCAGGGCCGCCAGGTTCTCCTCGCCGGCGACGCTCCACCGCCCGTCCCCGCCGTTGCCGTCGTACGGGCTGTGCCCGGTCGCGGCGTACCCGATGAGGCAGCCCCAGCCGAAGATGTCGGACGCCGGGCCGGCCGGGAAGCCGTCGACGCGCTCCGGCGCCACCCACCCCGGCTCGTACGGCACGGTGCCGAGCTCGGCGGGACGGCCGGAGACGGGCGCCTCCTGCGCGATGGAGAAGCCGATGATCCGCGGGCCGTTGGCCGCCAGGAGGATGTTGGCCGGCCTGAGGTCGCAGTGGATCAGGCCCGCGCCGTGGACGGCGGCGATCGCCCGCCCGAGAGCGACGGCCAGCGCCATGAGCTGCTCGGCGTCCAGCGGGCCGAGAGTCTCGACGTACTGGGCCAGCGAGGGACCCTCGATGTACTCCCGGACGAGATACGGCGGCGTGTGGTCGGTGCCGTCGGTCAGCAGCGCGACCGTGCAGAACGGAGGAAGACGCCGGGCGCAGGACGCCTCGATCCGCAGATCCCGCCGCGCCTGGGTCTGGTCGGGTGCACGCGTCGTCTTCACCACGACGTGCCCGCCGTCGGCACCGGACGCCAGGTAGGCGATGCTCGTGCCGTCGGTCGACAGCCGCGCCGTCAGACGGTGGCCGCCGATCTCGGCCGGGTCGCCGGCCTCCAGCGGCTCCGCGCCGGGAGGCAGGACTTCGCCGCCGATGGTCTTCGGTGCGGACGGTCTGTCCACGAGCACGCCTTTCTCGACCCCCGCCGATTACTGATCTTCTTGGGGCATAGATCTTGCAACCGACCACAGCCCCTCGCAACCTGAACGTCACTGTTCGTGTTCTTTTCTAATGATCTATCCCGGTTAAGGGGCTGGCGAGAGATCCGATGTATGTCCGCGTTTGAGGCTGTCACCTGGCACTTCTCGCAGGCCTGGCGGGCGCGGCGGTATTGACGCATCGGATGTCTGGTGTTTGTCTGACAGCCGCCCGGCCGATCTCCAAGAAGCACCATCGCCCCTTCGGCGAGGGAGGTCTCATGAGTGAGCGGAGCGAGCGAATCAGTGGCGCGCGACCCGGGATCGCCCCACCGACGAAGGAGGATTCATGAGACGCCTGCCCACCGCGTTCGCCGCGACGGCGGCCCTCACGCTCGGCGCGCTCGCCGTGGGGAACGGAGCGCAGGCGGGCGCCGCGCCTCCGACGCCCGAGCGGCGTGCCGCCGCCCTCGTCGCCCAGATGACGCTGGACGAGAAGATCTCCCAGGTCCACACGACCGGCACCGGGGCCGGGGGTGTCTCCCGCTTCGTACCCGGGATCCCGCGGCTGGGCATCCCCGACTTCCTCATCTCCAACGGACCGGCCGGGGTCGGGACCGGTGCGGTGCCGCAGCAGCCGAACGCGACCGCGCTGCCCGCGCCCGTCGCCCTCGCGGCCGGGTTCGACCCGGAGCTGGCCCGGCGGTACGGCGAGGTCGAGGGCCGCGAGACCGGTGACGTCGGGCACAGCCTGATCGAGGCCCCCGACGTGAACATGGTGCGCGTCTACCGCAACGGCCGGGCGTTCGAGAACTACGGCGAGGACCCCTACCTCGCCGGGCGGCTCGCCGTGGCCGACATCCGGGGCATCCAGAGCCAGGGCGTGCTGGCCGAGGTCAAGCACTACACCGCCAACGACCAGGAGACCAACCGCAGGACCATCGACGAGGAGATCGACGACCGCACCCTCCACGAGATCCACCTGCCGGCGTTCGAGGCCGCGGTGAAGGAGGGACACGTCGCCTCGGTGATGTGCGCCTACCCGTCCGTCAACGGCGCCTTCATGTGCGAGAACGAGCACCTGCTCGCCGGCGTGCTGCGCGGCCAGTGGGGCTTCGGCGGTTTCGTGCAGTCCGACGCGAGCGCCACGCACACGGCGGTCGGCTCGGCCCGGGCCGGCCAGGACCTCGAGCTGCGCGACAACGGCCCGTACGACCAGGAGCTGAAGCAGGCCGTCCTCGACGGCACGGTGAGCATGGGCCGGCTCGACACGATGATCGAGCGGCGGCTCGCGGTGGAGATCCGCGCGGGCCTGTTCGACCACCCGCGGACCGTCACGCCGATCGACGCCGCCGCCGGCGGAGCGGTGGCGCGGTCGGTCGCCGAGCAGACCGGCGTGCTGCTCAAGAACGCCGGCGCGGCCCTGCCGCTCGACGCGCGCCACCTGCGCTCGATCGCGGTCGTCGGCCCGTACGCCCAGGCCGCGCACCCGGGCGGCGGCGGCAGCGCCCACGTCAACCCGCTCTACACCGTCAGCCCCGTCGACGGCATCACCAAGCGTGCCGGCACGGGCGTGACCGTGCGGAGCTCCGACGGCGCCGACCCCACCGCGGCCGCCGCGCTCGCCAAGTCCTCGGACGTCGCCGTCGTCATCGTCGGCGACACGGAGAAGGAGGGCACGGACCGTACGAGCCTGTCGCTCAGCGGAGCCCAGGACGACCTCGTACGCTCGGTCGTCGCCGCGAACCCGCACACGATCGTGGTGCTGAACACCGGAGCGCCCGTGCTGATGCCGTGGATCGACGACGTCCCGGCGGTGCTCGAGGCCTGGTACCCGGGCGAGGAGGACGGCAACGCGCTCGCCGCGCTGCTGTTCGGCGACGTGAACCCCTCGGGCAAGCTCCCGGTGACCTTCCCGCGCGGCGAGACGCAGACGCCGGTGAGCTCGCCGGAGCGCTACCCGGGCGTGAACGGCGTGGCGACCTACTCCGAGCGGCTCCAGGTCGGCTACCGCTGGTACGACGCGCAGGGCCAGGACCCGCTCTTCCCGTTCGGGTACGGCCTGTCGTACACGCGATTCTCGTTCGGCCACCTCACCGTGGGCCGGCCCGATCGCGACGGGCGCGTGACCGTCGGCCTCGACGTGCGCAACACCGGTTCGCGCACGGGCGCGGAGGTCGCCCAGGTGTACGTGGCCGATCCCGCGTCGGCCGGTGAGCCGCCGCGGCAGCTCAAGGGGTTCGCGAAGGTCACGCTGCGGCCCGGTCAGGTGAGGCACGTGCGGCTGACCCTCGACCGGCGGGCGTTCTCGGTCTGGGACACCACCGCGCAGCGCTGGACCGTCCCCGGCGGCCGGTACACGATCGCGGCCGGCGACTCCTCGCGGAACCTGCCGTTGTCGGCGTCCGTGACTCTGCCCACATACTGACCGGTCGGGACATTGTCAGATCGTTACCAACAGAACGCCCAGGTCAGCGGATCGCCCGCTCCCGCGGCAGGGCCGAAACAGGACATTGTGCTGTTCAGGGGTTGTTTCGGCGGCTAGTTTCCTCACCGGAACGATCGGCGCTCGGCGGGCCCCGCCGGGCGTCCGCGCGGTCCGCGCGAGGACGGAGGGCACATGGCGGGCATCAAGAGGCGCAGCCTCCTGACGGGTGCGGCGGGCGCCGCCGCGATCGCCGGAATCGGCGGTATCAACGTCGGCGCGGCGCGCCCGGCCGAGGCCGCCGCGCCCGAGTCGCCCGGCCGTGGCCGCACCGTCCGGCTGCGTGAGGGCACCGACGTGGCGGCGCAGCTGTCGCCGGACGGGCGGTTCATCGCCATCGACCTCGTCGGTGTGCTGTGGGTGCTGCCGGCCTCCGGCGGCCAGGCCCGCAGGCTGACCAGCGACCTGTACGACATCGCCCAGCCCGAGTGGTCGCCCGACGGCAGGTGGATCGCCTTCCAGTCCTACCGCGAGGGCGTCTTCGACATCTGGATGATCCGCCCGGACGGGTCCGGGGCGCGCCGGCTGACCCACGGGCCGTACGACCACCGCGAGCCGCGCTTCTCCCCGGACGGCAGGCGGATCGTGCTGTCCTCCGACCTCACCGGCAGCTACGGCATCCACACGCTCGACGTGGCGTCGGGCGACCTCACGGCGCTCACCGACACCACCGACGAGGAGTACGAACCGGCGTGGTCGCCGGACGGCACGCGCATCGCGTTCGTCGTGGCCAACACGCGGATCGACGTGATCGACCTCGGTACCGGCGAGCGTACGACCCCGGTGACCGTGCCCGCCGACCAGGTGATCCACAGTCCGGCCTGGACCACGGACGGCCAGGATCTGGTGTACTCCCTCACCCGACCGGGCCACACCGAGCTCTGGCGCTCGGGCGAGCCGCTCGTGACCGGCGAGGAGGTGTTCCCCTTCCGCGTGTCATGGCGCTCGCGGGACGAGTTCCTCTACACCGCCGACGGGAAGATCCGCCGCCGCTCGGTAGGCGACGGCACGCGGAAGGACATCGGCTTCACCGCGGGCGTCACCGTCACCGCACCGGCGTACCGGAAGCGCCGGCGCGACTTCGACTCCGCCAAGCCGCGGCCCGTCGTCGGCATCGGCAGCCCGGTGCTGTCGCCGGACGGCCGGCAGGTGGCGTTCCGCGCCCTCAACGACATCTACACGATGACGATCGGCCAGGCGCCCCGCCCGCTCACCCGTGACCACTGGTGGAAGAGCGCCCCGGCCTGGTCGCCGGACGGCCGGTACCTGTCCTACTCCACCGACCGGGCCGGCAAGCTGGACATCTGGATCCGCGACCTGCGCACCGGCACCGACCGCCGCCTCACCGACCTGCCGGACGCCGCCGCCGTGTCGGGCACCTGGTCCCGTGACGGCTCGCGTCTGGCCTTCCTCGACCAGACCGGCGCCCTCTACACCGTCGAGGTCGACTCCGGCGACGTCCAGCAGGTCTACACCGCCACCTTCGAGCCGGGGCGGCCGACCTGGTCCGCCGACGGCGACGTCATCGCCCTCGCGGCGATCAAGCCGTACTCCGCGCGTTACCGCGAGGGGCTCAGCAAGATCCTCCTGGTGAACCGCCACACCGGCGCCGGCACGTACGTCGACCCGCTGCCGGACCGTTCCATCCAGACGCGCGGCGACGACGGCCCCGTGTGGTCGCCCGACGGCACGAAGATGGCGTTCGTCGTCGCGAGCGTGCTGTGGGTGGTCGACGTCCATCCCGACGGCACGCCCGCCGGAAAGCCCCGGCAGATCACCCACGAGGTGACCGACGCCGTGAGCTGGAGCGGCGACTCGCGGCAGCTGCTGTACTTGAACAACGGGCGGCTCCGCCTCGTGACCGTCGACGGCGGCCGTACCCGCACCCTGCCGATGCCGTTGACCTGGGCCAACACCCGTTCCAAGGGGCGCACCGTCGTCCGCGCCGCGCGCATGTGGGACGGCAGCAGCCGCAAGCTCCGCGACAACGTCGACATCGTGGTCGAGGGGCATCGCATCGCCGCGGTCGAGCCGCGCGGCCACGGACGCGGCGACAAGGTCGTCGACGCGGGCGACTCCGTGGTCGTCCCGGGCCTGGTGGACATGCACAACCACCGGGAGATGCAGGGATATGAGTACGGCGACCGGCAGGGACGGCTCTGGCTGTCGCTCGGCATCACCACGACCCGCTCGCCCGGCAGCCCGGCGTACCACATGGTCGAGGCGCGCGAGTCGTTCCAGTCCGGCGCCCGCGTCGCCCCGCGCTACTTCGCCACGGGCGAGGCCGTCGACGGGCCGCGCATCTTCTACAACTTCATGCGGCCGACGTTCGACGACGACCAGCTCGCCCTCGAGCTCGAACGCGCCGGCGCCCTCGACTACGACCTGATGAAGGCCTACGTGCGGCTGCCCACCGAGTGGCAGCAAAAGGTCATCACCTGGGCGCACGAGCACGGCGTGCACGCCACGTCGCACTACCACTACCCGGCGACCGCGTTCGGCGGCGACGGCATGGAGCACATCGGCGCGACGAACCGGTTCGGCTACTCGCGCACCGTCACCGCGCTCGGCACCGGGTACCGCGACGTCATCGACATCTTCACCGCCTCCGGCGCGGTACGGACGCCGACGCTGTTCGTCGCGGCGACGATGTTCCGCGAGGACACCTCGCTGGTCACCGACCGGCGGGTGAAGACGCTGTACCCCTCCTGGGAGTACGCCTCGCTCCAGGCCGCCGTCAAGACCGCCCAGACCACCGACCAGACCGTGAACGAGCGCAACCTCGCCGCCCAGGTGGCCCAGGTCGTCGCGACGGTACGGGCCGGCGGCCGGGTGATCACCGGTACGGACTCGCCGATCGACCACACCGCGGTCAGCACGCACATGAACCTGCGCGCCCTGGTCAAGTACGGGCTCACGCCGTACGAGGCGCTGACCACGGCCACGCGGGTGCCGGGGGAGTTCCTGGCGGAGCCGCTCGGCCAGATCAAGCCGGGCATGTACGCCGACCTGGCCTTCCTCGGCGGCGACCCGCTCACCGACATCACCCGGGCGGCCGACGTGCGGCAGGTGATGGTGAACGGCGAACTGCACACGGTGGACGACCTGCTCGCGCCGTTCGCCGCCCCGGACCGCACGGTCGCCGCGCCCAAGGGCCGGATGCTGCCGAAGCTCCCCGAGCACCCGGCGAACCGGAAGTACTGGTGGCACGACCCCCACTACCTGGAGGAGAGCAAGCGGTCCTGCTGCGCGGAGGGCTGACCGCGCCGGCGTCCGTACGAGACCGAAATGCCGGGATGGGCCCGGCGGGGATACTTCCCCGCTGGTCCATCCGTATGGAATCGTTCCCATATGCGTATTACGGACAGCCTGCGCGTCCATGATGACACCTGCAACGTCTACCTGCTCGTCACCGGCACGGACGCCGTCGCCATCGACTTCGGCTCCGGCTCGGTCCTCGACCACCTGGCGGACCACGGGATCGAGCGGATCACCGACGTTCTGATGACGCATCACCATCGGGACCAGGGTCAGGGACTGGCGCGCGCGGCGGCCGCCGGGATACGCATCTGGGTGCCCTCCACCGAGCGGGACCTGTTCGCCGACGTCGGCACGCACTGGCAGACGCGGGTCATCGACAACTACTACGACCTGCGCCAGGACCGGTTCTCGCTGCTGGAGGACGTGCCGGTCCACGGCGTCGTTCCCGAGTACCGCACCACGCGCATCGGCGGGGTCGACGTCCACGCGATGCCCACCCCCGGGCACACGCTGGGATCGGTCAGCTACGTCACCGAGCTGGACGGCCGGAGGATGGCCTTCACCGGTGACCTGCTGTACGGGCCGGGCACCATCTGGTCGGTGTCGGCGTTGCAACGGGGCTACAACGCGCTGGAGGGCGCCGCCGCGTCGGTCATCTCCCTCGGCCTGGTCGCCGAGCGCGCCCCCGACCTCGTGCTGCCCTCGCACGGCCGCCCGATCGCCGAGCCGGCGGAGGCGATCGCCGAGACCCGGCGCAACCTGCAGGCCCTGGTCGACTTCCGCCGTGACGAGCCGTGGGACCTCGACGCCTGGCTGCGGCGGCCGTACGAGGAGGTCACCCCGCACCTGCTGCGCAACCGCACCTCCTTCGCGACGAGCTACGCCCTGCTGTCGGACTCCGGCGCCGCGCTGCTCATCGACTACGGGCTCGACATGATCACCGGGTTGCCGGTCGGCGACGACCGGTCCTCGCGCCGTCCCTGGCTCGCCTCGCTCGACGCCCTCAAGCGCACGTACGGCGTCGACCGGGTCGAGGTGGCGATCCCGACCCACTACCACGACGACCACGTGGCGGGTTTCGGTCTGCTGCACGAGGTCGAGGGCGCCGAGATCTGGGCCGGAGAGTCGATCGCGCCGATCCTGCGCGATCCGCGCCGGTACGACCTGCCGTGCCTCTGGTACGACCCGCTGCCCGTCGACCGCGTGGTCGCGCCCGGCGTCCCGGTGCGGTGGCACGAGTACGAGCTGACCATGTACCCACTGCCCGGCCACACGCTGTACGCGGTGGCGATCGCGTTCGAGGCCGACGGCAGGAAGGTCCTGGCCACCGGCGACCAGCAGGACGGCGGGTGGGTCGACGGCGAGCGGACCGAGGTGCTCAACTTCCAGTACCGCAACCGGTTCCGGTTCGACGACTTCGTCGACTCCGCGCTGCTCTACCGCCGGCTGTCGCCGGACCTGATGATCAGCGGGCACTGGCAGCCGCGCGCGGTCGACGACCGGTACCTCGACATGCTCCTGGCCAAGGGCGAGGAACTGGCCCGGCTGCACCGGGCGCTGCTGCCGCTGGACGAGGTCGACTTCGGCGCGGAGGGCTTCGGCGCGCGGATCCTGCCGTACCGGTCGGTGGTGGCCGGAGGCGAGAGCCAGGAGCTCGAGGTGGAGGTCGTCAACCCGTTCCGGCAGCGCTGTGAGCTCCGCGTCGACCTGGTGGCGCCCGCCGGATGGCGGGTCACCCCCGCGTCCCGCGTCGTCGAGGCGGAGGGACGCGGCGAGGCGGTGGCGCGGTTCACCGTCGTACCGCCGCCGGGCCGCCGACGGAGGGCCCGGCTGGCCGCCAACCTCACCGCCGGCGACCGCGACTTCGGCCAGCAGGCCGAAGCCCTCGTGGACGTGCGATGACCAGGAGTGAGCCCGACGTAGCGAGTGGAGTGGCCGGGCGAGGTACGAGTCCGGCCGCGGAGCGAGTGAGGAGGGTGAACGACCAGTGAGCCGGAGTGAGCCCGACGTAGCGAGTGGAGTGGCCGGGCGAGGTACGAGTCCGGCCGCGGAGCGAGTGAGGAGGGTGAGCGACCAATGAGACGCGTCGCGGCGGTGGAGGCCGGCGGTCGGCTGGAGATCCGGGCCGGGCACTACACCGCGGTCATCGACCGCGGCCGGCTCCTGGCCGACGTCACCGGGGCGGACGGCGGGTCCTGGGGGATGCTGCGGCTGCTCGCCTCCGTCGACACGCTCGACGGCCCGGACGAGACGACCCGCGTCGAGGACGTCACCTGGGAGTCCACCGAGTCGTGCGTACGGCTGACCGTGTCCTGCGCCAGCTCGCTGTGGGCCGCGCGTACGCACGTGGTGGAGTTCCACCCCGGCCGGATCACCTTCGGTGCGACCGTGCGCGGCGAAGGCCGCGTCACCACGGTGCGGCTGCTCGGCGGGGCGCGGCTGCCACAGGGCGTGCTGCCGAGCGGAGCGGCCCACCACACCGTCTTCTCCCCGAACCCGGACCACCCCTGGCGCGTCGCCCGCCCGGCGGTAGAGCCCGCCGTGATCAGCGTCAACGGCGAGGGCGGCGAGCCGGGCGTGGGCCGGTGGCTGTTCACGCCCGCGCCGACCTGCTTCGGGCTGTCCCGCGCACGGGCCGCCGACGAGCGGAGCCTGCCCGAGGGACCCTGGCTCATGCTCGGGCTCGCGTCGGCGCGGCGCACGTTCGTCGACGTCGTCTACGACCCGACGCCCGGCGGGTTCAGCCTGCGCTGTGAGTACCAGGGGCACACGGCCGCCGAGGGCGTCTTCACCACACCCGAGGTCCTGCTGCTGTTCGGCGCGGCCGACCCGTACGCGGGGCTGCGCGCGTACCGCGACGAGCTGGCCGCCCGCGGCCTCGCGCCCGCCGTCGCCGCACGTCCACCCGACGGCGACCGGCTCCAGCCGATCTTCTGCGGCTGGGGCGCCCAGTGCGCGCTGGCCGCCGCGGACGGGTCACCCGCGCCCGCGCTGTCGCGCCGCGCGCTGTACGAGGAGTGGCTGGACGCCCTGGCCGGTCGCGGCATCGTGCCCGGGACGATCGTCGTGGACGACAAGTGGCAGGAGCGGTACGCCACGTGCCGGCCCGACGCGGCCAAGTGGCCCGACCTCGCCGGGTTCGTCGCCGACCGGCAGGCGAGGGGGCAGCGGGTGCTGCTCTGGTGGAAGGCCTGGGACCCCGAGGGCGCCCCCGCCGAGGCGTGCGTGCGCGCCCCGGACGGCACACCGCTCGCCATCGACCCGGAGAGCCCCGAGGGCCGGGCGGTCATCGAGGACGCCATGGCGTCCATGCTGGGCCCGGACGGGCTGAACGCCGACGGCCTGAAGATCGACTTCACCGGCCGCACGCCGTCCGGCACGGCCCTGCGCCACGCCGGTCCGTCGTGGGGGTTCGACCTGCTGCACGAGTTGCTGGCGGTCGCCTACCGGGCGGCCAAGCGGGTCAAGCCGGACTCGCTCATCGTCACCCACACGCCCGATCCGGGCTTCCTCGACGTCACCGACATGATCCGGCTCAACGACGCGCTGCACAACGACCACCCCGAAGGGCTGGTGCCGCCCTCGGACGAGGCCGTCGTCGAGCAGATGACCTACCGGGCCCGGGTCGTGCACGCGGCGTGCCCGGAGATGCCGGTGGACACCGACGGCTGGCGCCTGCCCGGGGAGCGGCACCTGTGGGCGTACGCCGCTGCCGCGCCGCGCCTGGGCGTGCCCGCGCTGTACTACGCCGACGGGATGGACTGGGAGCCGGGACGCGTCGGGGCGGCGACCTGGGCGGCGGTAGCGGACGCCTGGGCGGCCTACCGCGCGGAGCATGGGCTCACCGCGCCGCGACATAGAATCGACCGCCGTGACTCCTCCGCTCCTTGATGGGAGCGGCTTCTCGCTAAGCCGCTTTCGCAGCGTCGCGAAGGGCAAGCCCTGCCCTGAGGATGTTGATCGCCGCGTTCTCGTCGGCGTGTGCGGTGTGACCGCAGGCCGTACAGGCGAATGCTGCTTGGGTGCGGCGGTTCTCCGGTGCGCAGTGCCCGCATCGCGAGCACGTGCGGGAGGTGTTGCGGGGCTCGACTGCGATCAGCTCACGACCGGCGCTTTCAGCCTTGTCCGCGAGGACCGACAGGAACACCCCCCAACCCGCGTCCAGGATCGAACGGTTCAGCCCGGACTTGGCAGCCACGTTGCGGCCCGGCTGCTCGACCGTGCCCGAGGCGGAGCGGGTCATGTTCGCCACCCGCAGATCCTCATGAACGATCAGGTCGTAGGCGCGCACCAGCGCCAGCGCGGCCTTGTGTGCGCTGTCCAGGCGTTGCCTGCCCACCCTGGCGTGCAGGGCCGCGACCCTCGCGACGGCTTTGCGGCGCCGCTTGGACCCGCGCTTCTTCCGGGCGAGGCCGCGCTGAGCGGCGGCCAGACGCTCGGCGGAGGCCGCCTTCACACGGGCGAAGAAGGCCGCGAACGCCTTGTCCAAACGACGCAACGTGGCCTGCTGAGAAGAGAACGACCACCGGCCCTGCCCATCCTGATCATCGGCGCGGATATCCTTCAGCTCACCCGACTGGTCGCCATACCGGACGCTCACACCCGTGCGGTAGGCGGTACGCCGGTGCTCCAACGCCGCGTTGTACAGCACCCGATGATCTTCCAGACACGCACCACGCCATGGGCAAATGGGAGCGCGAGACGGCGAATTCGGTGGCGAAGTGATGGGAGATGGAACACTTGAACTGGCTGGCTACGGACACCGGTGAATGCTTCAAGCGTGCCATGACGAACAGCCCCACACGGTCAGGCATCATCTGGAAAGCCGTGATCTGCCGAGCATGCTCGTCGGCCCTGGTATGGAGCGGTTGCTTCGGGCGGGTCCCAACGCGCACGCCGAGGACGGGGCGGCGGTGCTTCCGGCACCGCAACATGTGGTGCCTGACGCCGTACGCCGCACCGAGTAAACGCACCCGACGAGTCACACCATCATCAATAACAGCGCCGCACATCTCACGCGCGATGAATGGAGACTCCTGATGCGCAGACCCGACGGGTCAACGCACATTCAAGACCTGGCGGCCATACCGCTGCGGTTTCCCCGTCGTCTGAAAGCGACGGTCTGCACGGGAGTGCCCGATGGGGCGTAGACGTGAGGACGGTGCCGAACACCGGCCGAACGGCACACCCCCTCCCCGGCCCCGCCGGCGGCCGACCATCCAGGACCTCGCCCGCGCCGCCGGGACCTCACCCTCCACCGCGTCCCGCGCCCTGAGCGGCAACGGCTACGTCGGGGCCGACGTGCGGGCGCGGGTGCTGGAGGCGGCCGAGCGCATCGGGTACGTCCCGGACATCAACGCCCGTACTCTCCGCAACCGCCGGAGCCGCGCGGTCGGCGTGCTCATCTCCGACCTGCGCAACCCGTTCTACGCCAACCTCGCGGCCGGCATCGAGCAGCGACTGCGCTCCGCCGGCTACCACGTCATCGTCGTCAACAACGACGGCGAGCAGGACGCCGAGGCCGAGGGTGCCCGGACGTTCCTCGCCGTGCGCGTCTCGGCGGCCATCATCACGCCGGTGTCGGACCGCGCGGTGCGCATGCTGATGGACGACGGCGTCCCGGTCGTGCAGGCCGACCGCATGGTCGACGGCCTGACCACCGACGGCGTGCTGGTCGACAACGTCCAGGGCGCGCGGCGGATCACCGACCACCTGATCGAGCTCGGGCACACGCGCATCGCGCTGCTGATCGACGAGACCGACTGGACGACCGGCGCGGGCCGCCTCGCGGGCTACCGCGCGGCCCTGCGCGACGCGGGCCTGCCGGTGGATCCGGGCCTCATCGTGCCGACCAGGTTCCAGCCCGACACGGCGCGTGCGGCGGTGACCGCGCTGCTGGAACGCCGGCCCGACGTCACGGCGCTGTTCGCCGCGAACAACCGGCTGGCCGAGGGGGCGTTCCAGGCGCTCCAGGAGGGCGGCCACCGCATGCCCGAGGACGTCTCGCTGGTCGCGTTCGACGACGTGCCGTGGATGTCGATGGTCTCGCCGGGCATCACCACGGTCGACCAGCACACCGACGACCTCGGGCGGGCCTGCGCGCAGCTCGTCGTCGACCGCATCGCCGGGGCCCCGGCCGGGCAGACGACGGTGCGCTACATCCAGCCCTCGATCGTCGTACGCGCCTCCACCGCACCGCCGCGCACGACGACGGCCGCCTCCGTCCGCCCCGACCCCGGCCCGGCCACGGCCGCGCCGACGGCCTGACCCCCACGCCGCTCGCGCCGGGCCGGGCCTTCCCTGGCTCCGGCGACCGTGACGCTGGGTGATGAACAGGGGGGCGTGCGGGGTGTCGGCCCGCCTCGGACCGAGTCATCGATCATTGGGAAATCGGGCGTGGTATCGCCCGAGCCCTTCGCCGCTCTCCTGGAGTACCCGTTCGTAATCCGCCTCGGTGTAACGGGAGCATTCGACCAGCGCTTTATAGGTCAAGCATGCCTGCGCGTCGAGGACGTTGATCTCGTGTCGCAAAGTGAGCCGTGGATCCAGGTCGAATCGCCGTAGCTCGCGGTCGCGGTGATGGTCCGGGTGTCCATGGCTGCCGAGAAGGCGCGCGAGACGGGCCCGGCTGTCGGCGAGATGGGCGATGAGCCGCGCGGCGTCGATCGGGTCGCCGTCACCTGCAATGAGGGCGTCGTCGGTCACGGCTTCGGAGACGCTTCTTTCCCCACGTCGGGTCGGGTCGAGTGACTCGTAGTACAGGACCGCCCTGCGTGCGGCGGTGATGCCGTCCAGTCCCCGTCCGTTCTTCTCCAGCAGCAGTGCCTGGTTGTAATACAGCGATCCCAGAACCGCGAGGTGCCGGCGGTTTTCCGGCTCCACCTTGCGGAGGCGTCTTACGACCTGGACCGCGGTCGTGTTCGCCGAGAGCGCCGCGCCGTACCTGCCGGCTGCCGCATTCGCGTCCGCGTCGCGTATATGCGGTTCGGCCTTCCGGCGAAGGTGCTCAGCCGATCTTCTCAACGACATCTCCGCGGGCCACCTCTCATCATGATCTGATCCGATATCCGCCCGGGGTGGCGAGGTCGGGTCCAGCATCGCAGCACGGCGATTTCAGCGTGTGCGGCTTCGCCCGTCTGTGACGTTGCGTGATCAATGGGAGCGTGGAGGGGCGGTCCGGCGGCCCGCGCCGCCGCCGGGAACGGCGCGTTAATGCGTCCGAAACACGGTCTTGACAGTGACTGCGGGCCGAAAATATGGTCACCGCACTGTGGTAACGATGCCACATTCAATGTCCCGGCCGGTCCTCCACGCGTCTGCAGTGCCCCGATTAACCGGAAACCGCAGGTCACCGCGTACTCTTCACGCCTGGCCCGGACATTCGCCTGGTTGTGAGGAGTGAGCAATGATCACCCGACGCGGTTTTCTGACCGGCTCGGCGGGAGCGCTCGCACTCGGCGCCGTCACGAGCGCCTGCGGCGGTGTCGGCGGCAAGAGCACGAGCAGCGGCGGCGGTGCGTCCAAGGGCGACACCGGCACGGTGTCGATCCAGGGCCTGGGCAAGCCCGACGACGTCGGCGGGGCCCGCCGGAACGCGTTCAAGAGCGCCTATCCCAAGGTCCAGGTCAACATCAACGAGGGCGACTTCGACCCGCAGCAGTTCCTGTCCGCGATCGCGAGCGGGAACCCGCCGGACCTGGTGTACCTCGACCGTGACCTCGTCGGCTCCTACGCGGCGAAGGGCGCCATCCAGCCCCTCGACGACCTCATCGACAAGGCCGGCATCAAGATGAGCCTCTACCGCCCGGCGGCGGCGAAGGAGGTGACGATCGACGGGAAGGTCTACGGCGTCCCGGAGTTCTACGACACCCGCAACATCCTCATGAGCGGCAAGGTGCTGCGGTCGGCGGGGCTCACCGCGGCCGACCTCGCGACGACCGACTGGGACAAGCTGCACACCAACGCCGCCAAGCTCTACAAGGTGAGCGGCGGCAAGATCACCCGCATCGGGTTCGACCCCAAGCTGCCGGAGTTCCTCCCGCTGTGGGCCAAGGCCAACGGCGCGGACATGATCAACCCCGACGGCTCGCCGAACCTCGCCGACCCCAGGATCATCGAGGCCCTGACGTACGCGCTCAGCCTCATCGGCGAGCAGGGCGGCTGGTCGAAGTTCAAGGCCTTCCGCGACGCCTGGGACCTGTTCGGCTCGGGCAACGAGTTCAACAAGGGACAGGCCGGTGCGTTCCCCTGGGAGGGCTGGTACGTCAACGTCCTCGTGCAGGCGACGCCGAAGCTCGATCTGGAATCGATTCCCTTCACCGACCGGCAGGGCAAGCCGATCAGCTTCTCCAACGGCAGCGCGTGGTGCCTGCCGAAGGGCTCGAAGAACCCGGCCGCGGCGGTCAACTACATGAAGTTCATGACCGCCACCGACACGTGGCTCAAGGCCGCCGCCGCGCGCCAGGCGACGGTGGAGAAGAACAAGTCCATCTTCACCGGCCTGTGGACCGCCAACCCGACCGCGGACGCCCAGATCAAGGCCAAGTACGTCAAGCCCGGCACGACCGGCTTCGACAAGGCCATCCAGAACTACTACGCCTCCACCGACTACGCCTTCAGCATCCCGCCGTCCAAGGCGAGCAGCGAGATCAAGACCGCGTGGACCGACGCGGTGAACCGGGCCCTGTCCGGTCAGCAGAAGCCCGACGCGGCGATGAAGCAGGCGCAGTCGGAGGCCGCCAAGGCGTTCAGCGCGGTGAAGTGATGGCGGCGGTCACCGCGACGGCCGGGCGTACCCGGAAGCGGAGCGGCGGCAACCGCCGCCGGGAGACGCGCGCGGCGTACGGCTTCATCGGCATCTGGATCGTCGGGTTCATCGTCTTCACGCTGGGCCCGATGATCGCCAGCCTGGTGCTGTCGTTCACCGACTACGACGCCATCAGCTCTCCCCGCAACGTGGGCTGGGACAACTACCGCCAGATGTTCTCGGACCCGAAGGTCGGCAAGGCGCTCACCAACACCCTCATCTACGCGGTCATGTACGTGCCGACCGCGATGGTCGTGGCGCTGATCCTGGCGATGATCCTCAACCGGGTCGGCCGGGCGTCGGGCTTCTTCCGCACGGTGTTCTACCTGCCGGTGATGACGCCGCCGGTCGCCGCGGGCGCGCTGTTCCTGCTGCTGCTCAACGGCAACCAGGGCCTGCTCAACCGCGTGCTCCGCGTGGTCGGGATCGACGGGCCGAACTGGACCACCGACACCGCGTGGGTCAAGCCGGGCCTGGCGCTCACGATGCTGTGGGGCGTCGGCGGGATGGTCGTCATCTACCTCGCCGCGCTGCGCCAGGTGCCCAAGGACCTGTACGAGGCCGCGGCCCTGGACGGCGCGGGCCCGTGGATGAGGTTCCGCAAGATCACGCTGCCGATGATCAGCGGCGCGCTGTTCTTCACGCTGATCGTGCAGACCATCTCCGCGCTGCAGATGTTCGACCAGGCGTACACGATGTTCTTCGGCGGCCAGCAGAACAGCACCTACGCCAACGACGCGGCGTTGTTCTACGTCATCTACCTGTTCCAGCAGGGCTTCAGCTTCCTGCACATGGGCTACGCCTCCGCGCTGGCCTGGCTGCTGTTCATCGTCATCATGATCATCACCGCGATCCAGGTGCGGGTCTCGCGCCGGTTCGTCTACTACGAGGGGGAGAGGGACTGACATGGCCGCTTCTCCCGCGGGCCTGACCGCCACGCCCGCGTCCCAGGGCCCGGCCACCCGGAATGCCAAGGCCGCCCGGCCGGGTGCCGGGCGCCGCGAGCGCGTCCCGCCCTGGAAGCGCGCGCCGTACGTGGTGCTGCTCGCGCTGGTCAGCGTGCTGTTCACCTATCCGTTCCTGTGGCTGATCAGCGCGTCGTTCAAACCGCGCACCGACGTGTTCGACAACAAGCTGATCCCGCACCGCTGGCGGCCGGCCAACTTCGCCGACGTCTGGCACTACGGGGACATGCTCCACTGGCTGCTGAACAGCGCGGTGGTGGGCATCGCCGCGGCGACGACCGTCACCATCAGCAGCGCCGTCGTGGCGTTCGGGTTCGCCTACTTCCGGTTCCCCGGGCGCAACGTGCTGTTCGGCCTGGTGCTGGCGACGATGATGCTGCCGGGCGCGGTCACGATGATCCCCGTCTACATCATCTGGAACAAGGTCGGACTGACCGGCACCCAGGTCCCGCTGTGGGCGCAGAACATCTTCGGCTCGGCGTTCTACATCTTCCTGCTGCGGCAGTTCTTCCTGTCGCTGCCACGGGAGTTGTTCGAGGCGGCTCGCGTCGACGGCTGCAATTTCTTCGGTCTGTTCTGGCGCATCGCCCTGCCGCTGGCGCGGCCGGCGCTGGCGATCGTCTTCATCTTCGAGATCCAGGCGAGCTGGAACGACCTGCTCAAACCGCTCATCTACCTGCAGAACACCTCGCTGTTCACGATGCCCCGCGGCCTGAAGTCGATCATCGACACGTTCGGCAACGGCGGCGAGCACCACTGGGAGATCATCTCGGCGGCGAGCCTGATCGCGACCATACCCATGATCGTGATCTTCGCCTTCGCCCAGCGGCACATCATCGAGGGCATCGCCACCACGGGCCGGAAGGGCTGACACGTGACACTCGGGGATCACGTACTCGCCCTCGACATCGGCGGCACCAAACTGGCCGCCGGTGTCGTGGGCCGGGCCGGTGACGTACGGTCGTTCGTACGGACGCCGACCAGGGTCGAGGAGGGCCCGGAAACGACCGTCAAACGCCTGCTGGACCTCGGCCGGGACGCCCTGGCCGAGGCCGGTTGCGGCGCCGAGGACATGGCCGCGGTCGGCATCGGCTGCGGCGGCCCGCTCGACCCGGTCACCGGCCGGGTGCAGGGCCCGCCCGGCCTGCCGGGCTGGGACGACGTGCCCATCGTCGACCTGGTCGACGCGGCGTACGGCCGGCCGTCGTTCCTGGAGAACGACGCCACCGCCGCCGCCCTCGGCGAATACCACTACGGACGCTGGGGCGACGTGCGCCAGATGCTCTACCTCACGGTCTCCACCGGGGTGGGCGGCGGCGTCATCCTCGACGGCCGGCTGTACCGCGGCGCGGCCGGCAACGGCGGGGAGTTCGGGCACGTCATCATCGACTGGAACGGCCGCCGCTGCGGCTGCGGCCAGCGCGGCTGCATCGAGGCGTACGCCTCGGGCAGCTCGATCGCCCGGCGCGCGAACGAGGCGCTCGCCGGCGGCGAGGCGTCCTCCATGCGGGACGTCCCGGTGGTGACCGCCGAGACCGTCTCCGCGCACGCGATGCGGGGCGACCCGCTCGCCCGGCGCCTGTGGGACGAGACCACCGCCGCGCTGGGCCGCGCCCTCGCGGTCATGATCAACGTGGTCGAGCCCCGGCTCGTCGTCCTCGGCGGCGGCGTCACCCGCGCCGGCGACGCCCTCCTGCTGCCGGTACGCCGCGCGGCGCTGTCGCAGGCCATGCGGCCGGCCGGCGCCGCCGCCCGCGTCGAGTTGTCCGCGCACGGCGACACGGTCGGCGTGGTCGGCGCGGCGGCCTCGGCCTTCCTCCACCTCGACGACTCCACCGGAGCATCCACATGACCGAGCGAAGCGAGGGAATCGAAGACGCGCCCCTGTGGTCACCCTCTCCGACGAAGGAGGATTCCATGACCGATCAGCCTGCACTCGCCGAGCATCTCGAGGAGCACCTCGCCGTGATCGAGTCGGTCCGCGGCCTCGTGCCCGCGGTCGAGTCGCTTGGAGAGGAGGTGAGCGACCGTCTCCAGCGCGGGGGTGTCGTCTACTCCTTCGGCAACGGTGGTTCGGCCGCCGACGCCCAGCACCTGGCGGGCGAGCTCATCGGCCGGTACTGCCGCGAGCGCCGGCCGCTCGCCGCCGTCGCGCTGTCCACCGACCCGACCGTCTCGACGTGCATCGGCAACGACTACTCCTTCGACGACGTCTTCGCCCGCCAGGTCACCGCGCTGGCCGGCCCGGACGACGTCGTCGTGGGGTTCACCACGAGCGGGCGTTCGCCCAACGTCGTCGCCGGACTCGCCGCGGGCCGCAAGGCCGGCGCGCTGACCGTGCTGCTCACCGGGCACGCGGACAGCGGCGGCGGACCGGCGGCCGAGCACGCCGACCGGGTCCTCGCCGTCGCCTCGGACCGTACGGCACGCGTCCAGGAGGCGCACGTCCTGCTGTTGCACCTGCTCAGCGAGCACATCGACCGCTGGGCCGCCGCGTCCTCGTAAGGGACCGGCACCCCCCATTGGAAGGAATCCCCGCTTCACCATGATCAGCGCGACACCGGACCCCCGGCCGCGTACCGCGTCCCCCGCCCGTCCCGCGCCGCCGATCGGGCAGGCCACCCGCGGGCCCCTGCACATGATCGGCAACGCGCACATCGACGCGGTGTGGCTGTGGCCGTGGCAGGAGGGCCTGCAGGAGGCGCGCGCGACGTTCCGCGCCGCCCTCGACCGCATCGCCGAGTACCCCGACTTCGTCTTCACCTGCGACTCCATCGGGTACCTCGCGTGGATCGAGGAACACGACCCCGAGCTGTTCGACGCGCTGCGCGAACAGGTGCGCGCGGGCCGGTTCGAGATCGTCGGCGGCTGGTGGGTCGAGCCCGACTGCAACATCCCGGGAGGCGAGGGGTTCGTCCGGCACGCGCTGTACTCCCAGCGGTTCCTGGTCGACCGGTTCGGGAGGATGGCCTCGGTCGGCTGCAACGTCGACCCCTTCGGCCAGAACGCCGTGATCCCGCAGCTGCTCAGCAAGTCCGGCATGGACACGTACGCCTTCATGCGGCCGCAGCCGCACGAGGCCGAGCTGCCCGGCCCGACGTTCTGGTGGCGGGCGGCGGACGGCTCCCGGGTGCTGACCTACCGGATCCCGCACGAGTACTGCAGCCCGGCCGGGCACCTGGGCACCCACGTCGGCAAGGCCCTGGCCCAGCTCCCGCACACGACCGAGCCGCTGATGTGCTTCTACGGCGTGGGCAACCACGGCGGCGGCCCGACCCGGGCCAACATCGACAGCATCGTCGAGCTGAACGGCAGCGACCAGTTCCCCCGGATGATCTTCTCCACGGCCGCCGCGTTCTTCGACGACGCCGCGGACGGCGACCTGCCGGAGTACACCGGGGAGATCCAGCCGCACGGAGTCGGCTGCTACTCCGCGCACTCGGGGATCAAGAAGCTGATCCGCACCACCGAGCACGCGCTCGCCGCCGCGGAGAAGTGGGCGGCGATCGCCGGCGAGGTGGCGGGAATGGCGCCGGTCACCGGGGAGTTCGAGACGGCCTGGCGGCAGGTCCTGTTCAACCACTTCCACGACACGGCGGCCGGCACGGCGCTGCCGAGCGCGTACGACGACGCGCGCGACCAGCTCGGCGAGGCCCGCTCGATCGCGGCACGTCTGCAGAACCGGGCGATCCAGGGCATCAGCCGCCAGATCGCGGTCGCGCCCGAGGAGGGGATGGCGCCGCTGGCCGTCTTCAACCCGCACCCCTGGCCGGTGGCGACCACGGTCGAGGTCGAGTTCGGCGCCCAGCTCGGCCGGGGCGCGATCGTCGCCGTCGACGACGCGGACCGGCGCGTGCCCGTGCAGGTCGCGCGCTCGTCCACGGTGTGCGGCGGGCGTCGCGTGCTCGTGGTGCCGGTGGAGCTGCCGCCGCTCGGCTACCGGCTCTACCGGCTGTACGCCGACCCGGCGAGCGGCCCGGTCGCCGAGCGCGGCACCGTCCTGGAGAACGAGCACCTGCGGGCCGAGATCGACCCGGAGACCGGCTGGCTGTCGAGCCTCGTGCACAAGGCGAGCGGCGTCGACCTCATCGACGACGAGGCGGCGCGGGCGGCGCACGCGGCGGTCCTGGACGACCGGACCGACACCTGGGGCCACAGCGTCGTCTCCTACCGCGACGTGATCGGCCGGTTCACCCCGACGTCCGTCCGCGTGGTCGAGTCCGGTCCGGTGCGCCACGTGGTGCGGGTCGACAGCGCGTACGGCTCCTCGACGATGCGCGAGGACTACGTGCTGGTCGCGGGCGCGCGACACCTGGAGGTCCGGGTGACCGTCGACTGGCACGAGCGGCTGAGGATGCTCAAGCTGCGCTTCCCGACCGCGCTGACCGGCGTGACCGCGACGCACGCCATCCCGTACGGGCACCTGGAGCGCGTCCCGGACGGCCACGAGACGGTGAGCCACACCTGGGTGGACGTCTCCGGGGAGACGCCCGCCGGCCCGGCCGGGCTGTCGGTGCTCAACGACGCCAAGTACGGCGGCGACGTGTCCGGCGGCGACCTCGGCGTCACGGTCCTGCGCAGCCCGCCGTACGCCTGGCACACCCCGGAGCCGCTGCCCGAGGACGGCGACTTCGAGGCGATGGACCAGGGCGTGCAGCGGTTCACGTACCGGCTGCTGCCGCACGACGGCGACTGGCGCGCGGCCGGCACGCCGCGTGCGGCCGCCGAGCTGGACCAGCGCCCGGTCGCCCTGCTGGAGTCCTTCCACGACGGTCCGCTGCCCCAGCACCGGTCCTTCGCCGACGTACGCGACGCGGGCAACGTCGTGATCACCGTGGTCAAGCGGGCCGAGGACGGCGGCGGCCACATCGTGCGCGGCTACGAGACGGACGGCGCGGCGGCGACCGCAACGGTCCACCTGCCGTTCCTGCGGCGCACGGTGATCGCGGAGTTCGACCCGCACGAGATCAAGACCCTGTTCGTGCCGGACGACCGGGCGCTGCCGGTGGTCGAGACGGACCTGCTGGAACGCCCGCTGAGCGGGTCGGAGGACCGCCCGGAGGACACCACCCTGGACCGTACGGAATGACGTCCGTGGTCGCCCTCGACGAGGGCTGGCGCCTGCGCGGCTTCCTCGGCGACGACTGGCAGCTCCACCGCGCCCAGCTGCACGCCCGCGACGTGGGCGGCCGGTGGGTGCCCGCGCGGGTGCCCGGCTCGGTCCTGGCGGACCTGCTCGCGGCGGGCGAGGTGCCCGATCCGCGCGTCGCGCGGCAGAGCCTGCTGTCGGAGTGGGTGCCGCAGCGGACCTGGGTGTACCAGACGACGCTGCGCGCGCCCGCCCTGGCGGACGGCGAGCGGGCGTTCCTGGAGTTCGACGGCGTCGACCACTCCGCGACCGTGCACCTCGACGGCGAGCGGGTGGCCGCGCACGAGGGCACGTTCGTCCCGCTCGTGACCGAGGTGACGGGCCGGCTCGGCGCCGGCGAGCACACCCTCGCGGTCGTGGTCGACCCGGCTCCCGTCAGCGAACCGCAGGTCGGCCACACCGAGGCCGTGACCGTGCACAAGGGCCGGATGGGCTACGGCTGGGACTTCTGCCCGCGCCTCGTCCACCAGGGGCTGTGGGGCCCGGCGCGGCTCCGGATCACCGGCGCGGTGCGCCTCGCGGACGTGTGGGCGCGGCCCGCGGCCGACCGGCTCACCGTCACGGTGACCGCCGACGGCGACGTGGCCGGGGCGGCCGTCGCGTGCGTGCTGCGCGACGCGGACGGCGCGGCGGTCGCCGAGTCCGTCGTGCCGCTCACCGGCGCGGTCACCGAGCTCGTCCTGGAGGTGCCCTCGCCGCGCCTCTGGCGGCCGAACGGTTTCGGCGAGCCGTACCTGTACACGCTCGACACGGCCGTACGGGACGGCTCGGGCCGGCCCGGCGACGAACGCCGGGTCCGCGTGGGCTTCCGCGACATCGGCTTCGTCCGCGAGCCGGGCGGCCCGGCGAGCGCGCTGCCGTACCGGCTGACGGTCGGCGGGGAACCGGTCGACATCCTGGGCTGGAACTGGGTGCCCGCCGACGCGATGTACGGAGCGGCCGGCGAGGACCGGCTCCGCCATCTGCTCACGCTCGCCCGCGACGCCGGAGTGATGATGCTGCGGGTCTGGGGCGGCGGCCTCATCGAGAGCGAGGCCTTCTATGACCTGTGCGACGAGTACGGCATCCTCGTGTGGCAGGAGTTCGCCCAGTCCAGCTCGGGGATGAGCAGCGTGCCCAGCGCGGACCCGGCGTTCGTCGCGCGGATGCGGGCCGAGGCGGAGCGGATCGTGCCCGCGCGCCGCAACCATCCGAGCCTGGCGATCTGGTGCGGCGGCAACGAGCTGCAGAACGCCGGCGGCGTCCCGCTGACGGACGGCGACTCCCCGGTGCTGGCCGCGCTGCACGACGTGGTCGCGCGCCTGGACCCGGACCGGCGGTGGCTGCCGACCTCGCCGTCCGGGCCGGTGTTCGGCAACACCCTCGACAGCGTGCGCACCGTGCCCGAGCAGCACGACGTGCACGGCCCCTGGGAGCACCAGGGACTGGACGACCACTACCGGCTCTACGACGAGGGGCGCGGCCTGCTGCTCAGTGAGTTCGGCGTCGAGGGCATGAGCAACGTCCGCGCGATCGCCTCGGTCGTGCCCGGCGCGACGCTGCCCACGCACGGCGACCCGGTCTGGGACCACCTGGGCCGGTGGTGGAACAACGAGCCCCTGGTACGCGCGGCCTTCGACGACGCGATCGGCGACCTGGCCGCGATGTCGCGGGCGAGCCAGTTCCTCCAGGCCGACGGCCTGCGGTACGCGGTCGAGGCCAACCGGCGGCGGCCCGAGAGCTGCGGCGTGCTGCCGTGGCAGCTCAACGAGTCCTTCCCCAACGGCTGGTGCACGGCGGCCGTCGACTACTTCGGCGAGCCGAAGGCGGCCTATCACTACGTGCGGCGCGCGTACCGCTCGCCGCTCGTCTGCGCGGCCCTTCCGGCGCCGCGCGTGACCGGTGAGGAGTTCACCGCCACCGTGTGGGCCGCGCCGGGCGAGGTCACCGCGCGGGTGCTGAGCCTGGACGGCGAGGAGATCGCGTCCGCCGCGTGGCGAAGCGAGGCAGAGGGCCCCGCGACCGAGGCGGGCGGATCGCGCGGCGGTGCGGACGGATCGTGGGGCGAAGCGGAAGGATCTCGGCGCGAGGTGGGCGGCCTGCGGCCCCTCGGCGAGATTCGCTGCGCCACGGCCACGCCGGCGGGCGCGCCCTTCCTCCTCGATCTGGCGCTGCGGGTGGGCGGGCGGACGTACCGCAACCGGTACCTCCTCACCGCCGGCACCGGCTTCGGCGCGCTGCTCGCGCTCCCGCCGGCCCGGATCGCCGTACGGCTGTCGGCCTCCGGCGACGAGTGGGCGCTGCGGCTGCGGCACGAGGACGGCCCGGCCGCGCCGTTCGTGCGGCTGCTCGACGGACGCCCGGCGGACCGGCCCGGCTGGGCCCGCTGGGACGACAACGCCGTCGACCTGCTGCCGGGCGAGGAGATCGTGCTGCGGTGCCGGTGGGACGGCGTGCCGCCCGCCGAGCGGCGCGTGCTGCTCGACGGCTGGAACGTTCCCGCCCGCGTGCTGACCGAGGACCCGCACGCCGGCCGGGGAACCCGCGTACTGACCGAGGACTCCGAGGGGGAGCGGACATGGACCTGACCGTCACCGGGCTCGACCCCGGTGTGTTCGACGTGGAGCTGGACCGCTCGGCCGGCCCGACCCCGGCCGGCGGCGTCACCGTCACGGTGACCGCCACCTACCGGGGGACCGAGCCCGCCGAGGGGCGGCTGCGGGTGTCGGCGAGCCTGCCCGCCGAGGACGACCCGTACTGGCTGATCCCCGGGCTGTTCTACGGCGAGAACCGCCCGGAGGGCAACGACCGGCTGTACCCGCGGTACGCGCGGGAGGCCGACACCGAAAGGTTCGTCTCGCCCGCGTGGAGCTTCCGCGCCGACCGCGCCGCGACGCCCGCCGTGTTCGCCTGGACCGGCGAGGGCGGGCTCGCGCTGGCCGTCGACGAGAACAGTTCTCTCGGCCTGACCGGCATCGGTTTCGCCTGGGAGGCGGGCACCGCGACCCTGCACGCCGAGTTCCCCTACCGTGAGGCGCCGGTCAGCTACTACGGCGACAAGGTGCCGCTGCCGCCGATGGCGCGGACCCACCTGTGGCGGCCGGGGGAGCGGCACACGGTCGAGCTGTGCGTCTACCCGCTGGCCGCGGACCGGCACGCGTACGCGCCGGTGCTCCGCGAGCGGCACGCGCGGACGGCCACCGAGCCGCTGCGGCCCTGGGTCGGCGTGGCCGAGGCCGCCGACCTGGCCGCATACGGCCTGCACCGCTGGCACTACCGGCCGGACCCGGCGGTGCTCCTGGAGACCGCGGCGTTCGACCGGGAGTTCAACGGCAACGTCCGCGGCCTCGGCGACCGGGAGGCGATGCACGTCGCCTGGGTGAGCGGCATCCCGTACGCGCACGCGCTGCTGGCGCACGGCCGCCGCCGGAGGCTGCCCGAGGAGGTCGCGGCCGGCGCCGCCGTCATCGACCACATCTGCGCCAACCTCGCGCCGTCGGGCACGTTCTGGGGCCAGTGGGGCGGCAGCCGCGGCTGGGTCGGGAGCTGGACGCCGGTGCCCGGCGGCCTGCACGCCCGCACTCTCGCCGAGGCGACGCTGTTCCTGCACCGGGCGGTCCTCGCGGAGCGCGCGGCGGGCGTCGCCCGCGACTCCTGGGAGCGCGCGGTGCGCAGCAACCTGGACGTCGCGGTCAAGAGCCAGAGCGCCGACGGCAACCTCGGCAGCATGCTGCACGCCGAGGACGGGCGGGTCCTGTCGCGCGAAGGCGCGGCCGGGCTGACCTGGGTGGCGGCTCTCGCGGAGGCCGCCGACCTCGATCCGGCCTACCTGCCCGCGGCGGTCCGCGGCGGTGAGCACTACGCGCACTTCGTGGACGAGGAGTTCCTGCACGGCGCGCCCGAGGACGTGGACCTGGCGCCGACGTCCGAGGACGGGTACGCCGCGATCCTCGCGTACATGGCGCTGTGGCGGGTCACCGGCGAGGCGCGCTGGCGCGACCTCGCCCGCCGCGCCGCGGACTGGATGCTGACCTTCCGCTACACCTACGACGTGCGCTTCGACCCGCACACGCTGCTGGGGGCGTACGGCTTCCGCAGCCGGGGCGCGGACCAGGCGTCGCCGAGCAACCAGCACCTGCACGCGTACGGACTGATCTGCCTGCCGGAGATGGTCGAGCTGGCCGAGGCGACCGGCGATCCGTACTACCTGGAGCTGACCCGGGAGAACCTCGCCTGCTTCCGGCAGTTCATCGCCCGCGAGGACGGCGACTTCAACGCCTACAAGGGCATGGCCAGCGAACGTTACTACCAGACGGCGTGCTTCCAGGCGAAGGGGATGCTGCTCACGCTCTCGCACGCGTGGAGCGTCGGCGTTCTCCTCCTCGGCTGCGAGGCCGCCCTGAACCTCCCGGGAGTGGACTGGTGAACTTTCCGCCGGATTTCCTGTGGGGCGCCGCGACGTCGGCGTACCAGGTCGAGGGCGCGGTGGCCGAGGACGGCCGGGCCCCGTCGATCTGGGACACCTTCACCGCCGAGCGGGGCATCGACTCCGGTGCGGTGGCCTGCGACCACTACCACCGCTGGCCGGCCGACGCCGACCTGATGGCGGGCCTGGGCATGAACGCCTACCGGTTCTCTCTCGCCTGGCCGCGGATCGTCCCGGCGGGCACCGGCCCGGTCAACCCGGCCGGCCTCGCGCACTACGACCGGATGATCGACGGTCTGCTCGAACGCGGCATCACCCCGGTGCCGACCCTCTACCACTGGGACCTGCCCCAGGCGTTGGAGGACCGCGGCGGCTGGAAGTCGCGCGAGACGGCGGAGGCCTTCGCCGCCTACACCGAGGTCTGCCTCGACGCGTTCGGCGACCGAGTGCCGACCTGGCTGACGGTGAACGAGCCGTGGGTGGTGTCGGTGCTGGGCTACCGGCTCGGCCTGCACGCGCCGGGGGAGCGGGATCTGCGCACGTCCGTGCTCGTGGCCCACCACCTGCTGCTCGCGCACGGTCTGGCGATGGGCCGCATCCGGGAGCGGCGCCCGGACGCCCGGGCGGGCATCCCGCTGAGCCTCTACCCCACGTACCCGGCCTCGGAGGCGGACGCGGAGGCGGCCTGGGGCTCGGACGGGTACACCAACCGCTGGTTCCTCGATCCCGTCCTGCGTGGGGAGTACCCCGCGGACATGGTCGCGCTGTTCGAGCGGCTGGTCGGCCCGCTGGACTTCGTGCGCCCCGGCGACCTCGACGTCATCGGCACCCGCTCGGACCTGCTCGGCGTCAACTACTACACGCGCCGCCGGGTCGCCGCCGCGCCCCAGGACGGCCTGCCCTGGAAGGTGCTGCGCGCCGAGGAGGGCGTCCCGCGCACCGAGAGCGGCTGGGAGGACGTGCCCGGCGCCTTCCACGACCTGCTCGTACGGCTGCACCGCGACTACGGGATCCCGCTGCTGATCACCGAGAACGGCGGCGTGTGGAACGCCGAGCCGGACGCCGCCGGGCGCGTACGGGACACCGGGCGCGCGCACGCCCTCCGGCGGCACCTGCTCGCGCTGTCCAGGGCGATGGACGAGGGTGCGCGGGTGCTCGGGTACCTGAACTGGTCGCTGCTGGACAACCTGGAGTGGGCCGAGGGGTACGCCCAGCGCTTCGGCCTCGTCCACGTCGACCGCGCCACCCAGGAACGGCGCGTCAAGGACAGCGCCCGCTACTACGCCCGCGTGATCGCCGCGAACGCCGTGGTCGACCTCCAGGAGGACGAATGAAGCTCACCATCGTCGGCGGCGGCTCGACGTACACGCCGGAGCTGATCGACGGCCTGGTCCGCATGCGCGACCGGCTCGACGTGACCGAGGTCGCCCTGCACGACGTGTCGGCCGGCCGGCTGGACGTGCTGGCCGCGATGAGCCGCCGCATGTTCGCCGCCGGCGGTCACCCGGCGTCCGTGACCACGCACACCGACCTGGCCCCCGCGGCCGAGGGCGCGGACATCGTGCTGGTGCAGCTGCGCGTCGGCGGCCAGGCCGCCCGGCTCCAGGACGAGACGCTGCCGCTGCGCTGCGACTGCCTGGGCCAGGAGACCACCGGCGCCGGCGGCCTGGCCAAGGCGCTGCGCACCGTGCCGGTGATGCTGGACGTCGCCGAGCGGGTACGCGCGGTCAACCCGTCCGCATGGATCATCGACTTCACCAACCCGGTCGGCATCGTCACCCGGGCGCTGCTCCAGGCGGGTCACACGCGGGTGGTCGGCCTGTGCAGCGCGGCCGTGGTGTTCCAGCGGCACTTCGCCAAGGTGCTCGGCGTCGATCCGTCGCGGTTGACCCTCGACCACGTCGGGCTCAACCACCTGACGTGGGAGCGCCGCGTGCTGCTCGACGGCGTCGACGTGCTCCCGCGCCTGCTCGGGGAGTACGGCGAGAGGGTGGCGCCCGCGACCGGCCTGCCGGTGGACCTGGTCCGGCGGCTCGGCACCGTGCCCTCCTACTACCTGCACTACTACTACGCCCACGATGAGGTGGTCGCCGAGCAGAAGGCGAACGGCGTGCGCGCGCAGGAGGTCATGGAGATCGAGGGCCGGCTGCTCGAGGCGTACGCCGACTCCTCGGTGACGACCAAGCCGGAGCTGCTGACCCGGCGCGGCGGCGCGTTCTACTCCGAGGCGGCGCTGGACCTGATGGCCTCCCTGCGCGACGGCGACGGACGCACGCACGTGGTGAACCTGCGCAACGGCTCCGCGCTGCCGTTCCTGCCCGAGGACGCGGTGATCGAGGTCCCCGCGACCGTCGGCGCCGACGGCCCGGCGGCACTGCCCGTCGCGCCGGTCGAGCCGCTGCTGTCCGGGCTCATCGCCCACGTCACCGCGTACGAGCACCTCGCGCTGGAGGCCGCCGTGCACGGGGGCCGCGACCGGGTGTTCCGCGCGCTGCTGGCCCACCCGCTCGTGGGGCAGTACGCGGTCGCCGACCGGCTCACCGAACTGCTGCTGGAGGCGAACCGCGCGGCCCTGCCCTGGGCGGCGTGATGCCGTCGCCGGTCCTGGCGGTCGACGGCGGCAACTCCAAGACCGACGTCGCGCTGCTGGACGGCGACGGGACGCTCCTGGCCTGGGTCCGCGGGCCGGGCTGCGCCCTCGCCGCACCGGCCGTGGCCGCGCTGATCGCCCGGCTGGCGGGCGTCGCGGCCTCCTCCGCGGGCGTGACCCTGTCGGACGTGCACGCCGCCTGTTACCTGGCCGGGGTGGACGTGCCGTGGCAGGCGTCGGAGCGGCGGGAGGCGCTGGCCTCACTCGGGGTGTTCGGCTCCGTCGAGGTCGGCAACGACGCGTGGGCGCTGCTGCGCCTGGGCGCTCCGTCGGGGGCGCCCGCCGTCGGCGTGGTGTGCGGCGCGGGCCTGAAGTGCGTCGCGCGGGCGGGCTCCTCCGCCTGGGAGCTGCCGTCGCTGGGCTGGCAGACGGGCGACCTGAGCGGCGCCGGCGACTTCCTGGCCCGTGAGACGGTACGCGTCGCCGCCCGCGCCGAGGACGGCCGGGGCCCGTCGACCACCCTGCGCGACGCGGTCTGCTCGACGCTGGGCGTCGCGTCGGTGCGCGCGGTGGGAGAGGCGCTGCTCGCGGGCTCGCTGACCGAGGACGAACTGGGCGTCCTGGTGCCGGTGCTCCTGGACCAGGCGGTCGCCGGCGACCCGGTCGCCGCGTCGGTGGTGGGCGAACTGGCCGGTGAGGTCGCGACCATGGCCCGCGCGGCGCGGCGGAGCCTGGGAGATGAGGGCCCGTGGACGCTCGTGCTGGGCGGCGGCCTGTTCGCCGACCCGGCGGGCCGTCTCCTGAGCGCGGTGTGGAAGGCGGCACCGGATCTGCAGCAGGAGTTCACCCTCACCGTGGTCGACGCGCCCCCGGTCGCGGGCGCGGCGCTGCTCGGCCTGGACCGGACCGGCGCCGCGGTGCCCGCCGAAGCCGTCCGCCGGGCCTTCCGCACCGCGGTCCCGGATCGGCCGGCGAACCTCGGTTGATCCGCGAAGCTCAGCCGATCGAGAAGGTGGCGCCGGGCGCGGCGTACTCGACCGGCCCATCGAACCGGGTGGAGGCGCGGGCGACCGCCTGCCGCGGAGTGAGAAAAGGCCCGACATGCGTGACGACCAACCGTCCCGGCCCGGCCGCGGCGGCGGTGTCACCGGCCTCCTCCGGTGTGTGGTGGACCCGTTCCTCCTCTCGGGTTACCTGTGCGCTGTCGGCCTCGCACAGCAGCACATCGCATCCCTCCGCCAGCTGCGTCAGGCCGGCACAGGGCGCGGTGTCGCCGGAGTAGACCAGTGACCGTCCCCCGGTTTCGACGCGCAGTGCGAAGGCGGGGATGCCGTGCGCGACCGCCCGGCTGGTCAGCGTGAGCGTGCCGACACGCACCTGGTGGCCGTCGTGGAGTTCGTCGACGGCGAAGGCGGATTCGACGGGGCTGCGCGTGGAGGTGTTGGTGAGGAAGTGCGCCAGCCGGTCGGCCACGCCCGGCGGGCCGTACAGCGGGATGGGGGCCGCGAGCCGGACGTCGGCGTACAGGGCGCCGTAGTAGGCGGTGAGCAGGTCCGCGCTGTGATCGGCGTGCAGGTGCGAGATCCAGATCGCGTCCAGCTCGTCCAGCCGGACGTGTCGTCGCAGCTCAGCCAGCGTCCCGGTGCCGGCGTCCACCCACACCCGGGTACCCGCACTGGAGACCAGGTAGCCGGAACACGGATTGTCCACACTCGGGTACGGCGTCGCGGAGCCCAGCACGGTGAGATCGAGGGGATCGTTGATCATTCGTGGCCGTCCGTGGGGGTGTGGACGAGGACCGAGGCGTCCGCGGTGCCGACCGGTCGCAGCAGCGAGAGGGTCATCGGGACGCCGCGCACCTCGACGGTGGTCGGCGTGAAGTCCGCCACCGACCGGCATTCCCACCAGTGCGCGAGGTCGGGGCGTTGGGTGGCCAGTAGCCGGCGGATGTCGCGTACGCGGGGATCGTCCGGTCGCCGGTCGGTGCCCGTACGGAACTGGCCGTACAGGCCGCGGACGAGACGCGCCCAGTCCGGGACCGCGTCGCGTAGCTCACCGACGAGCAGGAGCAGGAGGTTTCGCCGCTCCCGTGCGACCGTGGACAGGTCGAGCACCAGGTCGGCGTACGCGGGGTTCCACCCGCCGAGGTCGAGGCGTTCGTCGAGGATCAGCGCCGGGGTGCCGGGCCAGGAGCCGATGAGCCGCCGCAGGTGGTCGCGGTCCGCCGGTGGTGCCGTCTCCTCGTGGTATCCGGCGAGTTCGAGGGCGTGGCGGCGGGACCCGGGGTCCATGCGCAGGACCCGGCACACCGAGTCGAGCACCTGCCGTGACACCGCGACCCGGCCCTGTTCGAGCCAGGTGTACCAGCCGATGCTCACGCCGGACAGCGCCGCCACCTCCTCGCGGCGCAGCCCCGGCGTACGGCGCCGCGCGCCCGTGCTCAGGCCGACGTCGGCGGGTGCGGTGTGCTCACGCACCGCCCGGAGGAACCCGCCGAGTTCGCGGCGGAGCGGGGCGGAGGACATGCCGGGGGACATACGGCCAGCCTATGAGTCTGGCCAACAGGACATTTCGTGTACTGCCACGATCGCGGAGCGCGCGACAGGCTGACCGTCATGACAGAACAGATCTGGCGCCGTGACCCCGACTCGTCCCACCGGACGGAACCCCGTGTCCTCATCCGGGTCTTCGTCGGACCGGGCGAGCTGGAGGAGGCCATCGGCTTCTAGAGAAGACGCAGGGCACGACCGTCGACATACGGATGCCCTATCCCGAGAAGAACCTCGTCCTGGCCGCGGTCGGCGCGTTCCTGATCATCGAGGGCGACGAGGAGTCCCTGCGCCCGTTCCGCGCCACGACCGGAACGCTCCTCGTCGACGACGTCGAGCCGTACCTCGAACGGCTGCTGAGCGCGGGCGCCGAGGTCGTCGGGTCGCTCAAGCAGGTGCCCGTCGGCGCCGGCTTCACCGCGCGGCACCCCGACGGGGCGGTGGTGGAGTACGTCCATCACCGTCCCGCCGGTTGAGCGGGGCCGCCGGGCGTCATGCCGCCGGCCGGTCCGGCAGGGGCCGTCTGCGCTGCTCGGTCTCGGCCAGAGCCGGGTGGGTCCACGCGCCGTCCGGCTGGTAGACGTTGGTGCCGGGCGGCACGATCGCGTCGATGCGGTCCAGCGTGTCGTCGTCCAGCGTGAGTGCCGCTCCCTTGAGCAGCGCCTCCAGCTGTGCCATGGTGCGCGGACCGACGATGACCGAGGTGACGGCCGGGTGCGCCGCCGCGAAGGCCACCGCGAGTTCGGGCAGGGTGCTCCCGATGCCGTCGGCGACCTCGACGAGTCGTTCGGCGATGTCCAGCTTGGTGGCGTTGACCGGCAGCGCGGGGTCGAAGCGGCCGGGGGTGAGCGCGGCGCGCCCGGTGCTCAGATCGATGGCCTGCCCCTTGCGGTAGCGGCCGGTGAGGAAGCCCGAGGCGAGCGGACCCCAGGTCAGCACGCCCATCCCGTATCGCCGGCAGGTCGGCAGCACGTTCGCCTCGACGCCTCGGGCGAGGATCGAGTACGGGGGCTGCTCGGTGCGGAACCGGTGCAGGGCGCGGCGTTCGGCGACGTGGTGGGCCTCGACGATCTCCTCGGCGGGGAAGGTCGAGCAGCCGAACGCGCGGATCTTCCCCTGCCGCACCAGGTCGGTCAGCACGGACAGGGTCTCCTCGATGTCGGTGGCGTGGTCCGGCCGGTGGACCTGGTAGAGGTCGATCCAGTCGGTGCGCAGCCGCCGCAGGCTGTCCTCGACCGCCGTGGTGATCCACCGCCGGCCGTTGCCCCCGCGGTTGCGGCCCTCGCCGATCGGGAAGTGCACCTTGGTGGCGAGCACCACCTCGTCGCGTCGCCCCCGCAGAGCCTTGCCGACGATCTCCTCCGACTCGCCCGCCGAGTACATGTCGGCGGTGTCGACGAAGTTGATGCCGGCGTCCAGCGCGGCGTGCACGATGCGAACGCAGTCGTCGTGGTCCTGGTTGCCCACGGCGCCGAACATCATGGTGCCCAGGCAGTGGACGCTGACCTCCATACCGGTACGGCCGAGATAGCGGTAACGCAAGGTGAGGCTCCTGTGAAAGATCGGAAGTGGCCTTGGCCCGTCCGCCGCACCCTAGGAGCTGGACCCGACTCCAGCTCAAGCCCCATCCTGGGTCCGTGAGCGATTCCCCACAGAGCCTGACCATCGGCCAAGTCGCCGTCCGTACCGGCCTGAGCGTGGACACTCTGCGCTTCTACGAACGCGAGGGCATCCTGGCCAACCCCGTACGGCGCGGGCCCGGGGGCCGGCGGGTCTACGCCGAGCACGACGTCGACTGGCTCAACCTCTGCATCGTGCTGCGCTCCTCCGGCATGCCCATCCCGGCGATCCGCCGCTACACCGAACTGGCGCGCCAGGGAGCCGGCACCGAGGGGGACCGGCTGGCCCTGCTGCGCGAGCAGCAGGGGCGGATCTTCGCCCAGATCGCCGACCTCCACCGCTGTCTCGACGTGATCAACCACAAGATCGCCGTCTACGAGGATCACCTGGACCGGCCCGCGGAGTGACCCCCGGGACCACCTGAGTCCGGGACGAGGCCGGTGGTGAGCCAGCCGGTGATCGACCGATGCCGCGGGCGCCAGCCGAGAAGGCCGCGGGCTCGGGTGGCGCGAACCCGGCTGTTGGAGCCCAGGGCGTGACGGGCGAACTCGGGGTGCCAGAGGTTGCCGGGAGCGTCGGGGTCCCAGGGCCGGGGGCCGGGCAGGCCGAGCGCGGCGGCGATGGCGTCGGTCATCGCGGCGAAGGACTCCTCACCGTTCTCCACGAAGTAGAAGGTGCCGGGGGGCGTCTTCGCCAGGGCGAGAAGGTAGAGGTCGGCGACGTCGTCGATGTGGACGTTGGACCAGACGTTGCGGCCGGCGCCCACCCGCTGGACCACGCCGGCGGCGCGGGCCTGGTTCACGAGCGCGGCGATCAGGACGCTGTCCCGGGCCGGGCCTCGTCCGTGGCCGTAGATGAGGCTGTTGCACAGGACCGCGGAGCGTACGTCCTGCTCGGCGGCGGCCAGGACCAGGCGGTCGATGGCCACGCGAGCCCGGCGTACGGGATGGTTCGGTTCCCAGCCGGATCCCTCGTCGAGGACGTCCTCCTCGAAGACCGTGGCGGACGCCTCGCCGTCCGTGCCCACCCCCACGATGCTGGAGCCGCTGGTGTGGATCAGCGGCTTGCCCGAGCCGGCGAGCGCGGCGACCAGTGTCCGGACGGCGCCGAGGTGGTCGCTGTCGGCCGCGTTGATCACCGCGTCCGCGCGGCGCGCCTGGTCGGTGAGGACATCGGGGTCGTCCAGGAGACCCACCACCGGCCGGACGCCGATACGGGCGAGCGCCTCGGCCTTGGTCCGGTCCCGGGTCAGCCCGGTGACGGTATGACCGGCCCGGACCAGACGAGTGGCGACGGTGCCGCCGATGTAGCCGCTCGCGCCGGTGACGAAGACGTGCATCGAATGCCTTTCAGGCTGGGGATCGCTTCAACGCGCAGCCTCGGCCCGCACATGACGCGACACCAACCCCCTTTGCCGAAACGGCAAAAGAGATCGGGCCAGCGCGGTCCTGCGAGCCGGGATGGTGAGGGGGTCCCTGACCGCGCCAGAGCGCGATCAGGGACCCCCTCACCCGGCTTCATGGGCGGCCATGGGCCGTTGAGGGCCGCGGATGTCGTACCTCGTCGTTACCGTGCCGCCATACCTGCGACGAAGGGTGATGACATGGGTACCTGGGCCGCCTATCTGGCGTTTCGCGCTCCGGCTGACGGGCGCGTGCGGTTTCCCGATCACGAGCGCGCCGCTGTGGCGGTGGACGGGTGGACCTACCTCACCGGCGAGATCACGAACTACGAGCAGTTCGAAGCCGCGCTCTCGGGCATCCCCGGCCCGGCTCTGCTGTCGGCGGTCTGTGACAGCGACTTCGCCGGGATCACCGGCTATCTGGACGGTACGCCCCGGTGGAACGCCTACATCAATCACCAACGGGCCGTTGCCGAACTCGATGTTCCCCTGCCCGAGTCGGAGCCGGCCGAGGACGAGGACCTGCTCGACCGGATCATGGCCTGGGCGCGGACGGCGGAAGCGCCGCCCGTCGACCGCGACCGGCTGCGCAAGGTGTTGGCGACGTCCTGTGTCTTCGCCGACGACGGCCTGCTCGCCCTCGAACAACTCCTCGGCGTGATCTCGCCCGAGGTCCGGCCCTTCGGCAGCGACCAGCGGACCGACTACGACATCGTCATGATCACTCCGGCCGGTGAAACCGTGCCGGACGAGGCGATCGCCGAGATCGCGCGGGCGGTCCAGGGCGAGGCCGACTCCGGCGAACCCGATGAGAACGGGCACCGAATCGAGTTCTTCGTGCCCAAGACCAACGCGCCCGCCGTCGCCCTCCCGGCGTTCTCGGCGACCCTGCGGCGGCTGGGAATCTCCCCGGCCACCATGGTCTTCTGGGACGGCGACTGGACGCCTCTGGCGGACCTCGGCCGGTAGGCGGTCATCCCCGCGCTCCGAATTCACAGGTCAGGGTCCTGCCACGACCTCGGAGACGGGATCGCCGATGCGGGTCCAAGCGGTACCGGTGCCGGACCAGGCGAACAGGCCCGCCCGGGAGGCGCCGTACAGCGACGTGTCGTTCACCGCGAACACGTCGCCCGGGCCGCCGGCACGGGCCCAGAAGTTCTCCACTCCGAGGTAGCGGTAGATGTCACCGGTGTTCGGGTCGGTGGCGAAGAAGTCCTCACCGCCCGCGTGGATGTGGCTCGCCGGGCCGCCGATCTGCGTCCACGTCGTGTCGTGCCCGGTCCACTGGAGGACCTTCGAGTGGTCGGGGGCCAGCGCGTACAGGCCGTTGGCGTTCACGGCGAACGAGGCGCCGGGTCCGCCGACCCGGGTCCAGCTCTCCGGAGTGCCGTTGTAGCGGTAGATGTCGCCCGTGTCGGGGTTCGTGGCGAACAGCTGGTCGCCGCCGGCGTAGATCTGGCCCGCCGGGCCGCCGATCTTCGTCCACGCGGTGCCGTCGCCGTTCCACCGGAGGACCATGGAGTGGTCGGGGGCCAGCCCGTACAGGGCGCCGGCGTTCACCGCGAACGAGGCGCCGGGTCCGCCGACGCGACTCCAGTTCCCCGGGGTGCCGTTGTAGCGGTAGATGTCGCCGGTGCCGGGGTCCGTGGCGAACAGCCCGTACCCACCGCCGTACAGATGCCCCGCCGGGCCGCCGACCACGGTCCAGGCCGAACCGTCCCAGCGTGACACGGCGGACCGGTCGGCGGGCATCGCGTACAGGTGAGGGCCGCTGACCGGACCGTCATGCCAGGTGAGCGGGGCGAGGTAGACACCGCCCTTACCCCAGCCCGCGGCGCTGATCCACCAGGTGCCGTTCTGGTCCAGCACCGGTTCGGCGGCGTGCGAGGCGATGTGGCCGACCGTGTCGGCCGATGAGAAGTGCAACGGGTCGCGGCTGCGGTACACGTCGGTGCCGGAGTAGTCCAGCCGTGGGCCGATGAACAGGTACCACCAGTCGCCGCGGTGCACGACGAACGGCGACTCGGTGTTCCCGCAGCAGTCGCCGGTGGTCGGATCGGTGTAGGCGATGTTCCGCCCGCTCCAGTGGATCAGGTCGGTGCTGGTGCGGTACGCGACGACGTGGTTGCCGCCCGACGGTGCGCTGGTCGCGTCGTAGTACATGACCCACCGGTCGCCGACGCGGGTCACCATCGGGTCCCGCGCCTCGTACCCGTCGCGGAACAGCGGACCGCTCGCGAGCCGGGTCCAGTGGACCAGGTCGGTGGAGGTGGCCAGGCTGATCGCCGTGTCGGTGAGGTCGGTGCCTCCGCCGTTGTAGAACATGTAGTACGTGCCGCCGACGTGGATCACGTGCGGCGCCCACAGGTGCGTCTCGCCGAAGTAGGAGCGGTCGACGGTCAGCGCGGGCGCCTGCTTGGTCCACGGGCCGCCGAGCGAGGGCGCGGTCGCGTGCGCGAACTCGACCTCGTTGACCGGGTCGGCGGGCTCGGCGTGGGTGATGCCGAACATGTGCCAGGTGCCCGCGTCGTCCCGTACGAACGTGTGGTCGTTGATGTACCACTGCTGGGTCGGCGTGCTCGGGTCGTAGACCCTGGTGAACGCGCCCGCCGTCACCCAGGCGCCGGCGACCGGCGACGCCTTGGCGGGCACGCAGGTCAGGGCGGCGGCGAGAGTGGCGAGCGCCACGAGAAGCGTTCTGCGCACCTGTTGTCACTTCCTCACGGCAGGAGCCTGCTGGGCTGCGGCCACTCGGTGTCGGCGGCGAAGTGGTCGTGCCACTTCCAGCCGTCCTGGACGAACCTGGTCCCGTCGGACAGGGACACGTAGACGTCGGCGGCCGTGCCGCGCGTGAACGTCACCGCGTCGGCGCGCCCGTCGCCGTCGAAGTCGCCGATCCCGGGGATCTCCGTGCCGGCGGCGAAGTGGTCGTGCCATTTCCAGGCGTCCTGGACGAACTTCGTGCCGTCGGAGAGGGACACGTAGACGTCGGCGGCGTCGCCGCGGGTGAAGGTGATGATGTCGTCCCGGCCGTCCCCGTCGACGTCCCCGACGGCCGGAACCTCGTCGCCCACGGCGAAGTGGTCGTGCCATTTCCAGGCGTCCTGGACGAACCTGGTGCCGTCGGACAGGGACACGTAGACGTCGGCGTTCGTGCCACGCGTGAACGTGATGATGTCCGCGCGGCCGTCGCCGTTGACGTCGCCGACGGCCGGGATCTCGGTGCCCACGGCGAAGTGGTCGTGCCACTTCCAGGCGTCCTGGACGAACTTCGTGCCGTCGGAGAGGGAGACGAAGACGTCGGCGGCGTCGCCGCGGGTGAAGGTGATGATGTCGTCCCGGCCGTCGCCGTCGACGTCCCCGACCGCCGGGATCTCGTCGTTGATCGCGAAGTGGCTGTGCCAGACCGTGGCCGCCCCGAAGCCGGAGCCGTTCGACAGCGCCACCCAGACCTGGCCGTTCGTGCCGCGCGTGAACGTGACGATGTCGTCCTTGCCGTCACCGTTGAAGTCGCCGGTCTCCGGCACCTCGGTGCCCGCCGCGAAGTAGTCGTCCCACTTCCAGCCGTCCTGCACGAACTTCGTGCCGTCCGAGAGCGAGGCGTACACGTCGGCGTCCGTGCCCCGGGTGAAGGTCAGCGCGTCGTCCCGGCCGTCGCCGTCCAGGTCCGTACGGACCGGGTTCGCCGTGGTCGCGCCGAGCACCGCCGAGCCCGGTCCGGCGTTCCCGGCGCTGTCGACCGCGACGACCCGGTAGTGCAGCGTCTGACGCGCGGGCCGCGACCCGTACGTGAACACCGGCAGGCGCGAGGTCCCCACCAGCGTGGACGGGCCGATCGGCACGTCCGCCGAGGCCGAGGCGTAGATCCGGTACGCCGTGACGCCGGAGTCGTCGGCCGGTTCGGCCCAGGCGAGGTGGACGGCGTGCCGCCGCCCGCCCGTCCGCGCCAGGCCGGTCGGCGCGCCCGGCGGCGAGGCGTCGGCGTACGGGGTGACGAGGCTGTCGGCGGTGTACCGCGCGGCGGTCCACGCGGGGGCGCCCGCGACCGGCCGCAGCGTGACCGTCACCGACGTCTTGCCGGCGGTCGCCGAGGCGGGCAGCGGGAACGCGTCGTCGCGCAGCCGGTGCGTGCCGTTGCCCTGCGGCTGCACCCAGGTGCCGACCGCGGTGCCGTCGACCAGCACGTCGGCCTTCTGGTACGCCGCCTGCTGGTCGGACGTACGGCGGAGGAGGACACCCTGGTTCGCGGCGTCCGTGCCGAGCTTGAACGCGACCTGGCCGGTGGTGCTCCGCACCTGCGCGGTGACCGGCACGCCGTCGTCGTCGCCCTCGTAGGAGGAGTCCAGGGCGTACTGGCTCGCCGCGGTGGACTCGGTGTAGGCGTGGGCCGTCCGGCTCGCCGCGTCGCCGGTCCGTACGGTGTCGGTCCGGTGGTTCGCGACGGTCGTCCGGGTGTAGAGGAAGGCGGTCGAGGAGTACTCCGCGTCCGCGTCGTCCTGCGGCCCGTGTTCGATCCCGAACCTCAGCGCGTGCGCGTACGGCACCGCGTCGGCGAGCATGAGCCGGTACGCCCCGTCGCACTCGTGGTCGCAGCCGCCGCCGTTCTTCTCGTGGCCGGGTTCGCCGTTGAACGGCGCCGTGAACGTGCCCCGGTTGAAGTACCAGCCGGACTCATAGAAGTCCTCCGTCCCGGTGCCGTGCAGGTCGGGCGTACTCGACCCGTCGGCGTACACGCGCTCGTCGCCTTCGAGGTACGCGCGGGTGTTGTCGCTGGTGTCCGGGATGCGGCCGCGCATCGTCTCCGAGACGCCGACGAACTTGCCGCGCCCGCCGGTGTCGGCGAACAGCCAGTCGTCACCCGGCGTGGCGACGGCGCGGTGCGCCGAGGCGGTGAAGTAGGCGGCCGGCCCGCTCGGCGCGAGGGCGTTCGTCCACTGGGAGTCGGGGGCCGAGGTCAGCTCCACGCTGATCCCGTTCAGCGCGTGCGCGGTGCCGTTGACGAGCGCGACGGTCGCCTCCTGGCGGTACGGCATCGGCCACCACGCCGAGTACCAGCCGCTCGCCGGGTCGACGGCGAACAGCAGCGCGCTCACCTTCTGCTCGCCGAGCCCCGCGCCGAAGAACTCGCCGATCGGCGCGTCCACCGTGGTCCGGCCGTCGAAGGCGATCCGCAGCCGTACCTTCTCCAGCGTGTCGTCGGACCGGTCGGGCAGCCTGACGCGCAGGCCGGTGATGACGGCCGGCCCGGCGGGCTGGTCGATGCTCGCCGTGACCCCCGCGGCGGGGGAGAGGCCGACCGTACGCGTGGTCGCCCCGGACGCCGTCGGCTTGGGGTCCTTGGTGCCGGCCGCCCTGAGCATCGCGACGACGTCGTCGGCGTGGTCGGCCGGGTCGAAGGTGGCGACGCCGTCCGCGTCGGGGAAGTGCCGGTAGGTGACGTGGTAGAAGAGCGGCTTGTTCTGCGTGGTGACGGTCATGGAGGTGCGGTACGGCATCGGCACCTTGATGTAGACGCCGCCGGAGCTCTGGTCCGCGTCGGCGACGAGCGGGCTGACGAACGGCGCGCCGTGGCCGCCGTTCACGACGTTCTGGAGCGAGTCGTCGAGCACCGTCCTCCCGTCGAGCACGATCGTGATCCGCCCGGTGGCGGACACGTCGCCGTTGTCGCGGGTGAACCAGATCGAGCTGATCTCCCCGGGCCCGGAGTCCTCGGCGATCACGCATCCGCCGCCGGTGGTGCGCAGGCAGGAGTACGTGCCGTTGAACCCGTCGTCGTTGCCGCCCGCGCGGTCGTAGCTGGAGAACTCGTGCGTGGTGACGCCGGTGGTGAGGTAGGGCAACCGGTCGAGGTGCCGGTAGGTGTCCCAGCCGACCGGCCCCTTGCCACCGGGCGCGGGCGCCGCGGCCGAGCCGGGCGCCGCGACGGACACGGGCCGCGCCGCGGCGGCGGGCTGCGCTGACGCGGAGGCGGGGCGGGCCGCGACGGCGGCGGGCCCCGCCGGGGCGGGGGTGCGCGGCGCGGTGGAGGTGGGCGCTGGTGCGGAGGCGGGCCGAGCCGCGAGGGAGGCGGGGCGGCCGGTGACCGAGGCGGGCGCTGGTGCGGAGGCGGGCCGGGCCGCGGTGGAGGCGGGCGCTGACGCGGAGGCGGGGCGGGCCGCGACGAGCGAAGAGACGACCAGCGCGAGCAGGACCGGAAACGGTCCCGCGAGCGCGCGCCGCGTCCGGTGCGCCGGACGCCCCGCGATGGACCCGGACCGGCGCGCCCTTCCGCGACCTTCGGTTCGTCGGGGAGATGCCATCTCCGACTCACTTTCCTCGCCTGCCGGCGACGGTCGGGGGCCGAGCGATCGGGACACCGGGCGGGTGAGAAATCGATTTCTGAAATCGATTTCTGACCGAGAACCTAGAAATTGGACGTACCGCTGTCAACGACCGGATCCGGACATGGGGCGGCCACACCGGCGCGGAGGTGTCCTCACGGGAAGAGGATGATCTGGCGGTATCCGAGGCCGATGGCGTGTCTGAGCCGGAATCCGTCACGATCGACGGCCTGGATCGGCGATTGTTCCAATGCCCTGGTCATCGACGGCCGGATCCCGGTCCGCCGGGTCGCCGCGGTCCCGGGTGTTTCCGACCAGACGTTCGCCCGCCGTTACCGCTGGCCGCACACCGTCGGCGTGCACGACGCGGCGCTGTTCGGCATCGAGATGACGGCCGGCTGTGGCTGTCCGTGACCCCGTCGACGAGACCGCCCCATCATCCGCACCGTCAAGCACGTCGGCGCCCTTATCGAGGGACGCACGTGAGCCCGATGATCACGGCCATGCCAAGATCGTCTTATGCGGGCACATGGGTGTACATTCCTTGCTTTGACCTTTGCACCGTGCCGTAGGGGCGTGACGACCGGGCCTGTGGACGCGTAACGATGGTCGCTGAGAACGAGATGCTCCGCCCGTACGCCCTGGCCGCGGGCGAGGGAGAACCGGCGGCGGCGCCCGAGGGCTCGGTCATGAGGTTGAAGGCGTCCGCCGAGTCGACCGGCGGCGGCCTGGGTCTGCTGGAGGGCATGGATGCGCCCGGCTTCGCCACCCCCTTGCACCGGCACGACGTCGCCGAACTCTGGTACATCCTCGATGGTCACTACGACTTCTACGTCGCCGGCGAGTGGATGCCGGCCGAGACCGGAGCCGTGGTGTTCGTCCCCGGAGGCCTGCCCCACGGCTTGCGCGCGGGCCCGGGTGGCGGACGCAAACTGACCATGATGATCCCCGGCGGATCCGAGGGCTTCTTTCGCGACGTGCACCGCGTCCTCGAGAAGGACGCGGGAACGCCGGAGCGGTTCCGTGCACTGGGTGCCGAGTACGGCATCGAGCTGATCGGCCCACTCCCGGAGCGTTGACCGCCCCGATTTTCCGGCGAGTGCGCACCGATCGAGCTGAGCCGGCCGGATTTGATTGCCGCGCGAGAAGTCGTCGGTCGGCTCTGCGGCGATGCCCATAACCGCAATTCAGGCGGTCCAGAGGACCGGAAACGGTCGCTCTCTTTCGAAGCGGCAAACTGCGGATCAGTCATTTCATCGGGCATACCCAAAAAAGGATCACCGCCTCTCTCGTGGGCATTTCATCGCCGCAGCGTGGCCTACTGTGGCCAGTCGGGAACTTACAGTAAAGGGCCTATTTACATCTATTTGGCGACCGGTCACTCTATGGCCGTGGCCACACCTACCTCGTTGATCAGCGGCTGGCGCTGAAAGGGTCGCCGAGGGTTGTCAAGCAATGTCATTTGGTATCCGCGTGCGCCAGGACGTGAAAAGGGGGCATTCCGGGCGGCGCGATCACAGATATTCTGCACGGCCAGCGATCCCAAATTAGTTATGGCATGACGCCATGCCAGAAGGAAATGACACCGTGAGAATGACGCGAAGATTACGGGCCGCCGTGTGCGTGGTGGTGGCTGGTGCAATGCTGGTGGCCGGGGTGGGGACGGCGTCCGCCACGCCCGGGGTGACCCCGTCCGACGTAACGCTGAACCTGTCCCCGGGCGAATCGGCGACGATCGCCAAGACTGTGTCCACTCCGGCGATCCCGCCAAAGCCGGATATCACGTTCCTGATCGACACGACGGGGAGCATGGGCGGGGTCATCTCGAACGTCCAGGCCAATGCGAACACCATCTTGTCCAACGTCGCTTCGGCACAGCCGGACGCGCAGTTCGCGGTCGCCGAGTACAGGGACGTGTCGACGGACGCGACATCGTTCCGGGTGGCGCAGAACCTCACCGCGAACCAGACCGACGTCGCCAACGGTCTCAACTCGCTGGTCGCGACGGGCGGCGGCGACTACCCCGAGGACGGCATCAACGGTCTGTTCCAGGTCGCGTCCGGGGCGGTCGACTTCCGGTCGAACAGCTCCCGGATCGTGTTGCTGATCGGGGACGCCCCCAGCCATGACCCCAGCAACGGCCATACGCTGGCCGATGCGACCAGCGCTCTGCAGGCGGCCGGCATCACCGTGCTGGCGCTCGACCTCTCCGGGCTGGATTCGACCGGGCAGGCGACCGCGATCACCAACGCCACGGGTGGACAGCTGTTCTCCGGCATCGACGCCTCGCAGGTCAGCAGCACTATCCTGGCGGCCCTGCACAACCTGCCGGTCACGGTCACCCACCGGCTGCGCGACTGCGACCCGAACCTGTCGGTCTCCCTGACCCCGGACAGCCGGACGGTGACCAGCGGCGATGACGCCAACTTCACCGAGGTCGTCTCCGCCGGCGCCGGAGCCGCACCGGGAGGCACGCTGAACTGCAAGGTGGACTTCCTGCTCAACGGCGTCCTGCAACCAGGCTTCACTGAAACGATCACCGAACACGTCCCGAAGGTGACCCCGTCGATCGCCACCACGCCATCGGACTCGGCGCCCGCGGGCGGGAACGTCTCTGATACAGCGACTCTGACCGGCGGTTACCACCCGACCGGCACCGTCACGTTCCAGCTGTTCGGGCCCGGCGACACCGGCTGTAAGACGCCCATCGCGACTCGCACCGGAACAGTGTCGGGCAGCGGCACCGCGGCGTCCGGGAACATCGCCGCGGGCGGCGTAGGCACTTACCGGTGGGTGGCCTCCTACGGCGGCGATGACAGCAACAACCCGGTCACCTCCTCGTGCGGCGATGAACAGGTCGTGGTCGTCAAGGCCACCCCGGGCATCGCCACGACCCCCTCGGGGACCGTGCCTGCCGGCGGCGTCGTGTCCGACACCGCCACCATCTCCGGCGGGTACCACCCAACCGGCGACGTCACGTTCCAGCTGTACGCCCCCGGCGACACCACCTGCACGACGCCGATCGCCACCCGCACCGACACGCTGTCCGGCAGCGGCACCGCCGCATCCGGCAACGTGACCATCGGCGCGGCCGGCACCTACCGGTGGACCGCCACCTACGGCGGCGACGCCGACAACAACTCCGTCACCTCACCGTGCAGCGCCGAACAGGTCACCGTCACACCGCAGCGGCTGACCGGACGGGCCTACGGCCTGGCCGCCGACGCCGACCTGGCCGGGATCCAACTGGTGCACATCGCGCCCACCCCCGACACCGGCCACATCTCCACCACCTCGACCAGCAGCACCTCGGTGCCCTGCACCGCCACGCTCAGCGGACTGATCAGCGCGCACGCCCTGTGCGCCAAGGTCGCCACCACCGAGTTCCCCGGCAAGTCCGTGGCCACCGCCTCCATCGACGACACCACCATCGGGATCAGCGGCATCCCGGTGATCAGCGTCAAGACCATCAACTCCGGCTCCACCACCACCTGCACCGGATCCACCGGAACCACCACGATCGCCTACCTCAAGGTCGGCAACACCGTGATCATCCCGGAACCCACCGTGATCCAACCCAACACCATGGTCAACGTCGGCGTCGTCAAGCTCGTTCTGAACGAGCAGACCCCGATCACCACCCCCGACAAGGGCCTGACCGTCAACGCCGTACACGTCACCGTCAACGCCCTCGGCCTGGCCAAGACCAATGTCGTCCTGGCGTCCTCCGAGAGCGATATCGGCAACTGCCCATAACCCAACCCACCTGGATCAACCAACCCCGAGGCCGGGCGGCGTAGCTCCGCCCGGCCTCGGCCGGGCTTCAGGCGCCGTCAGGTCGGCCACGCAGGCCATGCCGGCCTTGGGCCAGGTGTGTGCGCCCGTGGATGCCTCGCTGCTGTCGAGCATGTCGCGGATGTCGGCGGCGAGTTCGGCGACTTCCTGGACCGCATTGGTGATCAGTTCTGACACCACCGGTCAGAGGGTGGCCTACGGGCGGAGTTGGCGGACTCCCGAGCGGGGGGAGGTGAGGACCGGGACGTTCACCTCTCCGGGCGGGAGGGCGTCGACCACGCGGGCCATGCTGGCCTGGGCCAGGACGAGTACGTCGACCTCGGCGGCCAGGCGGCGGGCCTCGGCGGCGACGATCGCGTCGTGCCGTGTCGTGTCGCCCGCCTTCAGCGCCTCGAACGCGCCCGGGCACACCGACTCCCGGATCTCCCGAGGTCCGGCCGCCTCGCGCCGGAGCAGGTCGCCGGTCGGCCGCAGTGTCGCGGCGAGCGTGGCCAGGATCCCGATCCGCCCACCCGTGCGCACCGCCTCCGCGGCCATCGGAGCGTCCACCCGGTACACCGGGATGCCCGCTTCCGCGTCCGCCTCCTCCGCCGCCTCACCGATCGACGAGCATGTCACCAGCATGGCCTCCGCGCCCGACTCCGCCGCGAAGCGCGCGTACGCGGCGACGCGGCGGCGGGTGCGGGGCAGCAGGCCGTACTCGATCGTGTCCCGCAGCAGTGTCTCGTCCACCATGTTGACCGCGTCGACGGCACCGACCTCGGCGGGAAGCAGGCCGGCGAAGACGGCGGGCAGGCTCGTGACGGTGTGCAGAAGACAGACCCGGGTCATGGGTCCTCCTGCGTCGGAGGGTGTGACCACAGGGACTGTGTTTTCGATTCCCTCGCTTCGCTCGGTCATGGGTCCTCCTGCGTCGGAGGGGGTGACCACAGGGGCTGTGTTCTCGATTCCCTCGCTTCGCTCGGTCATGGACCCTCCTTCGTCGGGGAAGTGACCGAGGGGACGGTGCCTTCGACTCTCTCGCCGCGCTCGGTCATGGGCTTTCTCACAGCGGGCATCAGCCGGCCTCGGTCCACGGGCGGCCGTAGCGGTCGACGGTCTCGCCCAGGCGTCGCAGCCGGTCGGCGGAGCGCGCCCGCAGTGCCGCCGCCGGGTCAGGGGTGGCGATCGCGTCGCGCCACAGGGCGCGGCCGGCGAGCATGCCCGAGGCGCCCGCGCGGCAGGCCGCCTCGACGGCGGCCGGGAAGTCCGCCGCCTCCACGCCGTTGGACAGCACGACCCAGGGCCGGGAGAGCCGGCCGTCCAGCTTCTCGCAGGCGGCCACCAGTTCGCTCATCGAGCCGCGTCCCCGGCTCGGCACCTGGGCCTTGTACAGGCTCGGTCCCGACGGGCCGAGCACGGAGGCCGCGTCGAGGATCGCCGCGTCCAGGTCGAAGTCGGTCTGCCCGGGGGCCGGGACGGCGACCGGTTCGAGCACCGACAGCAGCCCGGCGTCGCGGCAGAGGGCGACGAACCGGTGGGTCATCTCCTCCCGGCGCGCCTCCTGGCCGTCGCGCTTCCAGATGACGAGCAGCTTCAGCGCCACGGCGCCGTCGCTCCGCGCGTGCCCCGGGTCGACCGCCAGGTCCAGCTCGGTGTCCTCGACGACGCCGCCCGGCATGTGGGTCAGCGCGTCGGCCGCGAGGATCAGCCCGCAGCTCGACGGCAGCGGCCGCTCCCGTACGAGGTCGGCGTACGCGTAGTGCCGGTCGATCAGGAACGCCGAGGCCAGCGGCGCGAGTACGTCCGCCACCTCCAGTTTGAACGCCGTCAGCGTCGCGTCGTCGGACGGATGCCCCTCTTCGGCGAACATCGCACGGAGGCTCTCGCGCTGGTCCATGGCGACCATGGCGAAGGTCCCGGACGGCCGCGCGAGGCGGTCGAGGGTCGGAGCTGTCACTGTGTTTCCTCTTCGTCGGAGGGAGAAGGCGCGGTGGCCAGCGGCAGGAACCTCGACCGGTACGCCTCCTCCCACTCGGGTGCCGGGACGGGAGCCTGGGGCGGAGCGGGCACGGAGGTGTCCGGAACGCCGATCGCGCGGCCGGCGAGCTGGGCCGCGCCGAGGGCCGCGCCGTGCGCGCCGGGCACCACCGCGAGCGGTGCCGGCGTCAGCCGTGCCTTGATCCACATCCAGGTCGGGTTGGCGGCCGGGCCGCCGAAGACCGTGACCGCGCCGGGCCGTACGCCGCCGCTCGCCGTGTCGAGCATCCACCGGGCCTGCATCGACAGCCCTTCCAGCACGGCGCGGCCCAGATCGGCGAGGGTGTGCGACGGCCGCAGGCCGTGCACCGACAGCGTCCGGCGCGGATCCGGCTCCGGGGTGGCGCGGCCCCGCAGGTACGGCAGCACGGTGATGCCGGTCGGCGGCGCCTCGGGCGGGCCGACGAGCTCGGTGAACCACCGGTGCGGGTCGGGATGCCCGGCCGGCGCGAACCGGCCGAGCAGCCAGCCGACCAGGCCGCCGCTCGCGGGCAGGCCGCTGATCAGGCAGTACGACGCGCCGTCCACGAACGGGCCGACGGTCGCGCCGGCGACGACCCGCGCGGGTACCGCCGCGACCGGCGTGACGATCGCCTCCGCGGTACCCATGGAGTCCGCCACCCGACCCGGCGCGCGGACCCCGGCCGCCCACGCCGCGGCCATGTGGTCGTGCCCGGCCACCACCACCGGCGTGCCGGAGAGCAACCCGGTACGCCCGGCGGCGGCCGTACCGACCCGCCCGGCCACGCCGGCGACGACCGGCGGCAGCCGATCGGGGGACAGGCCCGCCAGGTCGAGCAGGTCGGCCCGGTACGCGCCCCGGCGGATGTCGTACGCGCCGGTGCGGGAGGCGAGCGTGGGGCTGGTCGCGAGCACGCCGGTGAGGGAGGCGGCGACGAGGTCGGCGACGCTCGCCCAGCGGGCCATGTCCCGGAGCACGTCCGGGGCGTGGCGGCGCAGCCGCATCCAGCGGGCCAGCGGCAGCTTCGCGCCCGGACGCAGGCCGGTGAGGGAGAAGAAGGACTCGGCCCCCACCGCGCGCGCCAGCTCATCGGCCTCGTACGCCGCGCTGCCGTCGCGCCAGTCCAGCAGCGGTCCGTCCGGCTCACCGTGGGCGTCCAGCGGCACCCCGGTCTCGGCCATGCTCGCCACGCCGACGGCGACCGGCGGTGTCCCGGTCTCGGCCACGCACTCGGCGAGCAGCCGCAGCGCCGTCGCCCGCAGGGCGTCCGCGTCGCCGGCCGTCGCGGCCCGGCGTGAGGCGAGGCACGTGCCGTCCGGCCGGTAGACGGCGGCCTTGGTGTGCGTGGTGCCGATGTCGACGCCCGCGAGCGTGATGGTCGACACAGGGAGTGTCACGGGCCGACCTGGGCGAGGATGCGGTGGAGCGTGTCGTCGGCGCCGACGTTGCCGGGCACGACGACGTACGCCGGCCGGCCCAGTGGCGTGTGCAGGTCCCACACCGGGACGCCGGGCAGGATCTGGCCGCGTACGTGGGCACTCGTGGCGGCCAGGGCGTCGGTGGCCAGCCGGGCCGAGGTGATGCCGCCCTTGGCGACGACCAGGTCCACCTCCGGCGCGAGGTGCCGCACCGTCGCGACGAGGGTGTCCATCAGGAGCGCGGGCGCCGCCGGGACCCGGTCGTGGCCGGGCGCGCGGTCCGTCGCCAGCAGCGCGCGGCCGTCCTCGGCGAGGCGCTCGCGCACGGCGCGGGCGAGCGCGCGGTCGTCGCCGGGATGCGGGGCGACCGGCAGCTCGACGCGGCGTTCCCACAGGCCGTCCAGGGCGCGGAGCTGCCGGGTGCTGGCCTCGGTGAACGATCCGCAGGCGACCAGCACCCGCCCGGGCGGCGGCACGGCGACGCGGTCGAGCGGCCGGGTGGCGAGACCGGCCAGCGCGGCGGCGAGCGACGCGGCGCAGCGGACCTGCACCCGCGCGCCCCGGCGCTCCGCGCGCACCAGCCCCGCCGCGACCGCCAGCACGTCGGACTCGGTGACGCAGTCGGGCACAATGACGGCGTCAGGTCCGGCCTCCGCCAGGGCGTCCGCGACGGCGTCGGGCCCGCGCTCGCGCAGCCGCGCCAGCGGCACCGTCACGGCGTGCCGCCGGCCGCCGCCCACCTCGCGGACCCAGCCCGCCAGGTCGCGGCTCGTGTAGCCGAAGACCGGGTCGCGGGCGAACTCGGTCTCGGCGACCGGGACCGGCCCGGACGGTGTGCGCAGCCGGTGCACGCCGCCCTCGGTGAACCGGCCGCCGTCGACGAACGCCGGCACGAACAGCACCGGCGTCCCCGGTGACACGGCGTCGACCTCGGCGAACACGTGCCCGCGCAGGGTCGAGTCGCCGCGCAGGACCAGCCGGAGCGGACGTCCGGCGGCGCGAGCCGCGTCCTGTGCCGTACGGGCGATGCCGGCGACCAGCGCGGCGGCCTCACGCTCGGGCAGCGCCCGGCTGTTGGACAGCACGAACACCGAGCGGTGCGCGGCGGCGGCGTCGAACGCGGCCCGGCCGGGGCGCAGGATCACGTCGACGTCGCTCACGGCCTGGGTGCCGGTGGGGTCGTCGTCGACGATCACCGTGAACCGGTCGTCGGCGGCGATCTCCGCCCGCCAGGTCGCCTCCCGCACTCGTCCTCCCCGAAAGGTGTCAAACTTTGGACAATTGTCGTCCGACTTCGGACATTTTGGCAAGAGGGCGGGTACGGTCGAGCCGTGGTCACCCGAGAGCGCGGCGGCGAGCTGCGGTACAACTCCGCGCCCGAGCGTCGCGAGGAGATCCTGCGCCGGCTCCGTGAGACCGGCTACGTGTCGGCTCCCGACCTCGGCGCCGAGCTGGCCGTCTCGGAGCGTACGGTCCGGCGCGACCTGCAGAGACTCGCCGAACTCGGCCTCGCGGAGCTCGTCTACGGCGGCGCGCTGGCCCCGGGCGGCGTGACCCCGCGCTCGCCGTTCGGCGTGCGGTCGCAGGCGCGCTCGGAGCAGAAGCGCGCCATCGCCGAGCTGGCGCTGCGCTTCGTCGAGCCCGGCGCGACCGTCGGCCTCGACGCGGGCACCACGACGCTGGAGCTGGCCCGGCTCCTGCCCGACGATCGCGACGTCACGGTCGTGACCCACTCCCTGCCCGCGATGACGGTGCTGGGGGAGCGCTCCGGCACGAGCCTCATCGGCCTCGGCGGCTTCCACCATCCGCCGACGAAGGCGTTCACCGGCCCGGACACCGTCGCCGCGATCGGCCGGCTGCGCGTGCACACGTTCTTCCTGGCCGCGAGCGGGCTCGGCGACCGCGGAGCGTACTGCGCCACGCCTCTCGACGCCGAGGTCAAGCGCGCGTTCATCGGCATCGCCGACCACGTCGTGCTGCTCGCCGACTCCGCCAAGCTGCGCCAGACCGCGCCCGTTCCGATCTGCGACCACTCCGAGATCGACGCGTTCGTCACCGACGCCGGGATCACCGAGGCCCAGCGGGCCGCGCTGCCGCCCGGGACGAGGCTGCTGGTCGCGGAAATCTGACCGGTACACCGGATCGGCTCGCAAGTGGTCTATGAGCCCGGTCCGGTCGCTTCCTAACGTGAACGACATGCCGGTTCCGCGACGATCCCGAAAGGTCCTCCGGATGCACGTGTTCCTCGCCGGCGCGACGGGCGTTCTCGGCCGTCGGATCGTTCCGCTGCTCGTGGCCGAGGGCCACCGCGTCACCGCGCTGACCCGTACGACGGAGGGCGGCGCGTCCCTGCTCGCGCTCGGCGCCGTGCCCGCCCTCGCCGACGTCTACGACGCGGAGGCGCTCACGCGCGTCGTGCGCGTCGCGTCACCCGATGTCGTGATGCACCAGCTCACGGACCTGAGCCGCGGCGTCACCGAGGCGAACGCGCGGATCCGCGTCGCCGGCACCCGCAACCTGGTGGACGCGGCGCTGCAGGCGGGCGTGCCACGGATCGTCGCGCAGAGCATCGCGTGGGCGTACGAGCCGGGCGAGGAGCCGGCCCGTGAGTCCGTGCCGCTCGACCTGACCGCGCCCGAGCCGCGCCGAACGTCCGTCGAGGGCGTACGGTCCCTGGAGGCGGCCGTACGGGAGCTTCCCGAGTGGGTGATCTTGCGGTACGGGATGCTGTACGGGCCGGGCACCTGGTACGCGGCGGACGGCATGATGGCGGATCGGGCACGCGCGGGCGGGCTGACCGGCGGCGCCGACGTGACGAGCTTCGTCCACGCCGACGACGCCGCCGAGGCGGCCGTGCGGGCGCTGACCTGGCCGTCGGCCGCGGTCAACATCTGCGACGACGAACCCGCCCCGGCGGACGACTGGGTCTCGGTGTTCGCCGAGGCGGTCGGCGGGCCGCGTCCCGCGCCCGGGAACGCCGAACGCCAGGGCTGGGCCCGCGGGGCAGACAACGCCTGTGCCCGCGAAGAACTCGGCTGGACTCCCGGCCGGCCCTCCTGGCGAAAGGGCTTCGCCGCTTTCCCGCCGTGAGACCAGGGACGGTCGTCGCCTCCTGGGCTCAACGGTCGCCGACGGTCGCGATCAGTTCCGTGAGCAGGTCGAGGGTGCGGTGCCATGCGTGGGGCGGCGACGTCGCGTACCCGAGGATGAGAGCCGCCGTGCGGGTCTCCGTCGTGTGCCACTCGTCCGAGGACTGCAGGCCGTGCGTCAGTACCCCGGCCCGCACGCCGGCGGTGACCAGCGCTCGCTCCCGTTCCACCGAGGCGACCGGCAGGAGCGCGTGCAGGCCCGCCGATATCCCCTCCAGCGGTGTGGGCGTGACGGCGGCCAGCCGCTCCGCCAGCTCCGTACGGCGCCGGCGGTAGGCCAGGCGCAGCCGCCGGATGTGGCGGTCGTAGTCGCCGCGGCCGATGAGGTCCGCGAGCGCGAGCTGGTCGATGACGGGTACCGTCGCGGCGGTGTGCTCGATGGTGTCCAGCAGCGGCCCGCGGAGCTCCTCCGGTACCACGAGCCAGCCGATGCGCGTGCCGGGCGCCAGCGCCTTGCTGGTGGTCCCGCCGTACACGACGCGGTCGGGCGCCAGCGCCTGCAACGCCCCGACCGGCCGCTGGTCGTAGCGGAACTCGCCGTCGTAGTCGTCCTCGATGACGTACGCGCCGTTGCGCCGTGCCCAGTCCACGAAGGCGGTGCGGCGGCCGGGCGCGAGGACGGCGCCCCGCGGATGCTGGTGCGCCGGCGTCAGGAGGACCGCTCCGACGCCGCCGTCCAGGGCGGCCGGGTCGGCGCCGTCCGCGTCGACGGCCAGCGGAACCGTCTCCAGGCCCGCGACTTCGAGCAGTCTGCGGTGACGGGCGAGGCAGGGATCCTCGATCCCGGCCCGCCGCACGCCGAGACGCGCGAACGTACGGGCCAGCAGCGCCAGTCCGTGCGAGAACCCGGCCGTGACGACCACGGTCCGGGCGGTGACCCGCACGCCGCGCGTACGGGAGACGTAGCCCGCGACGGCGGCCCGGAGAGCCGGCACGCCGGCGAGCTCGCCGTAGTCGAACAGGCCGGGATCCGCCGCGGCTGCCGCTCGCCGGACGCTCGCCGCCCACAGGGCACGGGGGAAGGAACTGAGATCGGGCCGGCCGGGCCGCAGGTCGGCCCAGCCCTGGTGCGGCATCGGCTCGTGACCGCCCAGGACCGTGCCGGGCCGTACCTGATCATCCGGCGGTGACCCGGCGCCGGGGCCGCCGTGGTCCAGAGCGTCCCGGCCGCCGGGAGAACGCCCTCCGGCTCCGGAGGCGTCACGCACGCCGAGGCGGGCGCGCGGCCACGGCCGCCGCCCGGCGGGCGGCTCGCCCGGTCCGGCCGGAAGGCCCGCCACCCGGGTGCCGGATCCGGGCGTCCCGGTCAGCCATCCTTCCGCGATGAGCTGCGTGTACACCTGTACCACCGTGCCCCGCGACAGCCCGAGGTCGGCGGCGAGACCACGGCTGCCGGGCAACCGCGTCCCCGCGGGGAGCCGCCCGGAGCCCACCGCCTCGCGCAGCGCCCGCTCCAGCGCACGCCCGACCCCGCCCTCGGCCGGTTCGAGACGCAGATCGAGGTGCAGATCGAGCCCCGAGCCGCCCCGCTCCGTACGGTCTCCGGCCATCGTGCCCCCTCACTTCGGCCTTCGCCCCACGGCACCAGGCTCCCCGACGGTCCCCGGCGGGCTCCAGGCGGGTACCGGACACCGCGGGAGCCGTGACGTCACACCGCGGGCATGCCGAGGCGGTCGCGCAGGGCGGCGGTCCAGGGGACCCACCGCGGGTCGGGTCCCGCCGCCGGGTTCCATGCCAGGGTGGTGCAGGTGTAGGCGACGGCGGTTCCGGTCCGGGGCTGGGCGAAGGCCAGGCGCCCGCCGGCGCCCGCGTGGCCGAAGGAACCGGTTCCCAGCATGGGCAGGTGGGAGGCGGGCAGCTCGTAGCCGAATGCGTGGCGGGACCGGCTGTCGGCGGGCAGGCGGTCGAAAGGGCTCGGGGCCGGCAGATGATCGGTCTGGGGGGCGGTGGCGCGCTCCACGGTGTCCGCGGTCAGGAGCCGCGTCCCGTCCACGGGTCCGATGAGCGCGGCATGCAGGCGGGCCAGGGACCGGGCGTTGCCGACTCCGTTGGCGGCCGGGATCTCGGCGGCGATGGCGGCGGGGCTGTTGAAGGCCTCGGTGGCCTCGGCCACCGAGGCCATGGTCGCCAGCGTGCCGCCGACGAGCGGGTCGCTCCGGCCGAGGCCGAAGCGTGCCAGCTCCTCGTCGACCTGCCGGGCGGTGGGGCGCGTTTCGCGGGTGAACTGCGCGAGCACGCGGGACTCTTCGGCGGCGGGCAGGCCGATCCACAGGTCGAGTGCGAGCGGGGCGGACAGGTCCGTGGCGAGCATGGCTCCGACGCTGTGCCCGGTGATCCTGCGGATCACCTCGCCGACCAGATAGCCGTAGGTCAAGGCGTGGTAGTGACAGGCGGTGCCCGGCCGCCAGAGCGGGGCCATGGCGGCGAGGACGCGGGTGCAGTGGTCCCAGTCGAGGAGCTGCGGAAGGCCGACGCGGGCCTCCGGCGGGAAGGCGGAGAGCCCGGAGCGGTGCGCGAGCAGGTCGCCGACCTTGACGTCCTCCTTGCCGTTCTGGGCGAACTCGGGCCAGTAGGCGGCGACGGGCGCCTCCAGGTCGAGCAGTCCACGCTGGGCGAGCAGGTGGGCGCAGGTGGCGACGACGCCCTTGGTCACGGACATGACCACGCTCAGGGAGCCGCCGTCCACCGGCCGCCCGCCGATGACGTCGGCGCCGGCCCACACGTCCACGACCTGCTTCCCGTCCTGGTAGACGGCGAGCTGAGCGGCTCCCGGATCGTCTCGTTGCCCGGCTTCGAAGCCGTCGCGTACGGCTTCGAAGCCGGGCGCGGCCCAGCCGTCGGCACGTGGGGTTCGGGAAGCCTGTGAGGTGCCCGCCGGACCGTGCATGTGTCTCCTCCTGGTGAGTGAGATGAATGGGGGCTCAGTCGATGATGGCGGTGCGGGCCGCGGCGGCCGACATTTGGGACATCGCCGCGTACCGATGAATTTCGTCGGAGGCATCGGTCAGAATCCCTGGTGAGCCGCGACCGGCGGTCACCGTACGAACGAGGGAGCACCAGTGAGCGCACGCGGTGAGCGAGTCGGCGACACGACAGCCCTGGTCATCCCCCCGAAGGAGGGCTCATGAGCGGAGTACGGGTACTGGTCGGGACGCGCAAGGGCGCGTTCATCCTGACGTCGGACGGCCGGCGCGAGCGGTGGGAGGTGAGCGGCCCCCACTTCGGCGGCTGGGAGATCTACCACGTCACCGGCTCGCCCGCCGACCCCTCGCGGCTGTTCGCCGCCCAGTCCACCGGCTGGTTCGGCCAGCTGATCCAGCGGTCCGACGACGGGGGCGCGACCTGGTCGCCGGTCGGCAACGAGTTCCGGTACGAGGGGAAGACCGGCACCCACCAGTGGTACGACGGCACGCCGCACCCCTGGGAGTTCGCGCGCGTCTGGCACCTGGAGCCCTCGCCCACCGACCCGGACACGATCTACGCCGGGGTCGAGGACGCCGCCCTGTTCAGGTCGTCCGACGGGGGCACGACCTGGCAGGAGCTGCCCGGCCTCCGCGGACACGGTTCCGGCTCCTCGTGGCAGCCCGGGGCCGGCGGGATGTGCCTGCACACGATCGTGCTCCACCCGGACGACCCGGCGCGGATGTACGCCGCCATCTCGGCCGCGGGCGTCTTCCGCACCGACGACGCGGGCGAGACCTGGCAGCCGGCCAACCGTGGGCTGCGGTCCGGCGGCATCCCCGACGAGGACGCCGAGGTCGGCCACTGCGTGCACCGCATCGCGCTGCACCCCGCGCGCCCCGACACCATGTACATGCAGAAGCACTGGGACGTCATGCGCAGCGACGACGGGGGCGACTCCTGGCGCGAGGTCAGCGGTGACCTGCCGTCGGACTTCGGCTTCCCGATCGCGGTGCACGCGCACGAGCCGGAGACCGTCTACGTCGTGCCGATCAAGAGCGACTCCGAGCACTACCCGCCGGAGGGGCGCCTGCGCGTCTACCGCAGCCGTACGGGCGGCGACGAGTGGGAGCCGCTCACGAACGGCCTGCCGCAGCGCGACTGCTACGTCAACGTGCTGCGCGACGCGATGGCCGTGGACGGTCTCGACTCCTGCGGCATCTACTTCGGCACGACCGGCGGGCAGGTGTACGCCTCGCCGGACGCCGGCGACACGTGGGCGCCCATCGTGCGCGATCTGCCGGCCGTCCTGTCCGTCGAAGTCCAGACACTGCCGTGATCCGCGTCGTGCTCCCGGCGCACCTGCGGGTCCTCGCGCACGCCGGCGCCGAGGTCGAGCTGGACGTCGACGGGGAGGTCACGCAGAACTCGGTGCTCGACGCGCTCGAGGAGCGGTATCCGATGCTGCGCGGCACGATCCGCGACCACGGCACCGGGCGGCGCCGCGCCTTCATCCGGTTCTACGCCTGCGAGGACGACCTGTCCCACGACCCACCGGACGCCCCACTGCCCGACGCGGTCGTCAGCGGTGCCGAGCCGTTCCTCGTGGTCGGCGCCATGGCGGGCGGCTGACCGCCATACCGGCCATACCGGCCATACCGGCCGTACGGTGCCGGGCGGCCGCCGGGACCCCGACGCCCGGCGGCCTCGCCCGTGCGCTTCAACACCTGCCTGAGGCATGGTGGACCTCGGGCATGACCCCCGCACCCGGCGACCGTGCGCGTTTTCTGGAGGCAGCCGATGACGTCCCCCCATGAGGCTTTACCGTCGATCCCGGTGATCACGCTCGACCCCACCGGTGCCGACCACCACGGCGAGGCCGCACGCCTCCGTGCGGCCGGTCCGGTCGTCCGCGTGATCCTCCCCGGCGGCGTCCACGCTTGGGCCGTCACCCGCCACATCGAACTCGCCGCCCTGGTCAAAGACCAGCGCGTGAGCAAGGACTGGCGTAACTGGACCGCCATCCGGGACGGCCGGATCCCGGACGACTGGCCGCTGATCGGCATGCTGAAGGTCGACAACATGGTCACCGCCGACGGCCCCCGCCACCACCGTCTGCGGCGGCTCGTCACCCAGGCCCTCACCCGCCGCCGCGTCGAAGAACTCCGGCCTCGCATCGCCGAGATCGCCGAGCACCTGCTCGATGCCCTGCCCGGACACACCGCCCCTGACGGCTCGGTCGATCTCCGTCCGCACTTCGCCGTTCAGGTGCCGATGCAGGTGATCTGCGAGTTGACCGGCGTGCCTGAGCCGTGGCGGCCTCGGCTGCGGGAACTGGTGGAGTCCATCTTCCGCTCCACCACCACTCCCGATGAGGTGACCCGGACTCAGCACGACAGAGTCCGGCTGCTGCACGAGCTGATCACGCTGCGGCGTGACCGGCCCGGCGATGACCTGACCAGCGCGCTCCTCACCGCCTGCGCCCACGATCCCGACGCGCTCACCGAGTCCGAGCTGGTCGACACGCTGTGGCTGCTGCTCACCGCCGGCCACGAGACCACGCTCAGCCTGATCCTCAACGCCACCCGGGCTCTTCTCACCCATCCCGACCAGCGAGCCCTCGCCCAGAGCGGTGATGAGGCGACCTGGGCGGCCGTGGTGGAGGAGGTGTTGCGATGGGACGCCTCGATCGGCAACTTCATGGCCCGCTACCCGAAGGAGGACATCACCATCGCCGGCGTCACCATCCCCGCCGGGGAGGCGATCCTGGCCCCGTACAGCGCGGTCGGACGCGACCCGGCCCAGCACGGCCCCGACGCCGACCGATTCGACATCTCCCGAGAGAAGACCAAACACCTGGCCTTCGGCGGTGGCCCCCACGTGTGCCTCGGTGAATCCCTGGCCAGGCTCGAAGCCACCGTCGCGCTTCGCGCGCTCTTCACCCGCTATCCGGACCTGGCTCTGGCCGTCGAGCCGACCGCACTCACGCCCACGGAGTCCCTGTTCACCAACACCTCCCAAAGCCTGCCCGTCCGTCTGAAAAGCGGAGGGCCGGCGGTTCGACCCCGCCCCTGCCGACCTGTCTGATCGGCATGGAAAGCCCTGAGATCATGCGTCTCAGGGCTTTTCTTGCGACAGCGATTCACGCACCTGGGGGGAGGTCGACCGCCAGGCAGGGGGAGGCGTCGCGTTCGTCAGGACGTGAGGTCGAGGACGAACCGGTACTTGACGTCGCCGGCGGCCAGCCGGTCCAGTGCCGTGTTGACCTCGGCGACCGGCAGTACCTCGACGGTCGCGGTCACGTGGTGGGTGGCGCAGAAGTCGAGCATCTCCCGGGTGTCGGTGATGCCGCCGCTGCCCGCAGCCGCCAGCCGTTTGCGTCCGAACCGCAGGGCCTGAGGTGTGAAGGACAGCTCCGGCACGATGCCGAGCGTGCACAGGGTCCGATCGAAGCGGAGCGCCGTCAGGTAGGGCGAGAGGTCGTGCGCGCGGGGCACGGTGTCGAGGATGAGGTCGAATCTCCCGCGCTGCGCGGCCATGGCCTCGGCGTCGGTCGACACCACCACGTCGTCGGCACCGAGTCCCAGCATGTCCTTCGCCTTGTCGGGTGAGGTGGTGAAGCCCACGACCTCGGCGCCGAGCGCCTTGGCCAGCTTCACGGCCACGTGCCCGAGCCCGCCGAGGCCGATGACGCCGACCGTCTGCCCCGGGCCGGCCTCCCACCGCCGGAGCGGCACCCAGGTGGTGATCCCCGCGCACATCAGCGGCGCGGTCCCGGCCGGGTCGAGCCCCTCGGGACGCCGGTACACGAACGCCTGGTCGGCCACGTACTCGTCGCTGAACCCGCCCTGGGTCAGGGACCCGTCGTGCCGATCGCGCCCCCCGTAGGTCAGGGTCGGGAACTCCGCGCAGAACTCCTGATCACCGTTGTGGCAGGCCTCGCACACCCCGCACGAATCGACGATGTTCCCAACACAGACCGGATCGCCGATCCGGAAGCCGGTGACCGCACCGCCGACGGCCACCACCTCACCCACGATCTCGTGGCCCGGCACCAGCGGAAAGACGTCCGGCCACTCGTGGCCCGGCTGGGGCCGCACGGCCTCCAGGTCGGTGAAGCACAGCCCCGCGTGCGTCACCCGCAGCGCGACGTCGGTGGGTCGCAGCTCACGGCGCTCGAAGCGCCAGGGCGCCAACGCCGACCCGGGCGCCTGGGCGGCCCAGCCGTTGACCGTTCGCATGGTGGATCTCCTCTCGTTCACAACACGCCCATGCTGGCGCCGGACCGCGCCGTCCCACCATCGGTGGCCGATGACTGGGAATCCCAGGGCCACCCTCGTACCGGACGGCCGGACGTAGCCTGAAGCGATGGACAACGCCGCTCTCGCAGAGTTCCTCCGGGCTCGCCGAGCCCTGGTCCGGCCCAAGGACGTGGGCCTCGGCGACGCCGGCGACGCCCGCCGCCGCGTGACGGGGCTGCGGCGCGAGGAACTGGCCCTCCTGGCGGGAGTGAGCGCGGACTACTACGTACGCTTGGAGCAGGGACGCGGCCACCGGCCCTCGGAGAGCGTCCTGGAGTCGCTGGCCCGGGCGCTGCGACTGGACGAGGAACTGACGGAGCACCTGTACGCCCTGGCCCGCCCGGCACCGACCGCCACGCGCACCCGGGAGCGGGTGTCGGACACCGTGCAGGAACTACTGGACGCCTGGACGACGACACCGGCCACGGTGACCAGCCGCCGGATGAACGTCGTCGGATCGAACGCCCTGGCATGCGAGCTGGCCTCCTGCTACGTGCCCGGGACGAACCTGCTGCGCGCGGTGTTCCTGGACCCTGGGACTCGGGAGACACATGTGGACTGGAACGCGGCGGCGTCGGACGCGGTCGCCAACTTCCGGGCCCGGATCGGAACCGAGCGGAACGACCCCGAGCTGACCGAACTCATCGGCGAACTTTCGCTGCACAGCCAGGAGTTCCGGGAACTGTGGGCCCGTCACGACGTCCGCACCACCACGGCGGGCGCGAAGAGCTTCCGACACCCGGAGCTGGGCGTGATCAGCCTCCGCTTCCACGCGATGCCGCTGGAGGACGGCCAGGTGCTCACCGTCCTCCACGCCCGGCCGGGCTCGCCGGACGAGCAGTCCCTGGCCCTGCTCGCCACGATGGCCGCGACCCGACACCGCGGTCACTGACGCCATCGGCGGTTCACCCGCGCTTCTGCCCACTCTCTGGACGCCTGAAAGACCCTGAGCGCATCGCGCCCAGGGTCGTTCGTGCGGCCAGGTATGAAGTGTGGCCAGGGAGGAGATCTCCGAGCCCGGCTGCTGAATTCCTGCCCCAGGTTCGGTGTGGTTCAGGGAAGGGTGACGTACTGGCCGAGGAAGGCTCGGGCGTCGGGGGTGTCCAGCCGGTAATCGACGTTCGTCGACCGGCAGGCCGTGTCACCGGTGATCGTCGTGGCGACCAGGAGGTTCCAGCCGGTGTCTCCGAGGAAGTTCGGGCCGCCCGAGTCGCCGTAGCACGTGCCGCCGTTGCCCGTCGCGGGGTTCTGGGACAGCCGGAGCCATGCGTTCGTGAGGCTGTTGAGGGATCCGGACGCCTGGTTGCGGGTGTCCGTGTAGACGTAGGTCTTCCCGCCGGGGCCGTTCACCGGGGCGAGCGAGCCGTATCCGACCGAGGTGAACGTCGACGTCTGCAGGGTCCCGGCCATCTTCATGCCGTCGAGTAGGCCGGCGGTGGGAAGCCTGGCGGGCGTGATTTTCGGTACGGCCTTGTCGAAGACGACCACGGCGATGTCGTGCGGGTCGGATTGGCTACCGCTGTACTCCGGGTTGGGTATGTACCGGCCGTTGTAGGTCGTCGCGCCGGGCTGGTACTTGCTCGCGAAGGAGACCCGGGCGGTGGTCTGCCCCGGGTCACCGCAGTGGGCGGCGGTCACGAAAACGGTCGGCGAGACGAGCGTGCCGCTGCAGTAGGCCCATGTCCCGTCAGAGTAGGCCTGGTCGGCGATGAGAGCTCCGACCTCCGGATGGGCGTTTCCGTCGGGGGAGCCGTAGGTGACGGCGGAGGCGGGGCCGGCCACGGCCATGAGAGACGCGGCCAATCCGAGGGAGGCAAGAACAAATCGTCTTCGCATGAGCTCACGGTAGACAGCGAAGATCCCGATCGGATCTCGACTTCGTCAGGTGCCTCGCCGTGCGATCGGAGCGCGTTCCCGCGACGGCGAGAAGGGACGGTGCACGTGCCTCTCGGGCCGAGCAGCCCGTCGCCGGGCCGACCGGTCTCACGGCGCGAGGCGGAGTCCCCGGATCGCCCGGTCGATGAAGTGCTCCTGCGGCATGACGTCGTCCAGGAGCATCTTGGTGAACGCGTAGTTGACGCACGTGCCGATCAGAAGCTGGGCGGCGGCGTCGCAGTCGACGTCGGCCGCGATGCGGCCCAGCTCGCGCTCTTGGCCGAGGTAGGCCGCGACCCGCGTGTCCGCGGCCTGCGGTCCCATGCCGCGCGACGTGAGCACCCGCCGGAGCTGGAGGAGCTGGTCGGGTTTGGTGAAGACGCTCACCTTGGCGGCGAGGATCTCGCAGTAGAACCGGATCGTCGCCTGGGCGACGGGCACGAGGTTCTCCTCGACGCTCGCCTTGCCGGCCCGCGACTCCAGCTCCATCATCGTGCGCGCGTAGACCGGCAGGCGGTCGGTCAGCAGCGCGAGATAGAGGGTCATCGCGGACTGGTCAGATGACTCCGAGCCCCCGCGCGCCGGGGCGGCCGGGCCCCGCATCATCTCGGTGGCGACCTCGACCACCTGGCGTCGTAGGGAGTCGGCACTGGACGGCGAGGGTGGTTCGGACGTGTCGTCGACGTTCATGATTTTTTAAGTATCCACGCCATCGGCCGCGGGCGGGGCCGAGAACGCGATGACGGCGATCGGCAAGTCCGCCGGCCGAGCGCCGGAAGTCCTCCCCGGCGGTTCACAGCCGCAGTTCGCGGCCGGTCCAGCGCGAGCGCAGCCATCGGTCGTGGCTGGCGACCACGACGGCGCCGGCGGTCGTGCCCAGGGCCTCCTCCAGCTCGTCGGAGAGCCGGGGCGACAGGTGGTTGGTGGGCTCGTCGAGCAGCAGCAGCTCCGGCGGGTCCGCCATGAGCAACGCCAGGGCGAGCCGGCGACGCTGCCCGACGGACAGTTCCCCCACCCGCCTGTCGAGGTCCTGGTCGCCGATCAGGCCGAGGGACCGCAGTGGTACGGACTCGGCGCGTTCGACGCCGAGCGCCTGTTCGTAGGTCTGCCGCGCGGTGCGGTCCGGCCGGGCGAACACGGTGTCCTGGGTGAGCAGCCCGACCCTCAGCCCGCAGCGCCGCCGTACCTCGCCGCGAGCCTCCAGCCGGCCGGCCAGCAGCAGGAGCAACGTCGACTTCCCCGCTCCGTTCGTCCCGGTGACCAGGAGCCGTTCGCCGGCCGCGAGGTCGAGGCGGTCGAGGGCGAGCCGTCCGGGTACGCGGACGCCGCGCAGCGACAGGAGGGTTCCGTCGGCGGACTCGGAGGCGAGCGTCGCGGCACGGAACCGCAGCGGCTCCGGCGGCTCGCCGACCTGGTCGCGCCCCAGCCGGTCGAGCCGGCGGGCGGCGTCGCGCACCCGCCGCGAGATCTGCTTCTGCACCCGGCCGCCGGAGTGCCCGTATCCCATCTTCTCGTTGTCGCGCCTCTCGCGGTCCGGCGCGACCCGGTGCGCGGTCACCGCGACCGTACGGCGCAGGTCGGCGAGTTCCTGTTGTTCCTCGGCGAAACGTCTCTGCCAGCGTTCCCGCTCGGCACGCTTCTCCGCCTGGTAGGCGGTGTAGCCGCCGCCGTAGCGGATCGGGCCGGACACCGAGGGATCCAGGTCGACCAGGTCCGTGCAGACGGCGTCGAGGAACGCCCGGTCGTGGCTCGCCACCACGACGACGCCGGGCAGCCCCCGCAGTTGCTCCTCCAGGAAGGCCGCCGCGGCGTCGTCGAGATGGTTGGTCGGCTCGTCGAGCAGCAGCGCCGCGGGCCGCCGGACCAGGAGCGCGGCCAGGGCGAGCCGACCGCGCTGCCCGCCGGACAGCGACCCGAGCGTGCGGTCGTGGCTCAGCCCGCCGAGCCCGAGGGCGCTGAGAACGATCTCGGCGCGCCGGTCGGCGTCCCAGACCTCATGTTCCTGCGCGTGTTCGAGCCGCTCGCCGTACTCGCCGAGAAGGTGAGCGTGGCCGGGGGAGTCCTGCGGTGTCTCGGCGAGCGCCCGGGTGAGCCGGTCCAGGTCGGCGAGGTCCTCGCGGGCTCCGCGCAGGGCGTCGTCGATCACGTCGGCGATCGTCGACCTGCTCTCGTACGGCATCTGCTGGCGCAGGAAGCCGAGGTCCGGCGGGCGTACGACGGTACCGGCGTCGGGTTCGTCGGCCCCGGCGAGCAGCCGCAGCAGTGTCGACTTTCCCGCGCCGTTCTCGCCGATCAGCCCGATCCGCTGCCCGGGGGCGGCGGTGAGGGAGACACCGTCGAGCACTCGCCGCGTTCCGAACGTGCGAACCAGATCGTGGGCGAGCAGCGCCGGCTCAGGCATGGGGCACCGCCGGCGCACCGGTCTCGACGAGCCGGCCTTCGGACAGCCGGAGCCGGCGGTTGACCCGGATTTCGGCCAGGAAGCGCTCGTCGTGGCTGACCACCACGAACGCGCCCTCGTAGGCGTTGAGCGCGCTCTCCAGCCGGCCGACGCTCACCAGGTCGAGGTTGTTGGTCGGTTCGTCCAGGAGCAGGAGCTGCGGCGCCGGTTCGGCGTACAGGACGCAGGCGAGGGTGGCCCGCAGGCGCTCGCCGCCCGACAGCACGCCGACCGGAAGGTGAATGCGGGAACCCCGGAACAGGAAGCGGGCGAGCAGGTTCATCCGCTGCGCGTCGGGGATGCCGGGCGCGAAGGCGGCCAGGTTCTGCGCCACGGTGCGTTCGAGGTCGAGCAGGTCCAGCCGTTGGGACAGGTACGCGATCCGGCCGTCGAAGCGCTTGATCGTGGCGCCTTCCGGCTCGATCTCGCCGCTTATTACGCGGAGCAGAGTGGACTTGCCGGAGCCGTTGGGCCCGGTCAGCGCGATCCGCTCGGGCCCCTGGACGGTCAGGCCGGCCCCGTCCCCGGCGAAGACGGCACGGTCGCCGTGGCGGACCTGGATGCGTTCGCCGCGGAAGACCGTGCGTCCGGCCGGGACGTTGGTGCGGGGCAGCTCCAGGGCGATCTTCTGCTCGTCGCGCAGGGCCCGGCCGGCCTCATCGAGCCGGGCCTTGGCATCGCTGACCCGCGCGGAGTGCGTCTGGCTCGCCCTGCCCGCGGACTCCTGGGCGCGCCGCTTCATGTTCCCGGCGAAGAGCTTCGGCAGCCCCGCGCTGTCGAGGTTGCGCGCGGCGTTGCTCGCCCGCCGCTCGGCCCGCTCACGGGCCTGCTGCATCTCCCGCTTCTCCCGCTTGACCTGCTGCTCGGCGTTGCGGACGGTCCTTTCCGCGGCCTCCTGCTCGGTGCGTACGGCCTCCTGGTAGGCGGTGAAGTTCCCGCCGTAGGAGCGGACCTCACCCTGGTCGAGCTCGGCGATGCGGTCCATGCGGTCGAGCAGCGCCCGGTCGTGGCTGACCAGCAGCAGGCAGCCGCTGAAATCGTCGAGCACGCCGTAGAGCCGGTGACGCGCGTCGAGGTCGAGGTTGTTGGTCGGCTCGTCCAGCAGCAGGACGTCGGGGCGCTTCAGCAGCCGGCCGGCCAGGCCCAGGGAGACGACCTGGCCGCCGCTGAGGGTGTCCAAGCGCCGGGTGAGGGCGACGTCGCCGAGACCGAGCCGGTCCAGCTGGGCCGTGGTGCGCTCCTCGATGTCCCAGTCGTCGCCGATCGTGGTGAAGTGCGCCTCATCGACGTCACCGGACTCGACGGCGTCGATCGCCCGGATGATCGGGGCGATCCCCAGCACCTCGGCCACCGTCAGGTCGCCGGTGAGCGGCAGGCTCTGCGGCAGATGGCCGACCACTCCGTCGACAGAGACGGTCCCGCCGCCGGGCCGGTACTCACCCGCGATCAGCTTGAGCAGAGTGCTCTTACCGGCGCCGTTCGGCGCGACCAGGCCCGTACGGCCACCGCCGACCGTGAAGGACAGGTTCTGGAAGACCGGCGTGTCGTCCGGCCAGGAGAAGGACAGGTTCGAGCAGACGATGCATGCGTCGGACATGGAGGTGGTCCTCGGAAATGACGCGGGCGCGCCCAAGGCGCCCGGCAAGGGTTCAAAGGGGACGACGACAGAACGGCCACGGCGGCGTCTCGCCTGCCTGCGGCCGACTACTTCCGGGCATCACCCGGAGATGTCGTCGTCACCTGCCATGTTCGGCTCTCCCTTTTCCCGAGGTCGTCCGCCAACGCTACCAGGAGCTCGGCTCGCCGTAGTAGCTCGTCGGAGGAGAGCGAAGAGCGAGGTCTGACCGGCATCCGGCGCGGAGCGCGGCGGAGTGCCGGTCAGACGTCGGCGGCGCAGCGGAAGCCCAGGTTGCCGCTCGAACTGTCGGGGCTGTTGAACGTACGTGCGGCGACCCGGTAGCGGTTGCAGTAGGAGTCGTGGCACAGGTACGAGCCGCCGCGCATCGGACGCTCGGCGTCGCTCGTACGGAACCGTCCGGCGCACCATTCCCACACGTTGCCCGAAACGTTGTAGAGCCCGAAGCCGTTGGGCGGGAAGGCGTCCACCGGAGCGGTGCCGGCGTAACCGTCCTCCGCGGTGTCGCGCACCGGGAAGCGGCCCTGCCAGATGTTGCACCGGTGTTCGCCGTCGGGGGTGAGCTCGTCGCCCCACGGGTAACGGGCCTGCTCCAGACCGCCACGTGCGGCGTACTCCCACTCGGCCTCCGTCGGCAGCCGCCGGCCGGCCCAGGCGCAGTACGCGACGGCGTCACGCCATGACACGTGTACCACCGGGTGGTCCCAGCGGTCCTCGACCGTGCTCCCGGGCCCTTCCGGCGCCCGCCAGTACGCTCCAGAGACGCCACACCACCATGGCGTCTGTGGCGGCCTCGGCGATCTCTTGCGCAGTTCGCCGGGCAGGAACTTGGCGAAGACATAGGTCCAGCCGAACTCCTCGGCATCCGTTCGATAGCCCGTCGCGTCGGCGAACTCCGCGAACCGCGCGTTCGACACGCCGTACGGATCGATGGCGAAGGGCGCGACGGTGACCTCGCGGACGGGCCCCTCGCCGTCGTCGGGGAATCCGTCGGTGTCCTCGGTGCCCATCAGGAACGTGCCGCCCGGCAGCGTGATCAGGTCGCCGGAGGCGTGGCCGCGGCTCGGCAGGTCATGCGGGACCTCCCGGCCCTGAGAGCGCGAGGGGGGACAGCATCCGGACATGCGCGAACAACCTCCTGACGTGCACGAGCAACCTCCTGGCGTGCGTGACCCGCATCATGTCAAGGCCCACGCCCTGGCGGCCGACCGGGTCACCGGCGTGCGTGCCGTCCGCGTACGAGCCGGGCGACACCTGCCGTCCGTGTTCGGGCCGGGCGACACCTGCCGTCCGCGTACGGGCCGGGCGGCGCGTGCCGGTGACATCGCTTCCGATCAATGGGGGACGAGCAGGTGGTCGGAGCGTGCCGAGGCCATCGACGACATGACGAGCGAGGCCGCGCCGATGGCGCCGCCGTCCTCGCCCAGGGTCGTGCCGCGCACCTCGACCGTGTGCACGTCGCTCACCGTGAGCAGTGAGGCGGTGATCGGCGGCACGACCCGCAGGTAGATCCGCGAGAGCGCGGACCAGCTCGGCCCGCCCAGGACGACGGCGTCGAGGTCCAGGATGTTGGCGAGGTTGCCGGCGATGCGGGCGATGGCGCGCGCCGACTTCTCGACGATGGCGAGCGCCTGTTCGTCGCCTCCGTCGGCGAGGGCGCAGAGATGCCTTAACGCGGTCTCGACGGCCAGGGGATCGTCGAGGTCCACCGACGGGATCGTGCCGGAGCCGGCGGCCGCGGAGACGAGGTGAACCGGGGCGGAGGTGATCGCGATGCACCCGCGCCCGCCGCACGGGCAGCGGGGTCCGTCGGGATCGCCGCTGAGGTGGCCGATCTCGCCGAGGTTGTCGGACGTGCCGCGCATCACCTCGCCGTCGAGGACGACGCCGGCGCCGATCCCGGTGCCGAGGTAGATGCAGGCGAAGTTCGAGAGCGTGCCGCCGCCCGCCCAGAGTTCGCCCGTGGCGGCGGCGATGGTGTCCTTTTCCAGCACGACCGGCAGGCCGACGCGGCTCTCGAGCTCGTCGCGGAGCCGTACGACGCCCCAGCCGCGGAGGTTGGGCGGCCCGACCAGCGAGCCGGAGTCCGCCTTGATGGGCCCGGGAGCCGACACACCGAGCCCGGACACGCGTTGCCGGGGGATGCCCCGGCGGCCCACGAGGTCGGCGACCGCGTCGACGATCGCCTTGAGCACGTCCTCCGGGCCGTCCGTGGTCGGGGTCACGATCGAGGCGCGGTCCTCGACCTCACCGGCGAGGTTGAGGAGTACGAGCGTCATCCGGGCCGGGTCGATGTGCAGACCGACCGAGTACCGGCCCTGCGGGACCACTCTGAACATCGTCCGGCGCGCTCCGGTGTCGGCCGCCACGCGCCCGGCGGCCTCGATGAGCCCCGCGTCGACGAGGCGACGGCAGATGTTGGAGACGGTCTGCCCCGACAGGCCGGTGCGCTCGGACAGCTCGACACGGCTGATGTTCGAGCTTCGGCGTACCAGATCAAGGATGAGCAGCTGGTTGTAGTCGCCGACGCGCGGAAGATTCGATCCCCGTCGCTCCATCGCGATCCTCCCGGTCCGGCGAGTGGGGGCCGTCACGCGCGCTTCCGCGCTGACGCAAACAGATCGTAGATCACACGCTGACGGCGGAGATCGTAGGTCACGGAAGAGTCTGTTGTAAATCAAATTGATTGTGTTAGCGTCCTGGAATCCCGCTGCGGGCCAGTGCCTCTGAAGGAGTTGCAGCATGAAGTTCACGAAGTCGGCCGTGGCCGCCGCAATGTTGAGCCTCGTCCTTCCCCTCGGGGCGTGCTCGGGCTCCGGTTCCGGATCCGGCTCGGTGAACCTGGTCTTCCGGCAGTTCGACCCGAAGGGCGAGGTCGCCGGCCTCACCACCGCGATCGACGCGTGGAACAAGAGCCACCCGAAGATCCACGTCGAGATGCAGACGCTGAGCCCGAACAACGTGCAGCAGTTCGCGCGTGAGGCCAACTCCGGGTCCGGGCCCGACATCGACCAGATCGGCTACGCCGACGTCGCGTTCGTCGCCAAGCCGAAGATCCTGCTGCCGCTGGACGACCTCATGAAGAAGGACCCCCTGCCCGGCGGGACGGACAGCCTCCTCGCGAAGGACATGGTCACCTTCGACGGCAAGACCTGGGCCATGCCCTGGACGGCCGACACCATGGCACTCGTCTACAACCCCAAGGCACTCTCCGACGCGGGCGTCTCGAGCCCGCCGGCCACCTGGGAGCAGCTCGCCGCCGACGCGAAGCAGATCAGCTCCCACAGCTCCGGCAAGACCAGCGGCTTCTGCTTCGCGGCCTCCGGCTCCGCGACGAGCTCCCAGTGGAACGCGATCAACTACTACATCTGGGCGCACGGCGGCACGCTCGTGCAGAAGAACGCCTCGGGCACGTGGCAGCCCGGCATCGCGCAGCCCCAGCTCGCGAGCGCGATCCAGTACTTCGCCGACCTGTTCTCCTCCGGGGCCTCACCGAAGGCGGACCAGGCGGTGCAGGACTACAGCGACCCCTCCATCGTCAACGGCCTCGCGACCGGTTCGTGCGCGATGAGCTACGAGCCGCCGGAGACCTTCGCGTCCCTGGAGAAGCAGGCGAAGGCGGCCGGGACGACGCTGACGACCGCGCCGATGCCCTCGGGCCTGACCGACGGCACGACGCACCTCGGCGGTCGCGCCCTCGGCATCAACCGCAACAGCAAGCACCCGGACGAGGCGTGGCAGGTCATCAAGTACCTGATGAGCGCCACGACGTTCAAGACCTACTCCCAGTACCCGGCCTCCACGAGCACCCTCACCGAGCTGAAGGTGCCGAAGTCGCAGCAGGGCTACGTCAAGCAGCTGCCGCACTCCCGTTCGTTCGCCCGCTACATCGGCTCCGACATGACGGTCGCCTCGATCGAGCAGCTCGTCAACCAGCACTTCTCCGCCGTCTACTCGGGCCAGTCGTCCAGCTCGGAGGCCGCCGGGGCGATCATCTCCGGGCTGACCAAGGGCCTGAAGGGCTGAGCGGTGCCGATGGCCTCCCGCTCCGCACGACGTCAGCCGTACGCGCTGACGACACCGGCTCTCATCGTCATCGGCGTCCTGTTCGTCTTCCCCAGCGTGTACAACGTGGTGCTGGCGTTCCAGAAGCTGAGCCCGTACGACGCGCCCGGCGACGCCGAGTGGGTGGGGTTCGACAACTTCAAAGCGATCTTCAGCGACCCGCAGATCGGCAGCGCCACGCTCAACACGGCCTTCTGGCTGACCGCGCTCACGGTGGCGATCCGGCTCGTGCTCGGCCTGGCGCTCGCGCTCCTTCTGCAGAGCCGGGTGCTCCAGCGGTGGCACCTGAGGGGCCTGTGCCGCACCCTCGTCCTCGTCCCGTGGATGCTCCCGCCGGTCGTCGCGGTCGCCTGCTGGAAGTCGATCTTCGACGCCAACACCGGAGTGCTCAACCAGTTCCTGGTCAGCACGCACCTCGTGTCCAAGGGCGTGCCCTTCCTGGCCCAGACGAGCACCGCGTGGTGGTCGGTGATCGCCATCATCGTCTGGCGTGAGCTGCCCTTCGTCGTGGTCGTGATGATGGCGGGCCTGCAGTCGATCCCCAAGGAGCAGTACGAGGCGGCGGCGATCGACTCCGCGGGGCGCTGGAAGTCCTTCCTCCACATCACGCTGCCCAACATGCGGCCGGTCATCGTCGTCGTCGTGCTCATGACGGTGATCCAGACGTTCAACAACTTCGTCTACGTCTGGCTCTCGACCGGGGGAGGGCCGGGTACGTACACGCAGGTGCTCGCCACCCAGCTGTACTCGGCCGCGTTCGTGGCCAACGACCTCGGACAGGGCGCCGCGATCGGCATCGTCATGACGGCGACGATGGCGGTGTTCGCCCTGGTCTACCTGCGGGTGACGAGTGACCGGGAAGGACGGTCCGCATGACCGCCGACGTGACGTCGAGGCCGGCCCGCCGTGACGAGCGAAAGAGGCCCGCCCCGAGGCGCGACCCGAACCGGCGGCGGCCGCGCGACCTGCTCGTGATCGTGCCGACCTTCGCGATCCTGCTCGTGATCGTCTTCCCCGTCCTGTGGATGGTCTTCACCTCACTGCGGCCGACGACGGCGCTCGCCGCCCGGCTGCCCTGGAGCCGGTACTTCGACGGGCTCGGGTTCGGCGCCTACTCCAGGCTGTTCGGCAACTCCGACTTCGCGCGGTACATCGGGAACAGCCTGCTGGTCTCCGCCGTCAGCACGGTCTGCACCGTCGTGCTGGCGAGCCTGGCGGCCTACGCGCTGTCGCGGTTCGCCTTCCGGCTGCGCCGGACCATCATGATGGTCGTCCTCGCGACGCAGCTGCTGCCCTTCGTCGTGCTGATCACGCCGATCTACCTCTCGTTCGGGGAGCTCGGCCTGCTCAACTCCTACGTCGGCCTGATCATCGTGTACACCGCGATGACCCTGCCGCTCGCGATCTACCTGTTGATGGGCTACTTCAACACCATTCCGATCGCGCTCGACGAGGCGGCGCGCATCGACGGCTGCTCGAACGTGGGCGTGATCTTCCGGGTCGTCTTCCCGATCGCACTGCCCGGCATCGTCACGGTGATCGTCACGACCTTCATCGCGACGTGGGAGGAGTACTTCTTCGCGAGCGTGCTGAACACGAGCGAGGACCTGAAGACCGTGCAGGTGGGGCTGTCGTCCTTCTTCGGGGAGTACACGAGCGACTGGGGCGTGATCATGGCCGCCGCCACGGTGGCGACCGTCCCCACCATCGTCCTCTTCTCCGTCGTACAGAAACGGCTGGTCGCCGGAATGGCCGCTGGGAGCGTCAAAGAATGAATCCGATCGACGAACGCCCGAACGTCGTCGTCATCTACGCCGACGACCTGGGCTGGGGTGACCTCGGCTGCTTCGGCGCCGACGACTTCGACACCCCCGCGCTGGACGGGCTCGCCGCCTCCGGCGTCCGCCTGCCGCAGTGGTACTCCAACGCGCCCGTCTGCTCGCCCTCCCGGGCGTCGCTCCTCACGGGCCGCCACCCCGCGCACGCCGGTGTGGAGGCGATCCTCGGCGGGACGCGGCGCACCCCCGGACTCCCGCCCCAGCCGACGCTCGCGAGCGCCCTGCGGGAGCGCGGCTACGCGACCGGCATCTTCGGCAAGTGGCACCTGGGCGCCGACCCGGCCTACGGGCCGCTGCACCGCGGCTTCGACGAGCACTTCGGCTTCCGCGCCGGCTGCGTCGACTACTACTCCCACATCTACTACTGGGGTGACCACAACCCGATCCACGACCTGTGGGAGGGCGAGGACGAGGTCTGGCTGAACGGCGAGTACCTCACCACGGTCATCGCGCGCCGGGCCGTCGACTTCATCGAGCGGAACGCCGAACGCCCCTTCTTCTGCTATGTGCCGTTCAACGCGCCGCACTACCCCCTGCACGCGCCCGAGGAGTACATGGCGCGGTTCGCCCACCTGCCGGACGGCCGGCGCATGATGGCGGCGATGGTGAAGGCCATGGACGACGGCGTCGCGGAGATCCTCGACGCCCTCGACCGGCTCGGCCTGCGCGAGAACACCATCGTCTTCATGTCCTCCGACAACGGCCCGTCGATCGAGGAGCGCAACTGGCTCGACGGGGAGGAGGTCTCCTACGACGGCGGCTCGGCCGGCGGCCTGCGCGGCCACAAGGGCTCGCTCTTCGATGGCGGTATCCGCGTGCCCGCCATCATCTCCTGGCCCGCGGCGATTCCGGCCGGCGGGCCGGGTGACGTGGTCGGCTGCATGGCCGACGTCGTCCCCACCGTGCTCGAGGCCGTGGACGGCGCCGAGCCCGCCGACGAGACGATCGACGGCACGTCGCTGCTGCCGCTGCTGAAGAGCGGCGAGGCCGGCCCCGACCGCTGGCTGTTCTGGGAGTACGAGGGGCAGCTCGCCGGCCGGCTCGGCCGCTGGAAGGTGGTGCTGGACGCCTGCGAGAGCATGCAGGTGGACGTGGCCGTGCCCGAGGGCCTCTACGACCTCCTCGACGACCCGGGGGAGCGGCGCGAGCTGTCGCGGACGCACCCGGACCGGTTCCGCGAGATGCGCGAGGAACTCGAACGCTGGGCGGAGCGCTGCGCCGGCTGGCGCGGCGAGGCGCCGGTTCGCTAGCCCGCTCGTTCCGCCGCATTCCGTTCCCTCACCTCTGCCACGGTCAGGAGCCTTCATGCACGACACCACCCCCCAGATCGAGATGCGCGTCGAGCGCTTCGTACGCGAGCGGATCGCGCCCGCCGTGGAGCGCCGTCACGTCGCGCTCGACGTGACGGCGTGGGAGGTGCCCGACGAGCCGGTGCCGTTCGCGGAGGCGGCGGCGCAGAGCTTCACCGTCTTCAAGCCCGGCACGTCCTGGAGCAGGCCGTGGGGGACGACCTGGTTCCGGGTCACCGGTGAGATTCCCGAGGGGTGGGGAGGCCCGGACGTCGCGCTGGAGATGGTCGTCGACCTGGGCTTTTCGGCACGGCAGCCGGGCTTTCAGGCCGAGGGCCTCATCTACCGGCCCGACGGCACGATCGTGAAGGGCCTGGAGCCGCTGAACAACGCCGTGCCCGTCGGGCCCGGGCCGGTCGACCTCTACATCGAGGCCGCGTCCAACCCCGACGTGGGCGGGCACTACTTCTACCTGCCCACCCCGCTCGGCGACAAGGCGACCGCCGGCACCGAGCCCATCTACACGCTCCGCCGCGTCGACCTCGTCGAGCGCGACCTGACCGTCTACGGCCTGCTCCAGGACTGCCGGACCCTCGCCGGCCTCATGGAGGAGCTGGAGGCGTCGCTGCCGCGCCGCGCCGAGATCCTGCGCGCGCTGGAGCGGATGTGCGACGTCGTGGACCCCGACCGCGTGGCCGAGACCGCCGCCGCGGGCCGGGAGGCCCTGGCGGACGTGCTCGCCTCGCCCGCCTACTCCAGCGCGCACCAGGTGATCGCGGTGGGGCACGCGCACATCGACTCGGCCTGGCTGTGGCCGACGCGCGAGACGATCCGCAAGTGCGCCCGTACGTTCTCGAACGTGCTCGCGCTCATGGACGAGTACCCGGACTTCGTGTTCGCCTGTTCCAGCGCCCAGCAGTACGCGTGGATGAAGGAGCACTATCCGGCGCTGTTCGAGCGCATCCGCCGGCGCGTCGCCGAGGGGCGGTTCGTGCCGGTGGGCGGGATGTGGGTCGAGTCCGACACGAACATGCCCGGCGGCGAGGCGCTCGCGCGCCAGTTCGTGTACGGGAAGGGCTTCTTCCTGCGCGAGTTCGGCTTCGAGCCCGACGAGGTGTGGCTGCCCGACTCGTTCGGCTACACGGGAGCGCTGCCGCAGATCGCGCGTGCGGCGGGCGCGCACGCGTTCCTCACCCAGAAGATCTCCTGGAACGAGACCAACCGGATGCCGCACCACACGTTCTGGTGGGAGGGCATCGACGGCAGCCGCATCTTCACGCACTTCCCCCCGGCCGACACCTACAACTCCGACCTCTCCGGCGCCGACCTGGCCCGCGCCCAGCGGCAGTACGCCGAGAAGGGCGTCTCCAACGTCTCGCTCACGCCGTTCGGATTCGGCGACGGGGGAGGAGGGCCGACCCGGGAGATGATGGAGGCCGCCGCTCGTACGCGCTCGCTGGAGGGGTCGCCGCGGGTCGAGGTCGGCACGCCGCAGCGCTTCTTCGAACTCGCGCGGGAGACCCACCCGGCGCCGGCGACGTGGTCGGGGGAGATGTACCTGGAGCTGCACCGGGGCACCTACACCTCCCAGGCGAACACCAAGCAGGGCAACCGGCGCAGCGAACACCTCCTGCGCGAGGCGGAGCTCTGGAGCGCGACCGCGGCCTGGCGCGGCCTCGCGGACTATCCGCATGAGACGCTCGACGACGCGTGGCGAACCGTGCTGCTCCAGCAGTTCCACGACATCCTGCCCGGTTCCTCGATCGCCTGGGTGCACCAGGAGGCGGAGCGCAACTACGCGGCCGTCGCCGCCGCGCTCGAACCGCTGATCGACGAGGCGCAGCGGGCGCTCGCCGGGCCGGGCTCGGCGCCGGTCGTCTTCAACACGGCACCGGTCGCGGCGGCCGGGGCGCCCGCGCTCGGAGCGGCGGCCGGGCCCGTGCCCGCCCGCGTGGCGCCCGTCGTCGCCGATCCGGGGTGGGTGCTCGACAACGGCGTCGTCCGGGCCGTCTTCGACGCCACGGGCCTGCTCGTCTCGTTCGTCGAAGCCTCTTCGGGGCGGGAGCTCGTGGCGGCCGGCGAGGCGGCGGCCCTGCTCCAGGTGTTCCGCGACACCCCGAACCAGTGGGACGCCTGGGACATCGACGCGCACTACCGGCACACCGTGACCGAGCTGCGCGAGGCCGACGCCGTGGAGGCCACCGGCGAGGCGCTCATCGTACGGCGCTCGTTCCACCGCTCCACGTTCACGCAGACCTTCCGGCTCGCGGAGAGTTCGCCCGAACTGGAGATCGAGACCCGCACCGACTGGCAGGAGCGGGAGAAGATGCTCAAGCTCGCGTTCCCGCTCGCGGTGCACGCCGACCGGGCGTCGTCGGAGGTGCAGTTCGGGCACGTGCAGCGGCCCACCCACGCGAACACCTCCTGGGACATGGCGCGCTTCGAGACGGCGGCGCACCGATGGGTGCACGTCGGCGAACCGGGCTTCGGCGCGGCCGTCGCGAACGACTCGACCTACGGTCACGACATCACCCGCCGGTGGGCGCCCGACGGCTCGACGGTCACGCTCGTGCGCGAGTCGCTGCTGCGCGCGCCGCGCTTCCCGGACCCCCACGCCGACCAGGGAGAACATGTCCTGCGCACCGCGCTGCGGCCCGCCCCGACCGTGCTGGAGGCCCTCGACACCGGCTACCGGCTCAACCTCCCGGTGCGCACGGTGACCGGAGGCGGCCCGGTGGCCCCGCTCGTCACGGTCTCCTCGACCGCGGTCGTGGTGGAGGCCGTCAAGCTCGCCGAGGACCGCTCCGGCGACCTCGTCGTGCGGCTCTACGAGGCGCGGGGAGGCCGGACGCGGGCGCGCGTCGAGGTCTCCGAGCCCGTCGAGCGGGCCTGGACGACCGACCTGCTCGAACGGGACGCGGCCGGCCTCGCCGACACCGTGGTGCAGTCCTCCGCGTGGGCGGCCGGGGAACCGATCGAGATCGCCTTCCGGCCCTTCGAGATCGTCACGCTGCGGTTGCGGCGGGGTTAGCGGGGGGCCGCACGGGTGGCCGTGAGCACGGACCGTCAATCCCGCACGAGCGGCCGATACCGGTCAGTAACGTCGCGTGAAAATGGGATGAATCCGTGCTGAGGTCGGAAGGTGCAGTAATCCGGACATCTGGCCGAATATGCGCCGGATGTGCTCGTGTACGCCGACCATGGAGGAAAAGTGCCCGCAACCGCTGACGCCGTCGATCCGATCGAACTCCGCGCTTTCAATACCGGTTGCGCGCTCCTGGCCGAACCGGCTTCCGAAATGCCGGACCGCGCGGTCGATGAGGTCACGTTCGGTGCATGCCGATACGCGTTATCGGCCCAGCCCGAGCGGGGGTGGCCGGCGACGCGCGTGTCCGCGTGATGGCCGTGTTCGAGCGTCTCAGCGCCCTGCTGGACGGTCACATCCGCACCCAGCTGGTGGCGTCGGCGGTCCGCTTCCGGATCCCGGACCATCTCGCGGACCGGACGCTCACCGACGCCGAGCTCAGCGGGCTGACGGGTATCGGCGTCCCGACGTTGCGCCGGTACCTGCGTGCGCTGGAAGGGCTCGGACTCGTCGAGCCGGCCGGGGAGAACGCGTATCGCGGTACGGCACTGATCGAGTCGCTCCGCCGTGACACCGGCATCCTCTACGGCCACGCGCTGATGGCGGGCGCGGAGTACTACGGAGCCTGGTCCGAGCTGGACTACGCGCTGCGGACCGGGGAGTCCGCCTTCGAGCACCGCTACGGCCGTGATCTGTGGCGTCACTTCGACGGCGACGATGACGCGGCGGTGTCGTTCGCGCGCACCATGCGGTTCAACACCGAGCGTTTCCTCCAGGAGATCCTCGGGCTGTACGACTTCCCGGACGACGGTGTGGTCGCCGACCTGGGCGCGGGTGACGGCACCCTGCTGGCCGAGCTCCTGGTGCGCGCCCCGAAACTGCGCGGCATCGCGTTCGAGCAGCCCGCCACCATCGGCATCGCGCGGCGGACGATGGAGGACCGCGCCGTCGCGGACCGGTGCGAACTCGTCGCGGGCGACTTCTTGGCCGAGGTTCCCCCAGGGGCCGACCTCTACGTCATCAAGTCGGTCATCCACAACTGGAACGACGAAGCGGCGCTGCGCATCCTGCGCAACTGCCGGACCTCGATCGGCGAGCGCGGACGGTTGCTCCTCATCGAGCGCGCGCTGAAGATCGACGATGCGCTGGAAGCGGCGATCCGGGATTTGGCCATGCTCGTGCTCCTCGGGGGTCAGAGCCGTTCGGTCGGGGAGTACGAGGAGCTGCTGCGACGGGCCGGATACTCCGTGGAACAGACGCTGACCGCGCCCTCCGGTTTCTGCCTGCTCGACGCGAAACCGGACGTGTGACCGGGAATCAGTGGGACACCAGACACCCAATGGCTCGTCAGGATCTTGGGGGTATTTCTTCGTATGAAGTACGGTGTATTAGGGGCACTTACGGTAACCGGCAGCGAACCGCTTGTTTTACGCCCCAGAGAACGCTCTATCGTCGCCTTACTCGTCATCAATCGAAATCATGTCCTTTCCACCTCCAGAATCGTCGACGAACTCTGGAGCTCCCAGCCGCCCGAATCGGCGAACAACCTCGTTCAGCAGTACGTTTCACGCATCCGAGGTCAGCTGCGCGACCGTGGCGATGACGCGGCCGCCGAGAGCCTGCGCACCTGCGGACCGGGCTATCTGCTGAGCTGCGACGGCGCCGACCTCGACTCGGCGCGCTTCGAGTCGATGCTGGACGACGCGCGCGACGCACTGGCGAAACGGCGGCACGAGGCGGCGGTGCGGCTCCTGAGCGACGGACTCCACATGTGGCGCGGGGCGCCGTTCCTCGACGTCCAGGGGATGCCGGCGGTGGCCGCGGAGGTCTGCCGCCTCGAAGAGCAGCGGCTGCGGGCCATCGAGGAGCGGCTCGACGCGGAGCTGGTGCTGGGCCGCCACACCGGGCTGGTCAGCGAGCTGACGGCGCTGGTCGCCATCCATCCCTTCCGGGAACGGCTGCGCGGCCAGCTCATGCTCGCGCTGTACCGCTCCGGCCGCCAGGCCGAGGCGCTGGAGCAGTACCGCGGCACCCGGCGCATGATGATGAGCGAGCTGGGCGTCGAACCGGGGTACGAACTGCGCCGCCTCCAGGAGGCCATCCTCAACTCCGCCCCGAACCTCACCGCGCCCGAGAGCGTGGTCGCGCGGTGGCCCGTCCCCGCCCAGCTCCCCTCCTGCATCGGCGACTTCACCGGACGCTCGCGGGAGGTGGCCCACGGCTGCGAGGTCCTGCGGGGCGACCGGCGGCCGGGCAGGCGGAGATCCCTGCCCGTCCTGAAGCTCGTCGGCAAACCGGGAGTCGGGAAGACGACGCTGGCCGTCCGGATCGCGCACCAGGTGCGCCGGGACTTCCCGGACGGCCAGCTGTTCATCGACCTGGAGGGCCTGGGCCCGCGCCCGCTGGAGCCCTCGTACGTACTCGAGCGCTTCCTGCGCACGCTGGGCGTGCCCGCCGCCGACCTGCCCGGCGACGTCGAAGAACGCCGCGAGTGCTTCCTGAGCCTCACGGCCGACCGTCGTCTGCTCCTCGTCCTGGACAACTGCGCGGATGAGGCGCAGATCCGCCCGCTGCTGCCCGGGTCCGCCGGCTGCGCGGTCATCATCACGGGCCGCCAGAGCCTCGCCGGCCTCGAAGGCGCCCGGCATCTGGTCGTCGAGGCGCTCGGCCCCAAGGAGGCGGTCCAGCTGCTCTCGCGCGTCTCCGGCCACGAGCCTGCGGTGTCGGAGACCCGTACGGCCGCCGAGGTCGTCCGCCTGTGCCAGCACCTGCCGCTCGCGATCCGGATCGCCGGATCCATGCTGGCCGTGAGCCCTGCGGCGACGCTCGACGGCGTCGCCGGCCGGCTCCGCACGGCCCCGCTGGACGAGCTCGCGATCGGCGACCTGTCGATGCGCTCCAGCATCCGCCTCAGCTACGAACGCCTCGACTCACGGGCCAAGCGGGCCTTCCGGAGGCTCGCGCTGCTGCACACCTCCCACTTCGCGGACTGGATCTGCGCGGCGGTGACCGGGGAGGGCGTCACGTGCGCGGGCCGCCTGCTCGACCATCTCGCCCAGCATCACCTGCTGGAGTCGGTGCGCGTGCCCGGAGGGCATGTTCGCTACTTCTTCGACGGCATCCTCCGCGCCTTCGCCCTGGAGCGAGCTCACGTCGAGGAGCCGGCGGACGTACGGCGCGCGGTCGGCACGGTCGGCGCTCGCCCTATGACTTGGAGCGGTCCCAGCGATCGGGCCCTGGCCCACATGCTGAACTCCGTCCTCTGACCTCGCGTAAAGCAGATGTAAAGCGGACGTGCAAGCCGTCGGCCAAGACTCCGTATGGCTGCGGACCGCGTGTGATGTCCTCAGGAGGTTGCTCCCCGATGCCCGAAACCCTGTCGACCGACCGGATCCTCGCGTTGGCCGAGCCGGAGACACTCCGCGATCCGTATCCGGCGTACGCCCGGCTGCGGGAGTCCGAACCCGTCTACTGGAGCGAGGCGATCGACTCCTGGGTGCTGACGCGTTACGAGGACTGCGCCGCCGTCCTGCGGAACTCACGGGCGTTCGCGTCGGACTGGCGCCGTACGGGGGAGCAGATCCCGACTCCGCTGCTCAGCATCCAGTCGCTCGATCCGCCCGAGCACACGCTGATCCGCCACTTCATGGTGAACGCCGTCCGTACTCTCGACTATCCGGCGCTCCGGCGGATGATCGCCGACCGGGTCCGCGAGCGGCTCGCGCGGGTACGCCGCCAGGACTCCTTCGACGCCGTCACCGAGTTCGCCGCCCCGATCGCCCTCGACACCATCGTCGCGGTGCTCGGCGTCGCGCGACCGGATCCGGAGTGGTTCCTGCCGACCTCCCAGGCGATCGTCGACGGCATGGACGCCGGGGTGTGGCCGGAGACGTACGAGCCGGCGGTGGTGGCGCGCGCACGGCTCGCCGAACTCGCCGAGGGCTGGCTCGCCGATCCGCCGGACGCCGGTCTCGTCGGCTACGTGGCGGCCCACGGCGCGGACTCGGGCATCGAGCGGCCGATCCTGCTCAACACGCTTCGCGCGGTGTTCCACGCGGGATTCGAGTCGGCCGGCCGGCTGCTCGCGGGCGCCCTCGCCGTGATGGCGGCGGTGCCGGACGCGCTCGGCCGGTTCGCGGCGGCCGAGACGCCGGTGGCGGTCGAGGAACTGGTCCGCTACGTCTCGCCGGTGCAGGCCGACGGCCGGGCCTGTGTCCAGGAGACCTCGATCGGCGGGACCGTCATCCGCCGTGGCCAGGCGGTCACGATGCTTCTCGGCGCGGCCAACCGGGACCCGGCGCGCTTCTCCGACCCGGACGCACTGGACTTCGGCCGTGATCCGAACCCGCACGTCGGCTTCGGCCGTGGCGCGCACTCGTGCCTCGGACAGTCTCTCGCGACGTTACAGGCGGGCGTCGTCCTGGGGATCCTCGCCGCCGAGTGCGGCCGGATCCGTGCCGTCACGGCGCCGGTCTACCGGCGCAACCTGACCCTCCGCGGGCCGTCTCGGTTCGAGGCCCGCGTCGTCTAGCACTCGAAGGAGGTGTGCGATGCGTTACGTGCACTGAACCCAGTGATCGGCCCTGTGCCCCGCGGCCTGGTGCCCGGGGCACAGGGCCGCCCCCCAACCGGTCCCGGGAGGCCCCATGCGTGTCTGCCTCGTCTCGATGCCCTGGCACCTGCTCGAGACGCCGTGCCTGCCCATCGGGCTGCTGCGCGCCCGGGTCGGCGCCTGCCGCGACCCGCACACCGTGGTCGACTACTACGGCAACCTGCGCTGGGCCGAGTACCTCCTCGACGTCTCCGGCGGTCAGATCGCCGAGGCCGAGTACTCTTACGTCGCCGACCGCGGGGTCTGGCACGCGATGGGTGAGTGGATCTTCGCCGGGGCGCTGTACGACGATCCGGCCTGGCGGGTCGACACGTACCGCGCCTATCTGGAGGCACGGAACCTCGAACCCGGCGCCTCGCTGCGCATGCGCGAGCACGCCGCCGGCTTCGTCGAGCTGGCCGCCCGGGAGATTCTGCGAGAGCGGCCGGACCTGGTGGGCTTCACCACGACCTTCCAGCAGAACGTCTCCTCACTCGCGGTCGCCCGGCGCATCAAACAGCTCCGCCCGGACGTCCAGGTGGTGTTCGGCGGCGGCAACTGCGACGGTCCCATGGGTGCGGCCCTGCACCGAAACTTCCCCTTCGTCGACCACGTCGTGAGCGGCGAGGGCGAGCTCGCCTTCGTCGCGCTGCTCGACGCGCTGAGCGAGGGACGGGCGCCGGCCGGTGTGCCGGGGGTGGTCACCCGGGGGCCGGACGGCGAGAGCGTCGCGGGACCGCCGGCCGCGATGGTGCCGATCGACATGGTGCCCCGCCCCGACTTCACGGCCTGGTGGTCGGCCTACGGCGCCGGCAGGTTCGCCGAGCGGCTGAGCCCGGTGCTGCTGTACGAGGCGAGCCGTGGCTGCTGGTGGGGCGAGAAGCACCACTGCACGTTCTGCGGTCTGAACGGCACCACCATGAAGTTCCGCGCCAAGCCGGCCACACGAGTCTGGGACGACATCACCCACCTGGTGGAGACCCACGGCGTGCTCGACATCGTCACCGTGGACAACATCCTCGACCTCGCCTACCTCGCCGAACTCATGCCGCGGATCCGGGAGTCCGGCTGGGACCTGCGGGTCCGGTACGAGGTCAAGGCCAACCTCAAGCCCGACCAGCTCGCCGTGCTGCGGGACGCGGGCGTGACGCACATCCAGCCCGGTATCGAGAGCCTGAACTCCCGCGCGCTGCGGCTCATGGACAAGGGCGTGCACGGGACGCAGAACGTGTTCCTGCTCCGCGCGAGCGAAGAGCATCAGCTCACGGTGGACTGGAACTACCTGTACGGGTTCCCCGACGAGCGGGCCGGCGACTACCGCCCGGTCATCGAGCAGATACCGGCGATGGTGCACCTGCAGCCTCCGTCCGGATCCGTCCGCGTCCTGATCGAGCGGTTCAGCCCGCACTTCCGGTCACCCGAGCGGGGCTTCGCCGAGCGACGCCCCTCGCGGATGTACCAGCACGCCTACGACCTGCCCGAATCCGAGCTCGAAGACCTGGCGTACCAGTTCGAGGCGCCGCCGCAGGGCATCGGCGAGGACGTCGCGTCCGACCTCCGTGCCGCCATCGCGGCCTGGCGGCACGACCACGCGGCCAGCACGCTGACCTGGCGGGAGACCGAAGACGGGCTGGTGATCGACGAGGGCCGCGCGGGCCGGCCCCGATGCGAGTACGTCCTGAGCGATCCGGCACAGGCCCGCTCGTACCGGCTGCTGGAACGGCCGCGCACGATCGCGGCCCTCGCACGCGAGCTGGCGGCGGAGGGGTTCGCGACGAGCGAGGAGACGCTGCGGAAATGGGTCGGTGAGCTCCGCGGCGCGGGGCTGGTCTTCGAAGACGACGGCCGGGTCGTCGCGCTGGCCACCGACCGCAGGCCGCTGCGCGTCGCCGAGGGGGGATGAGTCATCGACACCACACTCGCCGTGCGGAGGCCCGGCGCCGTGCCCGGCGATCGCCTCGAGGTGAGCACGTCGGAGCTGTCGCGACGCCTCGCGGGCGGCGCGGGCGCCCCGGTCCTGATCGTCACCGGGACCCCGTACGAACCCGGCCTGGACGCGGTGGCCGGAGACCTGCTGTGGCAGGCCGGCGTACGGGAGGTGCGGATACGGGAGACCGTGGGCGCCGACGACGGACTCCTCCATTTCCTCCGGTTCCTGCGCGAGGCGGCGAGCCATGGCATCGACGTCGTCTGGGAGAGCGCGGGCGATCTCGGCTGCGACACCCGGCTCCTGTACCACCTGCCCCCACGGGCCGGGGACCCGTCGTGGCGCTCGGCCTACCGGTACGGGCTGTGTCACTACCGGGTCGGGCCGGGATTCGTGACCGTCACCGATCAGCGGCGCGGCCCGGCCGTGCCCATCACCCTCCGGGGAACGCAGGAGATCAGGCTCGTCCGGAATCTCGACCGCCCGGGGCCCTCGGAAGAGTCCTCCGCCTTCATCGGGCTGGTGCGGTCGGGCTTGATCATCAGTAACGGCCGTGATGCGCTGTGTCTGCCCTATCGGCTACGTCGATGGCCGATACCGTGCACCGCCATCTGACCCGAGGAGTCCGATGAGAACCCTTCTCGCCGCCGTCGCCGCGGTGGCCATCACCGGCTCGCTGACCGCGGCCACCTCGGCCCCGGACGACGATCTCTGGCTGGCCGACCACCTCGCCAAGACCACGTCCGGGCAGCAAGCCCTCGCTCACCTGCGCGTCTTCGAACGGATCGCCGACGAGGACGGCGGCCAGCGCGCGACGGCCACGCCGGGATTCGCGGCGTCGGCGCGTTACGTCACCGAGCAACTCACCGCCGCCGGTTACCGGGTGAAGAGCCAGACGGTGCCCTACCGGCAGTTCGTGTTCGACGCCGAGTCCGGCCGGGAGACCGCCCCGCACGCCCGTACGATCCGCACGCTGATGCTGGACGGCTCGCCGGTCACCCCCGAGGGCGGCTTAACGGCGCCCCTGGTCCTCGCGCCGGTCAAGGCCGACGGCACGAGCGGATGCACGGCCGCGGACTACGACGGGCTTCCGGTACGCGGTGCGATCGTGCTCACCCCGCGCAGTTCCTGCGGGTACGCCAACCAGCAGAAGGTGATCGCCGGGCTGGGAGGCCTGGCGATGCTGATGTACCTGCCGGTGCCGGATCCGGAGAACATCTACCGGCTGCACGTCTTCACCCCCTCGGACTTCACGATCCCCTCGGCGACCATCTCGCCCGCGCAGGCCGGGCAACTGAGCGCCGACGCCGCGCAGCACCCCGTCACCTTCCACCTCGAACTCCGCGGCCACGTCGCGGACAAGAAGACCGTCAACCTCTTCGCGGAGACGCGTGGCGGCTCCGCCGACCACATCGTGATGGCCGGCGCCCATCTGGACAGCGTGCCCGAGGGGCCGGGCATCGACGACAACGCGAGCAGCGTGGCCGCCCTGCTGGCGACGGCCAAGCGGCTCGCCCCGTTCCAGAACCGCGTACGCGACAAGGTGCGGTTCGCCTTCTGGGGAGCGGAGGAGCAGGTCGACGTCGGCTCCGACTACTACGTCGAGCACCTGTCGTCCGCCGAGAGGGCCGCCATCGACCTCTATGAGAACTTCGAGCTGATCGCCTCGCCGAACTTCGCCCGCTTCCTCATCGACGGCGACGTGCCGGAGGCACCGGGATCGGCGACCGTCACGAAGGTGTTCGAGCAGTACTTCACCCGCGCCGGCCTGCCGTTCGAGACCGAGCCGGTGACGGGCGTCGGCTCGGACCAGGCACCGTTCGTGACGGCCGGCATAGCGGTCGGCGGGATGGACATGGGCACGATCGGCCTGAAGACGCCGGAGGAGGCGGCGATGTTCGGCGGGCAGGCGGGGCAGCAGTACGACCACTGCTATCACCAGACGTGCGACCGGGTGGCGAACCTGAGCCTCCAGGCCCTGGACGAGAACGTGCCGGCGATCGCCTGGACCATCGGCCGCTTCGCCATGGACACCTCGGACGTGCGTCAGGCCAAGGCCCCGTAGCCGCAGCCGGTACGCCGGATCGGCAGGACGGTGGGCATCGGCTCAGTGCGGGATGCCCGCGATGATGTCGCGGGCGCCCTCACGGGCGAGCGTGGCCGCGACGTGTGCGCCGAGTTCGTGCGCGCGGTCGCGCTCGTCCTGCCCGTGCGCGTGGACGAACTCGCCGCCGTCGTGGGAGAACACCATGCCGGTCAGCGAGAGCCGGCCGTCAGGGGTCGTCGAGCAGTGACCGGCGATCGGGCTGTTGCAGTGCCCCTGCAGGCCGTGCAGCATCGCGCGTTCGGCCGTGATGTGGCGGCGGGTCTCGTCGTGGTCGATGAGCCGCAGCAGCCCGCGGACGCCCTCGTCGCTCTCGCGGCACTGCACGCCGATGACGCCGGCGCCGACCGCCGGGCACATCATGTCCATCGGGAAGGTCTCGCCGATCCGGTCGCCGGCGTCGGCGCGCATCAGGCCGCTGTGGGCCAGGACGATCGCCTCGATTCCGTCGTCGTTCTCGTCCAGCCTCGCCAGGCGAGGGATGACGTTCCCGCGGAACGGTACGACCTGAAGATCGGGCCGGCGCCGGAGGATCTGCGCCTTGCGGCGCACCGCGGACGTGCCGATCACCGTGCCGGGCGGCAGATCGTCGAGGGACTCGTACCGGGAGCCGGCGCGCCAGACGACGCAGTCGCGGACATCGTCGCGTTCGAGGTAGGCGGCGAACACCAGGCCGCGGGGCAGCGGCACGTCGCCGGGGACGTCCTTCATCGCGTGCATGGCCATGTCGATCTCGCCCAGGGCCAGCGCCTTGTCGATCTCCTTCATGAAGGCGCCCTTACCGCCGAGCCGGGCGAGGTCACCCTTCCACGCGTCACCGGAGGTCTCGATGCCGACGATCTCGACATCGACGTTCGGAGCGACCAGACGCAGAGCGTCGGCGACCCGACCCGCGTACGCGCGGGCGAGATGCGAGGTCCGGCTCCCCATCCGCAGGCGCCGCTTCGGCAGCGCCTCTTCGAAGGAGCGGTCGGTGACGGTCGTCGTCGTGTCGGTCACAGCGATATCCCTGTCCGGTACGGGTCGGTCGTGAGCGTCCCGGCGGCGTCCGCCGCGTCGTAGGTGATGATCTGGGCGGCGCCCGCCCCCTCGATCCCGGCAGCCATCACCGTGCCGCGAGGAGGAACTCGTTCCCTTCGGGATCCGCCAGGAGGCCGGTCCGTTCGGCATCGGCCCTCGTGGCGCCCGTCCGCGTCAGCCGGTCCGCCGCCGTCGCCGGGTCGTCGCCGTGGACGGCGATCTCCAGGAGGAGGCGGTTCCTTCCCGCCTTGGCGGCCGCGGGGGGACCCATGACCATCCTGGGGCCTCGCACCGACGGCGAGCGGAGGCTGATCCCCCAGTCGCCCTGATCCACGATCCGCCACCCGAGGGCCGGAGCCCAGAACCGGCCCTGTACGTCCGGATCGGCGGCGTCCAGGCAGATCGCGGCGAGACCTCCCGCGGAACCCTCCTCGGGCAGCACGCAGAACTCGTTGCCCTCGGGGTCGGCGAGGACCGTCCAGGGCACCTCACCCTGTCCGATGTCGGCCCTGGAGGCGCCCAGCGTGAGGACGCGTTCCACCTCCCGGGCCGGGTCGGACCCGCCGGCCAGGTCCAGGTGGAGCCTGTTCTTGGTCGTCTTCGGCCGGGCGGCCGGCGTGAACCGCAGCCGCAGGACGGCGTCGCCCGTGCGGATGACCGTCTGCTCGCCGCCGAGGTTCTCCTCGGGCGTCGTCCCGTTCAGAGCCCCGGCCCAGAAGCGGGCCAGCGCTCCCGGGTCGAGCGCCTCGAAGACGACCCCGACCGGCCCCGTCTGTTCGTGCGCGAAGGACACGCCACCGAACCTCCCGTCGTGCGTACGGCGATACCGGTCCGGCGCCGACCGGCTCGGCCCTCTGCCGTGCGCCGGACCGTACGAATGATCGCCAAGTTTGGCAGACTCCCGCGTGCGGCCGGGTTCCGAGGTCGCCCGGTCTCCTCCGGGCCGATGCGCGGCGGAGCCCGGATCAGTACGTACGGCCAAACCCGCGGCGTGGAGTTGGGAGCCGGAGACGAAGATTCGGCGGCGCCGAGCCATCACGCTGTCGGCAGTGCCGATGAGCGATGTCGATGGAGGTATTCCCGTGCCGGACCGGGTCTCGATGAACGCGCGCTGGGCCGGGCGCGAGGTGAGCGGCCCGGCGCCGCACGCCGCCGACGTCGAGGCGTTCCACGACTCGCTGCCCGGGTTCGAGGCCACGCTCCTGGTCGAGGTGCCCCGGCTGGCCGCCGGCCTGGGGGTCGGGCGGCTCTTCGTCAAGCACGAGCGCGAGCGCCTCGGTCTGCCGTCATTCAAGATCGTCGGGGCGGCGTGGGCGGTGCACCGCGCGATCGCCGAGCGGCTCGGCACGGCCCTGCCGCCGCGGTTCGACGCGACGCTGGCCGCGGCGCGGTCGCTGCCGTCCGGCACGACGCTCACGACCGCGACCGACGGGAACCACGGGCGGGCCATCGCGCACATGGCGTCCCTGCTCGGGCTCGGCTGCCGGGTCTTCGTCCCGTTCCGGCTGTCGGAGGAACGGATCGCGGCGATCGAGGACGAGGGAGCGGACATCGTGGTCGTCGGCGGCTCCTACGACGACGCCGTCCGCCGATCCGCCGCCGACGCGCGCCTGCACGCGGACCGGCTGCTCGTCTCCGACACCTCCTGGCCCGGATACGAGACGATCCCCGCGGCCATCGTGGAGGGGTACGGGACGATCTTCCGCGAGGCCCGTGCCCAGCTCGGGGAGGCGGCCGGTGAGGCGGCCGGGTTCACGCTGGCTCTGGTGCCCGCGGGCGTGGGCTCGTTCGCCGCGGCCGCCGTCCAGAGCCTGGCCGCCGGCGGCTGTGACGTCGTCACGGCCGAGCCCCTGGGAGCCGACTGCGTCCGGCGGTCGCTGGCCGCGGAACGGCCGGTCACGGTTCCGGGCCCGCACGAGTCGATCATGGCGGGGCTCAACTGCGGCGAGGTGTCGCACGTCGCGTGGCCGGTGCTGCGGCGCGGCCTGCGCGCCGCCGTGGCGGTCTCCGACGACGAGGTGAGGGACGCGATGCGACGGCTCGCGGCGGAGGGCATCGCGTCGAGCGAGAGCGGCGCGGCCGGCCTCGCGGGCCTGGCCGTACTCCTGCGGGAGAAGGCGTTCCCGCACGCCGGCGAGGGCACGGTCCTGGTGGTCGGCACCGAGGGCGTGACGGACCTCGACGCGTACCGCGCGGCCGTCGCCGGGTGAGGGACCCGCTCGCGCTCCTCCGCCTCGCGACGCGACGCCTGGACGCCGCTCGCTACGGACGGGGACTTTCGGACAGGCCCTGGATGTCGTCGAGGACCGGAGGTTCGCCGGCCATGGCCGGTTCGCTCTCCTGGTCCGCGTAGCCCAGGTCGGCGCTCATCGAGCGCGCGGCCTCGAAGACGAGTTCGCGGTAGCTGTCGCGATGATGCGGTTCGGTGATGCGGTGGCCGGGGCCGGCGAGCGTGACCGATGCGACGACCCGGCCGGTCGAGGCGCGGACCGGCACGGAGATGGCCCACACGCCGCGGTCGAGTTCGTCGTCGCAGACGTCGTAGCCGCGGGCGCGGATGAGCGTGAGCAGGCCCATCAGCTCGTCCGGGTCGGTCACCGTGCCCGCCGTGTACGCCGGCAGCTCGCGGCCGGTCAGCAGCCTGCGCGCCTGCTCGGGGGGCAGGTGCGCGAGCAGCGTCCGCGCCGACGCCGCGGCGTGCAGCGGCATCTCCTGGCCGATCCGTACGAACATCCGCAGCGCGTGGGACGACTCGACCAGGGAGACGCACACCGCGCGATCGCCGACGAGTTCGGTGAGGAAGACCGTCTCGCCGCTGTCCTCGGCGGCCTTGGCCAGGGCCGGATGTGAGGGGACGAGCAGCGAGTGGTGACGGGCGTTCTCGTCATTGAGCTGCCGCGCGGCGGGGCCGAGGAAGAAGTGCCGGTTGGACGGCGACCGGGAGATGAACTTCTCGCCTTCGAGCACGGCGAGCAGCCGATGCATGCTTCCCTGCGGCACGCCGAGTTCCCGGGAGAGCGTGGCCAGCGGCAGGCCTTCGGGATGCGCCGCCAGCGTCTTCAGAACCGACAGCGCGCGCGTGACGGGTTGCATGATCTTCTCCTTCCCCGGAGAGAGAGTAGCCCCCGCCGATGCGGCCGGCATCGACGAGGCCGGGCCGCGCGAGACCTGCCCGAGTCATGTACGGGTGACGGCGTCAAGGACATGCCGGACCTTCCGCGACGAGTGACCGCCGGTCAGCAGATCCCAGACCTCGGCGGGGCGGCCGCTCAGCCGCAGGAACTTGTTGCGCACCGCGTCCGGGCCGACGGGGTTTCCCGGATGCCCGAGAGCGTCGTCGACGTGCGCGGTGCGGACCGGGCCGTCGGCCGGCGTCAGGCGGACGGTGGCCGGGGCGTACTCCGGCCAGGCCGCCGTGGCCTCCGGGTCCTCCGCCACGGTCACCTTCGCGGCCAGTTCCAGGGCTTCGGCGTCGGGCCGGTCGAAGCGCGCGGGATCCGCGTCGCCGCGCAGGAGCGCCACCGCGACCGCGTACGGGATGGAGAAGCGCCGCGACAGGTCGTTGCCGGCCGGCTGGGCCGCCGTCTTCATGCTGTTGGCGTTCACCGTCACGTGGACCGATGCGACCGACGTGGGGGAGACCGGCGCCAGGGAGAGCGCGGCCTCGACCGCCGAATGCGTGATCGCGCACGCCGAGTACAGCTTGATGTAGCCGCCGGTGATGCGGGTGCCGACCTCTCCCAGGTCCACCTCGGTCCGGTCGCCGGCCAGACCGTCGAAGGCGGTCTCCAGCGCGGTGCCGGCCCCGCGGTACCCGGCGTGGACGAGCCGCCGCGCGAGCAGGCCCGCCGCCGCGGCGTGCCCGGCCCAGGAGTTCCGGACGTTCGCGCCCTCCAGGCACGGCGCCCACGTGGTGAGCAGCGGGATCGTGGTCGCGGCGCGCGCCGCGGGCAGCGGGTCGTCGCCCGCGAGCAGCGCGACGGCCACGGCCGCACCGGCCGCGCCCAGGTGGCCGTGCGGATGCGTCGGAGGCCGCAGCCGGATGCCGGCGAACAGCCCGGCGGCCACCTCGTAACCCGCGACGAACGCGGTCAGCAGTTCGTCCCAGTCGCGGTCCAGCGCCTCCGCGGCGGCGAGCGCCGCGGGCAGGACGTGCGCCGCCGGATGCCCCGTCGGCCGCATGCCCTCGTCGAGTTCGAGCGCGCAGGTCGCGGTCGCGTTCACGTAGGCGGCGCGGTCGGGCGCGCCCCAGCCGCCGCCGGCCGTCATGAACCGCGCGGCCGGCCCGGAGCCCGGCTGGGCGCGCGCCCAGGGCCCGGTCAGCGGATCGCCGGAGACCAGGGCCACCGCCTCCGGGCGCCGGCCGCCCGCCAGCATGACGCCGAGCGTGTCGGCGGCGAGCAGCGCCGCGTGCCGCCGCACGTCCGCGGACGGTCCGCGCTCGGCCAGCCCGCGGGCGGCCTCCACCAGGTCGTCGAGCAGTGGTCCGCTCACGCGACCCGCGCCCCCGTGCGCGCGGCCTCGGCGGCACGCGTCGCGGCGTGGTCGGCCCGTACGAACCGGCCGTGGCGTTCGCCCACGGGCTCGCCGTCGCTCATGGAGAGGCGCCCGCCCAGGACGCTGCCCGTGATGACGCCCTTCAGGGGAGTGCCGTCCCAGGTGCTCACCGGGTTCAGCGCGTGCAGCCGGTCGTTGCGCACGGCACCCTCGGCGGCCGGGTCGACGATCGTCAGGTCCGCGTCCGCTCCGGGGCGGATGACGCCCTTGCGCGGCCACAGGCCGTACAGCCGCGCGGTGCCGCTGGACAGCACCTCCGAAAGCCGCCCCGGCGTCAGCCGGCCCCGGGACATGGCGTCGACGAGCAGCGGCGCCAGCGTCTCGATGCCGACGCCCCCGGCCGGTGCGGCGCCGAACCCGAGGTTCTTCTCCTCGAGGGTGTGCGGCGCGTGGTCGGAGCCGACCGAGCAGATCGTCCCGTCGTTGATCGCGGCCCACAGGGCGTCCTGGTCGTCGGCCTCGCGCACCGGCGGGTACACCTTCATGAGCGGCCCGAGGCGCTCGGCGTCGGCGTCGGTCAGGGTGAGGTACTGCGGGCACGTCTCGGCGGTGATCGGCGCACCGAGCTCGCGCGCCTTCCGTACCGTGTCGGCGCCCATCCGCGAGGCCATGTGCACCACGTGGAAGCGGCAGCCGGTGGCGCGGGCGAACTGGGCGCCGACCGCGATCGAGGCGGCCTCGGCGACGGCCGGTCGCGCGGCCAGCAGGTCGGCGTAGGTCTCGATCGGGTGGCCGAGGCGTTCGGCCGACTCGGCCAGGACGTGGCGGTCCTCGCAGTGCGCGGCGAGCACGCCGCCGGTCGCCGCGACGGCGCGGAAGAGTTCGAGGACCTCGCCGTTCTCCGGCGGCAGCAGCAGGTTCTCCGGCGGCTCGTCGGCGAAGTTGTAGACCAGGCCCTTGGTCTCGCGGTGCAGCGCGTAGCCCCAGAACAGCTTGACCGCCACCGCGCCCGCCTCGAACATCCGCGCGATCTCGTCGGCGTTGTCCGGTCCCAGGGCCAGGCCCCACAGGCCGAAGTCGACCCAGGTGCGCGGCTCGTGCTCGGCACGCCGCGCGTGGAAGGTCGCGAGGTCGGCCACGGCCGGGATCGCGTTCGGCATCTCCAGGACGGTCGTGATACCGCCGCACAGGGCGCCGAGCGTGGAGTGCTCGAACGTCTCCTTGTGCGTCGAACCGGGATCGCGGCTGTGCACGTGGGGGTCGATGAAACCGGGGAAGACGAGCCGGCCGCGCGCCTCGACGACCTCGTCGGACGCGACCGGGGTGCCCGTGTCCAGCAGCTCCTGGATCCGGCCGTCCACGCACAGGATGTCGGCGTCGACCAGACCGCTCTCGGTGACCACGGTGCCGTTGCGGACCAGTAGCTTCAAAACGAACTCCTCTTTCGAACGAACGTCGGCCGCGATGGGCCGGGTGGATGTCGGCGGTGAGCGGGCCCGGGCGGCCCTACGCCGGAGGCAGCCCGAAGACCGGGCCGTCGCGGCAGACGAGCGGCGCCTCGGACGACGCCGTACGGTCACCGGTCGAGCAGCCGTGGCAGTAGCCCAGGCCGCAGGCCATGTGCGCCTCCAGGGCGACCTGGACCTCGGCGCCCCAGATCCCGGCCAGCCGCTGTGCCAGCGCCTCCAGCCGGGCCGAGCCGCACGCCGCGATCAACGCCGGAGGGGCGCCGTCGAGCAGCGCGCGCAGCCGTAGTCCCAGCCGGCCGGGATCGGACGACCCGTCGGTGTCGTTCACCGGCAGGCAGCGGACGCCGCGCGCCGCGTACAGCTCCGGGCCGATGACCGCGCCGGGGTGGCGGCCGGACGCGACCGCGGTCAGCGTCGTGCCGGCGGCCGGCCGCAGGGTGAGCGAGGTCAGAGAGCACGTGCCGATACCGCGTCCGAGCAGCAGCAGGTCGCCCGCCGGCTGGTCGAAGCCCCGGCCGAGCGGGCCGACCAGGCCGATGTGCTCGCCCGTCGTGAAGGTGGTGAGCGCGCGGGTGCCCGCGCCGACGACCGAGTAGACGACGTCGACGCGGCCGGTGCCCGGATCGGCGTCGTACACGGCCATCGGCCGCGGCAGCACCGGGCCCTCGCGGACGTCGCGGGTGACCGTCAGCATGACGAACTGGCCGGGCAGGAACGTCGTCGCGACCTGCGGGGCCTCGACGGTCAGCCGCCAGTACCGGTCGGTGAGGTGCCGGTTGGCGACGACGGGCGCGTCGACGCTGACGGGGCGCGGGCGCCGGTTGTCCGGGAGTACCGTCAGCGCGCCTCCGGACGCCATGCCGCTCGTCGCGGCCCGCCCGACCGGCGGCGTGACCGTGCTCATCGCCGGCCCGCCAGCTCGGTCAGGTCGCGGTCCAGCCGGAGCAGCCCGGCGGCCAGCACCTGGACGCCCGTCGCGATCTCGTCGGGTGCCGTCCATTCTTCGGGGACGTGCGACAGGCCGGCCCGGCTCGGCACGAAGACCATCCCCGCCGGAGTGATCCGATTGATCATCTGTGCGTCGTGGCTCGCGCCCGACGTCATGACGCGGTAGCTGACGTCGAGCTCACTCGCCGCGGTGGTGATGAACCGCCGCACCCAGACGGGAAGCACGACCGGCGAGGTGTCGGCCAGCAGGCGGACGTCGAGGCGCACGCGGCGACGGTCGCAGACGGCCTGGACGCGCCGTACGATCTCGGCGGCGGTGAGCCGCTGCCGGTCCGCGTCGATGTCGCGGACGTCGACGCTCAACGTCACCCGGCCCGGGATCGTGGTGATCGATCCGGGGTAGACCTCCAGCCGCCCCACGGTCGCGCGCGTACCGCGATGCCGGGTGTCCAGCGCGAGCTCCTCGGCGATCAGCACGGCCTCGCTCGCCGCCGCGAGCGCGTCGGACCGGCCGCGCATCGGCGTGCCGCCGGTGTGCGACGCCTGCCCGTCGAGCGTCAGCTCCAGCCGTGTCGAGCCGGAGATGAGATCGACCGCGCCGACGCTGATCTGACCGCGTTCGAGGACGCTGCCCTGCTCGACGTGGAGTTCGAGGAAGGCCGCCCAGTCCTGCGGGCGCCAGGGGTTCGCGACGGCCCGCGCCGGGTCGAAGCCCAGCGCGCTCATCGCGTCGGCGACGGAGACGCCGTCCCGGTCGCGCCGGCTGTTCAGCTCGGCGACCGAGGACAGCCCGGCGGCCAGCTTCGACCCGAGACAGGCCTGGCCGAACCGGGCGCCCTCCTCGCCGGCGAAGGCGACGAACTTCAGCGGGTGCTCGGTCTCGATCTTCGCCTCGGCCAGCAGCCGGGCGACCTCGACGGCCGCGACGACCCCGGTGATCCCGTCGAAACGGCCGCCGTTGTAGACGGAGTCCAGGTGGCTGCCGGTGCCGAGGGCGGGCGCGTCGGCGCGGCGTCCCGGCCGGGTGGCGATCGTGTTGCCCGCGGGGTCGACGGTCACGGTGCATCCCGCGGCACGCATCCACGAGGCGAACAGCTCGTGCGCCTGCCGTTCCAGCGGCGAGTACGCGAGCCGTGTCACGCCGGGGCCGCCCTCACTCAGCCCGGCCAGCTCCTCCAGGGCGTCGGCGATCCGCGGCGCGCTCGCCGGCAGCGGTCCGGAGGCGCCGCCGGCCCCCGCCGGCGGCGCGTCCGGCCCGCGCCGTGGCGAGGCACCGCGCTTGGAACGGCCGGCCGCACCGGCCGTGGGCGAATCCGCTCGGGTGCGGCCGGTGGCCGCACGCGTTTCGGAGGTGACGCTCATGCCTCCTCCGCGGTGACGACCGCCACCCCTTCGGCCTTGGTACCGGCGACTTCGACTCGGCCGTGCGCGGTCGCCACCGCCGCCACCCGGGCCTTCGCGTGATCGACGACGCCGGCGAGGCCGGCCACGGCCGTCGGCGAGTCGAGGGACTCGGCGACGAGGACGACGGTCGCGCCGTCGGGAAGCGCGTACTCCAGCGCCACGATGCCCTCGATCTCGTTGGCGAGGAGGAGGTCGGCCCCGAGCTCGCGCGCGACGACGTGCGCCAGGACGACGTCCTCACTGGTGTCCCAGCAGACGACGAAGGCCGGCTCGTGCGGGCGCAGCCGCTCGGCGAGGGCCGCGCCGACCCGTTCCGTGCGCTTCGGGTCGCGAAGTGACGACGGGGTCGCGGACGTGGAATTCATGGACGGTTCTCCTTCGGATCGTCGGCGCTCGCCCTGACGTTGAGCAGTTCGGAGAGGCGGAACAGAGGGTCGAACCGGTATCCGGCGGCCGCGATCGCCGCGCCGCCGCCCTGCTCGCGGTCGACCACGGCCATGATCGTGCTGACCTTCGCACCGGCGGCCGTGACCGTGCTCGCGGCGGCGAGTGCCTGGCTCGCGGTGGTCACGACGTCCTCGATCAGGACCACCTGCTCTCCGGCGTGGAGCTCGCCCTCCAGGCGGGTCACCGTGCCGTACTTCTTGCGTGCCTTCCGCACCACGACGAACGGCGTCCCGGTCTCCAGCGACAGGGCCGTCGTCAGGGGCACCGCGCCGAGCTCCGGGCCGGCGATACGGTCGACGTCGGCCGGCAGCCGTTCGGCGAGCAGGCTCGCCAGCCGCCGGAGCACCGTCGGTTTGGTGTTGAAGAGGTACTTGTCGAAGTAGAAGTCGCTGGCCTGCCCGGATGAGAGCACGTAGTCACCGCGCAGGTACGCGGCCGCCACGACGTCGCGGGCCAGCTCGGTTCGCCGGTCGCCGGGGTCCTGGAAGACCTCCGGGCCGCCCGACGCGAGCGCCTCACGAAGCGACACCGTCATGCTATCGCCCTGTCCTTTCTCGTGACCTGTCTCGTGACCTGCCGGCAACGGGGCCGCTCGGGAGTACGCATCAGGCGAGCTCGGCCCCCTTGCGCTCGGGGATGACCAGCAGCGCGATCATCGCCAGGACGTAGATGCCGGCGAGCGTGCTGATGGCGAACGGGAAGCCGTGCGCCGTCTCGACCGCCGCGATGATGAGCGGCGCGAAGCCGGCGACGCCGCGGCCCAGGTTCCAGAGCACGTTCTGCGCGGTGGCGCGCGCCTCGGTCGGGTAGAGCTCGGCGAGCAGGGCGCCGAAGCCCCCCATCGCGCCGTTGATGAAGGCACCCATGACGAGGCCGCCGAACAGGAGCGCGGTGCTGGACGACAGGTTCGCGTAGACCAGGACGGCGACGATGGCACCGATCTCGAAGACGAAGAAGCTCTTGCGGCGGCCGACCGTGTCGCACATCTTGCCGAAGATGAAGACGCCGATGATCATCCCGACCACCGTGACGGCGGTCCAGGCCACGGACTTGTTGAACGAGCTGCCCACCGAGCGGGACAGGTACGTGGGCATCCAGGTGATCACGCCGTAGTACCCGAAGTTCTGCACCGAGGTCAGGACCAGCAGCCCGATCGTGGTCCGGGTGGTGCGCACATCGGCGAAGAGCTTGCGCACCGGGAAGTCGGTCTTCGCCTTCTCCGCCTTGAGCTTGGTGAACATGTCGGGCTCGTGCAGCCGCCGGCGCAGAAGGTAGGCGATGATCGCCGGGAAGATCCCGACCACGAACAGCAGCCGCCACCCGCCGATCGGGATCAGGATCGCGGCCGCCGCCGAGGCCAGCAGCGTGCCGCCCTGCCAGCCGTTGGCGACCCAGGCGGTCGCGCGTGCGCGCTTCTTCGCCGGCCACGCCTCGGCGGCGAGCGTCATGCCGATGCCGAACTCACCCCCCAGGCCGATCCCGGCGAGCACGCGGAAGGCGAGCAGCGACTCGTAGTTCCAGGCGGCGGCCGACAGCCCCGTGAAGACGGCGAAGATGAGGATCGACCAGGTCAGCACCCGGACGCGGCCGAGGTAGTCGGACAGGATGCCGAAGACGACGCCACCGACGACGGCCCCGACCAGGGTGAACGTGGACAGGCTGCCGGCCTGGGTGTCGGACAGGTGGAACGTCGCGCTGATCGCCGTGAGCGCGAACCCGATGATGAGCAGGTCGAACCCGTCCATCGCGTATCCGACGGCGGCGCCGATGACGGCCTGGATTCCGTACCGGCTCGGCTTCTCGTCGGCCGCCGCCGTACGGCTGGTGGGGGGATCGGCCATTGCGTGGTGGTCGACGTCGGTCAAGGCGTGGTCCTTTCTGGGGAAGGACGGGCGTCCGACCGGAGCGTGCCGATGAGCTCGGTGACTCGGGAGACGCCCAGCTCGTCGAGGACGCGCGGGAGGTCCGCGATGATCTCGGTCATGATCTGGGGGCGGGTGAAGGTCGCGGTGCCCACCTGCACGGCGCTCGCGCCGGCGACCAGGTACTCGGCGACGTCGTGGGCGCTGGTGATGCCGCCGCAGCCGACGATGGGGACGTCGACCGCCTCGGCGACCTGCCAGACCATGCGCAGGATGAGGGGTTTGGCCGCCGGGCCCGACCACCCGCCGACACCGTTGCCGATCACCGGCCGGCGACGGTGCAGGTCGATGGCCATTCCGACGAACGTGTTCGCGACGACGACGGCGTCGGCCCCACCGCGTACGGCGGCCTGGGCCAGCTCCACGACGGACGCGACGTTGGGCGTCAGCTTGACCAGTAGCGGAAGGTCGGTCACCTCGCGCACTCCGGCGACGGTCCGGGTGACGGCGGCCGGGTCGGCGCCGAGCTCGACGCCTCCCGCCTCCAGGTTCGGGCAGGAGACGTTCAGCTCGAAGGCGGCGGCGGGGACGCCGGTGAGATCCTCGGCCACCCGGCGGTAGTCGGCCTCCGCGAGCCCGCCGAGGCTGATGACCAGGGGGACACCGCAGTCCAGCAGGGCGGGCAGGGTCTCGGCCCGCCAACGCGTCGCACCGATCGACGGGATGCCCACCGAGTTGAGCATCCCGTTCCGCGTCTCGGTGATCCGGTGCGCCGGGTTGCCGGACCGTACGTCGCTGAACACCGTCTTCGTGACGGCCGCCCCGAGCCGGTCGACCGGCATGACCGAGGCGAGCTCGGGGCCGAAGCAGCCGGACGCGGGCAGGACCGGGTTGCGCAGCGTCAGGGGACCCAGACGTGTCACCAGCCGTTCCGCCGCGGTCGGGCCCGGGCCGTCGAGTGACACTTCTTGCATGGCTTCCGTCAAACCGAAGGACCCCTTCCGTGAGGTGACCAATGATTGGTGAGCTCACGGGATTGAGTCAAGAGTTCCCCGGCATCTACTTCGTTCAGGTTGAAGAGACGCTTCCGCTGTACGGAACTGGTGACGCTGATACTCATGGCGCAGGCGCAGGCGCAGGCGCAGGCGCGTGGCTGGGCGCGGGCGCGCTGGAGCGGTCCGGGGCGCCAGGCTCCGGGCGTGGGGCGTCGAGTTGGGGCGCCGGGCGCGGAGCACCGGACGCCGTGCATCGTTCGGGTGCCGGGCACCGGTCCGGGCGTGGGGCGCCGGGCGCTTGAACGGTCCGGGCGCGGGCGTCGGGCGTGCCGGGTGCTGGGGCGGCGTGCCGCCGTGCCGCGCTGTCACGTCCGCCCCGCCGGCCTGAGCCCGAGGTCAGGGGGCGCGTCGGCGAGCGTCAGGAATGGCGGAGGCGCCGCCGTACGTCCAGGCGGTCGTGCAGGGTGACGTCCGCGGTGGTGTCGGTGCCGTCGGCGGTCAGTACGGTGCCCGGCTGCCGTACGGCGGCGGCGGACCAGCCGAGCGCCGTCCGCAGCGCCTCGGGCCCGCGTGCGCCGGCGGCCAGGAAGCCGGCGAGCAGCGCGTCACCGGCGCCCACGGTGCTTCGGGGATCGGCGACGTAGGCCTCCCCGTGCACGACCTCGTTCTTTTCCACGAGTACCGCGCCGTCCGGGCCGAGGCTGGCCAGGACGGTTCCGGCGCCGAGTTCCCGGAGACGGCGGGCGGCGGTCAGGGCGTCCCCGAGGGTCTCGATGGCGCGGCCGGCCGCTTCGGCGAGTTCGTCGGCGTTCGGCTTGATGAGGTCCGGGCCGGCGGGCAGCGCCGCGGCGAGGGGCGCCCCTGAACTGTCCACCGCGATGCGCGCCGGCGTGTGCCGGGCCGCGCCGACCAGCTCGGCGTAGAAGCCGGGTCCGGCACCGACCGGCAGGCTGCCGCACCCGACGAGCCACTCGGCCCGCTCGCCGGCGCCGATCGCCGCCTCGACCAGCGCCTTCAGCTCCGCGTCGGACAGGCGCGGGCCGGGCTCGTTCACCTTGGTGACCGTGCCGTCGGGCTCCAGGACGCTGATGTTGCTGCGCACTTCGCCGGCGATCGGCACGGTGACGTACTCCAGGCCCCGTTCGCGCAGCATCGCCTCCAGGCGGGCGCCCTCGGCCCCGCCGACGGGGACCACCGCGCGGCTCGCGTACCCGTGGGCGTTCAGCGCCAGGGACACGTTGACGCCCTTGCCGCTCGGCTCGCTCCAGCTGGTGCTCGCCCGCACTACCTCGCCGTGGCTCAGGTGGCCCACGGCGAGTGTCCGGTCGACGCTCGGGTTGGGGGTGACTGTCACGATCATGCGCGTTTCACTTCTACTCCCACGTCCTCGAACCGGCGGACGTCCGCGTCGGACAGGCCGGTGTCGGTGATCAGCAGGTCGATGTCGGAAAGGTCGCCGTACTTGTAGAGGCTGATGTGGCCGACCTTGCTGTGGTCGGCGAGCAGCACCCGGCGGCGCGCGGCGCCCAGCATGAGGCGCTTCACCGTCGCCTCGGACTCGTCCGGAGTCCGCAGGCCGTCCTCCACGGTGAACCCGTTGGAGCCGAGGAAGGCGACGTCCACCCGGATCTCCGACAGCGCGCGGATCGCCCAGTTGTCGACCTCGGCGAACGTACGGCTGCGCACCCGGCCGCCCAGGGTGTGGACGGTGAGCCGCGGACGCGTCGCCAGCGTCATGGCGATCGTCAGGGCGCTGGTGAAGACGGCCAGGTCGCGGTCGCCGGGCATCAGCTCGGCGAGGCAGGCGGTCGTCGACCCGGCGTCGATGAGCACCGCGCCCTCGCTCGGCACCTCGGCCAGCGCCGCCCCCGCGATCCGCCGCTTCTCCTCGGTGTACTCGGTGCGCGCCGCGACCGCCGGTTCGAACGACAGGTCCTCCACGGCCACCGCACCGCCGTGCACGCGGTGCAGCAGGCCCTGGCGTTCCAGCTCGCTGAGGTCCTTGCGGATCGTCTCCGTCGAGACGGAGAGCCGCTCCGCCATGTCCGTGACGTCGATGCGCCCCGCGCTGCGCAGCGTCTGCAGCAGGATCTGCTGACGCTGCGCGGCGTACGGAGGACGGCCGGATCGGCGTACGCGATCGCTCGATGCCACCATCGGTCCCTTCTTCATGGTGCACGGGGGCGCGGCGCGACCCCCTAGCAGGACGTCTTGTAGGCGGCCTGCTGACCTGCCGGTTTCGACAGGTCATCCTGGGTGATCGTGGTGGTGCTTGTCCCGATTTTGGCGGTGGGCTTCTTTCCCGTCAGCGACGCGACGAGCTGGTCGACCGCCTGCGTGCCGATCTGGTACGGCTGCTGGGCCACGAGCGCCTGGACGTCACCGCGCTTGAGCTGCTGCATCTGCACCGGCCCGGCGTCGAAGCCGACCGTCTTGACGGTGCCCTGCTTGCCCGCGTTGCGCAGACCCGTCGCCGCGCCCTCGGCGGCGAACTGGTTGGTGGCGAACACGCCCTTCAGGTCGGGGTTGGCCGACAGCGTGGCGGAGATGATCGAGGCGGCCTTGGCCGGGCTGTTGTCGTTGATCTGCGCGCCGAGGTACTTGATGCCGGAGTACTTCTTGATCTCCTGCTCGAAGCCGTGCTGACGGTCGTCCGAGGTGGAGGCGCCCGCCTTGAACGCGATCACCAGCACCTTGCCCTTCTGGCCGATGAGCTTGGCCAGGGCGTCCGCCGCCGCGGCGCCGGCCACCAGGTTGTCGGTCGAGACGCTGGACGAGGCGATGCCGTCCTTGGCCAGCGTGGTGTCGACCAGGCCGATCTTGATGCCGGCCTGCTTGGCCTGGAGCAGCGGCGGCACCATCGCCTTGGCGTCGGTCGGGGCGATCAGGATCCCGGCCGGCTTCTTGGCGACGACGGCGTTGACGATCGGGGTCTGCAGCGACGCGTCGAACTGCTGCGGCGCCTGCATGTCGACCTTCAGGCCGTTCTTGGCCGCTTCGGCCTGGATGCCGCACTGCATGGTGATGTAGAAGCTGTCGCCGGAGACACCGGGGACGAAGGAGATCGTCTTCCCCTTGATGTCGCCGGTCGACCCGCCGCCGCCTCCGCTGTTCCCGCTGCTGCAGGCGGCCAGCCCGAGGGCGAGCGCCGCCGCCACTCCGAGCACCTTCGTGGTGTGCATCGTTCCTCCGTGAGATTCCGAATGAGGGGAGCTGCCTAGGGCCGTTGTCGGGCGGCCCGTCGCATCTGGTCGAGGTAGACGGCGGCGATGAGGACGACGCCGACCGCGACCTGCTGCCAGAACGCCTGGACGCCGAGGACGACGAACCCGTTCTGCAGCACGGTCGGGATGAAGACGCCGATGACCGTGCCGATCATGGTTCCGCGACCGCCGAACAGGCTCGTACCGCCGATGACCACGGCCGCGATGGTGGACAGGTTGTCGGTCGCGTGACCGCCGAGGGTCGTGGTGGCGAACCGCGCCAGCGACAGGTACCCGGCCAGGCCCGCCAGGAGCCCCGCGACCGCGTACACCTTGATCAGATGGCGGGCGGAGGCGACACCGGTGCGGCGCAGCGCCTCGGCGTTGGAGCCGGCGGCGTACGTGTACCGGCCGAACCTGGTCTGCGACAGGATGACGCCGCCGACGACGGCCACGGCCAGGGCGATGACCACCAGCCACGGCACCCCGGCCACCTTGCCGGAGCCGACGCTGAGCACCAGGTTGAACGGCACGTCGCGGACGTCCACGCCATTGGTGATGAGCAGCGCGGCGCCCTGGGAGGCGCCCATCGTGCCGAGCGTGACGATGAGCGCCGGGATGCGCGCCTTGGCGACCAGCACCCCGTTGATCAGGCCCCACGCCAGCCCGGCCACGAGCCCGGCGGCCAGGCTGAGGAGCAGCACGCCGACCGACTGGCCCCCGAGCGCGGCCATGATCTTGGCGGAGATGACGCCCGCGAAGACCAGCACGCCGCTCACGGACAGGTCGATTCCGGCGGTGAGGATGACGTACGTCCCGCCGACCGCGAGGACGAGCAGCACCGACGCGTCCGAGGCGATGTTGACGATGTTCGCCGTGGTCGGGAACGCGTGCGGGCGCAGGATCGAGAAGGCCGCGCACAGGATCACGAGCGCGCCGAAGATGCGCACGGTCTCGCCGTGGCGCACGCGGTCACCGAGGGAACGCCAGGCCGACGCCGGCGCCGGTCCCTGCGTCGTGGTGCTGGAGTCGACGGTCGTCATGCGGCACGCTCCTCTGTGGTTCCGCTGGTCATCGCCGCGACGAGGTCGTCGACGGTGGCGTCGGCCGCGGTGAACCGCGCCACCCGGGCGCCGAGCCGCAGCACCTCGACCCGGTCCGCGACCTCCAGGACCTGCGGCATGTTGTGGCTGATCAACACGACCGCGATCCCCTCGTCCCGGACCCGGCGGACCAGCTGGAGGACCTGTTCGGTCTGGACGACGCCGAGCGCCGCGGTCGGTTCGTCCATGAAGATCACGCGGCTGGCCCACATCGCGGCCCGCGCCACCGCGACGCTCTGCCGCTGCCCGCCGGACAGCGCGGCGACCGGGGCGGTGGCGTCCTTCAGCCGTACGCCGAGGCGGGCCATCTCGTTCGCGGTGTCGCGGGCCATCGCGCGTTTGTCGAGGAAGCCCAGGCGGCCGAGCAGCCCCGACCGGAAGATCTCGCGGCCGAGGAAGAGGTTGGCCGCCGGGTCCAGGTCGGCGGCGAGCGCCAGGTCCTGGTAGACGGTCTCGATGCCGAGGTCGCGGGCGGCGTGCGGGCTGGGCATCGAGACCGGCCCGCCGTCGACCAGGATCTGCCCCTCATCCGGCTGGTCGGCCCCGGACAGGATCTTGACCAGCGTGCTCTTGCCCGCGCCGTTGTCGCCGATCAGGGCCACGATCTCGCCCTCGTGCACCGTGAAGTCGGCGCCGCGCAACGCGTGGACCTGCCCGAAGCTCTTCTGGATGCCGCGGGCCTCAAGCAGCGGCTCACTCATGAACTCTCCTCGCCTGGGGTTCTCATCGGGGGGACCGGACTGGTGATGGGGGCGCGCACGCCCGCCGCTTGACCGGCCAGCAGCGCCGCGCCCCGTGCGCCCGCCTGTATCGCCGTGCTCCGCCGGGCGCCCCCGAAGGCCCGGCGGCGCAGCTCGACCATCGCCTCGCTGTGCGCCCATCCGCCGGTCATCACCACTTGCCCGTACGGGCCCGCGGCGGCCGACATGATCTGCTGCAGGCGTTCCAGCTCGGCGGTCGCCTGATCCAGCGCGGCCCGCCAGACGGCCGCCGGCGTTCCGTCGCGCCCGGCGCCGGAGATGGTCGCGGTGCCGTCGTCGGCGAGCCGGACGCGCAGCGGACCCGGATCCGTCTCCAGGGCCGCGCGGTCCAGCTCCGGCAGGTCGGCGCGCTCCCGGCCGAGCAGCCGCAGAACGTGTTGCAGCAGCAGGCCGCCGCGCGTGGCGCCGAGGACGGACAGCCGGCCGGGCAGGGCGTGCCAGCCCACGGTCACCCCGTGCCGGGTGAGCTCGACGACCGCGGGTTCGGGCAGCGGCGCCGGCACGGTGCGCACGAGCGCCTCGGCGGTGCCGCACGAGTCGAGGACGTCGCCGTCTCCGGTGGCGGCGGCGCCGACGGCGGCCGCCTGGTGGTCGTGCCCGGCGACGGTGAGCACGGCGCCGGCGAGCCGGTCGCCGGCCCGGTCCGGGGCGGCCCGGCCGAGCGGCGTCCCGGCCTGCACCAGCGGCGGGAGCAGTGACCGGTCCGCGCCCGCCCACTCCAGCGTCGGCTCCCACCACGTCCGGTCGCGCAGGTGCAGCCAGCCCGTGCGCGAGGCGAGGGAGTACTCCGACGCCTGCTCGCCGCCCAGCGCGTACACCACCCACTCCCCGACGTTCAGCCGCCGCACGGCCCGCTCGATCCGGGTGTCGTGCTCGCGCATCCAGCGGTGCTTGGTGAGCGACCACTGGGTGCCGAGCGGCAGGCCCGTCGCCGCCGCGAACTCCTCCTCGCCGAGGTCGTCGGCCAGCCGTGCGGCCTGCTCGCGGTCGCGGCCGTCGTGCCAGGCGATGAGCGGCGCGACCGGCCGGCCGTCCGGCCCGAGCAGCACCCCGGACTCGGCCATGCCGGCCACGCCCAGGCCGATGACCTGGCCTTCCGGTGCCCGCGCCAGCGCCTCGGCGAGGGCGGCACGTACCGTGGAGAGCACCTGCCCGGGGTCGGTCTCGGTCCCGAGAGCCGTCCCGACGGACACGGTGCGCCAGGCGAGCGGAGCGCTTCCGTGGGCGAGCTCCTGGCCTTCGGCCGTACAGACGGCGGCCTTGACGGAACTGGTCCCCACATCGAGGCCAACCAGCAGGTCAGGCACGGTGAGCCACCAATCGAAGTTGCGTTTCATCCTGGTTAATTCGGGATCACATGGTTATAGTTGGGATTCGTTGGAATCGTCAACCCCCAGTTCAGAGCTCTTTTTCGATGGAGGGCGTGTGTCCCTGACCGGTACCGGCGAGCTGGTCGCCGCCGCGTGCGACGCCGGCCGCGGCGTCGGAGCGTTCAACGTGATCACCGTTGAGCACGCCGAGGGCATCGTGGCCGGCGGGGAGCTGGCCGGCGCACCGGTGATCCTGCAGATCAGTCAGAACGCGGTCCGTTACCACGACGGCCGGGTCGAGCCGCTCGCGGCGGCCTGCGCCCGGCTCGCCGAGACCGCCGGCGTCCCGGTCGCCCTGCACCTCGACCACGTCGACGACCTGGACCTGCTGCACCGCGCGGCGGACGCGGGCTTCGGTTCGGTGATGTACGACGCGTCGCGGCTCGGCTACGCCGACAACGTCGCCGCCACCCGGTCGGCCGCCGACTGGGCCCATGCCAACGGCCTCTGGCTCGAGGCCGAACTGGGCGAGGTCGGCGGCAAGGACGGCGTGCACTCGCCGACCGCGCGTACGAAGCCGGCCGAGGCCGCGGAGTACGTCTCCGCCACCGGCGTCGACGCCCTCGCCGTCGCGGTCGGCAGCTCGCACGCGATGACCGTCAAGGCCGCGCGCCTCGACATCGACCTGGTCGGCGAGATCCGCGCCGCCGTGCCGGTCCCGCTCGTGCTGCACGGCTCCAGCGGCGTCCTGGACGAGGACCTGCGGCAGGCCGTCGCCGCCGGTCTCACCAAGGTCAACGTGGGCACCCAGCTCAACGTCGCCTTCACCGCCGCCGTGCGCGACGCACTCGCCGACCCGGGCCTGACCGATCCCCGCAAGTACCTCCGGCCCGCGCGCGACGGAGTGGCCGCCGCGGTCGCCGGCATTCTCCGCACCATCTCCGGCGGGTGACCCGGCCCCGGAGCCGGGAGAGGCGTTGATCCTTTACGTGTAGTCAGGTTCTAATGTCCGGGAGATGAGGAGCGCCGGCCGAACTCCAGGACACAGACCGCCGTGCGCGGCGACGAGGACCGGTCGCACGCGCGCTACCGTGCTCGCATGGTGATCCGAGCATGAGGCTGACCATCCTGGGCGGAGGCGGATTCCGCGTGCCGCTCGTCTACCGGGCCCTCCTGGCCGACCAGGGCAAGGGACGCGTCACCGAGGTGGTCCTGCACGACCTCGATCCGGCGCGCACCGCGGTGATCGGCCGGGTGCTGGCGGATCAGGCCGCCGGGGTCCCGGACCCTCCGTCGGTGACGGCGACCACCGACCTCGACGAGGCCCTGACCGGCACCGACTTCGTCTTCTCCGCCATCCGCGTCGGCGGCACGGAGGGGCGGGTCGCCGACGAGCGCATCGCCCTGGAGGAAGGCGTCCTGGGCCAGGAGACGGTCGGCGCGGGCGGCATCGCGTACGGCCTGCGCACCGTCCCGGTCGCGGTGCGGATCGCCCGGCGGGTCGCCGCGGTCGCGCCGGACGCCTGGGTCATCAACTTCACCAACCCGGCGGGCCTGGTGACCGAGGCGATGTCCCGGCACCTCGGCGACCGGGTGATCGGCATCTGCGACTCACCGGTCGGGCTCGGCCGGCGCGTCGCCGCCGCGCTCGGCGTCGACCCGGCGAGCGCCTGGTTCGACTACGCGGGCCTCAACCACCTCGGCTGGCTGCGCGCCGTCCGCGTCGGCGGGCGCGATGTGCTGCCGGACCTGCTGGCGGACGAGGCGGCGCTGACCTCCTTCGAGGAGGGCCGGCTGTTCGGCGCCGAGTGGCTGCGCGCGATCGGCGCGATCCCGAATGAGTACCTGCACTACTACGACTTCAACCGCGACGCGGTCGCGGCGATGCGCGCCGCGGAGCGCAGCCGCGGCGCGCTCGTGCTCGAGCAGCAGTGCGACTTCTACGCGCGCCCCGCGGGCGGTCCGGGCTCCGCGCTGGAAGCGTGGGAGGCCACGCGGCGGGCGCGCGAGTCCACCTACATGGCCGAGAACCGCGAGGCCGCGGGCGCCGGTGAGCGTGCGGCCAGCGACCTGGAGTCGGGGGGATACGAGAAGGTCGCGCTGGCGCTCATGCGCGCGATCGCCCACGACGAGCGCACCACCCTGATCCTCAACGTGCGCAACCGCGGTGCCCTCGCCGGTCTCGACGACGACGCGGTGGTCGAGGTGCCCTGCTTCGTCGACGGCAACGGCGCCCGGCCGGTCACCGCCGACCCCCTCACGGGCCACGCGCTGGGCCTGGTCACCACGATCAAGGCGGTCGAGCGCGCGGTGCTGGCGGCCGCCACCACCGGCTCGCGGGCCGCCGCGCTGCGCGCGCTGGCGACCCATCCGCTGGTCGACTCGGTCGCGGTGGCGCGACGGCTCCTCGAACGCTACGAGACGGACTCTCCTCATCTCGGGTACCTACGCGGGAAGGCGGATCGCTGATGCACGACGATCGCAGGCAGGTCGAGGACCGGCTGGACCGGGTGGTGCGCGAACGCCTCGCGCCCGCGACGTACGCCGAGCGGCTGCCGATGACGGCCGAGGTCTGGCACGTTCCAGGCGAGCCGGTGCCGGTCGCCGAGGCCCTCGCCGCCGCGTACACCCCGTTCGCGCCCGGCGACCGCTGGGGCCGCGCCTGGGCGACGAGCTGGCTGCGGGCCACCGCGACCGTGCCGGCGGAGTGGGCGGGCCGCCGCGTCGAGGCCGTCTTCGACCTGGGGTTCACCGGCCGCGGGCCGGGCTTTCAGGCCGAGGGGCTCGTGCACGACCTCGACGGCCGGCCGATCAAGGGCATCGAGCCGCTGAACCAGTACGTCCCGGTCGGCGACGCCGTGACCGGTGGGGAAGAGGTCGGCCTGCTCGTCGAGATGGCCGCCAACCCCGACATCCTCGGCGACGGGTTCGTCCCGACGCCCCTGGGCGACCTGGCGACCGCCGGCGACGAGCCGCTCTACCGGTTCGGCGGCGCCGACCTCGCCGTGCTCGACGAGGACGTCTGGCACCTGCGGCTCGACGTCGAGGTGCTGTCGGAGCTGATGCACGAGCTGTCCACGGACGACCCGCGCCGCCACGAGATCCTGCGCGCGCTCGAACACATGCTGGACGAGCTGGACATCCACGATGTCGCCGGCACGGCCGCGCGGGCGCGCGCGACGCTGACCGAGGTGCTCTCCCGGCGCGCGCACGCGAGCGCGCACACCATCTCCGCCACGGGCCACGCACACATCGACAGCGCCTGGCTGTGGCCGATCCGCGAGACCCAGCGCAAGACCGCGCGGACCTTCGCCAACGTCACCGCGCTCGCCGGTGACTACCCCGAGCTGGTGTTCTCCTGCTCGCAGGCGCAGCAGTACGCCTGGGTGCGCGACCGCTACCCGGAGATCTTCCAGCGGATGCGCGACGCCACCAAGGCCGGGCAGTGGGCGCCCGTCGGCGGCATGTGGGTGGAGGCCGACGGCAACCTGCCGGGCGGGGAGGCGCTGGCCCGCCAGCTCATCCACGGCAAGCGGTTCTTCCTGGAGGAGTTCGGAGTCGAGACCCGGGGGGTGTGGCTGCCCGACTCGTTCGGCTACACCGCGGCGTACCCGCAGCTCGCCGTGCTGGCCGGCAACGAGTGGTTCCTCACCCAGAAGATCTCCTGGAACCAGACGAACAAGTTCCCCCACCACACGTTCTGGTGGGAGGGCATCGACGGCACGCGCATCTTCACCCACTTCCCGCCCGCCGACACCTACAACGGCACGTTCGCCGGCGCCGAGCTGGCCCACGCGGTGCGCAACTACGCCGACAAGGGCGGCGGCACCCGCTCGCTCCTGCCGTTCGGCCACGGCGACGGTGGTGGCGGCCCCACCCGGGAGATGCTGGAGAAGGCCCGGCGGCTGCGCGACCTCGAAGGATCGCCCAAGGTCGTGGTGGAGAACCCGGACGCGTTCTTCGCCGCCGCCCGTGCGGAGTACCCCGACGCGGCGGTCTGGACGGGCGAGCTGTACCTGGAGCTGCACCGCGCCACGTACACCACCCAGGCGCGGACGAAGGCGGGCAACCGCCGCAGCGAGCACCTGCTGCGCGAGGCGGAGCTGTGGGCGGCCACCGCCGCGCTGACCGCCGGCTTCGACTACCCGTACGAGGACCTGGACCGGCTGTGGAAGACCGTGCTGCTGCACCAGTTCCACGACATCCTGCCGGGCTCCTCGATCGCCTGGGTGCACCGGGAGGCGGAGGCCACCTACGCGCGGGTGCACGCCGAGCTGGAGGAGATCACGCGTGCCGCGACGGCCGCGCTGGCGGGGGAGAACGGTCCCGGGCGGGTGTTCAACACGAGCCCGCGGGCGCGCGCGGAGGTCGTGACCGTACCCGCGGAGCTCGCCCCGGACACCGGCGCCCAGCCCCTCGCCGATGGGTCGGTGGCGGTGTTCACCGAGGTCCCGGGCTCGGGGGCGGCGCCGCTCGGCGCCTCGGCACCGCCCGAGCCGGTCACGGTGGACGGGCGCCTCCTCGACAACGGTCTCGTCCGGGTGGAGGTCGACGCGGACGGCCTGCTGGCCTCCGTACGCGACCTCGTGGCCGATCGTGAGCTGCTCGCATCCGGTGCCCGCGGCAACCTGCTCCAGCTGCACACCGACCTGCCCAACCACTGGGACGCCTGGGACGTCGACCGGCACTACCGGCGGCGGCACACCGACCTGACCGACGCCGACTCCGTGACCGTGGTGGACGAGGGACCGCTGGTCGCCTCCGTGCGCGTGGACCGCTCGTTCGGCGACTCCCGGATCACCCAGACGATCACGGTGACCGCCGGCAGCCCCGCCGTGCGGATCGACACCGAGATCGACTGGCACGAGCGGGAGAAGATCCTCAAGCTGGCGTTCCCGCTCGACGTGCACGCCGACCGGTCCGCGGCCGAGATCCAGTTCGGCCACGTGTACCGGCCGACGCACACCAACACGAGCTGGGACTCGGCCCGGTTCGAGATCTCCTGCCACCGCTGGATCCACCTCGCCGAGGCCGGCTACGGCATCGCCCTGGCCAACGACGCCACGTACGGCCACGACGTCACCCGCACGACCCGCGAGGACGGCGGTACGACGACGACCGCGCGCTACAGCCTCGTACGCGCGCCGCGCAGTCCCGACCCCGAGGCCGACCAGGGCCGGCACCGCATGTCGCACACCCTGTTGCCCGGCGCGACCGTCGCCGGCGCGGTGGCGGGCGGGTACGCGCTCAACCTGCCCCTGCGGGTGAGCGCCGGCGGGTCCGGACCGGCGCCGCTGGTGTCCGTCGAGGGCGACGCGGCCTCCGTCGAAGCGGTCAAGCTGGCCGACGACCGGTCCGGCGACGTCGTCGTGCGCGTGTACGAGTCCCTCGGCGGGCGGGCGAGTACGCGGCTGCACACGTCGTTCCCGGTCGCCTCGGTGGAGGTCACCGACCTGCTGGAGCGGCCGCTGCCGGACCGGCCGGTGGCGCTCGACGGCGACGGGAGCGTCCCGCTCACCCTGCGCCCGTTCCAGGTGCTGACCCTGCGGCTGCGCCCGGCCGGATGACGACCGTACGCGTCGCGACGCTCAACCTCTGGGGCCGGCGCGGCCCCTGGAAGGACCGGCTCGGCCTGATCCAGGCCGAGCTGGCCCGGCTCTCGCCGGCCCTCGTCGGCCTGCAGGAGGTGATGCGCGACGAACGGTCGGGTTCGTGCCAGGCCGCGGCGATCGCCGCCGGGCTCGGGTACGAGGTCGCGTACGCGCCCGCCGCGCGGTTCGACGAAGGCGTTTTGGGCAACGCGCTGCTCAGCGGGCTGCCGATCCGCGAGCAGCGCGTCCTGCCGCTGCCCACCCCGCCGGGCGCCGAGGAGCGGGCGCTGCTGTACGCTGCCGTCGAGTCGGCCGCCGGCCTGCTCCCGGTGTTCGTCACTCACCTGGACTGGCAGGGCGATCACGGAGCGGCACGCCTCGCGCAGGTCCGGTTCATCGCCGCGCGGGCCGCCGAGCTCACCGGCGACCTGCCACCGGTGATCATGGGCGACTTCAACGCCGAGCCGGACGCCGACGAGATCCGCTACCTGCGGGGCCTGCACGTGGTGGACGGGGAGAGCGTGTGCTTCGCGGACGCGTGGATCCACGGCGGCGACGGGTCGGCGGGGGAGACGTTCTCCCGCGTCAACGACTACGCCCGCCGGGCCCGCGAGCCGTCGCGGCGTATCGACTACATCTTCACCGGCCGTACGGGCCTGCTCGGCGAGCCGCGCCACACCGAACTCGCCTTCGCCACGCCTACCGCAGGCGTGTGGCCCTCGGATCACTTCGGCCTGGTCAGCGACGTCGTCATAGCGGCGGACTAATATTCGCGTTGACTTATATAAGCGGATGCCGATAGCGTGACCGCCGTGCACGCGTTCGACGTTCTCGGCGACCCGGTGCGCCGGCGGATCCTGGAGCTCCTCGCCGACGGTGAGAAGACCTCCGGTGCCGTCTGCGCGGTCATCCAGGAGGAGTTCGGCATCTCTCAGCCGGCGGTGTCACAGCACCTGCGGGTGCTGCGCGACGGAGGTTTCGCGACCGTGCGGCCCGAGGGGACCCGGCGACTCTACGCGGTGAACTCCGCCCCGCTGCGCGAGGTGGACGAGTGGCTCGGCCGGTTCCGTCGCTACTGGACGCCGCACCTGGACGCGCTGGCCACCGAACTGGCCCGAGGCCGGCGCGAGCGCCGTCAGCCGAAGGAGAAGGAACAGTGATCGACGTCATCGAGCAGCTCAACAGCGTCACCCGCACCGTCGGCGACCGCGTCCTGGAGGCCGGTGAGGCCCGCGTCGTGACCCTCACCCGGACCTACGACGCCACCGTCGACGAGCTGTGGGACGCCTGCACGAACCCCGAGCGGATCCCACGCTGGTTCCTGCCGATCTCCGGCGAGCTGAAGGAGGGCGGCCGGTTCCAGTTCGAGGGCAACGCGGGCGGCACGATCGAGCGCTGCGACCCGCCGGAGAGCTTCGCGACGACGTGGGAGTTCGCCGGCGGGCACAGCCGGATCGAGGTCCGCCTCGTCCCGGAGCCGGCGGGCGGCACCCGGTTCGAGCTCGAACACACGATCCCGGTGGACGAGCACTGGGCCCAGTTCGGCCCGGGCGCGGTCGGCATCGGATGGGAGATGGGGCTGCTCGGCCTCGACCTCCACCTGTCCTCGGGCGGAACCTTCGACCCGGCCGAGGGCGCCGCGTGGGCCGCCTCGGACGAGGCCCGGCGCTTCATGACCGTGAGCAGCGAGCGCTGGTGCGAGGCGCACATCGCCGGCGGCGCACCGCAAGAGGAGGCCCGCGCGGCGGCGGCCCGCACGACCGCCGCCTACACGGCCGTTCCCCCGCAGGAGTCCTGACCGCCGCTCACCCGTCGCGGCGGGTGAGCGTCCAGGCCCCGGCGCCCAGCGCCACCGCCGCGTACCCGCACAGCACCGCCGGCCCCGCCCAGGGCGACAGGTCGCCGGACGCCGTCCGGGACACGCCGAGGGAGTCGCCGACGATGGCCGGCGGCACCCAGCGGACCGCCGCGGGCGCGACGGCGAGCAGCAACTGCCCGGCGACGAAGACCACGCCGACGTACGTGGCGAGCGCGGCGGCCGAGTGACGGACGATCGCGCCCAGCCCGAGGCCGAACAACCCCATCAGCGCGATGCCCGCGCCGGAGAGCACGACCGCGCGCAGCACGCCCGGCTGGCCGAGGCCCGGTGCGGTCAGCCGGCCGTGCAGCGCGGCCCGGCCGGCGAGGAACGCGACGAACGCCGTCACCTCGCCGAGCACGAGCGTCACCAGGCCGAAGACCGTCGCCTTGGCGGTCAGCAGCAGCGGCCGGTCCGGCACGGCGGCGAGCGTCGCGCGGATCATCCCCGAGGAGTACTCGCCGGTCATCGTCAGCACGCCGAGGACACCGACCAGCAGCAGGCCGGGCGCGACCCCGGCGAGCACGTTGTTCGTCAGGTCGGCGGACGCGTCCTTGCTGTTCGCGCCCACCGCGACCCCGATCCCGGTGGCGCCGGCGACCGTGACCGCGAGCGTCCACCACGTCGAGCGCAGGGTCCGCAGTTTGATCCACTCCATCCGCGACGCGGCGGCGAAACGGTGGACGGTGGTGGTCATGACGTGCTCTCCTCACGGACGGGCCGGCCGCGGTGCTCGGCGGCGGCCGAGGTCAGGGTCGGGAACGCCTCTTCCAGGGAGCCGTACCGCGTGGACGGCTCCGCTGTGGTGTCCGGACGCGTTCATGGTCCCGGCGCGCGCCGGCGGGCGCGATCGTGCGATCACGAGGATTCGGGGTTCGGTTCACCTCACCGGATCCCGGACCGGAATCCACTCTCCTCGGTGATCGTCCAAGGTGGCCTGCGACCTGGCCCGAACCGGTCTCGGACGGACCTGTACGGCGGCTGAGCGCGGATTCACACTATGGCCGGGAACGCGCACCCCGCCGCGCGTGCCGGCGCATGAGGAGGACCACGTGAGACCACGGCGTCGTCGGATCGGAAGAGGAATCGGCGCGGTGATCGCGCTGGTCGCCGCCGCGCTGCTCGTCCCGGCCGCCGCACGGGCGGACACGGCCTCCGGCGAGACGCGTGCCCGGCAGGTGGCCCGGGCGCTGGGCGCGGTCCCCGGCACCGCCTGGCTGCTCGACCCCCGCGCGGACACCGTCGTCGTGCTCGCCGACCGTACGGTGACCGGCGCGCGGCTCGACCGGGTCGAGGCCGCGACCAGGCCCTACGGCGACGCCGTGCGGCTGCGGCGGATCGACGGCGTCCTCGGCCTGCGGCTGAGCGGCGGCGACCCGGTGACCGGCGGCGGGTACCGCTGCACGGCGGGCGCCAACGTCACGGGCGGCGGCGCGTACTACTTCGTCACCGCCGGGCACTGCGGAACGGCCGCGAGCACCTGGTACACCCTCGGCGGCGCCCTCATCGGCCCGACCGCCGGCACCAGCTTCCCGGGCAACGACTACTCGATCGTCCGCTACACCGGGAACGTGTCCCACGACGGCACGGTCGGCCAGCAGGACATCACCGGGGCCGGCGGCGCGTACGTCGGGGAGCACGTCTGCATGCGGGGCGGTACGACCGGCGTGCACTGCGGCACCGTACTGGCCCTGAACGCGTCGGTGAACTACGCCGAGGGCACGGTGAACGGCCTGATCGAGACGAACGTCTGCGCCGAGCCGGGCGACAGCGGCGGCGCACTGTACGACGGCTCGACCCTGCTGGGCATCCTGTCCGGCGGCACCGGCGACTGCACCTCGGGCGGCGTCACGTTCTTCCAGCCGATCATCGAGATCCTCAACGCCTACGGCCTGACCGTCTACTGACCGGCGAGCGCGCTCGGCGCGGCCCGCCGACGCGGTCGAGCCGCCGTCCGCCCGCGTGGGAGGTGGCCGGCCGGGGCGCCGCGTGACCGTCGGTCGCGTAGGCGTGCCGGTGCGCGTCCGGCTATGACAGCATCGTCGCTGTGTGCAGCACCAGCATGTCGGCGACGAAGCAGGCGACCTCACCGTCGGTGGTCCGGCCGATCCATGTCGGATACGCCCCGTCGCCCCAGCCGCTGGGGAACGCGATCAGGTTCGCGCCGGTCGCCGGATCGGACACTTCCACGGCCTGGTCGCTCAGTAGGTCCTCGAAGGCGTCCTCGTAGGTCTCTTCCACGATGTCCGCCAGGGCTTCGGCCGCTTCGGCGTCGACGAAACACCCCATGCCGGCATCGACGCCGAAGCCGAAGAACTCCCCGTCTCCCAGAAGACGTGGATCCTGGTCCGGGCGGAGCGCGAGCTCCCAGGAGGCGACGGGCTCGTCGCGAACGGTGAGCCTGGCCGCCGCCACACGACGGTGGCCGGGTTCGGCGGCGAACCGGATGAGCGAGAGCTCCACGGGGTACTCGCCGGCGGCGACGGCGGCGGTGAACGGCGCGACGTCGGGGCGCAGCCAACCAGGGTCGGCGGCGGCCGGCATCCCGGAGGTCATGCGCAACGCGCCCGCCTGACGCGTCTCGACGACCACCTCGGCGCCGTGTTCGAGCCGGTACCGAGTCCCCTTGGCGAACATGGGTTCAAGCGGTGCGGGCCGGAGCGGCCGGGGCGGCCTCCAGGGCCGCTCGTCGGCGGAGAGCCCTTGCCCCTGAGGGTCCGACGCGTCATGCAGGACGAGATCCGGCGCCGCGTCGTACCCGATGGCGCGAAAGACCGTCTCCACGAGGCGCCGCCACTCGCCGAACACGGGGACCACGTCCCAGCAGTCCTCCGGCGACACGTTCTGATTCGTCACGGCCAGGCCGCCGCACCGGCCCTCCGGCCTGTCCTCGATCGTCATGCGGCCGTCCAGTGAGATCGTCACCGTACGCGTCACGGCCCGTTCGTCGAACTCGGCCTGCGCGTCGTCGCCGTAATCCCATCGACGGGCGTGCGCCAAGAACATGCGGTCCTGGGCCAGACGCCGAAACTCCGCCTGATACCTGCGACGAAGCCGCTCGTCGAAGAGCCAGACCGCGCAGTAGTGCTCTGTCCAGGCCACATCGATCGTGGCCGTCGGCCGCTCGCCGAGAGACAGCAGCACCGTGTACTGCTCGCCGTCCCGGTCGCGCTCCTCCGCCCGGGCCGCTGACAGGGGGCCGACGGCTCGCCGCCCCCCGGCGTCCCAGCCTTCGCAGTAGGAGACCAGCAATTGATCCACGAGCACGTCATCACCGCATTCCGTCCGCACCTGCCGGCGGACCAACCTAGCCATCTGGGCCGACAAAGAGCCTCCGGCCGGTCGCTCGGTCCGCGTCGGCGGACGCTCACGGCCGGCCGTTCAGGGCGACCCGGCCCTTGCGGTTGAGCCAGCGGCCGCCCGCGCGGAGGTGGGCGAGCCCGGCGCGCTGGAGCGAGGTCCGTGCCGTGAGCTCGTCCAGCGGTGTCGCGAGCGTGCCGAACACGAAGCGGAGGAAGTCCTCGGTGCCGTCCTCGCCGCCCGGCAGGAGCTCGAAGCGGCGCTGGAAACGGAGGATGTTGGAGTCGGCGGGGAGGTACTCCGCGAGCGTCGGGTCCAGCAGCCACGAGCCGCACGTCACCTCGTCGTACGGCTCGTCCGGAAAGTGCCGGGGGAAGAACTCCCGTGCCCACGCGAACGACCTGTCGCACGCTCCCGGGGTGAGCGGGCCGGAGCGGGGGATGTGCAGCGCCAACGCCCGCGACTCCGGGGTCTGCCGCCGCTGGAACTGGAGCCGGCCCAGCTCGTAGATGCCGCCGCGGACGTGCAGGGTCAGCCACTGGAGCATCACGGGCCAGCCCTCGCCGTTCATGCGCCGGTCGATGGCGAGGTTGCGGCCGAGGTCGGCGAGCGTGGTCCACGAGACGTCGTCCGGGACGCCGTGCCGCGCGTGGTACGCGCGCACGTCGTTCAGCAGGGCGAGGTAGGCGTAGACGTAGAAGTGCCGCCAGGCGGGACCGCGGTCACGCGGCAGCGAGGGGCCCGGCACCAGCCACGCGGCCCCGCCCAGGTCCGCGCGCACGGCGGCGACGACCTTCCCGAGGAGCCAGCCGAGCTCGGGCGGCCAGTCGCCGGACGGCCAGCCCGCGAGGATCTCCGCGGCGTCCCGCGGGGCGACCGCGAGCCGGTCGAGCAGCGCCGGTGCCTCCGCGTACGGCGGCAGGCGCGGCTCGGGCGGCGCCTCGCCGTCCAGCCCGCGCACCCGGGCGGCCGCCTCCGGCGGCAGGTGGAGTCGCTCGGCGACCTCGCTGGGGTTCCGTCGGCTCATCACCCGATTCATTATCCGCCGGGCCGGACCTCCGTCTCCGGGTTTCCGGCGGCGTTCAGGACCGGCTCCAGAAGGGACAGGTAGCGGCCCGCCCAGTCGCGGAACGTCCACGTCTCCGGCCACCAGCGCAGGCGGTTGCGCTGGAAGAACTCCCACAGCAGCGCGCGGTCCTGGAGCAGGTAGGTCGTCGCGCGCCGCCGGAACCCCGGCCGGGGCGGGCGCGCCGTCAGGTAGGCGCCGAGGAAGGCACGGGCCAGGGAGGGGTCCTCGTCGAGATAGGAGCACGCCGTCCGCGCCAGGTCCGCCTCCGGGTCGCCGAAGTAGCACTCGACCAGGTCGAAGACGCCGCTGACCGTCCAGTCGGCGCCCTCGCCGGTCACCACGAGGTTGCCCTCCTTGTAGTCCTCCACGACGAGGCACGGCCGGAACGGCTCGGCCATCGCCTCGGCGCCGTCGGCGAGAAGTCCGCGTACCCAGGCCAGGTCGGCGGGGGTGGTGGCGCGCCCGTCGTGGCCGCGGGCCGTCTCCAGCCGGTGCGTGACGCGTTCGGCGACCCACCGGGCGTACGGGCCGGTCCACGGCCTGCGGGGCCCGGCACTCCAGGTCGACTCGCCGGGCGCCTCCAGCGGCCCGGCCGCCCCGGTCTCGGCCGCGAACCGGCCCGGCCGGTCGCTCGTGACCGCGTGCATCGCCGCGAGGTTGGCGCCCAGCGCCCGCGCGATGCCGTGTTTCTCCGCGCTGCCCAGGCGGTCGCGGACCTCCGGGGCGGACGGCTGGAGACCGGGCATGCGCGGCATGATGACGTAGCTCCACCCGAACACGCCGGGATCCGGGTCGATCCGGTACGGCGACGGGACCGGCACCCGGGTCGCCCCGGCCAGCAGTTCGACGTGGAACCGTTCGGTGGCGAACTGGCCCGGGAACGACGGGTTGCCGCGCAGCACGTACTCGCCGCCGGTGCTGCGCAGGAAGAGGTTCTGCCCGAAGTGCCCGTGCGGGATCGGCTCGGCGTCGACGAGGCGGCCCAGCCGATGACGGTCGAGGGCGGCCTGGAGCTGGCGGTCCGTGATCCGCCCGAGGCGCTCGGAGTAGGTTCTCGGCGTCATGGGTCAGCCCTTCAGCGCGGTCTCGCCGACGTCGGCGGCCGGTTCGGTGGCAGGGGCGGCGGGCGCGGGCGGCGGCTCTCCGAGCCCGTACCAGCTCCGCCGGATGAAGGCGCACAGCAGGGTCCCGTAGCTGACCGCCCAGAAGATCGAGCCGAGGTCGAGCCGGTGCCAGCCGGAGCGCGACAGCAGGTGGCGGGCGACGGCCGCGGCGAGCAGCACGACGAGGGCGATGTGCGGCGCCACCTCCTTGAGGTACAGCCCGGCCCGCCGGTCTTTTCGGGTGACCCGGTACGCCGGCTTGCGGCGCGGCCCGTACCGCAGCGCCCGCAGGCAGGCGGAGATGTAGACGAACATCAGCCCCACCCACATCTGCTTGGCCCGCACGACCTCGCGCCAGGACGTGCCGTTGCCCAGCAGGTACATGTACACCGCGAGCAGCGTGACGTACCCGGCCGAGTAGACGACGTGCGCGACGACGTGCTGGGAGAACATGCGCACGTCGAACAGCAGGCAGCACGCCGGGGTGAGGATCAGCACGAGCGTCGGCACGCTCGACAGGTAGAACAGCCCGACCTCCAGGAACTGCAGCCGCTGCCGGAACGACAGGCCGCGCGCGGTCAGCGGCGACTTCCAGAAGAAGATCCTCATGGTGTCCATCGCCCAGGTGCCGAGCTGCTTGCGGACGTTGGGCAGGTCCTCGGGCGCGACCTGGCCGACCGCTCCGTCGATCGGCAGGTACGCCCCGAGCAGGCCGTGCTGGAGCGCGAGGTAGCCGGAGTACAGGTCCTCGACCAGGTTCCAGGTGGGAAAGCCGCCGATCGTCTCCAGGCCCGACCGCCGCCACACGAGCCCGCTGCCGCAGGGGAACGCCGCCCCGGCCGCGGCCCGCGAGAGCATGATGCCCCGGTAGAAGAACCGGCGCCGGTTGCCGAACGGGTCGCCGGGGCTCACGTGCGCGTCCTTGACGGTCTGCACGTACGCGATGCCCGGATGGCGGACGAGGTGCCCGACCGTGTGCCGCAGGAAGTCCGGGTCGCCCACGAGATCGTCGGCGTCACGGGTCTCGACGAACTCGACCTCCGGGTACGCGCGGGCGACGAAGTCCAGCATGGAGTTGAGGTTGCCGTCCTTGGCGTCGCCTCGCCGCTCCGGCGTGTGCCGGCGCGGCGGACGGTGGTAGTGCAGCGGCGCGGACGGGAAGCGCCGCCGCAGGTCCTCCACCATCGTCCGTACGGCGGGGCGGTGCCCGTCGTCGCCGATCACCACGACGAGGCGGTCGTGGCGCCACCGCTGGGTGAGCACGCTCTCCAGGGTCCGCCGCACCATCGCCGGGGGCTCGTTGTAGGTGGGCACGAGCACGGCGACGTACGGTTCGGCGAGGTCGGGCGGCGCGGCGACGGCGAGCGGAAGCCGGTTCCAGTTGTCGTACACGGTGACGAACAGCAGGCCGATGAGGAAGGCGTTCGCCAGCAGGAAGGGAAGCGACACCCACAGGTCGCGAACGGTGAGGTCGGCGACGATCCAGCCCGCGTAGATCAGGGACGCCACGATGAGCGTGACACCGGTCCCCTTGCGAATGCTGTTGCTTTCCCACGATTTGCCCGGCATCAGCGAATGAGACGTGAATCGCCGCCCGACGGTTCCCCTGGCCGGAGGAGGAAACCGATTCCGCTCGACGCGCCCTGCCCGGTTCGCGATGATGACCCGGACACGCGACGACTAGGGAGGCATCGTGACGGGTTCGGCGCCGACTTCGGAGCTCAGCGGCTGGAAGAGCGCCCCGTTCACCGGGGCCGGGATCACGCATGACGTGTACGAGAAGGGCGACGGGCCCGGTGTCGTGCTCGTCCCGGAGGTCCCAGGCATCTCGCCCGAGGTACTCGGCCTGGCCGACCACCTGGTCGAACAGGGATTCACGGTCGTCATCCCGTCGCTGTTCGGCACGCCGGGCCGGCCGGTCACCGGCCCGTACTCCGCCGGGACGATCGCCCGGCTCTGCGTGTCGGCCGAGTTCCGCGCCTTCGCGACCAACGCGCACCGGCCCGTCGCCGACTACCTGCGCGAACTCGCCCGCGACCTCGCGGCCCGCACGCCGGGTCCCGGCGTCGGCGTCATCGGCATGTGCTTCACCGGCGGGTTCGCCCTGGCGACCGCCGTGGACGAGGTGGTGCTGGCCTCGGTGCTCAGCCAGCCGGCGGTGCCCTTCCCGGTCGGCGGCGCCCGCCGGCGCGATCCGGGGCTCTCCCAGGACGAGCTCGCCACCGTGGCCGACCGTACGACCGCATCCGGCCTGTGCCTGCTCGGGCTGCGCTTCAGCGCCGACCGCATGTGTCCGCCGGACCGCTTCGCGACCTTGCGGGAGCGTCTCGGCGACGCGTTCGAGATCATCGAGCTGGACTCCTCGCCGGGCAACGCCGGCGGCTTCGGCCGGGCGGCGCACTCGGTGCTGACCGCCGAGGTGCGCGAGGAGCCCGGCCACCCGGCCCTCGCCGCCCGCGAGCGGGTCGTGGAGTTCCTGCGCGAGCGGCTCATCCCGGGCTGAGCCGGTCCGTCAGCCGGTCCGTCAGCCGGGCAGCGGCCGGATCAGCGGGTCGAGGCCGGCGCGCGCGTCGGCGACGGTGATGAAGTCCGGCTCCGCGATCCGCCGCACCTCGGTCAGGTCGGCATGCTCGTAGAAGTGCCCGCCGACCAGGCGTCCGCGCCGGTCGTACGGCCAGTGCATGGCGATCCGCTGGCGGACGAGGTAGTACCCCTCGGGGTCGCCGTCCGGGATCACGTGGCCGCGGGCGTAGGTGTTGAAGGTCGCCTCCGTCGCGAGCCCCCAGTCGGCCACCGCCAGCTGCTCGTCCTGGAGCACCATGACGTTGGTCCCGCTGTTCGCCAGCGTCCGGTAGAAGGCGGCCACCTCATCGGGCCCGTCGAGCGTGGCGCTCGTGCGGTTGAGGTTGAGGTAGCAGACGGGGTGTTCGACCGTCATCTGCGGGACGAAGATCTGCTTCCACCGGCCGGTCACCTGGAGCAGCGCGTGGCGGCGGTAGTTCTCTAAGATTCGCCGGCGGTGCGGGTTCTCGACGCGTTGGAGGAGTTCGTCCGCGGCCTGGGTCAGCGTGGTGATGTCGAGCTTTGCCACTGAGGAGTCCTCGCTGCCTCATTCACCGGGGCGGGGGGCGTCCCGGCACTCGCATGAGTCCCCTCATGGTGACACGGCGCGGGGACCGTCCTGTTCCACGGTTTGCAACAGTCCCCACACGAAATGGGCGACGTACGAGCGCGCGGCGGCGTTCTCGCCGGGAGCCGTGAAGCCCACCTTCCACCGGCTCGGCACCGTGTCGGCCTGGTGGCGGGCCGGCGGGAAGCGTTCCGCCACGTCGGAGACGACACACGACCACGGCGTCAGGTCCGCGACGCCGTCGATCCGCGGTCCCGGGGCCCCTTCCGGCCGGACCAGCCACTCGTGCAGCACCGACCCGTCGGGCCCGATGAGGGCCTCGAACCGCAGATCGGGCCAGAGCGGCAGGTCCCACCAGTCCGTACGGCAGGTCACGTCGCCGACCGTCCGCTCGGCGCCGTCGGCGGGCGGCCCGAGCACGAGGCGCAGCCGGCGCTCACCGCCGGGAAAGGCCCGCGACCGCAGGATCCGCTGCCAGCGGGCGTTCACCTGCCGCATCTCGGTGCGCGAGGCCCCCAGCGAACGCATCGCCCCGGCCACCAGGTCGGGCTGGTAGTCGGCCATGCGCCGCAGCAGGACGAGCTGGAACTCCCGCCGGGCGAACCCCTTCATGACCGTCCATCAAACCATCGTGTGTTCCAGGAGGAGTTCGGCGACCCGGCGGGGGAGGCCGGGGGAGAGGAACGTGTGCCCCATGCCCGGAACCGTCCGCAGCCGGGCGCCGGGGATCTGGGCGGCGAGCGCCTCGCCGTGCGGCAGCGGCCGGAGCGGGTCCTCGGTGCCGTGCACGACCAGCGTCGGCGCCGTGATCGACGTCAGCGGGACGCGCCGGTCGTCGGTCATCCGCCGGGAGGCCAGGTCGTGGTTGGCCGCCGCGGCGGGGTCGTCGGCACTGTCGTGGGAGTCGGCCACGAGCCGCCGGGCGGCCGGCTCGTCGAAGGGCAGCACGTCGCCGTTCAGCACGCGCCAGGTCTCCAGGTCCGCGGCGATGCGCTCTTCGCGGGTCGTGCGCGGCATCCGCGCCTTCCGGGCCAGGTGCTCCAGGAACCGGGGCGCGGGCGGCGGCAGGTCGTCGGGGTCGGGCGCCTGCCCGGCCAGCGCGCGTGCCCAGGCCGGACCGGCGTCCGCGCCCATCGGACCCGTCATGATCGCGGTCAGCGTACGGACCCGCTCGGGGCGGTGTACGGCGAGCCACTGGGCGATCGCGCCGCCGAGGGAGGCCCCCACGACGTGCGCGGCGGCGACGCCGTGTCCGTCGAGCACGGCGACGGCGTCGGCGGCCAGGTCCGCCAGCGTGTACGGGTGGGTGGCGAAGTCCACGCAGTCGGACCTGCCGGTGTCCCGGTGGTCGAAGCGGAGCACCTGGTGTCCGCCGCCGACGAGCGTCTCCACGAGTTCGCCGGGCCAGCCGATCGCCGGTGTGGCGGTCCCCATGATCAGCAGTATCGCCGGATCCTCCGGAGCGCCGAACCGTTCGGTCCACAGGCGCAGCCCGGCCGAGTTGACGAAGGTCCTTTCCGTGGAATTCATGGCCGCGAATATAGCGGACCAAATTGATTTTCGCATTTCCCATTAATGGTCGCTGAAATGCGATTCTTTTGGTATAATGTAGGTGTCGGGAGCAAGCCGCTCCCGAGTTGGGTGTTCTTTCCGCGCACGTGGCGATCTATGGTGAGCGCATGCCGAAGTCGCAGGTCCTGGAGGTCGCCGGGCGTGAGGTGACGGTCACCAACCCGGGCAAGGTGGTCTTCCCCTCCGGCGGTCACACGAAGCTGGACCTCGTTCGCTACTACCTCTCCGTCGCCGACGGCGCGCTGCGCGGCGTCGCGGGCCGGCCGATGATCCTCAAGCGTTTCGTCAAGGGGATCGACGAGGAGGCCTTCTTCCAGAAGCGCGCCCCGGCCACGCGGCCGGACTGGATCGAGGTGGCGCGGCTCCAGTACGCGTCGGGCCGTTCGGCCGACGAGGTCGTCGTCCGGGACGCCGCGCAGCTCGCCTGGGTGGTGAACCTCGGCTGCGTCGACCTCAACCCGCACCCGGTGCTCGCGGAGGACCTCGACCACCCCGACGAACTGCGGATCGACCTCGATCCGGTGCCCGGCGTCCCGTGGGGACAGATCGTGGAGGTCGCCCTGGTCGCCAAGGAGGTTCTGGAGGACCACGGCCTGACCGCGTGGCCCAAGACGTCCGGCTCGCGCGGATTCCACATCTACACGCGCATCGATCCCCGGTGGCCTTACCGCGACGTACGGCTCGCCGCCGAGACCGTCGCCCGCGAGGTGGAGAACCGCGCCCCCGGCCTGGCCACCAGCCGCTGGTGGAAGGAGGAGCGGCAGGGCGTCTTCGTCGACTTCAACCAGAACGCCAAGGACCGCACGATCGCCTCGGCCTACTCCGTACGGCCGACCGGAGACGCTCGCGTGTCCACCCCGCTCACCTGGGACGAGGTGCCCGGCTGCCGTCCCGGGGAGTACACCATGACCACGGTCCCCGGACGGTATGCGTCCATCGGCGACCCCTGGGCGGACATGGAAGGCACCGCGGGCTCCCTGGAACCGCTGCTGGAGCTGGCCGAACGCCTGGGCCCGGCGGAGAAGCCCCCGAAGGGCAAGGGCCGCAGGCAGCCGACGATGCCCCTCATCGAAATCGCCCGCGCCCGTACCAAGGACGAGGCGCTGGCGGCGCTGGATCGCTGGAAGGCCCGCCACTCCGATGTGGTGCGCCATCTGGAGGCCGCCGACATCCTGACCGATGGGATGCGCGGCCGCAGCTCGGTCTGGTACCGCATCCGCGTCAACCTCCAGCACGTCCCCGAGAACGAACGCCCACCGCAGGAACCGCTGGAGATCGACTACGACCCGTGGTCCGGCTGAACGTATGCACGATTACCTCGGAGCAGTCAGGTGGACCGGCTGACGGGACTCGGCTCGTGACCTGGGTGGTCCAGCCATACGTGGAGCCGACCGCCAGGACCGCCGGTCACACCGAATCGCTCCCTCGGCTCGTAGGGCTGGAGGCTTGTACTTCCCCCGACGAATGTCCGGTGCGTGGTCTGTTTATCACCGTGAGTGCACGGCCGATTGACAGACCGGTCGCCATCGGGGATTTTCGGCGGGTGGGTCGTTCGAGCGACGCGCGGGAGCGGCTGGTCAGAGCCGCGGCCCGGCTGTTCCTGGCACGCGGTTACCAGGCCGTCGGGGTGGATGAGCTGTGCGCCACCACCGGCGTCCCCCGAGGTACCTTCTACTACTTCTTCCGTTCCAAGACCGAGCTGGTCAAGGCGGTGATCGACCGGCACGCCCTGGCACTGTGGGCCCGCATCGAGGCCGGGGCCGCGTGCGGTGGCACCGACCACGCCGCCCGGCGTCTGCACGCGGTCGCCGACGCCGTCGGCCACATCCAGGCGGACTTCGAACGCCGTTTCGGCGCGCCGGTCGGCTGCCCGTTCGGCAACCTGGCCGCCGAGCTCGCCATCGCCGACGAGTCCGTGCGGGACCACCTCGCCGGCGTGTTCGCCGAGTGGGAGGAGCGGCTGGCCGTCCTGTGCCGCCACGCGGCCGACCAGGGCACGCTGCGGCCGGGTGTGGACCCCGTCCTGTTCGCACGCATCCTGCTCGCTCAGTTCCAGGGTCTGATCCTGCTGGCCAGAACCGGCCGGTCGACGGTCGCCGAACTCCCTGCGACGCTGCACCAGATCATCGACTCCCACCTCCTCGAAGGCGCCGGCGCATAGGACGTCTCACCGCCCCCGCGACGTCACCGCCAGGCATTGTCGTGCCTCCGGTGTAGCGTCCAGGCCGCAGTCAGGTGCATGGTCTGCGGTTGACGGAGGCGCGTGAATGACGAGTACGGCGGACGAGCCCGTGGCGGTGTCCCGGCGCATCGGGGCCCCGGTGCGGGACATCTTCCGGATCCTGGCCGACCCCGGACGGCATCCGGACTTCGACGGCTCGGGGATGCTGCGCGGTGGCGTCTCCGACGCCGTGATCTCGGGCGTCGGGGACGTCTTCGTGATGCGGATGCACTACGAGCGCTATGGCGACTACGAGATGAACAACCACGTCGTCGAGTACGAGCCGGACCGCCGCATCGGCTGGGAGCCGAGACCCGGTCGCGGGCACCCGGACGCCATCGCGCCGGGGGCCGCGTGGGGCCACCGGTGGATCTTCGACCTGGTCCCGGACGGGGCGGAGGCGACGGTCGTGACCGAGATCTTCGACGGCTCGCGCATGCCGGAGGACAAACGCGCGGAAGTGGACAGCGGGCGCGCCTGGTGGCAGAAGCAGATGGCGAGCACTCTGGAACGCCTCGCCGGACTGTGCGCCGCCCGGTGAACGCCGAACTCGACGTCCTCAAGAGCGCTCTGGACCGCCAGCGTGAGCACGTCGTCGGGATTCTCGAAGGCCTCTCGGAGGAGGATCTGCGGCGGCCGGTGCTGCCCAGCGGCTGGAGCTGCCTGGCACTGCTGCGCCACCTCACCCTGGATGTCGAACGCTTCTGGTTCTCCGGGGTGATCGCGGGCGAGCCGGAGGTGGCCGGACAGCTCACGGCGGGCGCGGAGACGCACTGGTACGTACCCGAGGGGATGAGTGCCGAGGAGGTCTTCGCCGGCTACCGGGCGGCCATCGCGCGCGCGGACGCCGTGCTCGCCGCCGCCGCGCCCGAACAGGAGCCCGCCGCCTGGCCCGTGGAGATCTGGCCGACCTGGCGGCTGCCTGACGTGCGGCACATCCTGATCCACGTGCTCACCGAGGTCGCCTGCCACAGCGGCCATCTGGACGCGGTGCGCGAACTGGTCGACGGCACCACCTGGCTCGGCGGTGACCCCTACGCCGGCTAGCTCGGTGACCGGGTGAGGGCCCGCCGGTCACCCGGGCGGGCCCAGGCGGATCGGTACGCCGTTGAGGTGGGCCATGCCCGCCAGGCGTTCCAGGTCGGCGGGGTCGGAGGAGGTCAGTACGTTGACGTTGGCGCCGCCGGCCCGGTTGGCGCGTCGCCAGCCGCCGCCTCGGTGGCCCCAGCCGTGCGGGACCGCCACCGTCCCGGGCATGACCTCGTCGGTGACCGTCACGGGTAGCTCGATCGTGCCGTACGGCGAGGTGATCCGGCATGGCCGGCCGTCGGTGAGTCCGTGCTCGGCCGCGTCCGCCGGGTGGATCCGTGCCGTGTGCGTCCGGTCGCCGCGCATCAGTGTCACGGAGTTGTGCATCCAGGAGTTCTGCGACCGCAGCTCGCGCAGCCCGATCAGGCGCAGCGGGTAGGCCGGGTCCTCCTCCGCGCCGAGCCGTGCGCACTCCGCGAGGATCTCCGGCGGGTCCAGCCGTACGCGTCGGTCGCGGTGGCGTACCACCGACCGCAGCACCCCCGTCCGTACGTGGTCGGCGAGGACCACGCCGTGCGGACGCCGCCGCAGCGCCCGCAGGCTGAGGCCGCCCCGCCGCAGCCCGAACAGGTCGCCGCCCGGGCCCAGCCGGACCGCCAGATCCAGCAGGAACACCGGCGACGGCGACGGGAAGCGGCGCAGCGCCGGGCCAAGGACCCGGCCCAGCCGGCGCGGGACGAAGAGCAGCAGCCCGGCCCGGCGGGCGATCGCGTCGATGATCTGCCACTCCTGCCGTGCCTCGCCGTACGGCCGCAGCACCGGCTCGGTGAACTGCGCGAACGGGGTGGTGAACAGGCCGAGGTTCGCCACCGGCAGGTCCTCGCGCTCCAGGAAGGTCGCCGCCGGCAGCACGTAGTCGGCGTGCCGGTTGGTGTCGTTGACGTACAGGTCGATCGAGACGAACAACTCCAGCCCGGACAGGGCGGCCGACAGCTCGTCGCCGTCCGGCACCGAGACGACCGGGTTCCCGGCCGAGACGAACAGCGCCCGCACCCGGCCCGCGCCCGGCGTGGTGATCTCCTTGGCCATCAGCGCCGCCGGGAAACTGCCGAGCACGTCGGGGAAGCCGCCCACGCGGGAGCGCCGCTTGGCGTACGAGGCGAGGCCGAAGCGGTCGGCGAGCCGTTCGATCCCGAGCGGTGAGGAGCCGAACACCGCGCCGCCGGGCCGGTCGAGGTTCCCGGTCACGACGTTCAGCGCGTCGAGCAGGTACGCCACGAGCGTCCCGTGCCGGCCCAGACACGAGCCGGTGCGCCCGTACGCCACCGCGCTGCCCGCCCGGGCCAGGTCGCGGGCCAGCCGGCGTACGACGTCGGGCGGCACGCCGGTACGGCCCTCGGTGGACTCCGGCGGATGGCCGGCGGCCATGGCGCGCAGCTCGTCCAGGCCCCGCGCCTGCCGGGCGATGGCCGCGCCGTCCTCCAGCCCCTCCGCGAAGATCACGTGCAGCAGGGACAACAGCAGCCAGGCGTCGCCGTCCGGCCGTACCGGCACGTGTTCGAAGGCGCGTGCCGTCTCCGACCGGCGCGGGTCGACGACGACCACCCGGCCGCCGCGCCGCGTGATCGCGCGCAACCGGTCCCGGATCCGCGGCGTGCTGACGACGCTGCCGTGGGAGACCAGCGGATTGGCGCCGACGATCAGCAGGAACTCGGTGCGGGCCAGGTCCGGGATGGGCACGCGGGTCAGCGAGCCGTAGAGCAGACGGCTCGCGACGAACCGGTTGTTGATGTCCTGCGAACCGGCCGTGAACAGGTTCGGCGAGCCGACCGCGGTCATGAACCCCTGGAGCCACAGCGCGTGGGAGTAGGAGAACGCCCCGGGGTTGCCGAAGTACCAGCCGACCGCCGGGCCGCCGTGGTCGCGCAGGATCCGCCGCAGCCGCCGGCCGATGTCGCCGAGCGCGTCGTCCCAGCTCACCGGTTCGAACCCGGAGCCGTCCGGGCGACGGCGCAACGGGCGGAGTACGCGATCCGGGTCATTCTGCACGTCGGTCATGGCGATGCCCTTGGGGCAGGCGAAACCGCGCGACAGCGGGTGCCGGTCGTCGGGCCGCAGCCGGACCAGCCGGTCGTCCTCCACCGTGGCGATCAGGCCGCACAGCGGCTCGCAGATCCGGCAGTAGGTGACCCGTTCCTCGGTGGCCATAACCGCATTGTAAGTAACCACTTTTGAAGGGCATTTGTCCGGTGGCGGCGTATCCGCGGGCCGGGACGGGAAAGAGAAGCGGTAGCCGCCCCGATCGGCCGCGTGGCCGGGCCGCCGCCTGGTCACGTAGCCCGCGATGACTGTGGATCGCGCAGTTTTACCAGGCCGGTGACCCGCCGCCCTGGCAGGACCGCGTTTTCTGGAGGGGCGTTGACGGCCGACCGGTTCTCCCGGCGTGACTTCGGCAGGCTCGCGGGCTTCGCGGGGGCGGCCGCCGTCTTACCCGCCCGGCCGGGTACCGCGCGAGCCACCGTACGCACCGGCGCGACCCTGCCCGCCGGGGACAGCGGCCTCTGGCGCGTCACCGGGCCGATGCTGCGCGGCCTGGAGGACTTCGACGACACCGTCAGGGCCTTCATGCAGGAGCGCTCCATCCCGTGCGGCTCGCTCGCCGTGGCGCGCGGCGGCCGGCTGCTGCTGGCGCGCGGCTACAGCTGGGGGGCCCGCGCGACGCGGGACACCGGGCCGGCCTCCCTGTTCCGTACCGCGAGCGTCAGCAAGCCGGTCACCGCCGCCGCCGTCCTGCGGCTCATTCAGGACGGCCGGCTCCGGCCGTCCGACCGGATGACGGACCTGCTCAAGGTCGGCGCGCCGGCCGACCCGCGCCTCGCGGAGGTCACCGTCGCGCGACTGCTCCGGCACCTCGGCGGCTGGGACCGCGAGGTGTCGGGCGACCCGATGTTCAACGACGCGGCGATCGCCACGGCGCTCGGTCGGCCGCTGCCGATCGGCCAGGACGACATCGTCCGGTACGTCACGGCGCGGCCCCTCGACCACGCGCCGGGCACGGCGTTCGCCTACAGCAACTACGGCTACCTGCTCCTCGGCCGGATCATCGAGAAGGTCACCGGACGGCCGTACGCGGCGTACGTGCGGGACGCCGTGCTGGCCCCGCTCGGGATCACGCGGATGCGGCTCGGCCGTACCCTGCTGCCCGCGGCCGGCGAGGTGCCCTACTACTCCCAGTACAAGGGCACGACCGTGATGGACCCCTCGGGCGCGCAGGTGGCCGCCCCCTACGGCACCTTCAACCAGGAGAACAACGCGTTCAACTGCGGATGGCTGGCCACGGCGGTGGACCTGGTGCGGCTCGCGCGGGTGTACGACGGCGTGACCCCGGTACTGTCCGCGGCGTCGGTGGCCCAGGCGCTCGCGGTGCCCGAGACGGGCGCCGCCCGTGGCCGGTACTACGCCTGCGGCTGGCACGTGCGGCGGACCGACCGCGGCCCCGTCACCTGGCACAGCGGCAGCCTGCCGGGCACCCACACCCTGCTGGTCCGCCGCTTCGACGGCCTGACCTGGGCGGTCATGTTCGACCAGCGGGACGACCCGTCGGGCGAGCCCTATCGCGACATCGACACGGCCCTGCACGACACGGCGGACGACATGCCGGACTGGCCGTCCGGCGACGTCACCGGCACGCGCCTCTGACCGCGCCGCTTCTCCCGGACCGATGGACCCCCCGGGATCCGCCCGGGATCCGCGCGGGCCGCCGAGGAGGCCCGGCGGTTACGCGGCGTAGGTGCGCAGGACGTTCAGGGCGGCGGCGCCGTACGGGCCGGTGGTGCGCAGCCCGGACTCGGTCGGGCTCAGCCGCTGGGCCGCGACGCGGCAGAACGCCCCGGCGGGCCCGGTGATGGCCGACTCCGCGTCGTCCGGGCCGTACCGCCACACGCTCGTGCCGTCCGGGGCGGTCAGCGCGCACGACACCGGATGGTCGCCGGCTCCGGTCAGCGCCAGGGCGTACGGCAGCGTGCGGTGGGCCAGCCAGGCGATGTGACGCAGCCGCTCGGTGTCGGGGAAGGGCAGGCCCAGCGGACCGGTGATGTCGAGGCCGTGCGCCCAGTGTTCGGCCAGCCGGGTGGTCGCGAGCGTGGCCGGTTTCAGCGGTGCCTCGACCCACGGCAGCGGGCGCCCTGGATCGGCCGACCGCAGGGCGGCGACCGCGGCGCGCCGTGCCTCGCGCCACCGGCGGAACACCTGCTCCGGCGCCGTGCGCTCCGCGCGTACGAGACGGTCCATCGTCTCGTCCACCGACAACCCCTCCGACGGGCGGATCGCCTCGCCCACGCCGGCCGCCGAGGCCGACACGCCCTCCTCGGACTGGGCGAGGTGGAGCACGACGTCCGCGACGGTCCACCCCTCGGCTCCGGACGGCGAGGCCCACTGCGCCTCGTCCAGGCCGGCCAGGATGTCCTCCAGCCGGTCCTGCTCGGCGGTCAGATCATCGAAAATCGTCATGGATCCTCCTTGGCGCGGCGGGCGCGGGCGCGGCGTTTGCCCTCGTGCATCGCCTGGACCCGGGCGACCGGGATCGTGCGCCCCTCCTCGACCAGGCCCGGGTCGAGCGGGCGGGGCGCGGGCATCTCCTCCGCCCACGGGTCGCGGTCCGCGACCAGGCCGGGCACCGTACGGATGGTGAAGTCGGCGGGCGTCACCGCGTCCAGGTCGTCCCACGACACGGGGAAGGACACCGGCGCACCGGGACGTACGCGCGGGCTGTAGGCCGCCACCACGGTCGTCGCGCCGCCGGAGCGGGTCGAGTCCAGGAACACCTTGCCCGCGCGGTCCTCGCGGATGAAGGCGGTGGTGGCGAGGCCGGGGTCGAGGCGTTCGGCCCGCGCCGCTACCGCGCGGGTCGCGGCGGCGACCTCCTCGTGCGGCGCCTCCGTGATCGGCACGAACACGTGAAGGCCCTTCGCGCCGCTGGTCTTGACGGCACCCGCCATGCCCACGTCCGCCAGCACCTCGCGCACGAGCCGCGCGGCGCCGGCGGCCTCGGTGAACGCGCCGCCGTCCGGCGGGTCGATGTCGAGGACGAGGTGGGTGGCGTGCGCCCGGTCGCCGGCGCGGATCAGCGCAGGGTGGTACTCCACCGCCCGCTGGTTGGCGAACCACAGCAGCGTACGGCGGTCGTCGCACAGCGCGTAGGACACCTTGCGCCGGGACGTCTCGGCCCACAGCGTGACCGTGGCCACCCACGGCGGCGCGTACTTGGGCACGTTCTTCTGCATGAAGGGGTCCTGGCCGCGCAGCACGCGGACCACCGAGAGCGGCCGGCCGCGCAGCGCGGGCAGGATCCGGTCGCGTACCGCGTCGAGGTAGTCGACCAGGTCGCGCTTGGTGGCGTCCGCGCCCGCGAACAGCGGCTGATCGAGGTTCGTCAGGGACACCCCGTCCCGCGTCTCCCCCGCGCCGCTCATCCGCTCACCTTGGCGGGCGCCGGGACGCCGGGTCAAGTCCCGTACGCCCGCGGCCGGGTGAGCGGACGGAGCGCGGGCGGTCGCGGTCGGTCCGCGCGGAAGGTCAGCCGGCCTGCTCCGGCTCGGCCTGTGCGTGTCGTCGGCGGCGTCCGGAGTACAGGTAGTTCTTCGGCCGGCGCAGGGCGGTGAACGCCCAGGCCATGTTGGGTTCGAGGGCCCAGTGCATGAGCCAGCGCACCGGTGGTGTGCACAGCAGCGTCGCCAGCAGCGCGCCGGCCGCCCCGGCCGCCACCACGCCCGGCACCGTGTGCAGGAAGGCGACGTCGTACCAGCCGTAGTAGTCCGCGAGCTTGGTCGCGAAGCCGTGGAGCAGGTAGGCGTACAACGTGGCCGACCCGAGCGAGGTGAACCAGTGCTGTCGCCGCGGCACGAGCGTCAGGAACGCCATGACCAGCACGGTCGCCGCCACGAGAAGGCCGAGCCGCATGCCCGTCCCGACGAGGTTGTTCACGTGGAGCTTCGGGTTGCCGGTGCGCCAGTACACCCACTCGGTCGCCATGTGCCGGTCGACGAAGAGGTACGTGACGGCGAACCCGCCGACCATGGTCAGCGCGCCGAGGACGGCGGCCCAGCCCTTCTTGAGGATCTCGAAGTGCTGCGGCTTGAGGAACAGGCCGAGGACGTAGAAGGGCACCAGTCCGAAGACGCGGTTCATCTCCAGGGTGCCGGGCAACTGGCTCATCCCCGAGAGCAGGCTGATCACGACGGCGACCGCGATGGGGAAGCGGATCTGCTGCCAGACCGGCGTGGACAGCCGCCAGGCGAACAGCGCCATCAGGAACCAGGTGAGGTAGTACGGGTCGAGCAGGCTGAGCTCGAACTTCGAGTGCCCCACCGCCCAGTGGTAGGTGGAGTACGCCGTCTCGAACACGAAGTAGGGCACGGCCACGTTGGTGAGCAGCTTGCGTGCCTTCCCGCCCGCGAAGGTGAACCGCCGCGTGAAGTAGCCGGTGATGACGATGAACACCGGCATGTGGAAGGTGTAGACGAACAGGTAGAGCGCGTGCGCGAAGTGGACGTCGCGGAGGTTCTGGATGATGTGACCCGCGACGACCAGCAGGATCGCGAAGAACTTGGCGTTGTCGAAGAACGGGTCGCGCTGTCGCGGCTTCCGGGCGGGCTCTGCGGCGGCCGGCTCCGTGACCGGCTCCGCGAGTGACGACGGCGCCGGCAGGGCGGCCGGAGGCCGCGGGAGCGGCTCGAACGCCGATGACTGGGGGGTGCTCATCACGATCTACTTCGGTCGTCCGGCTTCATCGATCCCGGCGGCTCCAGGACCGAACTGGCGTCGCCGACCTTACCCACTCCGGCCGCCCCGGCGAACCGGACTTGGCGAACTCTCAGGGACCAATCGGGAACTCGCGGTGCACGAAGGGACAGGGGGTCCGGGGTCCGGCGAGGCTCGGGGCGATCTCGCGTGGGCCGTCGCCACGGCCGGACCTGGGGACCCGCGTGCGCCCGCACGCGGGAGGGCCGTCGGCGCTCGGGGCGGGTCCGCTCATGGCTAGAGTTGGATCCACAAGACGATCTCGGTGGCCAGGGGGACCGTGTGGGGGAGGACAACGGCGACGACCGGCCCGTGGTGGCCGACATCCGGGAGGCCATCCTCACCGGCGAGTTCGTCCCGAACCAGCGCCTGGTCGAGGCGGACCTGTCCGAGCGCTTCGCCGCGAGCCGCGCCAGGGTGCGTGCGGCGCTGCTCGAACTGACCAACGAGGGACTCGTCGAGCGGGTGCAGAACCGCGGCGCCCGCGTCCGCGCCGTACGCCTCGAAGAGGCGATCGAGATCTCCGAGGTGCGCATGGTGGTGGAGGGCCTGTGCGCCGCGAAGGCCGCCACCCGGATCACCGAGTCCGAGTCGGAGGAGCTGGAGGAGATCGGCGAGAAGATGCGTGAGGCCGTCGCGTCCGGCGACGTGCTCGGCTACTCGCGCCTGAACGAGCGCCTCCACCGCCGGATCCGTGAGATCAGCGGCCAGCACACCGCCGCGACCGTACTCGAACGCCTGCGTGCCCAGAACGTCCGCCACCAGTTCCGCCTGGCGATGCACCCGGGCCGCCCGACGGTCTCCCTGCCCGAACACCTCGCCATCATCGACGCGATCCGCGCCCACGACGCGGAGGCCGCCGAAGCCGCCGCCCGCGCCCACCTGCGCAGCGTGATCCGCACTCTTCCCGAGACCGCCCGCCGGCACGCCGAGCCCGCGTAGCCCGCGGGCCCCCGCGACGGGAGCCTCCGGCGGCCCTCCGGATCAGGGTCGGCGGGCGTCCTCGGCGACGGCGGGGGACAGGCGGCTCGCGAGCAGTTCCAGCGCACCCACGACCTCGGCGATCCGTTCCGGGTCGTCCGTGCCGAGCGCCGCGCCGACGGCCCGGTCGACGGAGACCGCGCGGATCTCCGCGACGCGCGCGGAGGCCTCCCGGGCCGGCCGGATCAGCAGCCGCCGCCGGTCGGCCGGATCCGTCTCCGTGACGATCGCGCCCGCCTCGCGCAGCCGCGCCACGCACGCCGACACCTTGCTCTGCGGAAAGCCCGTGCGCGTCGCGATCTCGCCGACCGAGATGCCCGGCCGATCGCGGATCTCGCTCGCGACGATGAGGACCGACCGGTGACTCGTGGAGCGCCGGCCGACGCCTTCGGCCGGGATGGCCTCCTCGCCGAGCTTCATCAGCGTGCGCCCCAGCAGGAACAGCTCGATTCCGAGGAACTGGCCAAGGCGCTCGGCACCGAGCCCGCGGAGTTCCCCGGCGGCCACAACGGCGACCTGTCCCACCCCCGCGCGTACGCCGCCCGTCTGCGGGAGGTGCTGGAGACCTCTCAGGCGATGGTCTGAGGGTCCCGCCGCCTCCGCGCCGGAGAGGTCACCGTTCGGGATCTTCCGCGGAGGGGGCGCGCCGGTCGTACGAGAGGCGTGCCGACCACTGCCGCACCAGGCGCGACATCGCCTCGGCGCGCCGCTGCCGGCGGAACTCGACGCGTCCGGCGATCCACAGGCAGAAGGCCGCCAGCGGGAGCTCGCCGCAGAAGGCGAAGAGCAGCGCGATCGCCAGCTCGCGGTGGCTGTCGGCCGTCACCACGTCGAACCAGGCGTCGACCAGCAGCAGGGTGCCGGTCATCGCGGCGCTCAGCTCGATGTGCTCGCGCCCCTTCTGCGCGAGCCAGCCGGTGCGGATCAGCATCCCGCACAGGGCGAGATCGAAACCGATCCAGGACGCCCCGTAGTGCGCCGCCTCGTGTCGCGTCGGCAGGATGAAGACGAGTCCGGCGACCCACGGCAGCATGAGCAGGCCGACGGCGATGATCAGCCGGCCGATCCAGCGCGGCACCACGGGGGCGGGCCGCAGCGCGCGGGTGAGCGCGCCCTCCATCCGCTCCGTACGGGGTGTCTCGGGTGGCTCGACGGCGTGGGTGGACTCCGTGGAGTGGTCGATGGGCAGCTCCGCCGCGGGGCTCTCGGGCGCGCACGCCGGAGGGTCCGGGCGCCGATCGTCCTCGGAACGGTGGATGTGGGCCATGTCTCTATATTCAGGGCACGGATCGGGTAGTGGGACCTTCCCCGGAGCGGATACCGGAGCATCCGGGTCGTCACGTTCGCGAGCATGGAGGTTCACCGTGCGTAGTTTCGGTGTCGAGGAGGAGATGCTGCTCGTCGATCCCGGCAGCGGCGCCACGGTGGCGCTCGCCGAGGTCGTCACCGGCGGCGCCGAGGGCGGGCCGGAGGCCGAGCTGCAACGCCAGCAGGTCGAGACCGACACCGTCCCGTGCACGACGCTCGACGAGCTGGCCGGCCAGCTGCGTGCCCGCCGCCGGGCCGCCGCGGACGCCGCCGGGCGCGAGAACTGCCAGGTCGTCGCGCTGGCCACCTCGCCGCTGGCGGTGTACCCGTCGACCATGCCGAAGGAGCGTTACCTGCGGATGGCCAAGGAGTACGCCCTCACCGCGCAGGAACAGCTCACCTGCGGCTGTCACGTCCACGTACGGGTGGAGTCCGATGACGAGGGCGTCGCGGTGCTGGACCGGATCCGCCCGTGGCTGGCGGTGCTGCTCGGGATGACCGCCAACTCCCCGTTCTGGCAGGGACACGACAGCGGGTACGCCAGCTACCGGCAGCAGGTCTGGGGACGCTGGCCGTCCGCGGGCCCGGCCGAGCTGTTCGGCACGCCGAAGACCTACCACGAGACCGTCCAGGCCATGATCGACAGCGGTGTGCTGCTGGACGAGGGCATGATCTACTTCGACGCCCGGCTGTCGCGGCACTATCCGACGGTGGAGATCCGGATCGCGGACGTGTGCACGGTGGCCGACGACGCGGTCCTGCTGGCGGCGCTCGTACGCGCGCTGGTCGAGACCGCCGCCCGCGAATGGCGGGCCGGCGACCCGCCCCCGCCGGTGCGGACGGAACTGCTCCGCATGGCCTCCTGGCGGGCGAGCCGTTCGGGGCTGGAGGGGGAGCTGGTACACCCGGTGACCCTGCGCCCGGTCCCGGCGAGGGAGGCGGTACGGGCGCTGCTCGACCACGTGACGCCGGCGCTGACCGATCTGGGCGATCGTCAGGCGGCGTTCGATCTGACCGCCCGCCTGCTGGACCGGGGCGACGGCGCGAGCCGGCAACGCCTCACCTACGACCGGACCGGCGACCTGGCCGCCGTCGTACGCGCGGCGGTCGAACAGACCCTGCGCGGCTGAGCCGACGGCGCGCCGCCCGGGGCCCCGCCGTCGCGCCGGGCGGCGTTCCCGATGACGTATGACCAGGTCACCCCGCTGATCCCGGGTATGGAGTACGAGAGATAATGACAGAGGATGAATCAGGGGACTCATCCTCTTTCCGAAAGAAGGCGATCGGAATGGCTGGTATCTCTCGCCATTCTTCGGGGATGGCAGGGCATCCCGACGCAGCCGAGATGCGCGAACGCTACGCACGGCTGGTCGAGGGCCGCCGGATGGAGATGCTCGAGGGTCTGGTCCTGATGACCGGTCTGTACCTGGCCATCTCGCCGTGGGTCATCCATTTTCACACCGGCAACATGAACACGGTGAACAACCTCATCATCGGCATCGCGCTCGCCGTGATCGGTCTGGGCCTGGCGCTGATTCCGGAGCGGACGCTCGGCCTGGGCTGGGTGATCGTTCCGCTCGGGGTCTGGATGATCATTTCGCCCTGGGTGGTCTCCGCCGGGCACGGCGCCCGGGCGGGCATCGTCGCCAACAATGTCGCGGTCGGTTTCGTCGCCACCGCTCTGGGTCTGGCGACCGTCGCGATGATGGGGATGCGCCGCCGCGGCCGAGCCCGTGCGGCCACCGCCATGCGGTAGCGGTAGCGGTAGCCGAGACGATCGGGCCTCACGGAGGCATCTTCGTGAGGCCCGCGGCTTGACTCAGCGGCCGTGCCACCAGGGAGGCGGGCCGCGGTGCCGGTGCGAACGTCCCGGCCACGGGTCGTCCGTCGGCCACCAGGCCGGCGGGCCGCTCGCCGTCGGGGAGGCGCTGGGGCGGGCCGTCGGCCGCGGGCTCGACGAGCCCACGCGCGTCGAGGACGAGGCCTGCGGGCGAGGGGCCGACCCGCGCGGCTCCGGCGTCAAGTCCGCCGGGCTCGAAGCGTGCGAGGACGACGCGGACGGCGCGGCGACCGGCGGCGGGCCCGCACCCGGGCTCTTCCCGGACGAGCCGCCGGGCAGCGCCAGCGTCAGGCCGGTGACCGCCGCGACGAGCACCGCCGCCCCCGCGACCATCAAAAGGACGCCGTGGCGGAACCGCATCTCCTCCAGCCGCGCGTGAACGGCCGCCCGTAGCCGGCCATGGCCACCCGCCCGGCCCCTCTCAAGAGCGGGGCCGCGCGGTCCGCCGTCGGCTGCGTGCTGTTCACTGACCACGAACCAACCCTAAGGCGACGCATCCCCAAAAACTTCATCATCAATGACATCAATGACAACGTGGTCACAAGATCCCTGTCGCCGCGAACCGGGCGGCCGTCACCGTCCGGCGAGTTCGGTGAGCAGGTCCTGGGACAGGGCGATGCGGCCGCTCAGGTCCGCGCCGCCGCACAGGGCCAGGGCGGCCTCGGCCATGACCTCGGGCGGCTCCGCGTTCGGGTCGTCCTCGGTGGTGAGCCGGTGGAACAGCGTGCCCGGCGTGGGCACGACGCGGTTCGGCGCCAGGGAGTTGACCGCGATCCCGTCCCCGTGGACCTCCGCGGCCAGTCCGGTCGTGAACCGTTCGAGCGCCGCCTTGCACATGCCGTACACCGTGCCGCCGGGGAGATGGTTCCGCTCGAGCGCGGGATGGCGCGAGGCCAGCGAGGAGATGTTGAGGATCCAGCCGCGCCCGCGCGAGCGCATCTCCGGCAGGACGAGGCGTGCGAGGTGGAACGGCGCCGTGACCTGCACCTCGAACATCAGCGCGTACCGGCGGTCGGTGAAGTCGGCGACCGGGGAGAAGTAGGTGACGGCGGCGTTGTTCACCAGGATGTCGGCCGGGCCGAGGTCGTCGGTGACGTCGCGGACGAGCGACACGCGGGCGGCCGGGTCGGACAGGTCGGCGGCGTACGCGCGGGCCCGGCCGCCCGCCGCCTCGATGTGCGCCACCGTCTCGTTGATCGTGCCGGACAGACGCGTCTGGGCGGGGTCGACGGTGCGGGCGGTCACGGCGACCGTCGCGCCCTCCGCGGCGAACCGCCGTGCGATGGCCGCGCCGATGCCGCGGCTCGCCCCCGTGACGATCGCCACCTTGCCGTCGAGAATGCCCATGACCGGTCCTTTCGCCGAAGCCGGGGAACGGATCTCCCAGGGTTGACACGAAGGCTAGTCCTCCGGAGACTTTTCTAGAAGTTCATTCTAAAAACAACGGCGAGTCGGAGTGGCCGAGGTCTCATGAGTGACGGAGCGGGCGAAGGGTGCGCGCGTCCGGTCACTCCTCCGGCGAAGGAGGGCTAATGGGCGGCATCGTTGCGGGCCGCGTGGTGATCGTGACCGGCGCCGCGCGCGGCATCGGCCGCGGGCACGCGCTGGAGTTCGCCCGGCAGGGCGCCAAGGTGGTCGTCAACGACCTCGGGGCGGAGGTGGACGGGAGCGGCTCGTCGACGGGCCCGGCCGGTGAGGTCGTGGACGAGATCCGTGCGGCCGGCGGCGAGGCGATCGCCAACGGCGACGACGTCGCCGACTTCGAGGGCGCCAAGCGGCTGATCGAGACGGCCGTGCAGACCTACGGCGACCTGCACGTCCTGGTGAACAACGCCGGCATCCTGCGCGACCGGATGCTGGTCAACATGACCGCCGAGGAGTGGGACGACGTCATCCGGGTGCACCTGCGCGGCACGTTCGCGCCGCTGCGGCACGCCGGCGCCTACTGGCGGGCCCGGTCCAAGGCCGGCGAACCGGTCGACGCCGCGATCATCAACACCACGTCGTCCTCGGGCATCTACGGCAACGCGGGCCAGGGCAACTACGGCGCGGCCAAGGCCGGCATCGCCGGGCTGACCGTGATCGCCGCCCGCGAGCTCGGCCGCTACGGCGTGACCGTCAACGCGGTCGCCCCGGCCGCGCTCACCCGCATGACCGAGAACCTCGTGCGCTGGCAGGGCGGCGACGACCCGCAGGCCTTCGACCCGCGAGCCGCCGACAACATCGCCCCGCTCGTCGTCTGGCTCGGCTCCGACCAGGCCCGTGGCATCACCGGCCGGGTGTTCAACGTCCGTGGCGGGGTGATCAGCGTCGCCGAGGGCTGGCGCGCCGGTCCCGGCGCCGACAAGGGCGCGCGCTGGGACCCGGCCGAGCTGGGCGAGGTCATCCCCGGCCTGGTCGAGAAGGCCGCGCCGAACGTCATGCCCGACGGCCGTACGCCGGAGAGCTGACCATGCCACTCGACCACGGTGCGATCGGCGTGGAGTCCGCGCCCCACGACCGTTCCTGGACCTCCAAGGACGCGCTGCTGTACGCGGTCGGCGTCGGCGCGGGTCTCGACGATCCGCTGAGCGAGCTCGCCTTCACCACCGAGAACACCGGGGGCACGCCGCAGCGGGTGCTGCCGACGTACGCGGTGCTGCTCGCCCAGGTGCCCGGCGCCCGCCGGATCGGCGACTTCGACCCCGCGATGCTCGTCCACGCCGAGCAGGCCTTCGAGCTGCACCGGCCGCTGCCCCCCGAGGGCACGCTGCGCGCCACCGCGAAGGTGACCGGCATCTACGACAAGGGCTCGGGCGCGCTGGTCGTCACCGAGTCCACCGCGGTCGACCCGGACACCGGCGAGCGGCTGATCACCTCGCGCGGCTCGGTGTTCATCCGCGGCGAGGGCGGCTTCGGCGGCGACCGGGGCCCGCGCGACGACTGGAAGCTCCCGGACCGCGCGCCGGACCACGAGGTCACGTACCGCACCCGGCCCGAGCAGGCACTGCTCTACCGGCTGTCCGGCGACCGCAACCCCCTGCACTCCGACCCGGCGTTCGCCGCCCGCGCCGGCTTCGACCGGCCGATCCTGCACGGCTTGTGCACGTACGGTGTCGCCGGACGGGCGCTGCTGCACACCATGGCCGGCTCGGACCCGGCGAGGTTCGCCGCGATGTCGGGCCGGTTCAGCAGCCCGGTGATGCCGGGGGAGTCGCTGACCACGTCGATCTGGGCCGAGGGGACGACCGCCCTGTTCCGTACGGCGAAGGAGGACGGAACGGTCGTCATCGACCGGGGCCGGGCGAGCTTCCGGTGAGCCGGCGACGGGTGCGGGTGGACTGCCACCTGCACACCGTCCACTCCGGCGACGCCGTCACGACCGTCGAGCGGCTCGCCGAGCGGGTACGGGCGGAACGGCTCGACGTCGTGTGCGTGACCGACCACCACACGCTGCGGGGCGCGCACGAGGCGATCGAGCGGGACGTCGGCGCCAGGATCGTCGTCGGTGAGGAGATCCGCACCGGTGCCGGCGAGGTGATCGGCCTGTTCCTCACCGGGCGCATCCCGTACGTGCTGCCGCTCGCGGACGCCGTACGCCGCGTCCGCGAGCAGGGCGGGCTGGTCTACGCCCCGCACCCGTACGACCCCGCGCGGGCCGGCCTGGGCGCCGACGGGCTGGCCGCGCTCCACGCCGCGGGCGCGCTCGACGCGGTCGAGGTCTTCAACGCCAAGATCGCCGACCAGGAGCTCAACCGCCGGGCGGCGCGTTTCGCGGAGGCGTACGGCCTGCCGGGCGGCGCCGGCTCGGACGCCCACGACCCGGAGGGCGTCGGCGCCGCCTACGTAGAGATGCCCGACTTCGACGGTCCCCAGGACTTCCTCGCGGCCCTCCGCGCGGGGCGGATCGTCGGCGAGTACCGCCCGCACGTCGGCTACCTCGGGCGATGACGACCACCGGCGGGGGGCCCGGATCCGGATGTCGCTCAGCGACACCGTGCGGAACACCAGCGTGATATACCGATGTGTGGTCAGACCGAAGACGTGGGAGATCTCTGGGTGAGCGAGGAAGGCCGGCCCCCGAGGCCTGGAAGCTACATCTGGGCTTACTTACAGCGTCGCAAGACCTACTTGTGGATCGCCGTCGTGCTCGGCGCGGTCGTCGCGGTGCTCCTCGTGCTCTCGGCCTCGTTGCCCGACTACGGCAAGAACCTCAGCCTGAACCTCGGCGCCGACCTCATCGGCACGATCATCGTGCTGTTCGCCGTCTCGCCGTTCATGGCCCGCGTCGAGGGGCAGCGCGAGACGGTGCGGGACGGCTTCGACCGCGGCGGTTTCATCAAGCGGGCCAGCGACGCCCGCCGTGAGATCCTCATCCTCGAACTGTGGACGGACCTCCTCCAGGGCACCTATCAGGACAGGTTCCTCGAATCCCTGCGCGAGGCGCTGCGCCAGCAGGTCAAGATCAAGATGTTGCTGCTGAGCCCGGACGCGCGGGCGGCCGAGCAGCGGGCGGACGAGCTGTTGCGGCAGACGAACGTGGTCGGCGACATCCTCGACAACCTGCGTGTGCTGCACGAGTTCGTGCACACGGGCATCCCCGAGGTGCACCGCCACAACATCGACGTGCGGGTCTACTCGGCGCTGCCGCCGGTGCAGATGTACCAGGTCGACACCCAGGTGACCGTCTCGTTCTATCCCGTGAACGTCACCTCCTGGAACGCCACGCAGTACCTGACCAGCCCGGACAGCCAGCTCGGCAAGTTCGTCGGCGACAAGTTCGACGAGCTCTGGAAGGCCGGCAGCACCCGGTCCCTGGACCAGTTCTGGAAGACGACGATCATCGTCGACTCGGGCGCGGACCGTCAGACCTACGACGTCGGGTTCGTGATGTCGGAGGAGGACACGTTCATCAGCGGGCAGCCCATCATCGCCGCCAACGCGGAGAACGGCATCTCCGGGCTCGTGGTCCGCACCTTCGATGACAACGTCACCGGCGAGCAGATCGGACGCGGCCCGTTCTCACTGGTCACCCTGGAGCCCAGCACCGAGGACTACGCGACCGTGCACAACCTGTTCAGCCGTAAGTACGGCGAGGACAACCACGTGATCCTCAAACTGGTCGGGGGACGGAAGAACTAGCGCGTCGGGGCGTACCGGGCGTGCATGGAGTGTTCGCGGCCTTCGAGGGCGGCGCGTACGGCCTCGGCGATCGCGGGTGACTGGGCGAAGCCGCCGGTGTTGTGGCCGCCGGTCACGATGAGCCTCCCGCCGGTCGTGGTCGCGAGTCGCTCGAAGACTCCCAGGCAGGACGCCGTCCACGGCCGCACGCAGAGCCGGCGGCTCGTCGTGAAGGTGCCGGCGTCGTGCGCCGCCGCGTGCGTCGCGGGGAAGAAGCGGCGGATCGTGTCCTCCAGCGAGTCGTACAGCACGTCCAGCTCGGCCAGGTCGATGTTGCCCGGGCGCAGCCCGGTCCAGCCGTAGCCCGACCCGCACACCAGCACGGGCTCGCCGTCCGCCGCCGTCGCGAGGGTGACGTTGGTCTCCTCGGCCCGGTGTCCCTTCCGGGCGATCTTCAGCGAGTGTTCGAGCCGGGGCTCGACGTTCGGGACGGTGAACCACACGCCGAGCATGCCCTGGATCCGCTCGTACGAGGCGGTGCCCCGCAGCAGGTCGTTGCCGTACGCCCCGGGGCTCAGCACGCAGTGGCCGCCGCTCACGAGGTCACCGCTCGCCAGCTCCAGCCCGGCCGCGACGCCGGGCGAGGCCCACCGGATCCGCGCCACCTCGGTGTTCCAGTGGAACCGCACCTCCGGCTCCAGCAGGTCGACGAGGCGCGTCACGAACCGGTGCACGTTGACGGTGAAGCCGACCACCTCGATGCCGCCGGCGATGGTGCCGTCGGAGCAGGCCGCCTCCAGCGCGGGGTAGCCGGCGGCGATCCGGCCGGGCGTGAGCACCCGCCGGGTGGCGCCGACGCGCTCGTTGCGGGCGACGTGCCAGCGGAAGTAGTCGTCCTCGGTGAACAGGCGCAGGACGCCGTCGGTGTATCCGGTGTCGGCGCCGAACAGCGCGGGCTCGGCGTCGATCAGGGCCGTCCACAGCTCCCCGGCCTCCCGGTTCACCGCGAAGATGTCGTCGTTGTAGGTCTGCGCGAGCTCCGGCGGCACGCCGTGGAAGGCGTCGGCCCAGCGCCGCTCGGCCTCGGTCAGGCTGCCGGCCTTCGCGACCAGCCACCCGTGGTCGGAGATCGGCTGGTTCAGCAGGCCATTGGATGTGCCGTCCGCGTGCCAGGACCGGTTGTGGTAGCTGTCGGCCTCGGTCAGCGTGAACATCCGGCCGTCCCCGCCGCCCCGCGTGCATCCGTACGCGGTCCAGTCCGCTCCGGCCCGGGGGTCCGGTGCCCGTTCGTAGACGGCCACGTCGTAGCCGTGCCGGACGAGGTCGAGCGCGGTGATCAGATTCACGATCCCCGCGCCCACAAGGGTCACCGTCTGCACGACACGATGCTACGCGCCTTCGATCCCGCCGGAACGGCGGCGACGCGCGCGGTCAGTCGTGCTGCTCGACCTCCGTCAGCGGGTCGAGGCGGCGGATCAGGTGGATCGCGGCGGCGGCCACCGTGTCGGCCTCCGCCTTCGTCTCGCAGGCCGCGACCTCGCGGGCGGTCTCCCCGATGACGGTGGTCAGCACGGTCACGGTGACGCGGTCCACCGGGTCGGTGCCCGCGCCCAGCAGCACGGCGTTCTGGCGTACCCACTCGCGGTTGCGGGTGCGGCGCATCAGTTCGAAGCCCGGCGGCCCGTCGCCGTCCATCAGCAGCCGTACGAGGTCGCGCCGCTGCCACGAGCCCTCCAGGAACGCCCGCGCCCCGGCGATGAACAGCTCCAGCGGGTTCGTCTCGCCTGCCTCGCGAAGGGCCGCGACGGCCGCCGACGCGGCCGCCTCATGGGCGGCCTGGTGGTCCTCCCACAGCGCGAGGAACAGCTCGGCCTTGCCGCCGAAGTGGTGGTAGAGGCTGCCGACGCTGGATCCGGCGCGTTCGACCACGTCGGCCACGCTCGCGTCCGCGAAGCCGCGTTCGGTGAACACCTCGCGGGCCGCCTCCAGCATGCCCCGGCGGGTCTCGGCGGTCCGGCTCCACCGCCATGCGTTCGCGTTCGCCGCGCGGCTGTTCGTCTTGCGTGCCATCACACACCTCGTGTCGTCCCTCCCAGGTTACGGAACCGTATTCCAAAATCGGCGCTAACAGGCCGAACAGGTCCTCTGCTGCGGTCTTGACACCTTCCGGGGCGGCGGGCAGGCTGGTTTTAGAGTCACGTTCTAGAAACTTGTTTCTCGTGTGGAGGGGTCGTCCGATGGTGGACTTTTCGCTCAGCGACGAAGAGCGGCAGATCCGCGACACCGTCCGCAGCTTCATCGGCAAAGAGGTCATGCCCCTCGAGGACGAGGTGCTGCGCAACGAGCGCGCCGGCCGCCCCGGCCTCGCCCCCGACGTGATCAAGGAGCTGCAGCGCAAGGCCAAGAAGGCCGGTTTCTGGGGGATCAACACCCCCGAGGAGTACGGCGGGCTGAACGCGGGCGCGGTCATGTCGGCGATCCTCGCCATCGAGACCGGCCGTACGTTCGTGCCCTTCACCTTCGGCGGCAGCGCGGACAACATCCTCTACGCCGGCACCGAGGAGCAGAAGCAGCGCTACCTGATCCCCACGATCGAGGGGGAGCGGCGGTCCTGCTTCGCCATCACCGAGCCCGGCGCGGGCTCCGACGCCCGCAACATCACCACCCGCGCGGTCAAGGACGCGAGCGGCGACTGGATCATCAACGGGGAGAAGACCTTCATCACGAACGGCAACGAGGCCGACTTCGTCATGGTCTTCGCGGTGGTCCCCGACGCGGGCGTCACCTGCTTCCTCGTCGACCGCGACATGGGCTGGAAGTCCGAGCCGATCCCGACGATGGGCGAGTGGGGCCCCGCGTCCCTGGTCTTCGACGACGTACGCGTGCCGCACGACAACGTGCTCGGCGAGGTGGGCAAGGGCTTCGAGCTCGCCATGCAGTGGATCAGGAACGGCCGCTTCATGATCCCGGCGAGGGCCATCGGCGCGGCCGAGCGCCTCCTGCAGATGGCGATCGACTACGCGGGCCTCCGCAAGTCGATGGGCCACCTGATCGGGGAGTACCAGGCCATCCAGTGGCAGATCGCCGACTCCCAGGTGGAGATCGAGGCGACCAAGTGGCTCACGCTGTACGCCGCCTGGCGCGTCCAGAACGGCCTCGACGCCCGGCACGCCTCCTCCATCGCCAAGCTCAACGGCGCCGAGATGGCCAACAAGGTCGTCGACCGCGTGCTGCAGATCCACGGCGGCATGGGGTACACCAAGGAGCTGCCGATCGAACGCTGGTACCGCGAGCTGCGCCTCCTGCGCATCTACGAGGGCACCGACGAGATCCAGCGCCGGACGATCGCCCGCAACCTCCTGAAGGGTCACGTTCGCCTCGGCGGCATCGGCGAATGACGGCCGGGGAGGGTGTACGCGGCCTGTTCGCGCCCGCCTCGATCGCCATGGTGGGCGCCACCGACAAGTCGGGCTGGTCGGTGGCGACCTTCGCCAACCTGCGGCGGCACGGGTTCGCCGGTCCGGTCCACCTCGTCAACCCCCGCACCGAGATCGTGCACGGCGAGCGGGCCTACCGCAGCCTGAGCGACCTGCCCGGACCGGTCGACCTCGTCTACGTCATGGTGCCGACGCCGGTCGTGCTCGACGTGCTCAAGGAGGGGGCGCGGCTCGGCATCCGCCACTACGTCGTGCTCACCGCGGGCTTCGGCGAGACCGGGGCGGAGGGACGCAAGCGCGAGGAGGAGCTCACCGCCTTCTGCCGGGCGAACGGCCTGACCGTGCTCGGTCCGAACGGCAACGGCTACATCAACGCGGGGGCCGGCATCACCCCGTACGGCCTGCCGATCCCGCCGCCGCTGCTGCGCGGATCGGTCGGCGTCGTGCTGCAGAGCGGCGCGCTGGCCAGCTCCGTGCTCGCGTTCAGCCAGGCCCGCGGCATCGGCCTGAGCCTGCTCACCTCGATGGGCAACGAGGCCGTGGTCTCGGTCACCGACGTCATCGACCACCTCGTGGACGACCCGGCGACCCGCGTCATCGCGCTCTTCCTCGAGTCGATCCGCCGGCCGGAGGAGTTCGCCCGGGTGGCGCGCCGCGCGCTGGCGGCGGGAAAGCCGATCGTCGCGCTCAAGATCGGCCGTAGCGGGCTCGCCTCCCGTACGGCGCAGGCGCACACCGGCGCTCTCGTCGGTGACGACGCCGTCATCGACGCGGCCTTCCGGCAGCTCGGCGTCATCCGCGTCCGCTCGCTGGAGGATCTGATCATCACGGCCGGGCTGCTCGCGTCGTCCGGGCCGCTGCCGGGGCCCCGCCTCGGCGTCGTCACGCCGTCGGGCGGCGCATCGGAGATCATCGCCGACCGCGCCGAGGACGAGGGGCTGGAGCTGCCGGCGTTCGCCGAGGAGACCGTCGCCCGGCTGACCGAGATCATGCCGGACTTCGGCAGCCCCGCGAACCCGCTCGACGTGACCGGGTACGTCGTCGTCGACCGCACCCTGCTCTCCCGCGCGCTGCGGATCGTCGCCGAGGACCCGGGCATCGACGTCGTCATGCTCCTGTCCGACCTGCCGCGCGCCGAGCCGCCCGACCCCGAACCGGTGTTCCGGCTGTACGAGAAGAGCACGCGCATCATCGCGGAGTCGCCGCGTCCGGTCGTCATCGTCGGCAACGTGCTGACCGACGTCGGCTCCTTCGCCCGTACCCTCCAGGACCGCACCGGGTATCCGCACGTCGTCGGCGGCATCGAGCACGGCATGTCGGCCATCGGCGCCGCCGTCCGCTGGTCGGCGGCGCGCGAGCGGGCCGCCGTACGCCCGCGCGCCGCGACGCCGCCTCCCGTGGTGCGCGGCGAGCGGACCGGCGTGTGGGCCGAGCACCGGGCGTCCGCGCTCCTGGCGGAGGCGGGCGTGCCCGTGGTGCCGTCCGAGCTCGCGCCCGACGAGGAGGCGGCCGTGGCCGCCGCCGAGCGGTTCGGCCATCCGGTCGTGCTCAAGGCCGCCGCGGAGGGCCTGGGCCACAAGGGCGACGTCGGCGGCGTACGCCTCGGGCTCGGCTCCGCCGAGGACGTGCGGCGCGCGCACCGGGAGATCCTCGCGGCGGTCGGCGCGTCCGGTTTGGGCACGCTCGTCCAGCCGCAGCGTGAGGGCGGCGTCGAGCTGCTGGCCGGCGTCGTGCGCGACCCCGCCTGGGGCCTCGTGCTCGCGGTCGGCCTCGGCGGCGTGTGGGTCGAGGTGCTGAAGGACTCGGTGCTGCGCCTGCTGCCGGTGGACGCCGCCGAGGTCCGCCGCGCGCTCGGCGAGCTGCGCGGCGCGAAGCTCCTGACCGGCGCGCGGGGCACCGAACCGGCCGACCTGGACGCGCTCGCCGAGGTCATCACGCGCGTCGCGGACCTCGCCGGGGCGCTGGGCGACGACCTGGAGTCGCTGGAGATCAACCCGCTGCTGGTCCGCGGCTCACGCATCGAGGCCCTGGACGCCCTGGTGACCTGGCGTACGTGACCGGTACGCTGGCGGCGGCCGCGACTGGCGAGGGTGGATCACCACCGGGAAGCGGCCTGCCATCGATGCGGGCGCCGACCGCCTGGGCGCCTCCATCAGCGACATCGACCGCTGAGGAGGCCACGGCATGCAGCTGCGTTACGGCACCAACCCGCACCAGGAGGCGCGGGCGACATCGGTGGAGGACGGCGGCACGCCGCTCCGGCCGCTGAACGGCACACCCTCCTACATCAACCTGCTCGACGCGCTCCACGGCTGGCAGCTCGTCCGGGAGGCGAGCCGGGTGCTCGGCCGCCCGGCGGCCGCGTCGTTCAAGCACGTGTCGCCGGCCGGGGCGGCCGTGTCCGGGCCGGTCGACGCGGTCGCCGCGGAGCCGTACGGGCTCGGCGACGTCGGGGACCTCACCAGTGCCTACCTGCGCGCCCGCGACGCCGACCCCCGGTCCTCCTACGGCGACTTCGTGGCGGTGTCGCACCCGGTCGACGCCGAGCTCGCCGACGCCCTGGGCCCGGTGTTCAGCGACGGCATCGTGGCGCCCGGCTACGCCCCCGGCACCGTGGCCGCCCTGAGCCGCAAGAAGAAGGACCGCTTCGTGGTCTTCGAGGCCGACGAGACGTTCGCCCCGCCGGCGCGCGAGCGGCGGGAGGTCTTCGGCGTCGAACTGACGCAGGACCGGGACGAGGCGCCGATCTCGCGCGACCTGCTCGACCCGGCCGGTGACGCGGCGCCGCCCGGCACCGCCGTGCGGGACCTGCTGCTCGGGCTCGTCGTGCTCCGGTACACCCAGTCCAACGCGGTCTGTTACGTGCGCGACGGCATGACGCTCGGGGTCGGCGCGGGGCAGCAGTCGCGCGTCGACTGCACCCGCCTGGCCGGGGGCAAGACCGACATCTGGTGGCTACGGCGTCATCCGGCCGTGCGGGGCCTGGCCTTCGTACCGGGAGCCCGGCCGCAGGACCGGCTCAACTGGCGGATCCGGTACGCCGAGGGCGGCCTGACCCCCGACGAGGAACGGCGGCTGGCCGAGGCGCTGTCCGGCCCGGTCACCGGCCTCACCGCGGCGGACCGCGAGGAGTGGGCGCGCCGCCTGACCGGCGTGGCGTTCGCCTCCGACGGCGCGCTGCCCTTCCGCGACAACGTCGACCACGCCCGCCGCCACGGCGTGGCGTACATCGCCGAGCCGGGCGGCTCCATCCGGTCCGGCGAGGTCGCCGACGCCTGCCGCGAACACGGGATCGCGCTCGTACGGACCGGGCTCCGGCTCTTCCACCACTGAGCCGGGGTGCACGCGTGAGCGGCGCGGCGGCCCGCCGGCCGTCGACCGGATGGCTTCGGACGGGGCGTGGTGCGGTTCCGACGCGCTTTCTCAGGCGCCGAATCGGTCGAGCAGCGGGAGGCCGTTCGTCGTCATCATGGCGGTGACCTGGTCCTGATCGAGGAGCGGGGTCGCCTGGATCTCGGCGGTGACGGCGGCGATGACCGCCTCGGGCGTCCACGGCCAGTCCGTTCCGTACAGCAGGTGGGAGGGATCGGTCATCGCCAGCAGCGATGGCAGTTGCCGTGGGACCGGGAAACCGGCGAGGTCGTAGTAGAGGTTCCGGAGCTGGCCGGCCACGTCGGGACCGTCGGCGACGCCGAAGATGCGCGTGAACTCGTCGACGCGGTCGGCGAACGTCGCGAGGGCGCCGCCGCCATGCGGAACCACCATCCGGATGCCCGGATGGCGGATGAGCCCACCGCGCAGGAGGAGGTCGGCGACGGCCCGCGTGGTGTCGAACGGGAACTCGATCATCGGCCGCCCCCAGCCCCGCGAGACCACCTCCCCGCCGGGCGGCGACGTCGGGTGGAGGACGACGAGCGCGTGCCGCTGGTCGAGGGCGTCCAGAACCGGCTCCATCGCCGGATCTCCGAGGTACAGCCCGTGGGCGTTCGTCTTCAGCGTGACGCCGTCGGCGTGCAACACGTCGCAGGCGTAGGCGATCTCGGCGAGCGCGCCCTCGACGTCGGGCAGCGGCAGCGAGGCCAGGAAGGCGAACCGGTCCGGGTGCTCGTCCCTTACGGTCGCGCTGAACTCGTTGACGCCGCGGGCCAGCCGCCGCGCCGCGGCGTCGTCGCCGAAGTGGACTCCGGGCGATGACACCGAGGCCACCGCCACCGCGACCCCGCACCGGTCCATCATGGCCAGCGCCTCATCCACACTCCAGTGCGGGAACCCCGCCATGCCGTCCGGATTCCCGTATCCGGCTTCCACGGCTGCGTCCCGGTAGAAGTCGGGCACGAAGTGCGCGTGAAAGTCGATGGCCGAGCTGCGAGCCGACATCGGTGATTCCTCTCCATCGCGGATCGAACGACGGGATGACGACGACCGTCGCGGGGCGGGCGTGGACGCTCGCCATGAGTGCACTCTAGTGCAACAATGCACTGGAGTGCACCACAGTCGAGCGATCAGCGGCGGTAACTGGGATGATGAGGGAGATGAATAACGTCACCGGCAACAGCGAGGCACCCCCGGTCGCCGACCGCAGGGCCCGGCAGCGTGAGCGCACCCGGCGCCGCATCCTGGAGGCCGCGCTGGAGCTGTTCTGCACACGCGGGTACGCCAACGCCACGATGGACGACATCGCGGACCGCGCGGACATCGCCCGCCGGACACTGTTCAACCACTTCCCCGCCAAGCAGGCGATCCTGGCGGCCTGGCGAGCCGAGCGGGGCGAGCGGCTCGCCGCCGCTCTGCCGGGCGTGGCGGGGGAGGAGGACGGCCGGCAGGTGTCCGCCGCCGGGCTCCTCCGGCAACAGTTCGCCCTGCTCGCCCGGCTCAGCGAGTCCGATGTCCGGTTGACGATCGTGCTGGTTCAGGGCCGGATGACGGAGATCGGTGACGCCGGCGAGCCGTTCCCGACCTTCGAGCCGCTCCGAGCCGTCGTGCGGTTGGGCCAGGACCGAGGGGAGTTCAGCGCCGCGGTACCGGCACAGACGGTCGCCGAGGTGCTCTCGGCCTGCTACGCGGACACGGTCAGTCGCTGGGTCCTGCCGCAGATCACCGGGGGGCCGGCGCCATTCGCGCTCGGCCCGGCGCTGTCGGCCAAGCTGGAACTGGTCCTCGGCGGTCTCGCCGCCGGCGGGCCGGACCGGTGACGAGTCTTCCTCACGAACGGGCTCGGCCAGGTCGAGGCGGTGGAGCCGTACGGCGCCCCGGACTCTCGAGCGCTGCCTGATCTCCTGGCATTGAGGGTTCGGCGGTGCTCTTCCTGCGACTTCGCGGGGAAAGTCTCACTGGGTGCTTCAATGAGACGCTCGAAGGCATGGAATCGCAGCATGAGATCATCGCGTTCGTGACGGCTCTGCCCGGCGTCGTGGCGGAGACCGCCAGCGCCGAGACCGGAGCGCCGGAGGTCGCCTGGGGCGACACGTTCTTCTTCCACGACCCCGACGGCGACACGCCCGCCGACCGCCGGATGCCCTTCGCCACGATCGTCACCAAGGACTACGACGGCTTCGACACCGCCTCGGACCTGAACCGCCCCGGAGTGTTCCGGCTCAACATCGCCGTCGGCCGCGCGGCGTTCGAGGAGCTGATCGGCGGACACCCCTCCCCGCCGGCGGACGTCGACTACACCGCGCTGGACACGCTGCTCCCGCACCCGGTGTACGCGGCCCAGTCCTGGGTCGCCATCCTCAACCCGGGGGAGAGGACCGCGGAGCCGGCGCGGAAACTCCTCACCGGCGCCCACGCCCGTGCGGTGCGTGCGTATCAACGCCGCACCGCACGGGGCGGCGGGGTTCAGCGGTAGGAGAGCCAGGTGCCGGTGGGCTTGCGCCAGCCGGTGGGGTGCCGGTCGTAGTCGCAGACGCCCGTGCGGAACGTCGCCCGCAGTCGCCGCTGCTCGTCCGCGGTGAAGGTGACCGGGTAGTCGCGGAAGTCCAGCGGCGTCAGCGCGCACTTCATGGCGTTCATGGCGAGCGGCTCCCCGGCCACCATGCGCGTGTCGGAGGCCACCGGGTACCGCGCGCCGCACCGCCCGCCGGACGGGTAGGTGAGGGGCTCGCGGATCCGGTCCGTGGCCGACAGGTAGCAGCCGTCGGCCAGATCCGCGGGCCGGTCCGTGAGGACCTTGTGCCGCAGGTCACGGCCCGAGTGGTCGGCGTCGATCGCGGTGAGCCAGCGGTCCATCGCGTCCAGCTCGTACGCGGCCGCCGCCGCGACCTGCGCCGGGGACGTGTCGCTCTCGATGATGACCTGGTTGGCCGCCGTGCCGTTCGACCGCAGCAGGCGCTGCCGCATCACGAACGACCACTCGGTCGTGTGGATGTCGTTCCCCGGCCCGGCGAGGTCGAGGTCGGTGCGCTGGTCGATGATCGGGGTCTGCCGCAGGCCCTGCGCCGCGGAGTTGACGATGTCGTTCGCGTACGCCGCCGCGAGCGCCTTCGGGTCGGCCTCGGTGCGGGCCGCCACGGGCCTGCCGGTGTAGTCGAGGCCGCCGATCGCGGTGTTGAGCGCGGTGAACTGGGCCGGCGTGATCGCGTGGGCCTTCAGCGCGGCCAGGCCGTACTGAACGCCGGTGTTGTCCAGCGTGCTGCGGACGAACGCGGTCCGCCGGTCGCGGCCGAGCTGGTTGGCGAACTGCTCGTCGGCGTTGCACCGGACGCCGGAGGGGTTCGTCACCGCGTTCCAGCGCGCGGAGACCGGAATGGCCGTGTCACAGCTGTCCGTCGCGGTGGCGCGGCTGGCGAACGTCTGGTCCCACGACGGGCAGGTGGTGAAGTCGTTGAACCCGGCGATCGCCTTCTTCTGCGCGTCGGTGAACGCGGCCCCCGCGCCGGCGAAGAAGCGGTCCAGCAGCCGGCAGTCCGTCACCGGCCCGAGCGTGGTCAGCGGGTCGGGGAAGGAGACGCCCGGGATGATGCCGTCCACGATGCCCGGGTAGCTCTCGGCGATGTCGTACTGCTGTATCGCGCCGCCGGAGCCGCCCCAGCCGATGGTGTGGGCGACCGGCCCGTACGTCTCGGCGAAGTGTTCCTTGACCATCATCGCCGCCTCGGCGGAGATGATCGGGCTGCAGTTGTTGTCCAGGACGTTCAGGGTGGAGGAGGCGACGGCGTACCCCTGCCCCAGGAACAGGTCGTTCAGCACGCCGCCGGTCGAGCGGCCCTGGTGGTATCCGGCGTTGCAGCCGCCGCCGAAGGTGTAGACGAGCCGGCCGTTCCAGCTCCGGTCCGGCGTGGTCGGCGAGGGCGCGGCGCCGTCGTACAGCGCCGCGATCTCGTACACCGCGCGGTCGATCGTGCCGCGCTCGACCCGCACGACGTAGGGGACCTTCGTGCCGTCGACCGTCGCGGTGGCCAGGTCGGCCGGCCGTGCGGAGGGGTCGGCGAGCGGCGCGTACGTCCCGGCGGTCGTGCGGTACTGGTAGGTGACCTGCGTGGGCGCCGAGCAGTACGGCTGGCCGGCCGCCGGCAGCCCGAACGCCTGGGTCTCGCAGTAGAACGGGAGCTGCTGCCGGCCGGAGAAGACCGGTCCGGTGATCGGGTGGTTCACGACGCGCAGCGTGGCGCGGGCGCCGGACTGCCGGGCCTCGATCGTGTTCGCGCCATCGCGCAGGCCGCCGGCCGTGCCGAGGAGGCTGCCGTCGGGCTCCCGGCGCAGCGCCGCGGTGACGTCGTGCCCGTTCGCGGTGACGGTCACCCGGTGGGAGCCCGAGGAGCCCGACGGGACGACGCGGATCAGCACCTGGCCGCCGCTGACGAGGTCGGGCCGGGGATTGGACACGGACGTGATGGTCAGGCGCTCGTGCGAGGCCGGCGACGCGCTCGCCGCGCCCGGCACGAGAGACAACGCCGTCGCCAGCGTGACGCAGGCGACGGTGAGGAGCCGTCGTGGATCTGCCACGGGCCACTCCGCTCAGTCGGGGCACCGCGGGGCGCGGCGCCGGGGGACCGGTCACCGCCCGAGGAGGCACGGGCGGATGCCGGGGACCAGTGTCAGGGCAGGCGGTTCGCCAGCACCAGTGTGGCGGCGGACATGAACATTCCGCCGTTGCCGAGGACGACGCCGATCTCGACGCCGGGCACCTGGGCGGCGGCCTCGCCGCGGAGTTGCCGGATCGACTCCTGCATCGCGAACATGCCGTACATCCCGGTGTGGGTATAGGACAGGCCGCCGCCGTTGGTGTTCATCGGCAGCCGGCCGCCCGGGGACGTGTGCCCCTCCGCGATGAAGGCGCCGGCCTCGCCCCGGCCGACGAATCCCATGTCCTCCAGCCCGTAGATCGGCACGTGCGCGAACGCGTCGTAGATCATCAGGTGGTCGACGTCGCCGTGGGTGATCTTCGCCTCGGCGAACGCCGCCTGGCTCGACAGGCGGAACGACCGCGACGTGGTGAAGTCCTCCATCTGGGAGATGATCGGCGACTCGGCCGACTCGCCGGCGCCCAGCACGTACACGGGCGGCTTGCGGGTGCCGAGCGCCTCGGCGCGTTCGCGCGAGGTGACGACCAGAGCCCCGCCACCGTCGGTGACGAGGCAGCATTCGAGCAGGTGGAAGGGGTAGGCGACGAGCCGTGAGGCGAGCACGTCCTCGACGGTGACCAGGTCGCGCATCGCGGCGCGCGGGTTGCGGCTGGACCACCGGCGCTGGGCGACCGCGACCGAGGCGAGCTGCTCGTGGGTGAGCCCGGTCTCCTTCATGTACCGCAGGGCGGTGACGGTGAAGGTCGTGGCCGGCCCCATCGTCCCGTACGGCAGCTCGAACTGGCCCAGCAGCGAGTCGGAGCCGAACGCCCGCGGCGGCGCGCCGACCCGCGACCGCCCGGACTCGCCGTGCGTGACGAGCACGGTGTGGCACAGCCCGGCCTCGATCGCCGCCATCGCGTGGCGTACGTGGAACAGGAACGACGTGCCGCCGACCGAGGTGCCGTCGAGCCACGCCGGGGTGATGCCGAGCGCGTGCGCGACCTGCACCGGCCCAGGCGTGCCGACCGTCGCGACCCCGTCGACGTCGTCCTTGGTCAGGCCCGCGTCGGCGAGCGCGTTGCGCGCGCCCTCCAGGTGCAGCCGGAACGCCGAGTGCTCCGGCAGCCGGCCCACTTCGTCGGTCTCGGCCGCACCGACGATGACCGCGGTCACGACACCTCCCGCGCCGGCTCGAAGAGGGGGAGGTGGACGTCGCCGCGTGGCTCGAACACCACGCGGAGCGGCATGTCCAGCTCGAGGTTCTCCGGAGTGATCTCGGTGTGCACGATGTTGGTCATCATCCGCACGCCCTCCTCCAGCTCGACGACGGCGATCGCGTACGGGCCGTCGCCGGCGAAGCCCGGTGCCGGGCGGTGGCTGATGACGTAGGAGTAGAGGCTGGCCCGTCCGCTGGCCGTCACCCACTCCACCTCGCCCGACCCGCAGTGGGGACAGAGCGGGCGCGGGTAGAAGTAGTGCCGGGCGCAGGCGACGCAGCGCTGGATCCGCAGCTCACCGGCTGCGGCGCCGTCCCAGAACGGTCGCGTCTCGGGTGTCGGTCTGGGGATCGCCTTGGGCCGGTCGGCCGACATGCCTCGCCCCCTCCGTGGAAGCTGCCTGAGCACCCCCTCGCGGATGCGATCCCGATTCTAGAACGCTTTTCTAAAAGATGGCCAGCGTCGCGATTCGCACCGACGGTGACACTCCGCGACCATGGGCCCCGGCGTCCCGCGGCCGAGTTCGTGCGGCGTTGCCGGCGCTCTCGTCGGTCACGCGGTCACGGAGTTCGTCCTGTGCCGCGAAGTAACTCAGGGGCGCAGCCCGGCGTAACTCAGGGGCGCAGCCCGGCGTAACTCAGGGGCGCAGCCCGGCCTGGACGATGGCGACCATCCGCTCCCGTGCGACCTCGTCCCGCCGCGACGTGCAGCTTCCGATCAGTGCCTTGAGATCGCTGATTTCGGCGTCTCTCCGGACGGCCCCGGCCCCTTGGGCTCGGACCAGCAATCGTTGCAGCAGGCCCATCACGTTGTAGTCGTCGCCGGTGGAGATGGCCTCCAGATCGAATCCCGCACCGATCAATGCCTCGGCCAGGCCCTGGCTCGCCGCCCCCTCGGCGACCAGGCCGGCGAAGAAGTCGAAGAACGCCGCTCCCGGATCGTCGGCCTCGAGCAGCGACTCCGCCCGCTCCACGATCGCTTCTACCCGACTGAGCAGGACCGCCTCGACGAGCGACTCCTTCGTCGGGAAAGTAACCGGGACGTGCGTCCCGGTTATTACCCGGACGTCTGGAGGATGTCATGACCCGATGGACCGCCGCCGACATAGCCGACCTGTACGGACGGATCGCCGTCGTCACCGGGGCCAACACCGGCACCGGCTTCGAGACCGCACGGCTCCTCGCCGAGCACGGTGCGACCGTCGTGCTGGCCTGCCGGGACCTTGAGAAGGCGGCCACCGCCGCCGCCCGCATCGGCCGCGGAGCACAGATCCTGCACCTCGACCTCGCCTCCCTCGCCTCGGTCCGCCAGGCCGCCGCCGACCTGCACCGGGACTACCCGAAGCTGGACCTGTTGATCAACAACGCCGGGATCATGCGGACGCCGTACGGGCGTACTGAAGACGGTTTCGAGATGCAGTTCGGCACCAACCACCTCGGCCACTTCGCCTTCACCGGCCTGGTGCTCGACCTGCTGCACGACGTCGACGGCGCCCGCGTCGTCACCGTGACCAGCCCTGCGCATCGCCAGACCCGCGGCGGGATCGACTTCACCGATCTCCAGTCCGAGCGCAAGTACCGGGCGGGATCGGCCTACAGCCGGTCCAAGCTGGCCAACCTGCTCTTCGCCTACGAACTGCAGCGTCGCCTCGAAGCGTCCGGCGCGCGGACCGTCTCACTGGCCGCGCATCCCGGCGGCGCCCGCACCGAGCTCAACCGGAACATGCCCGTCTACACCCTGGCCCGCGGCGCCTCATGGGGCATCTGGCGGCCGATCACCCATCCCGCCGAGATCGGAGCGCTGTCGCTGGTGCGCGCCGCCGTTGACCCGGCGGCCCGTGGCGGAGAGTACTACTGCCCGGACGGCCGCATGGAATTCAAGGGACATCCGGTCCGCCGAGAGTCGAGCGCAGAGTCCCACGACGCCGACCTGCAGCGCCGCCTGTGGCTGCGGTCCGCGCAACTGACCGGCGTCCGCTACGACCTCGTGGAGCACTCGTGAGCGCGCTCACCTGCCCGTCGCTGGAGGCTTCACCGCAGCCTGAGAGCTCAACTTGCGGGGCGGCCGGGGCGCCGGCCACCTCCTCCGCGGCCTTGGTCAACCCGTCTGGCCGACCATGCGGCACCTCGTCTGCCGGCGGCGAACACCGGCCCGACCGGCTCGACGGATCACTACAGTCCAGCCTCATGACGACGGTCACAACACGCACGGTCGAATACCCGGCCGACGGCCTAACGATGATCGGACACCTCGCGCTCCCCACCGGTGTCGACCGTCGGCCCGCGGTTCTGGTCGGGCCCGAGGGGCTGGGGCTCAGCGACGTCGAGCGCTGTCGGGCCGAGGCCCTGGCTGAGCTGGGATACGTGGCGCTGGCCTTCGACATCCACGGCGGGCGCTATTTGGGCGACCCCGAGGAGATGCTGGCCCGTTGCATGCCGCTGCTCGCCGACCCCGACCGGATGCGGGGCATCGGCCACGCAGCGCTCGACGTGTTGCGCGCCGAACCGCGGACCGACCCCGACCGGATCGCCGCTATCGGTTACGGCACCGGGGGCGCGATCGCGCTGGAACTCGGGCGCGACGGCGTCGACCTGCGCGCGATCGGGACAGTCAACGCACTGACCACGGGCCGACCGGGCGAGGCGGCAGGCATTCGCTGCCCGGTGTGGGCCGGGGTCGGGTCCGAAGACCCGATCATGCCTCCCGCGCAGCGGGACGCGTTCACGGCCGAGATGCAGGCCGCAGGCGTCGACTGGCGCCTCGTGGTCTACGGCGGAGCCTTGCACGCCTTCCACCACCCACCGGTCGACCATGCCGTGGTACCCGGCGTCGGCTATCACCCACGTCACGCGCAGCGAGCCTGGCGCGACGTCGTCGACCTGCTCGCCGAATGCCTGCCCGTAACGGAGTGATCTGGTCGGCTTCTGACGCTCACTGCTGCCCGCCGTCGTCGTGCTCGTCCAGCTCGGGCGCGTCCGGGTCGCGCAGCGGGAGGAACCGGCCGCCGACCTGGGCGCAGCCGGAGGAATTCGAACCCTCGACCTGCTGATCCGTAGTCAGGCCGTCCGGTGGCGCGTGCTCGCGCGCGCGGGTGACGATGGGGCGCCGAGGTCGCGCTCGATCTGCTCCAGCGTGCGGTTCTTGGTCTCGGGGACCTTGGTGACGAAGAACGCGATGCCGATGAGCCCCATCACCGCGTACAGGCTGAACGTCCAGGCCTTGCCGATGGCGTCGACCAGCTGCAGGAAGTAGTAGGAGACGACGAAGTTGGCGGCCCAGTTGAACACGCTGCACACCGCCATCGCCGTGCCCCGTACGCCCAGCGGGAAGATCTCGGAGATCATCAGCCAGAACCCCGGGCCGAGCCCGACGGCGAACGAGGCCATGAAGACCACCAGGGCGACCAGCGCCACCCACGGTGCGGAGTGCTGCCAGTGGAAGGCGAAGAACGCGGCGAGCGTCAGGAGGGCGATGGTCAGCCCGACGGTGCCGACGATGAGCAACACGCGGCGGCCGACCCGGTCGAGCAGCAGGACCGCGATGACGGTGAAGACGACGTTCGTGATGCCGACCGACAGCGCCTGGGCGATCGCGTCGTTGGCGTGCAGGCCGGTGTAGGTGAGGATGGTCGGGGAGAAGTACACGACCGTGTTGACGCCGACGACCTGCTGGATGACGGCGAGGCCGATCCCGACGACCATCATCGGCCGCAGCGACGGCCGCAGCAGCGCGCCGAGCCCGGCGCGGCGCTCCTCCGACAGCACCGACTCGATCTCGGTGATCTCCTCCTCGTAGTCCTCGCCCCCGCGGGTGCGGCGCAGCACCTCGCGGGCCTCGTCCCGGCGGTCCCGCTGCATCAGCCAGCGCGGGGAGTAGGGCACGAAGAGCATGCCGAGGACCAGGAACACGCCCGGCAGGGCGCCGAGACCGAGCATCCAGCGCCAGTTCGAGCCGATGCCGCGCAGCGCGAAGTCGACGAGGTACGCCACGAGGATGCCGACGGTGACCATCAGCTGGTTGTACGACACGGTGCCACCACGGATCTTCGGCGGCGTGTGCTCGGCGATGTAGAGCGGCACCACGGCCGACGCCGCCCCCACGGCCAGGCCCAGCACCATCCGTGCCGCGACGAGCTGACCGGACGACTGGGAGAACGCCGCCGCCAAGGCGGCCACGACGTACACGAGACCGCTGACCAGCAGCGTCCATCTCCGGCTGATGAGGTCCGCCAGGCGCCCGCCGGCGAGCGCGCCGAACACCGCGCCGACGAGCAGGCCGGCCACGATCCACGACTGGGCGAGGTCGCCGGCGTGCAGATCCTTCTTGATGTACAGCAGCGCGCCGGAGATGACGCCCGTGTCGTAGCCGAACAGCAGCCCGCCGAGGGCGGCCAGCAGCGAGATCTTCAGAATGAACGGATTACGCGCCGCCTCGCGCGTGAAACTCGGCATGCCATGTACTCCTCTCGACGTTCTCACGCCGCCGATCGGCGCGGACGTCGCGAGCCGCGGCGTTTCCGCACCGGTCATCGCGTCTACCCGGTTTGCGTGCCTTCATGTACGCGCCGTGAGTCCGCCGGGCTGTGATATGCATGAGTCATGCATGATAGAGCGCGTACCGCCAACCTCCTGGGTGCCACCGCTCTGGCCGTGGGCGACCTCGCGCTGGCCGGTGCCGCGCGGGCCGCGGGTGTGAGCGTCAGCGGAGCGTCGGCCCTCGTGGTGCTGTACTGGTCGCGCGGCGTCGGCGTGACCGAGCTGGGCCGCCGGGTGGGGCTCACCCAGTCCGCCGCCGCCCGCATGGTCGACTCCCTGGAGGCCGCCGGCCTGGTGGAGCGGCGGCCCGGTGAGGGCCGGAGCGTCACCGTGACGTCCACGCGCGCCGGGCGGCGGCTCGCGCGTGACCTGCTGACCGCGCGCGACGCTCCGCTCACCCATCTGCTCGGCGCCCTCGACGACGAGGAGCACCAGGCGCTGGCGGTCTTGCTGGCCAAGCTGCTGGCCCGCGCGTACGGGGAGATCGGCGACACCGAGCTGCTCTGCCGGTTCTGCGACCGCGGCGCCTGCACGGACGACGCGGTCTGCCCGGTCGGTCAGGCCGAGCGCGATCGGCCGGACTGAGCGGGCGTGGGTACGCTTCTCGCGCTCGCGTCGGCGGTGTGTTACGGGCTGTCGGACTTCGGCGGCGGGCTGCTCTCACGCCGCGCGGGCTTCGTCGCCGTCGCCCTCGCCGGGCAGGTCGGCGGCCTCGTGCTCGCGCTGGCCGCCGCCCCGGCGTTCCCGGTGACCGCGGTGCCGCCGTCCGACCTCGGCTGGGGTGCGCTGTCCGGAGTCGGAACCGGGGTGGGCATGCTGTCGCTGTTCCGCGGCCTCAGCCGTGGCGCCATGAGCGTGGTGGTGCCGGTCAGCGCGGTCAGCGGTGTCGCGCTGCCCGCCGTGGTCGGCGTCGCGCTGCTGGACGACCACCCCTCGGCCCTGTCCTGGTTCGGCATCGCCGTGGCCGTGCCCGCCCTGTGGCTGGTCTCCCGCGGTGGTCCGGCCGGCGGACGGCGTACGGGCGCCTCCGCGTTCGACGGCCTGGTCGCCGGCACCGGCATCGCCCTGCAGTACGTCGCGCTGGCCCAGGCCGCGCCGCGCGCGGGCGCCTGGCCGGTCGTCACGGGCCGCCTGGCCGCCGCGCTCACCATCCTCCCGCTGCTCCTGACGGCCGGCACCGCCGCACGGCGCGCGGGCGTACGCCAGGTGCTCCTCGCGGCCGGCGCCGGCGCTCTGGCCGCCACCGCGCTGATGTTCTACCTGGCGGCGACGCGGGAGGAGATGCTGGTCGTGGCGGTCGTGCTGTCCTCCTTCTACCCGGCGATCCCGGTCCTGCTGGGCATCACCGCGCTGCGTGAGCGGCTGAACGTCCCGCAGACCGCCGGCCTCCTCGGTGCCGCCGCCGCGATCGGCCTCCTCACGCTCGGTTAGGGCGGCGTCGCCGTTCAGGACCAGTCGGGGTGGGCGATGCCCAGGTCGCCGGAGGAGACGGGCACCGCGCCCGTGCCGTCGACGCGGACCGCCCAGATGCTCTGGTGCGCCGTCTCGCCGCGGGCGGTCGCGATCCACGCGCCGTCCGGCGAGAAGGTCGCGTCCATGTCGCGGGTCGCCTCCGAGGTCAGCCGGTGCGGCGTGCCGGTGCCGTCGGACGGGGTGAGCCAGATGTGCCGGGCGTCCTTGGCCGGCTGCTCGGTGTAGGCCATCGTCTTGCAGTCCGGCGAGAACGACGGGTCGTTGACGTCGTGCTCGTCATGGGTGACCTGGGTCCACCGGCCGCCCGCCGTCGCCGCGTCGACGGTGTAGATCTGCTGGGTGCCGCTCTTCGTGCTCCAGAACGCGATGCGGCTCCCGCACCAGGCCGGGTCGTCCTTGTCGTCGCCGTCGCCGGTGAGCAGCAACGGCGTCTGCGGGCGGGCGAGCGTGATCACGGCGATCTGCCGTCCCGACGGCGTCTTGGCGACGATCGCCACCTTCTTGCCGTCCGGCGACCAGGCGGTACGGGTGCGGCCGTCGATGATGTTCGTGATCATCCGGGGCGTCCCGGAACCGTCGGCGTTGGTGATCCACAGTTCGTTGACCGTGGCGCTGACGTTCCGGGTGAAGGCGATCCGCTTCCGGTCCGGCGACCAGCGCGGCAGGATGTCGCACTTGTCGTCGTCGCTGATCACCTTGGTCGCCACACGCGTCGTCGGGACGAGCCTGCCGATGCTGCCGTGGCAACGGCTCGGCCAGCCGCTCTGCCGGTCGATGCGCACGAGCAGGGCGTCGCTCGGCAACGGCGCCGGTCCCGCCCCGGCCGTGGCCCCGGAGGGCTTTCCTCCGTCGTCGCGGGTGACCAGCCAGCCGGTCACCGCCGCCGCGACGACGACCGCCGCCGCGGCGGCCAGGAGCACCCTGCCCCGCCGGGACCCGCCGGGGGCGGTGGCACCCGGAGCGACGGTCCCGCCCGGGGCCGTACGGTCCGGCGTGGTCTCGACGGTCCGCCCCGGTCCGCCGGGCAGGCCGGACCCGGCCGCGACGGTGTGACCGGGCCCGTCGGGCGTGCCCGGCCCGGCGGGTGGCACGGAGCCCTGACCGGGGACAGGGCCGTGACCGGGGTCGGGGCCCGCCGGCGGTACCGCGTCCTGCCAGGCCGTCAGGGTGCCCAGCACCGCGGCTTCGCCGGCATCACCGGTCTCACCGCCGACCAGGGCCAGCAGCAGGTCCCGGGCGGTCGGCCGGTTGCGCGGGTCCTTGTCCAGCGCCGCCCGTACGAGCCGGTCGAGGGGAGCGGGCAGGTCGCCGATCATCGGCTCGCCGTGCACCAGCCGCGCGGACATGACCGAGAAGTCGCCGGTGCCGAAGGGATTGACGCCGGTGCGGGCGAACGCGACGACGCACCCCCACGAGAAGATGTCGGCGGCGGTCGTCACCTGCTGCCGCAGGATGCGCTCCGGCGCCATCCAGCCCGGGCTCCCGACGAGCCGGCCCGTCATCGTGAGCCCGGCGGCGGCGTCGAGCGCCCGCGCGATGCCGAAGTCGATGACGCGCGGACCGGAGTAGGACAGCATGACGTTCGCCGGCTTGAGGTCGCGGTGGATCAGCCCGGCCGCGTGGATGGCGACCAGCGCGGCGGCCACCCCGACGGCCACGCCGTGGAGCATGCCGGGCGACAGCTCGCCGTTCTGCCTGACGTAGTCCTTGAGCGAGACCCCGTCGATGTACTCCGTCACCATGTACGCCCGGCCGCCTGACTCGCCGTGGTCGAGCACCTGGGCGGTGCAGAACGAGGCGACCCGCCGGGCGTTGTTCACCTCGTCCTGGAAGCGCGCGGCGAACCCCGCGTCCTGCGCCAGCTCCGGGCGTACCACCTTGACCGCCACCTGGCGCCCGTCCGGGCCGCGCCCGAGGTAGACGGCGCCCATGCCGCCCTCGCCGAGCCGCGCCAGGAGTGTGTACGGACCCACCCGCTCGGGATCGCCGGGCCGTAACGGTGTCCTCGCGCCCGTACGTCGTCGACCGTCCACCCGCAGCCCATTTCGTCGCGTCCCGTCTCGACGACCGTAGCTCGTGCAGCACCGGTCCGCGAGGGTCAGGCGGTCTGTGGATGGCGCCAGGTGGCGACACCGGCTTGCATCCAGCCCGGGTAGCCGAGCGGCGTACGGCTCGCCTCGTCGAGACGCCGCAGGTCATCGGTGCTCAGCTCCAACTCCAGCGCGCCGAGGTTGTCGGTGAGCTGGGCCGGACGCCGCGCACCCACGATGACGCTGGTGACCGGCGGTTGGGCGAGGACCCACGCCAGCGCGACCCGCGCGATGGTAGTGCCGCGCCGGTCCGCGATGTCGCGGAGCACGTCGATGATGTCGTACGCGCGATCCTTGTCGACCGGCGGCAGGTCGGCGCTGGACCGCCGGGCGTTCGCCTCGGTGCCGCCTGAGCGGTCGAACTTGCCCGTCAGGAATCCGCCGGCCAGCGGGCTCCACACGAGCAGCCCGACGTTCTCCTCGGTCAGCAGCGGCACGAGTTCGGCCTCGATGTCGCGGCCGGCGAGCGAGTAGTACGACTGCGACGCCACGAACCGGGACAGGCCGCGCCGATCCGCGACCCCGAGCGCCTTGGCGAACTGCCACGCCGCGAGGTTCGACGCGCCGATGTAGCGGATCTTGCCTTGCCGTACGGCGTCGTCGAGCGCGGAGAGGGTCTCCTCGATCGGGGTGATCGGGTCGGCACTGTGGATCTGGTAAAGGTCGATGTGGTCGGTGCGGAGCCGGCGCAGGCTGTCCTCCAGCGCCCGCATGACGTGCAGCCGCGACAGGCCGACATGGTTGGGCCCGGTCCCCATCCGCGCGGCCAGCTTGGTGGCGAGCACGACGTCGTCGCGGCGCTTGGCGAGCAGCCGGCCGAGCATCGACTCACACTCGCCGTCGGCGTACATATCGGCCGTGTCGATCAGGTTCACGCCGTGGTCAAGGGCCACGCCCAGCAGTTGGTCCGCGGCGGTGAGGTCGAGGGCGCCGATGGTGTCCCAGGGCTGCCTGCCGGCGCCGCCGAAGGTCATCGTGCCTAGGGCGATCCGGGAGACATAGACGCCCGTCGCCCCGAGTTGTGCGAACCGCATCGGCTTTGTCCTTTCGTAGACTCGCTGATCAGGCTAGGAACGCCGATCCGGGCCCACCATGACTCAGCGTCCGGAATGCCTGCTCGACCGTCCGGGGGACCATGTGGATCCGCTCTCCGAGGTACTTGCGCTGCTCGACGTGCACGTCGCGTCGCCGTCCCGCTTCGAGGCGGGCGGCCGGTGGGCCTTGCGCTTCGACCGCGGATACCGGCACATCAAGATCGGGGCGGTTCTGGCGGGCGGGTGCTGGATCATCGCCGACGGCGCCGGGCCGGTCCGCCTGGAGACCGGCGACTGTTACCTGCTCTCCAGCGGTAGGCCGTACTCCTCGGCCTCGGATCTGGAGACCGAGCCCGTCGACGGCTACGCCGTGTTCGAGGGCGCCTGGCCCGAGACGGTGCGGTACAACGTCCACGCCGGCGACCGTACGGTGCTGGTCGGCGGCGCGGTTCTGTTCGACGACACGACCGCGGCCCTGCTACTGGACCACATGCCACCCTGCGTGCGGATCGGCGCGGACAGCCACCGTGCTCAGGTGCTGCGGCCCATCCTGGAGCTGCTCGGCGAGGAGACCCTCGGCGACGCGCCCGGTGCGGCGAGCATGCGCGAGCAGCTCACCCAAATCCTGTTCGTCCAGGCCCTGCGCACCCTGCTGGTCTCTGGTGGCGGGGGCGAGCTGCCCGGCTGGCTGCGTGCCCTGACCGACGAGAGCATCGGCGTCGCGCTCGCGCTGATCCACCGTCGGCCGGCCCGGCGCTGGACGGTGGCCGAGCTGGCGTCCGCGGCGGGCCTGTCCCGCAGCACCTTCGCGCTGCGCTTCAAGACGCTTGTGGGCCTGCCACCGCTGGACTACCTGGCGCGCTGGCGCATTCGCTCGGCGGCGCGCGTCCTCCGGTCGAGCGAACGCACGGTCGGCTCGGTGGCCGCCGAGTTCGGGTACAGCTCCGAGAGCGCCTTCAGCAACGCGTTCAAGCGAATGACCGGCCACCCGCCGGCCCGCCACCGTGAGCTGACCCTGCGCGGCGTCCACGGCGACCGTGTGTAGCAGCTCGCGTTAATCGTCCGATTGTCCGGGCAGTCGTGCTCCATGGTGGTACGCCCGGTCGAGTGGCTGCGCTGGCACGCCGGATACGGACTCCGGTCGCTGAGGCGCGCCCTGCGCGGCCCGAGCCGCGAGCGCGACCTGCTCGTCCAGTCGGTCAAGTCCGCGGTCGCGGCGGCCGTCGCGTGGGTCGTCGCGTACGAGCTGCTGCACGCGCCCCTGGCGTCCCTCGCGCCGTGGGCCGCCCTCGTCATGGTGCACACGACGGTGTACCGCTCGGTGGTCAAGGGCCTGCAACAGGCCCTGGCGGTGGTCTTCGGCGTGGTCGTGGCGACCGGCGGGTACGCGGTGACGGGCGACCGTACGACGGCCCTCATCGTCGTGCTGCTCGTCACGATGCCGCTGGTCAACTGGCGGACCTTCGGCGATCAGGGGATCTACGGTCCGCTCACCGCGGTGCTTGTGATCACCTCGGGGCAGCCGACCGGGCACGCCATGGCCTGGCGTCTTGTCGAGACCGGGCTGGGCATCGCCGTCGGCGTGCTGGTCAACGCCCTCATCCTGCCTCCGACGCACCTGCGCGACGCCCACGAGTCGGTGACCGGCGTGGCGGAGGAGATCGCCGGTCAGCTCGACCGGCTCGGCGACGGCCTCGCCGGCGAGTGGGACGCGGACGACGCGCGCGACTGGCTGCGCCGGTCGGACGACCTGAGGGCCCGTACGGAGGACGCGTGGGCGGCGATCCGGCGGGGCCGGGAGAGCATGCGGATGAACCCGCGCCCGCGGCCCGGCGGCCGGGGCGAGGACCTGTCGCCGGTGCTGCTGCCCCTGGAGATCGTGGCCAAGCAGACGCAGGGCATCTGCCGGACCCTCGTCGACGCAGGCGCGGACGGCATGCCCGATCCCGACCCCCGGTTCCTCGCCGTCTACGCCGAGATGCTGCGCCACGGCGCCACGGTCGTGCGCGCCTACCGGCGCAGGTTCCTCGGCACCGGTGCCCCGGACCTGCCGGAGGTTCTGGAGTCCGCGCGCGAGCGCAGCGGCCATCTGCACGAACGGCTGCGGGCCGATGAGTTCCGGCTCGACGGATGGCTGATCCACGGACCGCTCCTCATCGAGATCGACCGGATGCTCACCGGCCTCGCGGCCGACCAGGACCTGTCCCACGGACGGGAGCCGTGAGCCAGGTCCCGGCGCGGCGTCACGCCAGCGGGCCCCTCCAGCTGGGCCGGTACGGCGCGACGGGACGCGCCCAGCCCGCGTACGGCGGCACGATCGGACCGCTCCAGCCGGGGTGGTACGACGGCAGGACCGCCAGCGTCTCGGCCGTCGGCCGGTCGTTCGGCACGCAGCGGGCCGTCACCGTGCCGATGGCCGGGCTGTTCGTTGTGATCTTGAGGCGGCCGACGCTGAGCGTGTCGGTGCCGCCGACGGCCGGGGTCCAGTCGCCGGTGAGGTCGCCGCGGATCGGCTGGCCCACCGGCACGTAGCCGCCGGCACCGGCCACCCGGAACGCGGTGTTCTCCGCGCCGCCGACGTTGATCCACGCCGAGGCGCTCCAGGAGCCGATGGGCACCGGAGCGTTGACGGCGAGCCGCGAGAGGTGCAGGCGGACGCCGGTCGGCCGGGTGACCGCCGTCTGGCCCGGCGAGGAGAGCCACCCGTCGAGCACGACGGTCGTGGATCCCAGCATCGGGACGTCGCAGGAGTAGACCGTGGAGAAGCCGCCGGCGTACGCGGGCGCCTGCGCGGCGACGAGAGCGAGGCCGCCGCCGGTCACGAGCGTGGCGGCCGTCACCGCGTATCCGGCCAGAGATCTGATCATCAAGAGTCCTCCGAGTTCTGGTGTTCGGAGAGACGTCATCACGCGCGTCCGGCCCGCGTGGAGAGCCGGACGCGCGTTTTTGCCACTGCTGGTGATGATCGGTACCGGTCGCAGACCAAGCCGTGAGGCGGCGTCCCGGGTCCGTCAGGGCAGGATGCTGTCGACGTAGCCGCCGTCCACCCGGAGCGCGCCGCCGGTGGTGGCCGAGGCGTTCTCCGAGCTGAGGTAGACCACCATGTCGGCGATCTCCTCCGGCTCGATGAAGCGCTGGATCAGGGAGCTCGGCCGGTGCTCGGTCATGAAGCGCCGCTGCGCCTCGTCCCACGGCACGTCGGCGCCCACCAGCTGGGCGACGAAGTCCTCCACGCCCTCGGTGTGCGTCGGCCCGGCGATGACCGCGTTGACGGTGACCCCCGTGCCCTTGGCGGCCTTCGCGTACCCGCGCGACACCGCCAGCAGCGCCGTCTTCGTCATGCCGTAGTGCACCATCTCTTCGGGGATGACGACGGCCGAGTCGCTCGCGATGAACTGCACGCGTCCCCAGCCCCGCTCGGTCATCTTCGGCAGGTAGTGGCGCGTGAGCCGCACGCCGGACAGCACGTTGACCTCGAAGTAGCGGCGCCACTCGTCGTCGTCGATCTCCAGCACGGGCCGGGGCCCGAAGATGCCGAGGTTGTTGACGAGGATGTCGACCTCGGGGAGTTCGTCGAACAGCCGGGCCGCGCCCTCGGCGGACGCCAGGTCCGCCGCGATGCCCCGGATGGGGCCCGCGTCGCCGGCGAGGTCGCGTACGGTCGCGGCCACCTGGTCGGCGTTCCGTCCGTTGACGACCACGGCGGCGCCGGCGCGGCCCAGCCGGGCGGCGATGGCCCGGCCGATCCCCTTGGTCGATCCGCTGACAAGGGCGGTGCGTCCGCTCAGATCGATGTCCATAGAGTTCCTCCGTACCCAGCGAACGGTGAGCGATCGCCTACTCTACGAACGCGGGAGCGGGTCTCATGCATCACCCACCCCGGAGCGTGGCCGCGGCGCCGGGACGTTCACCGGCCGGAAGCGGTACACCGGTCGCCGGGGCGCGCTGTTGGTCTTCGCCGCGGCGACGGATCGCCGCAATTGTCGCGTCGCCGCATCGCGATCTTCCGTCTGCCGGGTGAGGGAAAGGCCGGGTCCGCGGCCCTTCTCACGGCCGCGGAGTGATCGATACGGCCGGACCGGCCGGTATTTCCTTCGGCGCCTTTCACATTTCCGCAGGTCAGCCCTTTTCGAAGGGCGCGGATTCACCGGTCCTGAGACCTAACCCGAAAGTGATGGGACGAACACGTAGAGTGATGCATGATGTTTCCAGATCGAAGGAGGTGAACGAAAGATCTTGACACGGCACCACGACGGGCGGCGGTAGCTCGTCGCCGGCCCCCGAAAGGAGTCGAGTTCGATGCGAAGAACACCGATACGAATCGCCGGAGCGTGTGCTCTCGCCGCGACACTGGCGACGTCCGCGGCCGCGTGCGGCAACGATGACAAGAAATCCGCCTGTGACAAGCTCCAGGACACGATTTCGCAGGTGAGCCAGAGTGGCATTTCCCAGAACAATGATCCGAACGGGCTCGCTCGCACTTACTACAACAGCGCCACCGCGATGAGGCAGGAAGGGCGGGACTCCGGCGACAGCGATGTCGAGAGCGCGGCGAACGACGCCGCCTCCGCGCTCGAGCAGCTCAGCCAGCAGCTCACGGCGATGGACCGCGGCGACCGCGGCGGACCGCAGTACCCCGCGACCGGCACCAGCCTGATGAGTGCCGGAGACCGGATCAGGTCCGCCTGCGACCGCTGAAGAGGGGGCGCCGGATCGGACCGAACCACTGGGCCCGCTTCCCCGGTCGACGGGGGAGCGGGCCGGCCACGTCGGCGCCCGCTCCGCTCCCGCCGGGCTTTCGGGCGCGCCCCGGGTCACTCGGGCTGGTCGCGCATCGCGGCCAGCAGCAGCCGGGTGACCTGGTCCAGTGCCGGGCCGGGGGCGTGTGCCTCCGGGTCCAGGGTCGTGTGCAGCACGAACCCGTCTCCCGCCGCGACGATGAGGGCGGCCATCGGCTCCGGCTCCACCCACGAGGCGAGGAGCCCGGCGTCGCGCAGCTCGCCGATGCTCGCGGCGAGCGCCTCCCGCAGCTCGGTCAGCAGCGCCACGATCGGGGCGCGGACCGCCTCGTCGCGTGCCGCGGTCGCCAGCGCCTCGAGGTAGGCCGGGACGTGCGCGTGCGCCTCGTCGAGCGCCTCCCGCAGCGCCTCGATCGTGGCGAACAGGCCGCCGAGCGGGTCGCCCGCGATGCCGGTCAGCGCCGTGCGCGCGGGCTCGATCCAGGTGCGGACCGCGTCGACCAGCGCCTGGGCGACGAGGTCGTCCTTGGAACCGAAGTGGTACGTGATCGCCTGGAGGTTCACCCCGGCCGCGGCGGCGATCTCCCGCGAGGTCGTCCGCGCGACGCCGCCCCGGCCGAGCACCTCCAGCGTCGCTCGCAACAGGCGGGCGCGCGTGATCTCCTGCCGTTCACTCATACGTATGTATGATTTCCATGGACGCGATTCCTCCAGGGAGAAAAGGTGACGTCATGCCGACCGATCTTGTGACCGGAGCGTACGGATACACCGGAACCTATCTCAGGCGGAGCCTCGAGAGCGCAGGCCGCACGGTCCGTACGCTGACGGGGCACGCACCCGCCGACGCGGACATCGCGGCGTTCCCCTACCGCTTCGACGACCCCGGCGCGCTCGACGAGGCGTTCGCGGGTGTCACCACCTTCTACAACACCTACTGGGTGCGGTACGCGCCGGGCGGCACCAGCCACCGGCAGGCCGTCGCCAACACCGCCGCGCTGCTGGAGGCCGCCGCCCGGTCCGGCGTCGAGCGCGTCGTCCACGTCAGCATCACCAACCCGGACGCCGACTCCTTCTACGACTACTACCGCGGCAAGGCCGAGGTGGAGGACCTCGTCGCGAAGAGCGGCATGACGTACGCCATCGTCCGGCCCGGTGTCATCTTCGGCGGAGAGGACATCCTGCTCAACAACATCGCCTGGCTGCTGCGCCGGTTCGGCGTGTTCGGCATCCCGGGTGACGGGCGGTACCGCCTGCGCCCGGTGTACGTCGAGGACTTCGCCGAACTGTGCGTCCGGCTCGGGGCGGAGGAGAACGACACGGTGGTGGACGCGGTCGGGCCCGAGTGGTTCACCTTCGAGGACCTGGTCGGCGCCATCGCCGGCGCGATCGGCCGGCGGTTCCGGCCCGTCCACCTCCCGCCGGCGGCCGTCTCGCTGCTCCTGCGCGGGCTGTCGCTGGTGACCAGGGACGTCGTGCTGACCCGCGACGAGATCGACGGGCTGATGGCCGAGCTCATCATGGTCGAGGGCGAGGCCACCTGCCCGACCCGCCTGACGGACTACCTGCGCGAGAACGCCGACCGGATCGGCCGCGGCTACCACTCCGAGCTGGCCCGCCGGAAGCCGTCGCGTGTCCCCGTACGGGTCTGAGCCCCTGAGCCGGGCCGGGCGAGCCGGTGATCGATCGTCCCGATTGGGTAAGAGGAGCAAGCTGCGGTCGTTCGACGGGAGACGATGTGGAAGGTCCCAAAACGGCGTTCGTGCTGGGTGGCGGTGGTCTGCTGGGCGCCCACGAGGTGGGCATGCTGCGCGCGCTCGCCGAGGCGGACATCCGGCCCGACCTCGTCGTCGGCACCTCGGTGGGCGCGTTCAACGGGGCCTTCGTGGCCGCCGACCCGGGCGGTGCGGCCGACCTGCTCGCCACGGCGTGGCTGGGGGACGGCGCGGGTTCGGTCTTCTCCGGCTCCTTCCTGACCCGCGTGTCGACGCTCATCCGGTCGGGCACTCACCTGCACTCCACGAGCCTCCTGGCCACGGCGCTCGACACGCTCATCTCGGTCGACCGGATCGAGGACCTGGCGGTGCCGTTCCACTGCGTGGCGGCCAACATCGAGCGGGCCGAGGCCCGGTGGTTCACCCACGGGCCGCTGGTTCCCGCGGTGCTCGCGTCCTGCGCGGTGCCCGGCGTCCTTCCGCCGGTGCGGATCGGGGACGAGCACTTCTACGACGGCGGGCTCGTGCACAGCATTCCGATCGGCCGGGCGCTGCGCCAGGGCGCCCGGACGATCTACGTCCTCCAGGTCGGCCGCATCGAGACCCCGCTCACCAGGCCGACCCGGCCCTGGCAGGTCGGCCTGGTCGCCTTCGAGATCGCGCGGCGGCACCGGTTCGCCGAGGAGATGGCGGAACTGCCCGATGACGTGACCGTCCACGTGCTCCCCACCGGCGGGGCCGTGGCGGGCGCGGGCCTGTCGCAGCTGCGCTACCGCGACGCCTCGCGGGTCGAGGCGAACATCGAGCGGGCGTACCGCGCGACCAGCGCGTACCTCGCGGGTGACTGAGCGTCGGGCTCATGATCCCGCCACGGTTCGTCCGGCGACTGGCCCTCATCCCGCTGCTGGTCGTGCTCACGGCCGTCGCCGTCGCGGTGGGCACGCCGGTCCTTCTCCTCGGGCTGGTCGTCTCGCGTGGCCGCCGCCGCGTCGCGCGGGTGACGGTCATCGTGGTGTCGTGGCTGGTGATGGAGTGCGTCGTGCTCTGCGCCGCCCTCGCGCTGTGGCCCGCCCGCGGCGACGCCGAGACCGTACGCGAGCGGCACTACGCGCTGTGCGCCTGGTTCCTCGGCCGGATGTACGGCGTCGGGTCGCGCGCGCTCGCTCTCACGATCGAGGTCCAGGAACCACTGAACGCCTCCTCGGACCGGCCGGTGATCGTGCTGAGCCGGCATGCCGGACCGGGCGACTCGTTCCTGATCGTGCATTTCCTCCTCAACGTGTACGGGCGCCGGCCACGGATCGTCATGAAGGCGGCCCTGCGGCTCGACCCGGCGGTCGACGTCGTGCTGGGACGGCTGCCCAACGTCTTCGTCACGGGGAACGAGGAGCCGGGCGGGCGGCCGGTGGCCGAGATCGAACGGCTGGCCGCCGGGCTGGAGGGCCGCGACGCGCTGCTGATCTTCCCCGAAGGCGGCAACTTCACCCCGCGCCGCCGCGTACGCGCGATCCGCAGCCTGCGCCGGAGGGGCCGTCGGGCCGCGGCGGAACGGGCGCGCGCCATGCCGAACGTCCTGCCGCCCCGCGCGACCGGCACTCTCACCGCGCTCGCCGCCGCGCCGCACGCCGACGTCGTCTTCGTCGCGCACACCGGCGCGGACGACCTGCTCTCCCCGTCCGACGTCTGGCGGAACATCCCGATGGACCAGCCTCTGCGCGCCCGCTGGTGGAGGATTCCCCACGAGGAGATTCCGGCGGAGCACCGGGAACGCTGGCTCTTCGACTGGTGGGAGACCATCGACGCCTGGGTCGCAGAGAACCGTCCGGAAGGCCGTGAGCAGGGATGATGGCCCCGCTGTGTGGGGTTAGCGCATAGTTCTCGGTACTTCTACCGGGGTAGCCCGGTATCTAATGGTCGGATCCGACGGCAAGCTGGTGCCCGGCAACCGGGGACCGTCAGCCGGTGGATTGGCAAAGGGGAGTGTCATGACAGCCGCGGTTCCCTCCACTCGGACCGGACGGTATCGGCCGTCGGCCTGGATGGCGGGCTCGCCGCGGTGGAGATCGGTGACGGTCCAGGCGGCGCTGGTGGCAGCCGTGCTCGTCCCCGCGGTGGCCGAGGGGGGGCTCTGGGTCCGGCACCCACTCACGACCGTGGTCAACCTGCTGGTATCCGCTGGGGCCATCGGAGCGGGGGCGCTCCTGGCAGGGGATGCGGAACAGCGGGTCACGGGGTACGTCCTGATCGCGTCGGGGGTCACCCGACCACTGGAATGGGCGGATGAGTGGGCGTCGGGCCCCGGCCCGTTGTACGCGCAGGTCTTCGAGTACCTGCCGATCACCCTCACCGCGTGGGCGCTGCTGCGCTATCCCGCGCCGTCGCTGGGACGGCACCGGCGCCGCTTCATGGTGGTCATGGCGGTCTGGGTGCTCGGCCTTCCGGCGATCGAGGCGTGTGTCGCGCGGCCGGCGTGGGTCGGCATTCCCCATGCCACGCCGGCGACCTGGTGGCCGAACCTGTGGCCGGACCGGCGGCTCTACGACGTCCTCGAGTACACGCTGGCGGTCGGCTGCGCGCTGCTCGCGCTCGGCTTCCTGGCGTTCATGCTGCGGGGGCTGCGCGTCGGCGGCCGGCATGACCGCACCGTGCGGCTGCCGGTGGCCACCGCGGGCATTCTGGCGGCGGCGGCCTCGGGCGCCGTGGTCGTCATCACCTCGCTCGCCGGCCGGCACGAAGAGGTGTTCGCCATCGAGGGCATGGCCGAGCTGGGCGTGCCCCTCGCGTTCCTGGTGTCGTTCGCGCAGCGGCGGCTGACCCGGCTGTCCTCGCTGATGACCGTGTTCGACACCCGGTATCCGACCACGCACCTGCTGCGGGAGCTGCTGCGGCACAATCTGCGCGATCCCGGCCTGGACCTGCTGGTCTGGTCCGAGGCCGATCGCGGCTACCTGACGGTGGACGGCGAACCGGCCGACGTCGCGGCCTCCTCGCGCGACCGCCGCACCATCCCGGTGCACGGCCGTGGCGGCCGGCGGCTGGCTTTACTGGTCGTCGACGCCGGCGTGGCCGGAGAGGGCGACCTGGCCGGGGCCGCGGTGGCGATCAGCAAGCTGGCGCTGGAGAACCTCATGCTGTCGCGGCGCCTGCTGACCGCCGACTACGACGCGCGCCAGCTCATCGTCGCCGACCTGCACGACGGGGCGCAGAAGGACCTGTGTGCGCTGCGCGTGGCCCTGTCCAAGATCGAACAGGCCGGGCCCGGGCAGGTTCCGGCGCTCGTGGAGACGGCCGACCGGCTCGTGGCGGGTGCCCTGCGGGAGCTGCGCGACCTCGCCCACGGCGTCTACCCGCACACGCTGACGCACGCGGGCCTGGCGGCGGCGATCGAGGAGACCGCCGACGGCCTCGGCCTGATCGTGCACCTCACCGTCCCGGAGAACCGCCTGCCGGCGACGGTGGAGAAGACCGTCTACTTCTTCGTCAGCGAGGCGCTGACGAACGCGCACAAGTACGCCGGCACGATCCACGTCCAGGTGGACGTCCGGCGGTCCGGCGGTGTCATCGTCGCCGAGGTCGAGGACGACGGTGTCGGCGGAGCCGACGGCGAGGGGCCCGGGCTGGCCCGGCTGCGCGACCGCATCGAGGCGTACGGCGGGCGCCTGCACGTCCGCAGCCCGCGCGGCGCGGGCACGCACGTGATCGCGAGGATCCCGTGCGTGTGATCGTCGCGGACGACGTGCCGATGCTCCGCGACCTGTACCGGCAGAGCATCCAGGCCCTCGGCGTCGACGTGGTGGCCGAGGCCGCCACGACCGCCGAGCTGCTGGTCCAGGTCCGCGGTCACCGGCCCGACGCGGTGCTGGTGGACATCAACTTCGGCGGGCACCTCGGGCGCCCGCAGGACGACGACGGGCTGCACGCCGCCGAGCGGCTGCGCGCGGACGATCCGCGGCTGGGCATCGTGATGTTCTCGGTGCACATGACGCCCGCGTACCTGCGGCGCATCACCGCCATCGGCGACGGCACGCACATCGGCTACCTCGGCAAGGAGCGCATCAAGGACGCGCAGACGATCGTCGACGCGCTCGCCCGCGTCACCGCCGGAGAGACGGTCATCGACGGTGCGCTGGCCGAGCAGATGCTGCGGACCCGCCGTGTCCAGGACCCCATCGCCCTGCTCACGGCGCGGCAGCGCGAGGCGTTGGAACTGCTCGCCCAGGGCCGTTCGAACAAGGCCATCGCCGAGCGGATGAAGGTGGCCGTCCCGACCGTCGAGGCGTACCTCAGCGAGGTGTTCAAGACCCTCGACATCCCGGCGTCGCCCGATGACCACAAACGCGTCCTAGCCGTGCTGGCCTGGCTGCGCAGCGCGGGGGCGCGCCCGCCCGGCGCCCGTACGGCCCGGGACCGGGAGGCGTGATGGCACCGGCGATCGGCATCGACCTGGGGACCACGTACTCCGCCGTCGCGGCGGCCCGGCCGGGCGGCCGGCCGGAGCTGCTGTGGAACCACGAGGGTGACCTGCTCACACCCTCCGTCGTCCTCCTCGCCGGCGCGGGCGAGGCCCTGGTCGGCAAGACCGCCAAGCACGCGACGAAGAACGTCCCCGGCGACTGCGTCGAACTGGTCAAACGGCGGGACGACGCCCCCGGCTGGACGTTCACCGGCTCCCACGGCGGCGTGCGCGGCGCCGCGGAGATCCAGGGCCTGATCCTGCGACGGCTCGCCGAGGACGCCGCGGCGGCGCTCGGCGAACCGGCCGGCGGCCTCGTCCTGGCCGTGCCCGCCCGCGCCGGAGACGCCGGCCGGCGGGCACTGCGGAGCGCGGCCGAGGCGGCCGGCCTCACCGTGGCCGGGCTGGTCGACGGGCCCGTCGCGGCCGGCCTGGCGTTCAGGGTCACGCCGGGCACGGTGATGGTGTACGACCTCGGCGGCGGGACGCTCGAGGTGACCGTGATGACCGTCGGCGATGAGGAGACCCGGGTCGTCGCGACCGGCGGCGACCGCCGGCTCGGCGGCTTCGACTTCGACGGCCGGCTCATGGAGCACGTGGCCTCGGAGGTGCGGAAACTGGCCGGGCCCGAGCTGCTCGACGGCGGCTGCCGCCAGGCCGAGCTGCGGGAGCGGTGCGAGCAGGCCAAGCACGCGCTCAGCCGCGCGTTCCAGACACGGCTGTTCCTCGGCGGCCCCGACCGGAGCTACACCGTCGAGGTCAGCCGCGAGCGGTTCGAGCAGATGACGCGGGACCTCCTGCAGCGGACCGCGGACGTCGCCGACGACGTCCTCGGCCGGGCGGGCGTGGGCTGGTCGCGGATCGACCGCATCCTGCTCGTCGGCGGGTCGACGCGGATGCCGATGGTGCGGCGGATGATCGAACGCCGGCTCGGCGGCGTGGCGGACACGACCGTCGACCCGGACCAGGCGGTCGCCCTCGGCGCCGCCATCGCGGCCCGCGCCCTGACCACCGGCACCGCGGCCCGCGCCCTGACCACCGGAATCGCGCGGCTCGTGACCTGACCGCCGATGCGGCGGTCCGTGGCCTGGCCATCGGCACCGTGCGGCTCGTGACCTGACCGCCGGCACCGCGTGGAGCGCCGCCTGGCCGTCGGCACCGCGGACCGCGGCGGGGAACTTCTCCGAGGATCGGGGACCGCCCGGCGGCCGACCGGATAATGGCGGCTGTGAACCGTGCGACGACGTGGTGGGCCGCCCTGTCCCTCGCGATGAAGGCGGCGCTGGCGGGGCTGCTGCTGTTCGCGCTCGCGCACCCGCACTGGGACCGCTTCGCGGACAAGGCCATGGGCATCCGCGCGATGACCTACCCCATCGCGGCGGTGCTCGTCCCCGTCGTCTGGTCGATCGCCCGCCGCCTGCGCGGGTCGGCCCGGTACCCCTGGGACGTGGACGCGCTGGTCGTCGCCCCGTTCGTCATCGACGTCGCGGGCAACGCCGCGAACCTCTACGACACCCTCACCTGGTTCGACGACTTCTGCCACTTCGCCAACTGGACCCTGGTGAGCGCCGCGTTCGGCGCCGCGCTGCGGCGGGGTCCGGCGCTGCCGCGGTGGATGCTGGCGTTCTCCTGCGCCGGTCTCGGCGCGATCGCGGCGATCCTGTGGGAGCTGGCCGAGTACGCGACGTTCATCATGAACACCGACGAGGTGATCGGCATCTACCGCGACACGATCGGCGACGAGGTGCTGGGCCTGTCCGGCGCGACGGTCGCCGGAGTGCTCGTCGCCGTGCTCGGCCCGGCCCGTCCCGCGCCGGCGCATGGCGCCGGGGACGCGCGGGAGGACTACAGCCCGCCGTGACCGGCGAAGACGCCCGCCAGCGCCACTGCCAGGAGGACGCTCGCGAGCATCAGCGTCGCCTCCGTGACGCCCAGGGTCCGGCTCCAGGGGGCGGGCCGGCGGATCACGGACGGGTACGGCTCCCGCGGCCGGCGGCTGCGCCAGAGGCACACGGCGACGAACGTGGCCGCTCCGGCGATCAGCACGGCCAGCAGCACCGCGGCGAGAGGCAAGGACGCGCGGGACAGGCCGATCAGGAGCAGCGCGAGGCCCGCCGTGCCGGACAGCACCAGCGTGTGACCTGTGAGGTCGCTCCGGGTGTCGCGTGCGCGGATGAGAAGGACCAAGGGGAGCGCCGCGCCCACCGCCCAGGCGAACCCGCCGCCGGAGAAGGCCAGGATCCCCACGGCGAGGGCACCGGTGACGCCGGTCGACAGCGCCAACCCGGTCACCACGCCTTCCGCGCGGTACGACCACGCGCCCCGCGGCTCGGGCGGCGCCTCTTCCAGCTGCATGGGCACGTGCGGTGTCCTGGCCCTGATCCGCCGCGTGGTCCACTGGACGGTCCGCTGGACCGCCGGCACGACGGTGGTGACGAGGGCCACGGCGGCGGCGACCGACAGCTCGGGCACGATGAGGGCCAGACCGGTGGCGGCCGTACCGGCCAGCGCTACGCCGGCCACCGCGGAGAACACCGGCACCGCGCCGTCGGCGAGCACCGCGCCGGCCAGGGCCGCCGAGGCGAGCGCGCCCAGGCCCGTCAGGGCGTGAGGCAGGTCGAGGTGGGCGAGGTCGGTGGTGTGGAGGCCGGACAGGAGCGCCAGAGGAAGAGCGCCGAGGCGGCAGGCGAGGCCGATGCCGGACGCCCACGGCCGGCGCGCCGCGACCGCGCCCAGGCCGAGGAACACGAGGGCGAGCGCACCGGCGACGGCCGTCGCCGCGATCCAGGGGAATCCGCCGAGCAGCAGAACCGCCACCGCGGCGGCGGGCACGCCGCCCGTCACGCTCACCGTGAGGGTGGAGAGGCCCTCCGCCGAGCCGGAGTCGGCGCCCTCGGGCGCGCCGGCCTCGCCGACGGAGAACTCGGGGAGCTGCCGCATCGCCGGGCGCAGGTAGAGCACATCGCCGTGGGTGAGGCTGACCTGTGCCGGCGTCATGCTCGCGTCGATGGCGGTCTCGTCCAGCCGCTGCAGGACCCAGCCGTCGTGTTCGAGCCCCACCTCGGCCAGGTCCCGGCCCGAGTAACTCAGGATCACCGGAAGGAGATCGGCGAACGGCACGTCGACCGGAAGGGCCATGTCGACCCGGCGCTGGGGTCCTTCGACCGTGACCCGGCACAGCTCCTCGTCTTCCGCAAGATTCACCAGGGCCTCGCATTGCCGTATTACCGTCGCCGAGCAGGATCGCCGAACTGATGCGACCCGGGGCGGTCTGTTCCTAGACTGGCGGAAGTTGACTCGAGAATCCAACGCATCGGGAGTGGTGGCTTGCCGAGCACCGTCCTCGTCCGGCGCAAGGCGCGCAGAGTTCCTCCCACCATGCCGCGCGCCGAGATCGTCATCGAGGCGCCTCCCGAACTCCCGCGAACCACGGATACGGGCTTTCACAACACGCTGACGTATCTCGCGCTGGCCGGTGGCTGCGCCACGATGGTCCTGGTCCTGATCGACGACCGGGCCGACCGCCTGCTGAAGATCGCGATCCTCGTCCTGGCGCTGACGGTGATGATGGCCGTCGCGGGTCAGCTGGGCCGCAAGAGCGCCCACGAGCCGTCGGCGAGCATGCGTCCCGCGGCCGCCCGGCGCGACTATCTGCGCTACCTGCGGCAAATACACACGAGGCTCAGCAGGATCGCCCGGGACCAGCGCGCCGCGCTGACCTGGATGCATCCGGCCCCCGAACGCCTGTGGTCGCTCGTCACGAGCTCAAGGCTCTGGGAGAGGCGTCCGGACGATTCCGATTTCGGCGTCGCCCGTTTCGGCACCGGCCCGCAGCAACTCGCGGCAGAGCTCGTCCGGCCGGAGACGCCGCCGGTCGATGATCTCGAACCGGTCAGCGCGGAAGCCCTTCGCCGTCTCCTCGCCAGCCATTCCATTCTGCCGGACGCCCCGGTGGGAATCGCTCTTCAGGCGTTCGGCCGCATTGTCCTGTCCGGAGAAAGAGACGCCGTTTGCGGCATGCTTCGCGCGGCGATCATGCAGCTCGCCGCATTCCACGCTCCCGAGGATCTGCGGATATCCGTCTGCGCGTCGACGGACCGGGTCCCCTACTGGGAATGGATCAAATGGCTTCCGCACGCGTCGCATCCGACCGCCCGCGACGCCGCCGGGCCCACCCGGCTCTTCGCCGACGATCTCACCGAGCTGGAGAATCTCCTCGATCTCGGCTACCGCCCGCGCAGAAGCCGGCACGGCGACCCGTTCCAGGCGCCGTTCCACGTCGTCATCCTGGACGGTGGCGTCGTCACGCCGGACTCCTCCCTCGGCGCCGAGGGCCTCGCCGGAGTGTGCGTCATCGACGTCGGCGGCGCGACGAGCGGAGCGACGAGCGGGTGGCCGGACGACACGACCCTGTCGCTGGAGGTCTCCTACGACCAGGTGCGCGTGCGCGATCACCCGGCCGGCGAGCCGGTGTGGACACCCGACCACGTCGGCTTTCCCCAGGCCGAGGCCCTGGCCCGCCAGCTCGCGCCGTTGCGCATCAGCCCGGTGCGCACGCCGGGCGAGGACTACACCGCCGCGAGCATGGCGCTGCCGTCGCTGCTCGGCGTGCCGGACGCCCGCGGCGCCGACCCGGAGGTCCTCTGGAGGCAGCGGGCGCACCGCGACCGCCTGCGGGTGCCCATCGGCGTCGACACCGACGGCCGCCCGGTCGAGCTCGACATCAAGGCGTCCGCCGAGGGCGGTGACGGCCCGCACGGCCTCCTCATCGGGGCGACCGGTTCGGGGAAGTCCTCGCTGCTGCGCACCCTGGTCCTCGGCCTGGCGATGACGCACTCCCCGGAGGTCGTCAACTTCGTTCTCGTCGACTTCAAGGGCGCCGCGACCTTCCTCGGCCTCGACGGTCTCCAGCACGTCGCGGCGCTCATCACCGACCTGGAGGACGAGCTGCCGCTGGTCGACCGCCTGTACGACGCACTGCACGGCGAGATGGTGCGGCGGCAGGAGCTCCTGCGGACGGCCGGTAACCACGCCTCGCTGCGCGACTACGAGGCCGCGCGCGAGCGCGGCGCCCAGATCCCGCCGATGCCCACGCTGTTCGTGGTGCTGGACGAGTTCTCCGAGCTGCTGTCGGCCAAACCCGATTTCATCGACCTCTTCGTGATGATCGGCCGGCTGGGCCGGTCGGTCGGCGTGCACCTCCTGCTCGCCTCGCACCGCCTGGAGGAGGGCAAGCTCCGCGGCCTGGAGACCTACCTGTCGTACCGCATCGGCCTGCGCACCTTCTCGGCCTCGGAGTCACGGGCCGTCCTCGGCGTCCCCGACGCGTACGAGCTCCCACGGGCCCCCGGCAACGGATACCTGAAGATCAACAACGACTCGATGGTCCGCTTCATGGCGGCGAGCGTCTCCGGAGCGTACGAACCGGGCCGGTCCGGGGCCCCCGGCCCGTACGCGCGGCAGGGCCGCGACGACGCGCGGGCCGCCCAGGTCGTGCCGTTCGTGACCGGCCGCGTCGACCCGGAGGCCACCGAGACTCCGGGCCCGCCGACGGTGCGGGACGACGAGGAAGACGAGCGAAGCGTGCTCGACGTCGTCGTCGAACGGCTCGCCGGCCAGGGTCCGCCGGCACACCGGATCTGGCTGCCGCCGCTCGAAGAGTCCCCGACGCTCGACCGGCTCCTGCCTCCTCTGCGCACCACACCGGACCTCGGCCTGACCACGGCGGACTGGGAGGGGCGCGGCCGGCTGAACGCCGCGGTCGCCGCCGTCGACCGGCCGTCCGACCAGCGCCGCGAGACGCTGTGGCTGGGGCTGTCCGGCTCCACCGGGCACGTCGCCGTGGTCGGCGCGCCGCAGAGCGGGAAGTCGACGGTGCTGCGGACGCTGATCGCCTCACTGGCGCTGACCCACACGCCGCAGGAGGTGTGGATCTACTGCCTCGACCTCGGTGGCGGCGCTCTCGGCGGCCTCAGGGCGCTGCCGCACGTCGGCGGCGTGGCGGACCGGCTGGATCCCGACCGCGTCCACCGTACGCTCGCCGAGGTCGCCGCCATCCTCGCCGAGCGGGAACGCCGGTTCGCCGAGCAGGGCGTCGACGGCGTCGAGGCGTACCGGCGGGCGCACGGCTCGGGGCTCGCCGACGTGTTCCTCGTGGTCGACAACTGGCTCGGCGTGCGCCAGGACTTCGAGCAGGCGGAGACGGTCATCACCGACCTGGCGACACGCGGCTTGGCCTACGGCGTCCATGTCGTGGCCTCCGCGAACCGGTGGTACGACTTCCGGGCGAGCATCCGCGACATGTTCGGTTCCCGCCTGGAGCTCAGGCTCGGCGACCCGGCCGACTCCGCGTTCGACCGGAAGGCGGCGGCCAACGTCCCGGAGAGACGGCCGGGGCGGGGGATCACCCCGGACGGCCTGCACTTCCTCGCCGCGCTTCCGCGGATCGACGGCGTGTCCGGCACCGACGACCTCGCCGACGGCGTGCGGCGGCTGGCCGACGCGGTGAGCGAGTCGTGGACGGGCCCGGCCGCGCCGCAGGTCCGGATGCTGCCGGCGGTGCTCCCGTCGTCCGCGCTTCCGGCGGCGGAGGAGACCGGGCGGCGGGTGCCGATCGGCATCGACGAGGATGCGCTGGCGCCGGTGCTGCTGGACTTCGACGCCGCGCCGCACTTCCTGGTCATCGGCGAGAGCGAATGCGGCAAGTCGAATCTCCTGCGGCAGATCGCGAGCGCGCTCACCGAGCGGTACACCCCGGACGAGGCCCGGTTCGTCGTCTTCGACTACCGCCAGAGCCTGCTGCAGGCGACCGAGAGCGAGCACCGCATCGGCTACGCGGCGTCGGTGTCGGCGGCGGAGAGGCTCGTGCGGGACGTACGCGACTCGCTGGCCCGGCGGCTGCCGTCGGCGGACGTCACGCCGCAGCAGCTGCGGGCCCGGTCATGGTGGAAGGGGCCGGAGGTGTTCGTGCTCGCCGACGACTACGAGCTCGTGGCCGCGCCCTCGGGCAACCCGCTGCTGCCGCTGGCGGAGTTCGTCTCCACCGCGCGTGACGTCGGCCTGCACGTCATCGTGGCGCGCGGCATCGGGGGCGCGGGCCGGGGCATGTTCGACCCGATCATCCAGCGCGTCACCGATATGGCGTCACCCGCGCTGATCATGTCAGGCGGCAGGGACGAGGGCGTTCTCGCCGGCGTCAGACCCCGTCCGTTCCCCCAGGGCCGGGGCGTTCTCACCGATCGGCGGTCGGGGTCCCGCGTCGTCCAGACCGCCCTGTACGGCGGTGGGGAGCCGGGCGGCGTCGGCCGCGCCCTCGAGACGCCCACCGACGTGTAGCCCGGACATGGCCTCCAGGGAGAGACTCACATCGATGCCCGGCAAGGAAGACGGCAACCTCTGGTCCGGCCTGCCGAAGCTGGCGTGGCTCGTGACGCTGCTGCTCCCTCCGTCGGCCGTGGCCGCGCTGGCGCACGGTCTCGTCCGCGAGCATCCGGTGATCGCCGTTCTCTCGGTCATCGCGTACTGGGCGGTGGTCACGGTCGGACGGTTCGTCGCCGGCATGGTCCGGGACCTGGTCCAGCGCCGGCGCGCGTCGTGGATCGAGGGCGCCGACCGGGCGCTGGGCATCAGGCTCACACGGTTCAAGGGCAAGTACCTCCACCATCTCGCGCAGAACCTGCAGAAGATCGACCAGAAGGGGCTGTCGACGCCCGGGTTCTACACGCCCGACCTCGACGACGTGTACATCGACGTGAGCCTGGCCGTCAGGGCGCCGAACCAGATACGCGGCGACCTGCTGGCCGACGCCGCCTCCGAGTCGACCGAACGCCGCTCCATCACCGACTTCCTCGACCGGGTGACTCCGGCCGTCATCGCGGTCGTCGGGGCGCCCGGCAGCGGGAAGACCACGCTGCTGCGGTACACCGCGCGCCGGATCTGCCAGCACCGCAGGGGCCGGCGACGGACGGTCCCGATCCTGCTGTACCTGCGCGACCACATCCACACGATCAACACCACACCGCGGATCGCGCTGGACAAGGTCGTGCACGACACGCTCGGCCGGCTCGGCCCCGACGAGCCGTCCGGCTGGTTCGAACGGCAGATCCGCGACGGAAACTGCCTCGTGCTGCTGGACGGTCTCGACGAGGTCGCCTCCGAGGCGGACCGCCGGCGGGTCGCCGACTGGATCGAGCTCCAGATCCGGGAGTATCCGGAGAACGACTACGTCATCACGTCGCGGCCCCGCGGCTATGAGGCCACGCCGATCGAGGGCGCCACCGTCCTGCAGACGCGGCGGTTCACCGACGAGCAGATGTCCCGGTTCATCAGTTCGTGGTACGCCACCATCGAACGCCAGGCGTCCGCCGGGCAGAACGACGAACTCCTGGCGCGCTCGGCCGAGGAGGGCGCGGAAGACCTCCGCCGGCGGCTGCGGGAGTCACCCGGGCTGTACGAGCTGACCGCGAACCCGCTGCTGCTGACGATGATCGCCAACGTGCATCGCTTCCGCGGGTCCCTGCCGGGCCGGCGGTTCGACCTGTACAGCGAGATCTGCCAGGTGATGCTCTACCGGAGGCTGGAGGCCAAGAAGCTGGCGGTCGAGCCCCGCGGCGACCAGAAGGAGATGCTGCTGCGGGTGCTGGCCCTGGAGATGATGAAGCGTCGCGTACGCGATCTGACCAGGGCCGAGTGCGTCGCCATCCTCAGGCCCGCGGTACGGCGCGTATCCCAGGAGCTGTCCGCGGAGTCGTTCCTGGACGACGTCAGCATGAACGGCCTGGTCATCGAGCGGGAGAACGGCGTCTACGCCTTCACCCACTTCACCTTCCAGGAATACCTGGCCGCGGCGCGCCTGAAGGACAAGGGGCTCGTCTCGGTGCTGGTCGACGCGGTGGACGACGACTGGTGGCGCGAATGCACGCTTCTCTACGCCGCTCGTAGCGACCCCGGCCCCATCGTCGAGGCGTGTCTTCGGTCCCGCAGCCCGGCCGCGCTCGCCCTGGCCTTCTACTGTGCCGACGACGCGGGCGAACTCGCCCCCGAGCTTCAGGATGAGCTGAACCACGTGCTGGAGCAGGCCGACTCGGACAGCGTGCAGCACAACCGGCTCGTCGCCAGCGTTCTGGTGGCGCGCCACCTCCACCAGCTCGTGTACGCCTCCAACGGAAGCCGCATCTGCGCCCTGCCCGTCAACTGGGAGATCTATGAGCTCTTCCTCCGGGACGCGCAGCGGAAGCGGCGGCCGGACGACGCGGTGACGCCCCGACCCGGCCGCGAGATCGCGCTGGGCACCCGCGCGAGCGACGCGGCCGCGTTCGTCACCTGGGTGAACGAGCTGCTCGGCGGTGAGCTGTTCCACCGCCTGCCCACGTCGGCGGAGCTGGAGGACCGCAGAGTGCAGCGGATCATCCGCCGTCCCGGCGTCTGCTACTGGACCCAGCCCGCCGATCGCGGGGCGAGCCCGGCGCTCTGGATACCGGAGGGAACACCCCATCCGGGCTGCGTGGAGGGCGACCTGCTCCGGGACGACGTCGTCGCGGATCTCCGCCGTCAGACGCCGGCCCTGATCGCGATCTTCCTGGTGCGCGCGAAGTCGGCCGTCGGCGTTCTTCTCCGCCTGCTCGACACCGCCTCCGACCCCGGTCTCGACCGGACCCTGGCCCAGCTCACGGACCTGGCGACCGCCCTCAACGCGGCGTTGGCCAACAACCTCGTCGGCGCCTTCGACATCGGTCTCAACCTGGAGTTCGGCCTGAACCGCGACAACGCGAGGGTCCGGGAGGTCGTCGACCAGCTGAGCGCGGAGATGCCCCGGACCATCGCGGAGTTCGTCCGTGAACTGGCCTGGGACCTGGTGTCCGACCTCACGACCGGCCTCGAACTCGCGCAGGCGGGAGAGTCCCCGCACGCGGGCGACCTGGCGCGCATCCGCGGCGCGCTGCTCGCCCTCCGGCACGATCTCGAACGCGACCGGCGCAGGTCCGCGCGCGCGAGACAGCGAGCCGGCACCGGCGATCTCGCGAGCGCGCACGAGCGCGTGCACGATCTCGCGATCGGCCGTGCGCTCTCCCTCAGCCTCTCGCGCACTCTGCGGGACGACCACCAGCGCCCGCAGGCCGTCGTCGACGGCTTCGCGGAGCGGTTCGCCGACACCGCGCGCGTCGGCGGCACCGGCTTCACGGTGTCGCCCGACGGATGCCACCGGTTGGTCACGGACGCCGTCGCGGAGATCCAGAGCGTTCTGCTGAAGGCGCCGAACCTCCTGCCGTCGACGCTGTGGGCGGCGGAGACGGCCAAGACCCTCGAAGGCGTGGCCGGCCCGGTCTTCGACCGGAGCGACGACCTCACCGACACGACGGCCACCGCGATACGGCTCGGCGCGCTCTGTCTCGCCGTCGAGGCCGACATCCGGCGGAGAACCGGTCTGGGCGACTCGTTCCGGCACATCGCGGCGGGCGTCACCTGGCTCGAACGGCGGCGTACGGGCCGCTCCGACGCGGCCGAGGCGATCGTCATCGCGAGTGACTGACACCGAAGCGCGGCGCCCGGACGGCACGGTCGGGGCGGCGGCCGTCGCGGGCACCGGCACCGGTGTGATCGTCGGCGTCGCCGGCACCACCGACGTCATCGCCCGGCCGCACACCGAGCCGCACGCCCTCCGGGCTGACGCCCGCGCACCGGCCCGGCGATCCGCTCCGCCGGTGAGTCCGGACGCTGACCGGCCCGGGCCGGCGAAGGCTCAGGTCGCGTACACCTCCAGTTCGGCGACCTGGGCGGCCGGCCAGCCGGTGTTGGCGGTGACGTTCACGCGGACGTACCGGACGCTGGAGGACGGAAAGGTGATCGTCACCACGTTGCCCGACGACGGGTCGAAGACGTGGCCGGCGGAGCCGCTCAGCGTGGTGAACGAGGAGCCGTCGGTACCGCCCTGGACCGACAGCGTCTGGGTGCGCGCGCCCCACGACGGCGGCAGCCGGAGCACGACACGGCCGACGCTCGTCGCGGTGCCCAGGTCCACCTGCACCCACTGCGGCAGCGCGTTGTTCGCGCTCTCCCAGTAGCTGCCCGGGTCGCCGTCCACCGCGTTGCCCGACCCGTAGCTCTGCGTGTGGCTGCTCTCGGCCGTGGCCCGGCCCGCCGCGAGGTTCGGGTTTCCGCTCCCGCCGCCGGACACCACCGGTCGCGTCGGCCGGGTCGGGGTGAGCGCGAGCCGTCCCTTGAGCATGCGGCCGCCGTCGGCGGTCAGGCGCAGGTAGTAGTCCGACGAGCAGGCCGTACCGTCCTCGTCCAGCGCCCACAGGCCGGACCCGGACGGGACCGTGGCGGCGGTCTCCGCGGTCTTGGCGATCTGGTTGCCCTCGTTGAACTCATCGAACATCGAGATGTAGATGCCCTGCACGCCCGCCCGCACCATGTTGTAGAACTGGCGCCACATGAAGTCGCCGTGCGCCCGCTGGCGCGCCGACACGTCGCCGGGCAGCACGCACGGCTGGTAGTCGATGCCGTGGGCGTCGCAGTCGGCCTGGTCCGGCACGGTGAAGCCGGTGTAGAAGCGGTCGGAGTCGGCGGCGGTGCCGATCCGGCCGACCATCCACGGCGAGATCATGTCGAAGGCGTGGTAGACGTCGAGGTAGCCGGCGCGCGAGTCGCTCACCCCGGTCCGCCAGTTCGTCGGCACGCCGCCCATGACGTAGCAGCCCTGGCCCTTGAACCAGTCGACCACGTCCAGGCAGGCCGCGGCGCTCCACGGGTGGTTGTCGTCGGCGAAGCCGAAGCCCCAGACGCCCACGACCGGCCTGCCGTTCTGGCGGGCGTACGCGGAGGAGGCCGTGTGCGCCTTCATCTTGTTCGTCCAGTCGGCCTTGATCTCCGACTGCATGCTCGTCCAGCCGGAGACGTCGTACATGATGTAGAACTTCCGGCCGGTCGATTCGGCGGCCGAGCGCACCTTCGCCGCCATGGCGTCGCGCGTGGGGCCCTCGCCGCCGGTCGGGTTGAAGCGCTGGAGCGCGGCCGTGTCGCAGCCGTTGTCGCGCATCCAGGCGAAGTGCGTGTCCACGGTCTGCTGGTCGTAGGAGGAGAACAGCGTCGCCGGCTGCCCGTTGTTGAGGTTCGCGTACGCCGTCTGGTATCCGTGGGCGAATTCCCGCATGTCCGGCCAGGCCTTGATGGCGGTGTTGCCCGGTGAGGGCGGGCGTCCCCAGTCCTGGCTCCAGTGCCACCAGCCGTTGATCGGCGCGCCGTCGCCGGGACAGGCGAACCAGCCCTGGTAACCCACCGTGATCTTGCCGACGACGTCACCGGGCCCGCTCGCCGCGCTCGCCGGGCTCCGCACCGCCGACACGATCTGCGACCCACCGGCCGCGGCGACGACCGAACCGGCCATCGCGGACGTCAGGAACCTTCTGCGAGAGATGCCCATGTCTTCCTCCGATCCCTAAGCTTGTTTGATTTTTGCGGTTATTTATCTATCTCTTGCAGTGCCCTGTCAAGATTTACTGTGTAACGGCGGTCATATCCTGAGTCAGACCGAACCTTGACAGGCTCGTGTGATCGGAGTCACCCTTGCGCCGAAAGCGCTCTCATCGCTGGGAGCGTCCGCCCCGCCCCGTCCTGCTCGATGCGCCGGTGACCGTCCGCCGGCCGAGGAGCCCCCATGTCGCGCGTACGTCCCGCCAGGCGCACACTCGATTCGCTGCGGTCGGTGCTCGTGGTCCTCGTGACCGTCGCCGGGCTCGTCGCCGTCTCGGCCGCCGCCGCACCCCCGAGCCACGCGGCCCACGGCACCCGCGGAGCCCCCTCGTGCCCGTGGGTGGGCTCCACCGCGCCGGTGTCGCAGCGGGTCGCGCAGCTGATGGCGCGGATGACCCGGGACCAGAAGATCTCGATGCTGCACGGCAACGGCGCCACCTCGCCGTACGTCGGGAACATCAATGCGATCCCGTCGCTGTGCATCCCGTCCCTCGGCCTGGAGGACGGGCCCGGCGGGCCGGGCGACGGCCTCGGCGGCGTCACCCAGCTGCCCGCGCCGGTGGCCGGCGCCGCGACCTTCGACACCGCGCTGGAACGGCGGTACGGCGTGGTGGCCGGGGCCGAGTTCAAGGGCAAGGGCGCGGACGTCGCGCTCGGCCCGACGCTCAACATCGACCGTGACCCGCGCTGGGGCCGCGGCTTCGAGAGCTTCAGCGAGGACCCGTACCTGACGAGCCGGATGGCCGTGGCGCAGATCGAGGGCGTGCAGAGCCAGGGCGTCATGGCCCAGGCCAAGCACGTCGCGGTCTACAACCAGGAGACCTACCGGAACACGCCGGCCGACAACGCGGTCGTCGACACCCGTACGCTCCAGGAGATCTACCTGCCCGGCTTCCAGGCGGCCGTGACCCAGGGCGCGACGGCGTCGGTGATGTGCGCGTACAGCGTGGTCAACGGAACGTTCGCCTGCGAGCACCCGTACCTGCTGGACACGGCCCTCTACCGGCAGGCCGGTTTCGGCGGCTTCGTCACCTCCGACTGGTGGGGGCTGCACTCGGCGGCTCGCGCCGCGAACGCCGGCATGACGATGGAGATGCCCGGGGCGACCTTCTTCGGCGCCGGTCTCCGCCTGGCCGTGGCCTTCGGGCAGGTCAGCCCGGCGACGCTCGACACCATGGTCGGCCGCGTGCTGACCCAGATGTTCGCCTTCGGCCTGTTCGATGACCCCAAGACCGGCTCGACCGGCGCGGTCGTCACCACCGGCGCGCACAAGGCCACCGCCCGGCGGGTCGCCGAGGAGGGCACCGTCCTGCTCAAGAACTCCGGCGTGCTGCCGCTGTCCACCGCGACCACCAAGAAGATCGCGGTGATCGGCACCGACGGCGGGGCGGGCGTGGCGAGCGTCGGCGGCGGCAGCGGCCGCGTCACCTCCTCCGGCACCGTCTCACCGCTCACCGGGATCACGAACCGGGCCGGTTCCGGTGCGACCGTGCGGTACGAGGCGGCCGACGGCCTCGGCGGCATCGACCGCGCCGTCGCCCTGGCCAGGACCGTCGACGTGCCGATCGTCTTCGCGACGTACCCGCAGAGCGAGGGAGGCGACAACGCCTCGATCGACCTGCCCGGCCGGCAGAACCAGCTGATCTCCTCGGTGGCCGCCGCCAACCCGAAGACGATCGTGGTGCTGCACACCGGGTCGGCGGTGACCATGCCGTGGCTGGGCCGGGTCGCCGGGGTGATCGAGGGCTGGTACGGCGGCCAGGAGGTCGGCAACGCGCTGGCCGCGATCCTGTTCGGCGACGTCAGCCCGTCCGGCAAGCTGCCGGTGACGTTCCCGGCGCGCCTGGCCGACGTGCCCGCGCACACGATCGCCCAGTGGCCGGGGAACGGCGGCCAGGTGCGCTACTCCGAGAAGCTGAACGTGGGGTACCGCTGGTACGACGCGCGGAACATCACGCCGCTGTTCCCCTTCGGGTACGGTTTGTCGTACACGACGTTCTCCTTCAGTGACCTGCACGTGGGCCCGCTCAAACCGGACGGCGCGACGGTGACGGCCACGGTGACCAACACCGGCGCCCGCGCCGGCGCCGAGGTCGCCCAGCTGTACGTCGGCGCGCCCGCCTCGACCGGCGAGCCGCCGCACCAGCTCAAGGGCTTCCAGCGTGTCGAGCTGCGACCGGGCCAGAGCCGGACCGTCCGCTTCACCCTGACCCCGCACGACCTGGCGCACTGGGCCGACGCGACCGGCGGATGGACGACGACACCCGGCGCGTACCGGATCCTCGTCGGCGACTCCTCGCGGCACCTGCCGTTGAGCGGCACGCTGAACGTCACGCGCACGCTGCGGAGCAACGTGTCCGGCACCCCCAGCCGCAGCGGCTCGGTGATCGTCGCCAACCCGCACGGCATGAGCAGCCGGGTGGGCGCCCCGGTGTCCCTGCGGATCGGCGCCGTGAGCACCGCGGCGGCGAAGCTCACCTTCACGGCGTCGGGCCTGCCCGCGGGCCTGTCCATCACCCCGTCGGGCACGATCACCGGCCGCGCCGACCACAGGGGCACCCACACGGTCACCGTGACCGCGAGTGACTCCTCCGGCGCGTCCGGCACCGCCACCTTCATCTGGACCACGACCGCCGAGAGACCCCGGTAAGCACGGCCACTCGGGCCTGGCCGCCACGCGGGAGATCGACGCATGCCCGTTGATTACCGCCTCACAGGCCGTAAACCCTGAATGGGTGGGACCGGTATCACCCAAACGACGACTCCGAATGCGGCGGGAGACCGACTCTCGCGCTCGAGCGCGGCAATCTTTTGTGCGTCGCTGCGGGATATTGACATCTGTGGAGGGTTGTAAAAGCATGCAAAGTATCCGCGTTAACCGGGCCCACGAGATTGGGCGAACGCGGGTCATGGCACGGTAAATCCGCCGTGCTCCCTTCTCACTCTCGCGGAAGGAGGAGAGAATGCCGGAATCCATGTTCGACATCGACGAGCTTGAGCTGCCCCAGGCCCAGGCGCACCGTGATGACGTCGGCACGGTCGATCTGACTCCCTGCCACGGCTGCGCCACAAGCTGCCGGTAATCGCCACCCGAAGTAGCCACTAGGCGGGCCAGTGGCTCGATTCAGGTCACTGGTCCGTTCAATTCTTGAATCGGCGTCACTCGCCGGACAGGATCGGTGGGCATTGCGCATTGCCATCGTGGGCAAGTATCCGCCCATCCAGGGCGGCGTTAGCGTCAATACGTATTGGGACGCTCATATTTTGGCGGCCGCGGGTCACGAGGTCCATATCGTGACGAACGCCGGCGAGGTGGAAGCCGAATACCGGATAGCCGAGGAAGCGTACGCGGAAGCCGCCGGGCCGACTGGGACAGGGGCGGTAACGCTGCATGGAACGGTGAGCGACCCGGCTCTGCTGCGGTTGATCCCAGCGGCCAATCCGTTCGTGAGCAAGCTTGCCGGCCTGGCGATCGACCTGCACCGGCGCCGGCCCCTCGACCTGCTGTACGGGTACTACCTCGAGCCCTACGGAGTCGCCGCCTCGATCGCGGCGGCGCACACTGGTACACCGTTCGGCCTCCGTCATGCGGGCAGCGACATCGGACGGCTCTACCGTCACCCGGGCCTGACCGCCACCTACCAGGAGATCGCCAAGTCGGCCGATTTCTGGCTCACCGGACACCTGGGCCGCCGCGGCCTCCGTCACCTCGGCGTCGACGATGAGCTGATCTATACGACCGGCCCGCACAGCGTGCCGACGGACCACTTCCACCCGGACGCCATGCCACTGGAGCTGGCGGCCGTCATCAAGTCGCTCGGCGCGACCGTCGGTACGGGCCCCGGCTTCGATCCGACGGCACCGACCATTGGCTGCTACGGAAAGCTCGGCCTCGGCAAGGGCACCGACCGGCTGCTACGGGCCTTCGCAGGCGCGCGCGGCCGGACCGGCGCCGGCAACCTGGTACTCGTGTCCAGCGGGCCGCAACACGCTCTCGCCTCACTCCGCCGGATGGCCGAGGACCTCGACGTGGCCGGCTCGGTGGCCATCCTGCCGTTCATGCCGCCACAGCTGGTGCCCAACTTCATCGCCGCCTGCACCGCGATCGCCTACCTGGAGCATGACTTCCCCGTCGCGGCGCACCGGCCTGCCGCACCGCGGGAGACCTTCGCCACCGGGCGGTGCCTGATCCTGTCCGCGGACGTCGCCGAATACCAGCACTTCCGCGACCGGCTGCGGTCCGGACAGAACTGCCTGCTGGTCGATCCGCGCGATGCCGAGGCGCTGGCCGGAGTGGTTCACCACGTCCTCGCGGACCCGGCCGCCGCGGCCCGGATCGGGTCGGCCGGGCACCAGATGACGCGCGATCTGGAGGACTGGCCACGCTACCGCCGCCATCTGGCGGAGACCTTCACTCAGATCGGCGAGGACATCACCCGACGGAGGATGCAGATGACGATGGCGGAGACCCAGGCGGCGCTCGCCCGGCTTTACGTCGACGAGGCGTTCCGGGGCTGGTTCCAGCACGCCCCAGACGATGCTCTCGCCAAGTACACGCTCACCGAGCAGGAGCGGAGCATCCTCGCCTCGATCGACCGCAAGATGCTGGCGATCTTCGCCGACAGCCTCCGGGTCAAGCGTGGCGAACGCATCATCGCCGCCTTCCCACTCTGCGCCCTGGCCTTCGGCGAGGAGACGGTGGTCCGTTACTTCGACCGGTTCTACGATCTGCATCCCGCCATGCCGGGAGAGACCACGTCAACGGCCCTCATCGCCTTCGGCCGCTTCCTCACAGAGTGCATTCAGGTCGACCCGGATTTGCCCGGGTATGCCGGCGACCTCGCTCGATACGAGGCGGCCATCAATCAGCTTCGCCACAGCACGGTCGACGCCGACGACCTGCTGCTGCTCGGCGCGACGGACGAACCGCCGGCGGACGGACCGCTGCTGCCCACCGCCCGGCCGCGAACCGCCGACGGAGTAATGGTCCTCGCCTTCGGCTACGACATCCCGGCCATCGCCGACGCGCTTGCCGATGGTCCCGTGCCGGAGCCCGCGGCCAAGCCGGCCAACGTCGTGTTGCGGCCCGGGGCCGGCGGCGCGCCCACGCCGTTCGGCATCACCCCGGCGGTCGCGGCTCTGCTCGGCGAGTGCACCGGCGACCAGACGGTCGAGGACATCCGGGCCGCCATGGCGGCGCGCTTCCCGGCCGCGAACCTCACCCTGGACGCGGTGGACGGGGCGCTGCGGAACTGCCACGCTCGCGGGTTCCTCCGCTTCGGCCTCGGCACTGCCACGTGACGGCCACCCGACGACCATGCGCGGGCCCGACGATCGGCCCGGCCCACCAGTCAATGTAAGGAGCGAGCGCATGCCGGTGAATCTCGCCTCGATACCGTACCTGGGGTCCGGCCTCGGTTACCGCGAGGAACTCGCCGACGGAATCGCCGCGGCCCGGGACGAGATCGACTTCGTCGAGGTCCTGGCCGACAAGTACATCTCCCAGCCACGACTCCTCGACGAGTTGCGCGAGATCCGCGACCTGTACCCGGTGATCCCGCACGGCGTCGGGCTGTCCATCGGAACCGTCGGCCCGGTGCCGCCCGACTACCTGGCCGGCATGAGGCGGGTCAGCGACGTCTCCGGCGCCCCGTACTACAGCGATCACCTGTGCATGACCAAGGTGCCGGGCATCGACCTGCACCACCTGGCCCCGCTCTGGCGGACCGAGGAGGTGCTGGAGAGCATCATCGGCAAGGTCGACACCATCCAGCAGACCCTCGGCAAGCCACTCGTGCTGGAAACCATCAGCTATCTGGTCGACTTCGACTCGCCGATCAGCGAGCCGGACTTCTTCCACCGGCTCACCGAACGCACCGGCTGCGGCATCCTGCTCGACCTCACCAACGTCTACAGCAACTCGGTCAACCATCTCTTCGACCCGCTCGAGTACCTCCAGCGGCTACCGCTGGACCACGTGGTGCAGGTGCACCTCGCCGGCGGATTCTGGGCCCACGGCGTGCTCATCGACGGGCACTCCCATCCGGTCCCCGAGGAGGTATGGGAGCTGCTGGCCGAGCTTTGCCGGCGGATCGATCTGAAGGCCTCGATCCTGGAGCAGGACGCCAACCTGGACAGCCTGCGACCGCTGCTGGAGCAGGTCTGGCGGGCCCGGTCGATCATGCGGAATCCGGTGGTGGCGTGACGCCGGACCCACACGTCACCGCCGCGTTGCGACCGGGCGTCCGGTGCCGGCTCAGCGCCCGTGCCCGTGCCGCCCAACTCACCGACCGGCGGCACGAGGAGATCCTCACCGGGCTCACCGGCGGCCAGGTGGCCGTGCTGGAGCGCCTGTCCAGCCAGGAATGCCGGCTGCCGGTCCTACGCCGGATGGCCGGCGGCGGCCCGTTCGTGGACCGGCTGCTCGACGGTGGCTGGGTCCGGCAGGCCGTGTACGCCGGCGCCGACCACCTCTACTCGATCGAGCCGGTGCGGCCACGCACTCCGCCGTCACCCGGCCGCGCCTTGTCCCGGTTCACCGTGCTGCGGGCCGTCGCCGGCGGGCTCTTGCTGGAGTCGCCGCTGGCCTGGGCCGATCTCCGGCTGCACCATGACGCCGTCGGCCGCGCGTTGGGCCGGCTGGCCGGCCTGGCGGGTGCGGGGGCGAGCGGACCGGCGGCCCGGTTGCTCGCCGACCTGCAATACGCGGGCCTGACCACCGCCGACGGCGAGGACGAGGACCTGCGGCTGCGCCAGTGGCAGCCACACGAGCTCTGGTTCCACCATCGCAGCCGGCTGACCGGGCGAGCCCGCGCCGGCGTTGACTTCGGCGCCACCTGGTGGGCGGACGGGCTGTTCGACCAGCCGCCGCCGACGGCCGCGCCGCGTGGCGACGGCATCCCGCTCGCCGCCGCCGACCCCGCGCTTGTGGCGAAGACCGATCCGAGCCTGGGCCAAGTGCTGCGGCGGCGCCGTTCCATCCGAGAACACGACGACGCCAATCCGATTACGGTCGGCCAGCTCGGTGAGTTCCTGGACCGCTGCGGGCGGGTCGCGCACGTCACCGCGGACGGCCGCCAGGTCACCCTGCCGTATCCGACCGCCGGCTCGACCGGCGGCCTCGAACTGTATGCGGTGGTCCGGCTTGTGGATGGCCTGTCGCCGGGCCTTTACCACTATGACGGGGCGGCCCACCGGCTGCACCCGCTGGCCGCACCGGAGCCTGCGATCCGCGAGCTGCTCAACCGAGCGGCCGACTCGGCCGGCGTGGCCGCCGAACCCCAGGTCCTCGTCATCGTCTCGGCCCGTTTCGGGCGGGTGATGTGGAAATACCAGACGATGGGCTACGGGCTGATCCTGAAGAACACCGGGGTGCTGTTCCATCTGATGTACCTGGTCGCCACCGCGATGGACCTGGCACCGTGCGCGCTCGGGGCCGGCGATGCCGAACTGTTCAGCCGCGCCGCCCGACTGGACCCGGCGGCGGAGTCGAGTGTCGGGGAGTTCCTGCTGGGCTCACGACCGGTGGACGGGTGAGGGATGGGCCTACTGCTGCGCGCGGACGCCGAGTTCGTGCCCACCGCCGAAGGGCTGTGGATCGTCACCAATCACGGTGCGCAGCGGATCCATGACCCTGCCCTCTACCGCCGGATCGACCACGTGCGGACGTTGCTGACCGGCGACCTCGACCGCGCCGGGATCCTCGCGGCGGCACCGGAAGCCGAGCGTGTGCTGGCGGCACTGGCCGGCGCGCGGGCGCTGCGGGACGGCACTCCCGGTGCGGCCACCGATTCGGCCGAGGCCGCGTTCGTGGGCTCCTTCGTCGGCGATGCCGCCACACGGGTGACGGCGTTCCGGACCGCCCGTTACCTGGTGGCCGGGACCGGACCGTTGGCCGGTGCGGTGGCCGATGCCTGCCGGGTGGCCGGGTTGACGTCAATGACCGCCGTCCCGGACATCGCCGGCGCCGAGGAGGCGGATCTGCTCATCGACGTCACCGGCCGCGACACCCTGTCCTGGGCAGCGCCGGGCCGGGCGGCGCTGGTCGCGCGGGCCGCCCTTCGCCCGGGCCAGGCGTGGCTGGCACCGGTGTGCCCGGCCGCCGACACGGTGCCGTGGTCGAAGGTGTGGGCCGGAACGGCGTCGCCCGACGGCGGCCAGGGCACGGCCGCTGTACTGCGGGTCGTGGCCGATCAGCTGGTGCAGCGCGTGTTGCGCCGGGTCACCGCGGCGCATCACGGCGCGCCACCGGCCACGTTCCGCCGCATCGATCTGGACGGTCTCACCGCGACCGAACACCGGCACCCTACGGCGACCGGGGGCCGCCGATGACTGACCTACCGGTCCGCGTGGTCGGGGCCGGGCCGCTGCTGCCGGCGCTGCGCGCCACCTTCTCGAACCCCGGGAGCGATCCGGCGGAGCTGATCGTGTCCGTCGGGCAGGCCGCGCCGTCGCCGGCCGCCACCCCGGTGCTCGCGGTCCGCGCCGAGCGCGGCCGGGTGGCGGTGGGCCCCATGGTGACGGCCGGCGTGCCCGGCTGCGATCGCTGCGCCGACAGCCGGCGCAGGCGCGCCGCCGACGACCCCCGGGTACTGGACCTCCTCCGGGAGCCGGCGCCCGCGGCCGCGTCGTGGCTCACCGCGTTGGCCGCCGACGCGGTCGCCGCCGTGGTGCTCGACGAGGCCACCCGGCAACTGGTGCCCGGCACCGGACCGCCGCGCACCCGAGGCGCGATGCTCTTCGTCGAACTGGCCGACCTGACCGTCGAACGGAGCGCGTTCATCCCGGACCCGGCCTGCCCGGTCTGCGCCCCGCCGCCGGTCCCGGCGGCCGCCCCAGAGCTGACCGGCCAGCCGAAACGGTCGCCTACCGCATACCGGCTGCGGCCCGCGGCCGCCGAACTGGACCGGCTCCGCGCGAGCTATGTCACCGGCCCGGCCGGCCTCATCCGGCTCAGTGCTCCGGTGGCCGCCGGCGGGATGGTGACGACCGAGGCGATCGCCGCCATCGGCGAGTCGGATTCCATCTCCGGGTTCGGGCACCACCGCGACGCGGTGGCAAGTGCCGCCGCCGCCATCTTCGAAGCCATGGAACGGTTCGGTGGCATGGCGGCGGGCCGGCCCACCGGAGCGATCCGCGCCGGCTACCGCGAGGTCGCCGACCGGGCGGTCCCGCCAGAGCTCTTCGGCCTCTACCCGGCCGACCGTTACACCGAGCTCGACTTTCCCTACCAGCCCTTCACCGAGCAGCTGGAACTCGGCTGGGTGCCCGGGTACTCGTTCGGCGAGCAGCGTACCGTCCTGATACCCGAGTCCCTGGCCTACTACCGGCTGCGCCGCGGGCCACTGCTCGCCCTCACCGCCTCCAGCGGCTGCGCCGTCGGCGCCAACGTGACGGAGGCGATCCTGCACGCGCTGGTCGAAGTGGCCGAGCGCGACGCCTTCCTGCTCGCCTGGCACACTCGGCTGACGGTGCCGCGGATACGTCTGGACGCGCGTGCCGACCCGGCGGCAGCGGCGGCCATCGAGGCGCTCCAGGCCCGGACCGGCTACCGGGTCGAGCTGTTCGACATCACCGTCGACACCGGTGTGCCGTCGATCTGGGCGGTGGCCCGGACCGACCAGCCCGGCCATCCGAGCGTCGTGTGCACGGCGGCCGCGCACCTGGATCCCGGTGCGGCGGTCGTGAAGGCCGCCGGCGAACTGGCGATGCTCATCCCGCTGGTCACGGCCGACTACGAAACGCGCCGATGGCGGATCCCGCTCATGGTCGAACGTCCCGCCTACGTCCGGCGCATGGCCGACCATGGCCTGCTGTTCGCCGATCCGGATATCGCCCGCCGTCTCGACCATCTGGGCGCCGACGGCGCCGAGGTGGAACTGGCGAAGGTGGGCGGCCTGCCGCTGATCCGGCACGCGGACCTGCGCGACGACCTGCTCGAGGTGATCGATCGGTTCGCCGCGGCCGGCCTGGACGTCATCGTGGTGGATCAGACGACCGCCGAGCACCGGGCCGCCGACCTGGCGTGCGTGCGGGTGCTGGCGCCGGGCACCTTGCCGATGACCTTCGGGCATGACAACCGCCGCCTGCACGGTCTGCCCCGGCTGCTGTCGGTGCCCGCGCTGCTCGGCCGGCGAATGAGCCCGCTGTCAGCGGCCGAGATCGACCACCATCCGCATCCGATGCCATGACCCGCGGCCCGGCGACCGCCCGTTCCGGCCCAGCGACCCAAGGAGCCGCGATGCCGCCCAGCAGCGACCGCGACGTCGTCTTCATCCTTGCCCCCGCCCGGTCCTGTTCCACCGTCGCGATCGCCCTGCTGTCCGGCCATCCGCTGCTGTATGGATTCCCGGAGCTGCTCATCTTCACCGCCGACACGATCGGCGGGCTGCTCGGCCCGCACGAACAGCTCGACCTGCCGTCCGATTGGCGGTCCGCGCAGCAGAGCGGCATCCTGCGCGCCGTCGCCGAAATCCACGATGGCGACCAGGACGAGGCGGCGATCAGCCGGGCCCGCACATGGCTGGCCGAACGCGCGGACTGGCCCACCACGCGGCTGCTCGACCATCTGCTCGACGCGGTGCGGCCGCGGACCGGGATGGAGAAGTCGCCGGACACGCTCAACACACCGACCGCGCTCAAGCGCTGCTTGGAGGCCTATCCGCGAGCCCGGTACCTGCACTTGACGAGGCATCCGCACAGCACGGCGGTCTCCATGGCCGGCCACCGGGCACGGATCGACGGCGGCCGGCCGACCGCCGCAGAGCGACGCGGCACCCTCACGCACTGCTGGTGGACCTGGTACCGGCAGCACACCAACGCCGTCGTGGCGCTGAACGCGTTGCCTCCACAGCGATGGTTGCGAATCCGCGCTGAAGACCTGATCGGTGATCCGCTCCGCCACCTGCCGCGAGTGCTGCGCTGGCTGGAGGTCGAGGTCGACGACACCATCCTGCGGGACATGTGCGAGGTCTCACGGTGGCCCTTCACCGGCGGCGGCGAGTCGGGCCGGCTGCGCGGTGGAGATCCGGGCTTTCTCGACGATCCGGTGCTGCGTCCGGTGCCGGCCCCGCCGCCGATGCGCTATGACCCTCACGTCGGGTTCGATCACGCCACCTGGCGGGAGTACGCCCGGCTCGCCGCGCTGCTCGGATATCGGTGACCGCCGTGGCGGGGTGGGCGCACGGGATCGTGGTGATCGCCGGGGCCGGGCTCGGCGGGCTCGCGCTGGCGCACGGCCTGGCCGCCGCGGACATCCCCGTGGCGGTCTACGAGCGGGAGACGACCGCCAACGCGCGCTATCAGGGACACCGGATCAGCCTGAGCCCGGCCGGCCTGGCGGCGCTGCGATCGCTACTGCCGGATCGGCTGTTCGACCTTGTGACGGCGACCGCCGCACAGCCCTACCAGGGAAGTGCGGTCTACGACGCGAACCTGCGGCCGCTGAAGCGGCGGTCGCTCCCGGACGCCGGCGGATCGCTGAGCTGCTGCCGCCACACGTTGCGCGAGATTCTCCTGCACGAACTGGCCGACCGGGTGGCGTTCGGCCACCCGGTGACGGGCTTTCGCGAACTGAACGATGGTGTTGCCGTTGACATCGCGGGCGATCCCGGCGCCGTGGCGGCCGGTCTGCTCGTCGGCGCCGACGGCGTCGCCTCGGCGGTGCGCGGCCAGGTCCTGCCGGACATGCGGCCCGCCGAGCTGCGGTGGGCGATCTACGGCCGGACGGCGCTCGACCGGGACATCGGCAGGTCGATCCCTGATGGCGTTCTCGCCGGCTTCAGCCGGGTGCTCAGCCCCGAGGGAATCGGCATGAGCATCGGCCCATTCCGCAAACGGCGCGCGTTCCGCGAGGCGGCGGCCGACATCGCGCCGGGCCTGACGATCACTGAACTGCCCGACTGTCTCATGTGGACGCTCGGCGGGACGATCGCGCAGGCTCCGGTGGGCCTGGAGGAGCTACGCGACGCCGACGCCGGGACGCTGCACCGCATCGCCCGCGAGCAGACGGCGAGCTGGCATCCGGTGCTGCACGGCATCGTCGGCGGGGCCGACGTCTCGACGCTGCTGGCCATCACGGTCCGGGCGGCGCCCGCGATCGACGGCTGGAGCGCACCGCGCGTGACCATGCTCGGCGACGCCGTGCATGTGATGCCGCCGGGCCGGGCGCTCGGCGCGAACACCACGTTCCGCGACGCCGCGCTGTTGACCACGACGCTCCAGGCGGTGGCCCGCGGCGCGGACGATCTGGTCACGGCGAAGGCCGGCTACGAACGGCGGATGCTCCGCTACAGCGCCGAGGCGGTGGCGACGTCCGTCGCGATGACGGCAGGTCGTGCGTAAGGGAAGGCGTGTTGGCGGCCGCCGCACGGCGGCCGGCGATCTCGACCACAGGGAGCTCGACAGCATGGAGGTGGGTGCGATGACCACAGCGACCGACCGGCCCACCGGCGGGTCCTACGACGTCGTAGTGGTGGGCGCCGGCGCGGCCGGACTCAGTGCGGGGCTGGTGCTCGGCCGGACGCGGCGGCCGACGGCCGTGGTCGGGGCCGGACCGACCCGGAACGCGCGGGCCACGCAGATCAATGGATTCCTGACGCGGGACGGGATATCTCCACCGGACTTCCTGGCCATGGGTGAGGCGGAACTCGCTCGCTACGGCGTCACCCGCATCACCGATCGAGTCCTGGCGATCGATCCCGCGGGAGAGGGTGGGCACTTCCAGGTCCGGCTGGCCGGCGGCTCGGTGCTGATGGCTCGCCACATCCTGGTGGCCACCGGGCTGCGGGACGAACTGCCGCCCATTCCCGGACTCGCCGAACGATGGGGGATCGATGTGCTGTTCTGCCCCTTCTGCGACGGCTGGGAGGCGTCCGACCAGCCGCTCGGCGTCCTGGGCGGCAGACCCGCATCGGTGGAGCAGGCCTTGCTCGTGCGGCAGTGGTCGGAGGACATCATCTTCTTCCCGCATGACAAAGACCTCACCGATGCCGAGCAGGAGCGGCTCGCGGCCCGCGGTGTCGAGGTGGCGCCCGGTCCGGTGGCGCGCATCGTCACCGACGCGGGACGGCTCACCGGCGTCGAACTGGCCGACGGCCGGCTGGTATCGCGGCAGGTGCTGTTCACATCGCCTCGGCGGATAACGCAGGACGGCCTGCTGACCGCGCTCGGCTGCGACCTCGGCAAGGGGGGCACCGTGCTGGTGGACGTGGCGGGGCGGACGAGCGTGCCGGGAGTGTGGGCCGCCGGCAACGTCGTCAGGGACCACGCGTCCGTCATCGTCGCGACGAGTATGGGGGCGGTGGCGGCGGCGGCCGTCAACCGGGACATGGTCCGTGAGGAGACCGCCGCGGCGGTCGAGGAGTACCGCCGCGGCGCCGCGGTGCGCTCCGCCGAATAACGCGTGTCATCGCGACGCGCGGGAACGGACTGTTCCCGTCGGCCGCCGATGATGGCTCGGTCCAACGAGCACCATCGAGCACCCCGAATGTGATCGAATCGGGGCGGGATGGGACGGGTCGGGTGAAAGGTGAAGGCGGATGGCGGGTCCTCTGCGGCCGGAAGATCCTCAGCGCCTGGGGGGCTACGAGCTCGTCGGCCGGCTGGGGGAGGGCGGCCAGGGCGTGGTCTTCCAAGGACGCGCTCCCGACGGGAAGCAGGTCGCGGTCAAGCTGCTGCGCGTCGGGCAGGGTGGTGACGAGGCGGCCCGCCGCCGGTTCGTGCGCGAGCTGTCGATGGCCGAGCGGGTCGCCGGATTCTGCACCGCGCGGGTGCTCGACGCGGATGCCGAGGGCGACACGCCCTACATCGTCAGCGAGTACGTCGACGGCCCGTCGCTGCAGGAGCTCGTCCGTGAGCAGGGACCGCGGACCGGCGATGATCTCCTGCGGCTGGCGATCGCCACGGCCACGGCGCTGGCCGCGATCCACGAGGCCAAGATCGTGCATCGCGACTTCAAGCCGCCGAACGTGCTGATGAGCCCGGACGGGCCACGGGTCATCGACTTCGGCATCGCGCGGGCTCTCGACGCCCCGGGCACGCTGACCAGCCAGGTCGTCGGCACCCCGGCGTACATGGCGCCCGAGCAGGTGGCGGGTGCGCCGCTCGGGCCGGCCGCCGACATGTTCGCCTGGGGCAGCACGATCCTGTACGCCGCGACCGGGCGGTCGCCGTTCGGCGCGGATTCCATTCCGGCGGTGATGCACCGGGTGCTGCACGTCGACGCGGACGTGAGCATGCTGCCGCAGCCCCTCGCCTCACTCGTGAACGCCTGCCTGAACAAGGACCCGGCCCGCCGCCCGGCGGCGACCGACGTACTGCTGAGCCTGCTCGGCCGGGCGGTCCCAGGACAGGCCGCCGCGACGGAGACCTCGCCGATCCTCGCCGCCGGGGCATCGGCCGTCACCGCCGAGTACCTGCCGTCGACCCGGCCGCCCGGGTGGGCGCCGCCCGCCCCGGCCGGGATGCCGCCGCCCCCGGCGTTCGCGCCCTGGGCGGGCCCGGTGACCTCGCCCCGGCGCGAGCAGCCCGGCGTGCCGGGCCTCGCGCTGCTCGCGGTCGCGCTCGCGACGTTCACCGTCATCCTCGGCGACGCCATGCTGTCGGCCGCCTACCCGGCCCTGGCCGCCGGCTTCCACGGCGGCACCGGTTTCCTGTCCGCGCTCGGCAACTACTACCAGCTCGCCCTCGTGGCGGCGGTGCTCCCGGCCGGGCGGATCGCCGACGCCGTCGGCCGGAAGAAGGTCTTCCTCGCCGGTCTGGCCGCGTACGCGGTCACGACGGTGCCGATGGCGCTGGTACCCGGGCAGACGAGTCTCCTGGCCCTGCGGCTCCTCCAGGGGATCGCCGCGGGGGTGGTGCTGGCGGTCGGGCTCGGGATGGTCCGCGAGATGTTCCCCGACCGCCGGGGCCTGCTCGCCCTCGGGGCGTGGGCGGCGGCCGTCGTCGTGCCCATGACCGGCGGCGGCCTCGTCGGCGGTGTGATCGTGGAGTACCTGGGCTGGCGCATCATGTTCCTGGCGCTGCTCGCGCCGCTGGTGGTCGCCGGGGTGCTGGGCCTCATCGGCACGCGCGAGTCCCGGTCGCGGGGGCCGGAGAACGGCGCCCTCGGCGTCGTGCTGCTCTCCCTCATGGTGCCGCTGCTGGCCTACGGCCTCCGGCACCAGTACACCGGATGGCTCCAGGTCAGGATTCTCCTGCCGCTGGCGGTCGCCGTCGTCCTCGGGGTGGTCGGCGTGGTCCTGGCGCTCACCGTACGGCCGTCGCCGCTGCCGCTGCGGGCGTCCGGCGGGGCCGCGGTACTCGCGCTGGGCCTGTTTCCCGCCTACCTGACCGTGACGTACGTGAGCTACCGCCTGCAGGTGAACTGGGGATTCAGCCCGATCGGCACCGGTGTGCGGCTGGTGCCGCTCGTGCTGACCGCGCTCGTGTTCGCGCTGGCGGGAGGCGCCCTGGCCGGACGGTTCGGCCCCGGCCCGGTGCTGGCCGGCGGGTGTGCGGTCACCGGGGTGGCGGCCCTCGCCGCGTACCCGGCCGCGAAGGCCGACACCTACCTGCTGCTTCTTCCGGTGGTCGCGTTGCTCGGCGCCGGCCTGGGCGCGCTGGTGACCGGCGCGGCCACGGCCATCCTCGGTGAGCCACCGGACGGGCTGGCGGGGCTGGGCGGTGGCCTGCTCCAGGCCGGGCTGGTGCTCGGCACCGCCCTGTCGGTGCCCTCGTTCCGGCCCTTCTCTCTGACACCGCTGCTCGTGGCCGGGGTCATCGGGATCGTCGCGGCCGTACCGGCCCTGCTGTTGAGGAGCCGGCCGCCGGAGAGGACCGGCCCGCCGCCCGCGTACGCGAGCCCGCAGATGGCGCCGCCGGCGCCGGTCCCCTGGCAGTGACCGTGGCCGAGATCGACTTCTCACACCCCGCGTCGCCGTGGGCGTCCGCTGTCGGTATCGTGCGCGGACTATGACTTCGACAACGGGCAGGCTGCTGGACGGCCGTTACCGGCTGGTGGAGCGCATCGCCGCCGGTGGGCAGGGTGAGGTCTGGCGCGCGGAGGACCTCGGGCTCGGCCGTCCGGCCGCGGTCAAGCTGCTGCGCGGGGAGTACGCCGACAACGCCGAGTTCCGCGAGCGGTTCCGCCGCGAGGCCCAGCACGCTGCGGGCCTGTCCCATCCCGGCATCGCCCAGGTCTTCGACTACAGCGAGGGGGACGGCGGTGAGGCGCCCTACCTGGTGATGGAGTACGTGGCGGGCGAGTCGCTGTCCGCGGCGATCGCCCGCGAGGCGCCGATGAGCGTCGCCCGGGTGCTCGACATCGTCGCCGCCGTGGCGTCCGCGCTGGCCTCGGCGCACGCCGCGGGGCTCGTGCACCGCGACGTCAAACCGGGGAACGTCCTGCTGGGCGGCGATGGCTCGATCAAGATCACCGATTTCGGCATCGCCCGTGCGATGGACGCCAGCTCGCTGACCCGCACCGGCACGCTGATGGGCACGCCGCTCTACCTCGCGCCCGAGCAGGCGATCGGCAGGCCGGCGACGGCCGCCAGCGACCTGTACGCGCTCGGGATCATCGCCTTCGAGCTGCTGACCGGCCGGCCGCCGTACGAGGGGCCGCCGACCGCCGTGGTTCTGGCGCACCGTGACACGCCGCTGCCGCCGCTTCCCTCGTCGGTACCACCCGGGCTCGCGGGCCTGGTCCAGGCGCTGACCGCCAAGGACCCGGCGGCGCGGCCGCACCCCGCGGCGGCCGTCGCCGAGCAGGCGACCCTGCTGAGGGCCGATCCGGGGACGGGCACCCGGCGCCCGGACGAGACGCCACTCGACCAGCCCGTCCCGGGCGACACGCCACTCGACCAGGCGGTTCCGGGCGTACGGCGCGAGGGTCTCACGCAGGTCCTGGACCAGCCGGTCCCACCCGTACGGCGCCGGTGGGCGCTCCCGCTCGCGCTGGGGGGCGGCCTCGCCCTGCTCGTGGGCCTCGTCACCTGGACCGCGTGGCCGGCCTCCGACCATCGGCCGGCGGTCGTGCCGTCGCCGTCGGCGGCGATCCGGCATCCGTCGGCCACTCCGACCAAGGCGAGTCCGCGCCCGGTGGCCAAGCGCCCCCGGCACGCGACCCACGCCCCGCCGCACCGGGGGAACCCGGACAAGAAGGCCAAGCGGGCCAAGCACGGCAAGCATGGCAAGGACCGGCACTGAGACGGGCGGTGGTCCTGTCACCCGGACCGAGTGATCTCCCCTCTCGACCACGAACCCGGGCGGACACCGCGTCCGCCCGGGATTCGTCATGAGGGGGATCAGATCTTGCCGACGCCCGCGCCGGCCGTGACGATCGACTTCACGTTCGAGGCCGCGTCCGCCGAGTAGGAGTACGGCACGTTCGGCACCGAGAGGCGTTGCGCGACTCCGCGGTGCCGGAGCCGGTGAGGTAGTTGTCGGCCAACCGCAGGTTGCCCTCGGGCGAGTCACCGGTCTGGGGGTTCCACGACACGGTGACGTAGTCCGAGGCGCGTTTGATGTCGGTCGCGCCGTCATAGGCGTTGGACAGGTCGTTGTGGTCGATCCAGGCGTGCGTGGAGTACTGAACGTTGATCGCGTCGTCCGCGGATCCGGTGAACGTCAGATTGCGGATGACGACGTTGTTCGCCTGATTGACGTTCAGCACGTACCCGGTGATCCTGCCGGCGGTGCCCACGCCGATGATCGTCTTGTCCGAGGTGACCTTCGTCATCGACGAGAGCGAGATCGTGCCGTTCACCCGGATGATGTACGAGCCGCTGCGCCCCGGCGCTCATCGTGCGCTCCCGGACAGAGGGCGTCAACGAACCGTCAGGGGATGCGTCGGGACCGCCCTCGCCGACAGAGGCTTCCCCCAGGTCAGAGGCTTCGCTTAGGAAGGACACGCCCCTCGCGGGAGCGTGGAAACTTTCATGATCTGGAGCGCCCTACATCAGGGTGAGCCGCCGCTGGAGCAGGGCCTGTTCGGCCGGGTTGGCGGTCAGCTCGAGAGCGCGGCGGTCGGCGGCGCGGGCCTGGTCGGGGCGGCCGAGCCGGCGCAGGAGCTCGGCGCGGGTCGCGTGGTAGAGGTGGTAGTCGTGCAGCTCGCCGTCGAGGGCGTCCAGCTCGGCCAGGGCGGCGTGCGGCCCGGTCGCGTAGCGCAGGGCGATGGCCCGGTGCAGGCGCGTGACCGGCGAGGGCGCCAGGTGGAGCAGCATGTCGTACAGCAGCACGATCTGTTCCCAGTCGGTGTCCTGCCAGCGTTCGGCTTCGGCGTGACAGGCGACGATCGCGGCCTGCAGCTGGTAGGGACCGGGGCGCCGCCGTCGTGCGGCGCGGGTCAGCAGCCGCGTCGCGTCCACGATCGCCTCCCGGTCCCACAGCGACCGGTCCTGGTGTTCCAGCAGCACCAGCCCGCCGGCGGAGTCGAAGCGGGCCCCCGCCCGGGCGCGGTGGAGCCGGATCAACGCGAGCAGCCCGGCGACCTCCGGCTCGTTCGGCATGAGCCGGTGCAGCAGGCCGGCCAGCCATTCGGCGTCCTCGGCCAGGTCGCGCGACTGCGCGGGCCCGGCGGTGGACAGGTAGCCCTCGTTGAACAGCAGGTAGATCACCGTGAGGACCTCGGCCAGCCGCGCCGCCAGCTGGTCGTCGTCGGGGATCCGGTACGGGATCCCGGCGTCGGTGATCTTTCGTTTGGCGCGGCTGATCCGCCGGGCGACGGTGGCCTCGCCGGTCAGGAACGCACGGGCGATCTGGGCGGTGGTCAGGCCGCACACCACCCGCAGGGTGAGCGCGATCTGCGCCGGCCGGGGCAGCGCGGGGTGGCAGCAGGTGAAGATCAGCCGCAACCGCTCATCCGGGTCGGGCTGGACCGGCCACCGCAGCTGCGCCAGCTTGGTCCGGTAGTTGGCCTCGCGTCGCAGCGCGTCCAGGCCACGGCGCCGGGCCACGGTGAACAGCCACGCGCCCGGCCGCTCCGGGATTCCCTCCGCCGGCCAGTGTTGCAGCGCCGCCAGCACGGCGTCCTGGACCAGGTCCTCGGCGGTGGCGAAGTCGCCGCCGGTGACGTGCATCAGCGAGGCGGCCAGCTGGCCCGCGTGCTGCCGGATCACGCGGGCCAGCCGGTCGTGCGAGGCGTCGGTCACCGGTTCAGGACTCGATCGGGCGGATCTCGACGACGGGGCAGGCGGGCCAGGTCTCCACCATGCGCAGCGCCTCGTCCAGGTCGGCGACCTCGATCTCGATGTAGCCGCTGACCACCTCTTTGCCCTCCACGAACGGCCCGTCCACGATGACCGGCTCACCGCGGTCGAGCCGTACGGTCGTCGCCGTCTCCGCCGACCGTAGCTTGGCGCCGCCCCGGATCTTGTCCGCATGCGTGGCGAACCACTCGTCGACCCGCTCGTACGCCCGCTCCCGCTCGGCCGGACTCAGTGCGTCCAGGTCGGCGGCGAACTGCTCGGTCTCCACGAACAACAGCACGTACTTCATCTCGTTTCCCCTGCCTGTGTCGCCGGCCGGCAGCGCTCTCAGCACGGCTCGGACGCCGCCGTTCACCAGTGAGACGATCGGCGGAACGGAGTATGGGACAACCGCCAGGAGAATATTCGCCCGGTTCCCGCCCCCTCTGTCCTGTCCGGCGGTCCGCCGATCGTCAGGTATGTGAGGGCGGGACGACCGAGCCGCAGAGGAGACGGAGGAAACCGTGCCGGATGACAGGAAACGAGCAGTGCACCGGGCCCTGGTGGATCGCGTGCTGAACGGGCCGGGCAGGGCATCGGCCGAGCAGCGAGCGCGTGCCTTCGACAACGAGGGCCTCGCCCCGCCGCTGGACGCGCTGATCGGCAAGGTCGTCGACAGGCCGGCGCAGGTCACCGAGGAGGACTTCGCCGTGGCGAAGGCGACGGGCTGCACCGAGGACGAGCTCTTCGAGCTGGTGGTGTGCGCCGCGGTCGGCCATTCCACCCGGCTGTACGAAGCGGGCCTGGCGGCCCTGGCCGAAGCGACCGCCGACGGGGAGGCCTGACCATGCGACTCGACATCCTCAATCGCGGCTACAGGCCCGGAACCAAGCTGCTCTTCGCTCTCGTCCGGCTGTTCTCCGGGCACCCGATGCCGGACGCCGCCAGGCTGGTCTTCTACCGCCCCGACTTCTACGGTGCCCGGGCCAAGGAGTTCACCCACGAGGCGATGCGCGGCCCGTCCGCCTGGTCGGTGGGCGACCGCGAGCTGATGGCGGCCTACGTGTCCAAGGTGAACGGAAGCGCGTTCTGTATCGGCGCGCACACCGCGACCGCGAGCCGGGCGTACCAGGACGGACCACGGGTCGCGGCGGTGCTGGCCGACCTCGAATCGGCCCCCGTCGAAGAGCCGCTCCGGGCGACGCTGCGGATGCTCGGCAGGCTGACCGCCGACGGAAAGCTGAGCCCCGACGACATCCGGGAAGTGCTCGCCACCGGCGTCTCAGCCCGGCAGATCGAGGACGCACTGGCGGTCTGCGCCGCGTTCGACACGACCGGCCGGCTCGCCGACGCCTTCGGCTTCGCGATGCTCAGCCCGGAGGGCTTCGAGGCCGGCGCCAAGTACCTGCTCAAGCGCGGATACCGATAGCACGTGCGGTCTTCGCCAGGAGTCTGTAGCGGGGCCACCCGTCTTCGCCGATGTCTTGGATGTGCGAATTCTCGCTCGACGATCGGAGACGGTGTGGCCCTGACCAGAGAGACGATGACCGACGAGCAGCGCAAGTCCGTCATCCTCGAATATCTCAAGGCGTTCGACAACGGAGGAGTCACCTCGACGGGCGACGGCATCCTGGACCTGTTCGCCGACGACGCGCAGGCGTACTTCCCCAAGTGGGGCCTTGCCAACGGCAAGGAGGAGATCGGCCGGATGTTCGGCGACGTCGGATCCACGATCAAGAAGATCGAGCACCACTACTCGCACTTCAACTGGGTGTTCTCCGGCAGTGACGTGGTGGTGGTCGAGGGCACGAGCCACGGCGAGCACCGCGACGGCCCCTGGCGCGCCGGTGTGCCGGAGTGGGCCGCGGGCCGCTGGTGCGACGTGTTCGAGATCCGCGACTGGAAGATCCAGCGCCTCTTCATCTACCTCGACCCCGACTACGCCGCGAAGGACACCGAGCGCTACCCCTGGCTGGCCGACCGGACCTGAGCACCGAAGGTCAGCGCGCCCAGGTGGTTCGGGTCGAGGGCGAGGACCTCGGCGATCCGCGCCCGTGCCTCGTCCCGCCGATCGCGCAGCTCCGCCGCCTGGGCGGCGAGGAAGGCCGCGGTGGTCTCGCGGCGTGCCGCCAGGTCGTCGGTGAACAGCAGCATCGTCGGCAGGGACGTGGCGAAGTAGTCGACCCGTGCGGGAGTGGCCCGTAGCTCCGCGACGTACGTCTCCAGGCCCGCGACCAGGCCGGCCGCGCGCTCCTCCTCGCCGAGGCGGCGCCACGCCAGTACGGAGAAGTAGGTCATCTCGCTGTACGGCCGGGTGCTCATCTCCTGGAAGTCGCCGTCGGCGGTCGCCGCCCGCGCCCAGGCGTCGCGGGCGGCCTCCGTCTCCCCGGTGGCGGCGTGGGCGTCGCCGAGCAGCAGGAGCAGGTCGGCGCAGTTGGCCAGCGGATGGCGGGCCTCGCCGAGCGACTCGGGGGGATCCAGCGCGGCGCGGGCGTGAGTGCAGGCCGCGGCGGCGTCGCCGGTGGCCAGGGCCTCCCGGCCCAGGGCCAGCCGGGTCTGCTCCCAGGCGTACAGGGCCTGGCCCTCGCCGCCCTCCCAGGGCTGGAACCGGCGGCCGGTCAGCACCTCCAGCGCGCGGGCGGCCCGGCCGGTGGCCACGAGCAGGAGGACGTACTCGACGGTCAGGTCGTCGCGGGCCGCGACGACGTCCGGCCGCCGTTCGAGCCGGGCGAGACGTTCTTCCGGCGGCGTCCCCGTGCGCTTGGCGAGCTGGTCGGACTCGTGCCACAGCTTCGCGTCGTCCGGCGCGAGCGCGAGGGCGCGGTCGTAGCAGGCGGTGGCCTCGGCCGCGTCGCCCCTCACGTTGAAGGCCGCGACGCCGAGGTTGCGCCAGGCGACGACGTCGGACGGGTCGTGCTCGACCGCGCGCCGCCAGCAGGCCACGGCCTCGTCGTGCCGGTGGTGGTGGTACAGCCAGTGGCCCAGCAGCGACGCCGCCCGCGCGTCCGACGGGTCGCGCTCCAGCGCACGCGTCAGCACCAGCGCGTCCTCGGCCCGGCCGGGGAAGCAGTAGTGCGCGTCGGTCGTACGGGCCCGGTCGAGGGCCGGGCCGGCGTCCCCGCCCAGGGCGGTCAACAGGTCCGCCCGGTGGTAGGCGAGCAGCGGTCCGGCGCCCGAGCGTGGCCGCCGCCACTCGCCGGGTGCCCCGGGCTCCTCGTCGGCGAGCCGTTCCTCGGCGCGTTCGAGCACGCGCAGCGCCTCGGCCGCGAACCCGGCGGCGGCGTAGTCGAGGGCGACGTCGAGACAGGTCGGGGCGTCGCAGTCGAGCGGGAGGCCGGCCAGGTCGCGGGCCCACCAGTCGAGCGGGTCCAGCCGGCGTACGGCCGCCAGCGCCGCGTTCGCCTCCTCCGTACGGCCGAGCCGCCGCAACACCAGGACCCGCAGGTCGTGGGCCTGGAGCAGCCCGGCCTCGGCGGCCAGCGCCGCGTCGAGGTGTTCCAGCGCGGCGGCCCAGCGTCCGGCGCGGCAGTCGAGCCGGGCCAGCGCCCAGTGCGCCGGGGCGCGCGAGGCGGCGTTCCACGCGGCCTTGGCGAGCGCGTCGTAGGCCTCGGCGGCGCGGTCGAGCCGGATGAGCGTCAGGCCCAGCCGGTAGTACGCCTCGCCGTCGTAGGGGTTGGGGTTGCGCAGCGTCTGGCGGCCCACGGCGCGCCGGAGCAGTTCCTCCGCCTCGGCGTACCGTCCGTCGCCGTACCGCCGCGCGGCGAGCGCGATCGCCGACCGCGCGTCGCCGGGGTCGCGGCGCAGCGCCTCCAGCCAGTACGGCTCCGGCGAGCGTGTCGCGTGCCGGTACTGCTCCAGGTGGAGCCCGGTGACGTACAGCTCGTCCGTGCCGGCGATCTCGTCGGGGGCGGGCGGCTCGGTGGCCGGCGCGGGCGGCGTCACCTCGGCGGGCGCCGGCCGCGGACGCCAGGCCAGCAGCGTCGCGCCCTCGTGTTCGACCGTCAGCTCCAGGTCCTCCGCGGCGTACGGGCGGGGCAGCGGCACGTCCGTGACCAGTGGCGATCCGGGCGCGAGGTCGTGACGCCCGGACCAGACGGTCTCACCGTCCGCCCGGAGCCGTACGAGACAGCCGGAGCGTACGGCCGTCACCGCCACGCCGACGCGCGCCGTGCCCGCGCCGGCCGACAGGCTCACGGCCGCGTCGAGGTTCGCCTGGTGGGCCGGGCCGATCCGCTGGATCGGGTACCAGTACTGGCTGAAGCTCTTCGTCTCGCCCGGCGCGAGGAAGGAGAAGTCCGGCTGGTTGTCGGTGAAGACGCCGGCCATCAGCTCGACGTATGGGCCGTCGCCGTCGGTCAGGTTGCGGTCCCACGCCCAGCCGAAGGGCGCGTTACCCCAGGTCCACTGCTTCTTTCCGGGCGCGATGCGATGGTCGGCCCAGTGCACGAAGCCGGCCTGCGCGCCGTGGTCGTAGCCGCCGAAGAAGTCGTCCTCGCTGCCCACGCACATGTACGACGTGGGCACCGGGATGTTGCGGTACCAGTCGAGCCGGTCGCCGTCCGGGCGGGCGTCGTCGGCGCGCGCCGGGTAGTCGACGCCGTAGTAGCGGCCCGAGGCGCGGGGGAACGTGGTCGTCGCCCGCTTGGCGTGGTCGGCCACGAAGTGCACGTCGGTGGGGAAGAAGGACTGGTAGTGGTCGTTCGCGTGCGCGGCGACGTTGGCCCACCACAGGAACGTCCGTACGTCCTCGGTCCGGTTGTAGAGCCGGACCCGCAGCTCCACGACGGCGCGGTCGGGCCGCAGCCGTACGCCGTGCATGCCCTTCATCCGGGTCAGCGGGTCGTGGTCGGAGCACCACACCGTCACCGCGCCGTCCGGCTCGCGCTCGATCTCGACGTCGACCGGCAGGAACGTGCCCGGCCGGTGGTGCTGCGGCCAGTTGAACTCCACGCCGCCGGAGATCCAGGGGCCGGCCAGCCCGACGAGCGCCGGCTTGATCACGTTGTTGCGGTAGAAGAAGTCATAGCCGGCGGTCTTGTCGTATCCGACGTGGATGCGCCCGCCGAGCGCGGGCAGCACCATGAGACGCAGCCAGCGGTTCTCCAGGTGCACCGCGTCCCAGCGCACCGGCGCGCGTGTCTCGGCGATCCGCTCGTAGAACGGCAGCGGGTACACCCGGCCCGACGAGCCCTGGTACACCCGGGCCTCCAGGAACGCCGGGTAGGCGTCCGGCGCCGCCGGGGCGTACGTCTCGATCGGGACGTCCTCGCGCCAGACCGCCACCGCCTCTCCGCGCTGGTCCTCGGGCACGGGCGGCAGCTCGATCCTCGGGTCCTCGGGCATGCTCCGAGCGTACGGAGGCGCGCGGACGGGCCGGAATGTGCGAAGGAACGGATTCCCTGGACGAAACAACGATCAGCCGTCAGCATGGCGGCATGCCCCGCATGCACGGTTTCGCCGGCGAGCGCATCAGCGTGCTCGCCCGCCCGCTCGTGCGCGAGGCGCTCGGGCTGCCGCTCACCTCACGGCTGCTCGTCACCGACTGCGGATACTTCCCTCAGGCCGCTGACCACCGGCGGAGCCGCACGGAGGGCAGCCCGCAGCTGATCGTGATCGTCTGCGTCGACGGCGCGGGATGGTGCCGGCTGCCGTCCGGACGGTTCGAGGTCGGCGCGGGGCAGGCCCTGGTCATCCCGGCCGGCGTCGGCCACGAATATGGTGCCGACCGGGACCGGCCCTGGACGATCTGGTGGCTGCACGTGGCCGGGGCCGACGCCGGCGAGCTGACCGGCGCGCTCCTGTCCGATCCGGAGCGGCCGGTGGTCCCGGTCGGCGACGTCTACCAGGCGGTGTCGTTGATCGACGAGGCCCTGGGCCGGATGGAGCGCGACGATTCGGTGCCCAGCCGCCTGGCCGCCGCCGGCGCGGCCTGGCACCTGCTGGCGCTGCTCGCCGCCGGCCAGACGGGAGCGCCCGCGGGCCGGGCCGACGCCGTACGGCAGGCCCAGCAGTACCTGCGCGAGCACGTCGGCGCGCGCACCAGCGTCGCCGAACTCGCCGCGCTGGCGCGGCTCAGCCCGTCGCACTTCGCGGCCCTGTTCCGCCGCGCGACCGGCACGTCGGTGCTCCGGTACCAGACCCGCCTGCGCATGTCCCGCGCCCGCGAACTGCTGGACACCACCGACCGCCCGATCGCCGAGATCGCCCGGGCCCTCGGCTACGCCGACCCGTTCTACTTCTCCCGGCAGTTCGGCAGGATCCACGGCGTCAGCCCGAGCGCCTACCGGGTCCAGCACAAGGGCTGAAGCGCATCAGTCGCAGCCGACGCCGTCGCCGTCGCGGTCGAGGTCGTAGATGTCGGAGCCGATCACGCGTACGGTGCCGCTGACGTAGGCCGGGCCGTTGCCGCCGCCGCCCGCGCAGTCGACGTCACTGGCGATCGGCACACAGCCGCCGTAGTTCGGATCGCACCGCCGTACCGCGCGTGTGCCCACCGTGACCACCCGGCTGACCGGCGCTCGGGTGACCACCTTGCGCACCAGCTTCCTGGCCGTCTGCCGGCCGTCGGTGAACGTGACCTGGTAGGTCAGTGTCAGGACGCCGTTCACGCCACGCCTCGCCACCTTGGTCGTCCCCCGGGCGAGGCGGGGGTCGGCGACCCTCCGGGTCGAGAACCGGATCGAGCGCTTCTCGACGACCGTGCGCCTCTCGACCCGGGGCGTGGGCGTCGCACTCGGGCTGGAGGAGGACGCGGCGGGCGTGGTGGGCGTCGACAGGGCGTCCGGAGCCGTCACCGGCTCCGCCCGGCAGGCACCCGTCAGGAGCATGCCACCGACCACGAAAATCGTGAGAGCGCGTTTCATAACGCTGGTTATAGGGAGAAACGCGCTCGTACGGTGGCCAACGGCCGGTCCGGCCCTGGCCAGGCCACAGACGGCCGACCGGTCAACGCGATCGTGAGGGAAATCGTCCCCTGCGCCGTCACACCACGCAATGACCGCGAAGGCGCCCTACGGCAGGGAGGTGTCCATCCGGACGCGGTCGGGATCGATGTCACTGTTCATCCGGTGCGATCCGTCGATCGGGCTACGAGTTGCAGTTCGCCGGCGACCGGCCAGAGTGATCGATATTCGCGGCCGCGTGCTTCTGGCGATGCTGCGGATGCCTTCGATCCCGCCCGGCGTGAGCCAGCCGCCCGATCGGCACGGCCGGAGGGCGCTCGCGTCGTGGTCATCCGGGAGTAATCGCCGGGCGCTGTCGTACGCGGAGGAGGCCACCGCCCTGTACCGCGCCGTCGGCGGGCGGAACGGCGAGTCGAACGCCCTGCTGCACCGCGGAATCACGCTCTACTACCTCGGGCACATCACCGCCGCGGCCGCGGATTTCGAGGAATCTCTCGCGATCGCGAAGGAGGTGGGGAAACACATCGAACGAGGCGATCGACATCGGGGCGAACCGTATGCACGTGGAGCAGTACGCGGAAGCCCTGATTCACCTGCAGAAGGCACTGACCCTGCGGGTTCGCCTTCAGGAGCTGCGAGCCGCCATCGCCGAGGGCCCGACCCGGACCAGGCGATGGAGACGACCTGGAGGGCCGCTCTCGCGAGGAGGCCGTCGCCTTCGACGCGGGCGCGTTCGGCGGCCTGCTCGGGCGTGATGCCGCGGATGCGGAGACGCCAGACGGTGCCGGTGTCGAGTTCCAGTCGAGCACCGAACGTTAATGGTTAAGTATCTTTACAATGTCTGACCGTGTACTTACTGTGGCGTCATGGTCTGGGAGGGGCCTGCTTCCTTCCCATGAATCCGTGATTGCCCGCACGGCCATGTTCGCGCCCCCGCCAGGACGCGTGTGCCCCAGCACGTGAAGGAGAACGTTCGTGACAGCACAGGACGACCGAGCGCGCCGTACCCGCCGTAAGCTGCTGGCGGTAGCCGCAGGCGGCGCCATGGCGATCGCCGCGGGTGCCGTTCACGCCGGGAACGCCGTCGCCGCCGATTCCGCCCCGGTTACCCGGCCGAGCGCCGCCGGCCTCGACCCGACCGTCGCACCGGGCGGCAACTTCAACCTGTCGGTGTGGGAACTCCAGCTCCCGATCGGTTCGCCCGGCTCGCCGATCACGATCCCGCCATCACGGTTGAAGGGCGCGAACGGGTACACGAACCCGGCGTACTTCTGGACCGACAAGAACGACGGCTCGATGACCTTCTGGGACCCCGAGTCCGGGGTGACCACGCCGAACTCCAGTTACGCCCGCTCTGAACTCCGCGAGATGAACGCCGACGGCAGTGCCGCGGACTGGTCCCTGTCCGGCACTCACAAGTTGTCGGCGACCCTGCGGATCGTCTCGGTGACGAAGAACGTCTGCGTCGGGCAGATCCACCTCGGCAGTGGTGGCCCGTCGACGAAGCCGCTGCTTGAGCTCTACTACCATTCCAACGGCGACGTCGTCCTCGGCCTCGAGAAGTCACCCGACGGCGGTCAGAACACCTACACCCTGACCAATGTGCCGCTCGGCACCCAGTGGAGCTATGTGATCGCGATCGTCGGGAGCAAGATCCAGATCACGGTCAACGGCAACACGAAGAGTTACCCGATCGCCTCGGGCTTCAACGCCTACCACCAGTACTTCAAGGCCGGCGACTACAACCAGTCCTCTTCGAACAGCACCACCAACGGCGCGAAGGTCAAATTCTACGCCCTGACGGTGGCCCACGGCTGACCGCCTGTTCGAAGCCCAGTGGCCGCATCAAGGCGCGAAGGCCCTCCGGGTCCGCTGAGGACCCGTCGGCCTCTCGGCGGGCGAGGCCGGTCCGCCGGCAGTCGGTGGATGCCGCGTCCAAGCCGCTGACGGGGGACGAGGTGGAGTCCTCCCCGTTCCTCGTCGCCGACCACCCGCCGAACACCGGCCCGACCGGCAGCGTCGACGGCTACTACTACTGGTCCGGCAACCTGCCGGCGAACCAGACCGGACGGCACCAGGACGTTCTCCATCACGTACGACAGGCGGGAACCGCCGGAACCGCCAGGACGCCGGGCGATTTCCCCAGTGAGGGTCACACGGTCGCGAGGCCGGTGATCACCTGAGCGAAGGACCGGCCGACCGGATGGGCACGGCCTGGCCGTGCACGATGTAACCCGCCGGATCGAGCGCCTCGAACGCCGGCTCGTCGGTGCCGAACTCGATCAACAGCACACGTGAGAGCACGTCCGCGGGCACGCCTTCGTCGCTGCTGGCAAGTCGCGCCTGTATGCCGTGTGGCCGGGGAAATGGCGTAGCGATCTCTTCGTCATTGACGATCTCGATCAGTATGCGCGTGCGCTTGGCCTCGTGCACGACGAGGAGCGGACAAGTTTGGCCGACCATGAGCATCGCGTCCGTTGGAATATCGATCCATACGAAGAGAAACCTGGAGGTACGTATATCGGAATAGAGCCATGGCTTGACTGTGGCTGCGCGATTAACGATCTCAAGGTCTTTGCTGCGCAGATGCAAGCTCAACGCGGATGGCACATGGTCACGAGCGGCGGTTGGGGCAGCAGTGGCGGCGTTGGCGAGCAGAAGAGGTATTCCGTTCGTGCGCGTCGAACGACCGTCAAATAAGCCTGTCAGTCGGATGAGGGCACCACGCACCATATGTAAGGCCAGTCCATAAGGTAACTAGACCAACTTTAGAGCGTGTATCGAAAGCGCGGACAGGCCGGGCGGGGTGATGCCCCGGTCCGGCCCGTCCGCTCTCTGCTAAAGGTCGAGCTGATGCTGGTGTGTCGTGTGCGTGGGTGTGTAGCCGAGACCGTCGTTGATCTGTCTCATATGCGTGTTGCTGTCGGCGGTGTCGGTCAGGAGGCCACCGAGGTCCGGATAGTCCCTATGGGCCTGTCGGATCGACTCGGCCTTCATCCATCGGCCGAGGCCGTGTCCACGGTGCTCGGGCAGCACACCGGTGCCGTAGTGCTGGCCGTCACCTGCGCCGTTGCCGGGGATGACGAGTTCGGTGAACCCGGCGATCGAGCCGTTGGAGGCGTCGATGGCGACGACGGTGTGCAGGTGGTCGCCGCGCTGTTCGACGGCCTTCGCCGCGGCCCGCACGCGGTCCACGTCCCAGGTCACGGTGCCGTAGTCGGTGTCGTCCATGGGCATGTCGTCCATGGCGCGGCGTGAGGCGGCGAACGTCTGGGCGAGGTCGTCGGGGACGGTTCCCTGCCATGACATCAGCCGGTAGCCGGGATGCGGACGCTCGATGATCTCGGCGAGGACGGCGGTATCCACGTCAGCCAGTGGCAAGCGGGTGAACCTCAAGGTGAGGACCTTCCGGAAACCGTGCGCTGCCAGGAAGTGGTCGCCGGGCGATCCGGCTTCTGCCTGCGCGACAACGCAGCGTCGGGCGTTGTCCCGGGCGGTGGCCACGGCGATGTTGAGGAGCCGGGAGCCGACGCCCTTGCGGCGCTCCGCGGGATGAACACGGAGGTCGAGCTCGGCCAGGTGCTCTTGTCCGCCATCGAACAGGCGCAGAAAGGCCGTCCCGGCAGGGATGGAATCCGCGTCCGACGCCAACCAGGCAAGACGCCGGCCGTGCGGCCCGTGAGCGGGGTCGGTCAGTGGGGTGATGCGAAGGGACAAGGTGTCTCCGTCGTGAGGAGGTGGCAAAGGTCCTTACGCGAGCTCAACTCCTGGGCACTCGTGCGCATGTGCTCCACACCTCCTGGTCGACAGCGCCGGCCTGCACCAATGCAGGCGGCTGGGTGAACCTAGCTGGCCGATTGGCTCCTGGGCAACGGGTTATCGAAAAGGCGGTGCACGCGTGTGGTCACAGCCACTCGTTGATGGCCGCGACGGGGACGGTCGCCTCATAGCGGACCGCGAGCTTGTCGTATCTCGTGGCCACGGCACGATGCCTTTTGAGACGATTGATGCCACATTCGACCGTGTGCCGAGCCTTGTAGTCCTCGGCGTCGAACTTGGGCGGCCGGCCGCCGCGAGCGCCGAGTCTCTTGCGGTTGCGGGCCTGGTCGGCCTTGTCCGGGATGGCGCAGCGAATCCCGCGTCGGCGCAGGTAGGCGCGGTTTCTGCGGGAGGCGTACGCCTTGTCGGCCCGCACGCGATCGGGGCGGACGCGTGGTCGGCCCGACCCGATGCGAGGCACGCGAATCTTCCCAGCACCGGTTCGAACTGCGGCGAAGTCTCCACGCTGCCCGGCCGTCACCACGATCGACATGGGCTTCTGCCCCTGCTCGACGGCCAGGTGCAGCTTGGTGGTGAACCCACCGCGCGAACGCCCCAGCCCGTGATCACCAGGCTCGGTGAAGACACCACCCGGTGACTCCTTCCGCAGGCCACCCCGCTTCCGGGCCCCGGCCGCATGCTGATGGGCACGGCATACCGTGGAGTCGACGCTCAGGTCCCACGTGATCGCACCCTTCGCGTCGGCCAGGGACTGGAGCCGGGTGACGCTGTGTCGCCCATACCCGCAAGCGGCCGGACACCGACCGGGCCGTCGTTCCGGCCAGCCGAGGACCGACCTGACGCGCTACACCATGCGATCAGCGGCAGAAGCGGATGTTCAGCGTCGCCCGAACAGGCGGTCTGTTGCGCGTGGCGGCGATCGCAGCCGGCGACGCTTACGTGGCCTGCCCATTCACCTCGAAGGTGACGCCCGGCTTCTCGGCCCAGAAGGCAAGCAGTCCAGCGATCTGCTCGACCCTTGAGAACGGCTCTGGGTAGGACCAGACCACGTCCTCGATCAGACCGTCACCGGTATTTACCGACCAGTACACGGCGTCGCCCTTGAACGGGCAGTGCGATGTCGTCGTGGATGATCTGAGCAGATCCATATTCACGTCCGCCGGCGGTAGGTAGTACCGCGGTGGACAGCCCGTCTCGGTGAGCACGACCGGCCGGGAGGAGGCCGCGACGACCGTGTCCTTGATCCGCACCACGACCTGATCCGATACAGGCGTGACCTCGATGTCATGTCCTCGTGTCTTCATAGACCGATCCCATCAAACCTCTCCTTGCGGCCGCCGGCGGCCCCCATCGCGGCAGGAGCGGTCGTTCGTGTCGGGCGGCGGGCCGGTATTGGTGAGTTCGTTGGCCCTTTTCGCGGCATGGACGTAGCCACTCACGCCCTCACCCTGGGCACGCTCGGTTTCAGCAGGCTGCGCTACGGCATCGCAGGCCCCTCCACCCGTTACCTGACAGCCGCCAAGCCCACCTGACAGCGCCCACTCGCTCAGGACGCGACCGTCGGGAGGTCGGCGGTGACCGTGCCGAAACCGGCAAGCCGCCGGAGCAGGCCGTCGACGTCGGCCGGGGGCGCTGCCCCACTCCAGGCGATGAACAGGTCGGGGCGAACGAGAACGAGCGGCTGTGCGTAGCTCTCGTCGGCGTGCACTACCGAGAGTGGAATTCCGAGCCTGGCTGCGGCTTGGGAGAAGGGGCTGGCATCGCCACCGGCGCAGACCAGCGTGAATTCCCTGCCGAGAAGGTCGAACACCGAACGTCCGCCGGGCAGCCAGACGTGCGGAAAGCGGGCTCCTGGGGCGAGGCTCGGGCGGTACTCGTCGATACGTGTGATCGCGTCCTCCGCCGACCGGCCGTCCGCTGCGATCCCCGGCGAGTCCACGTAACGGGACCCGAACTGCACACCCTGGCTGTGCCACTGCTGCCGATCGAGCTTCGCGATGAGTTCCCCGACCTCGGCCCGCAGCCGGGCGCCCTCGGCGTCGTCGACGTGCAGCGCGGGGTCGCGGGCGATGGACGCCATGTCCCGGTCGATCTTGAGCGCCGCACGCGAGGTGGCCTCCCCCACGGAGCGGCGCTCGACCTCGTACGCCCTGAGAAGTTCGGGTCCGCCCCAACCGCCGTGCAGCGCCGTGAGGCGCCAGCCCAGCCCGACCGCGTCGGCGATGCCGGTATTCATCCCGAAGCCACCCAGCGGGAGCCAAAGGTGTGCGGCGTCGCCGGCGAGCACGATCCGGCCGTCGACGAACCGGTCGGCCACGAGCCGGCGCGGCGTCCACCGTACGACCTGGATCTTCTTCAATTCCATTTCGCGGCCGAGGGCGGCGAACAGGACCTCGTCCTCGTCGAGGTCATCCGGTGCGGTGCCCTCCGGCACGCGCGCATGGCACAGGAACAGGCCCTCACCGTCGAGTTGCACGAACGAGCCTTTCAGGCGTGGTCCGTACCACCAGTACATCCAGCCGGGCCGCTCTGACGCGGCGAACTCGCGGCCCAGCTCCGCCGAGCGGAAGTAGACCGAGAGCCGGTTCTCCGCGGCACGGGAGTCACCCTGCAGCCGGGCGCCGATCGCCCGCCGGGTGGTGCTGGCCCCGCCGTCACAGCCCACGACGTAATCGGCGGTCAGTACCTTCTCGATGCCTCCGGCGGTGACGCGCACCTCGACGATCTCGCCACGCTGCCGGACTCCGACGACCTCGTGCTCACGAGCGATCTCGACCGAGTCGTAACCGCGGACGTGCCGTTCCAGGATCGGCTCAAGGAAGATCTGTGAGATCCGGTGCTGGGGCTCGGGAGTGGGCCACTCGTCGAGCTCGGGCGCGGTCCGGTCCAGGATCTCCTGGGCGGACGAGAACCGGAAGCGGGTGAGCTCCCAGCCCGTCAGGCTCGTGCAGTACACGACGTCCGTGGCGTGGTCGAGCGGCAGCCCGGCGCGGCGGATCCGGTCCGCGACGCCGAGCCGGCGAAAGTACTCCATCGACCGGGCGTTGGTCGTGTTGCAGCGCGGGTTGTCCGTGGTGGTGCCCTGCTTTTCGAGCACGAGCGTGTCGACGCCGCGAGTGCCGAGCTCGGCGGCGAGTGTCAGGCCGACCGGTCCCGCGCCGACGACGATTACGGAGCGGTGTCCGGAGGGGGTGGGCATCAGAGATTCTCCTCGGGGGTGTCGAGTGCTCGCAGCGCCTGGTCCGCGGCGGGAAAGACACGGCAGAACGTGCGCCAGAAGACGTTCTCGAGATGCTCGGCGTCCATTTCGGACGCGAGCAGCTCCTCCATCACGGCCGGCACGTTGTAGCTGACGGGGTCGGCATAGGAGTCGGTGCCGAACATCAGCCGTTCGGAGCCGAACCGGGTCACGAAGGTGTCGAGCGGGCGCAGCAGCGGGAAACAGATCGCGGTGTCGAACAGGATGTTGTCGAAGCGGTCCGCCAGATCCATGACGTACTGGATCTGGGTCGACGCCGAGAACGCGTCGAGGGCGACGATCGTCGCATCGGGATGGTTGCGGGCGAGGTCCGCGAACATCCACGGCGCTTCGAGATTGGACTCGGCGAACATGTGTACGTAGCAGGGGAGGCCGCGGGCGGTGGCCTCGTCGACCAGGGCGTGCATACGCTGGTCCGAGACGGCGACGCCCTGGTAGCGGGTGTGCCAGACGACCCCGTCGAGCCCCAGCTCGTCGACCATCCGGTCGAGTTCCGCGCGGCAGAGCGCGAGACCGTGCAGCGGCTCGACGGTGCCGAGCGCGGCGAGGAAACGCGGCGAGCGGTTCCGGTAGGCCGCGATCGCGTCGTTGACCTCTCGGGTGTTGACGATCCCGTGTGGACGCTCGTACTGCAGGCCGGGCATCACCGCGCAGGCGGTCATGCCGAAGCGGTCGAGCATCGCGTGGTGGGTGTCGACGTGGTCCCGCGACACCGAGGCCGTGGGCCGCTCCTCGGCCGCGCCGATCGAGAGGGTGCCGACGTGGTGGTGGGTGTCGACGACATGCCGGACCGTCCGCCTCGTCATGTGAGCTCCCGGCGGCTCGCCGAGTTCGCGCGCCTTCGCAGGACCGTAATGGACAACAGACTGATCACCCCGAGCACCGTCATGTACGCGGCGACGGACCAGCCGGCCTTTGTCGCGTCGAGCAGGGCGGCGGTGATCAGCGGCGCGAGCCCGCCACCGAAGACCGACCCGACCTGGTAACCCAGCGACGCTCCGGAGAAGCGGACGTCCGTGCTGAACAGCTCGGAGTAGAGCGCCACCTGGGGGCCGAACATCAGCGAGTGGATGGTGAAGCAGACGAACAACGCGACGAAGACCAGCCACAGATTGCCGGTGTCGATCATCGCGAACATCGGCCAGCCCCAGACCGCGACACCCGCGCCCCCGATGATGAACAGCCTCGGCCGCCCCACCCGGTCGGACAGGTGCGCGAAGTACGGCAGGAAGATCAACGGTGCGATGCAGGCGGCCAGGATCACCCCGAGCAGCGGAGCCCGCGCCAGGTGCAACGACTGGACGCCGTAGTCGAGGATGCCCGACACGATGATGAAGGCGACGGCGTTCGGCAGCACGAACGCGCCGCCCGCGAGGAGGATGGTCCGCCAGTGCTTTCGCAGCACCTTCGCCAGCGGAGGCTGCTCCGCCGCGTTCGGCTCCGGGCGAGCCGCCTGCAGCTCCTTGAACTTGGGCGTGTCCTCCACCGCGCGGTGGATGTAGAGCCCGATGGCGATCATGACCAGGCCGGACAGGAACGGAATCCGCCACCCCCACCCCAGCATCTGCTCGTCCGAGAGGACGAACGAGAGCACGAGGAACGCGCTGATCCCGCCCATCAGTCCCAGTTGCGCGCCGACCTGCACGAAGCTGCCGAAGAACCCGCGCCGACCGGCCGGCGCGCTCTCGGTGAGCAACAGCGACGCACCGCCCCACTGCCCGCCGAGCGCGAAGCCCTGCAGCAGGCGCAGTAGCACGAGCAGCACCGCGCCGGCCCAGCCGATCGTCGCCGCCGTGGGCAGCAAGCCCATCAGGAAGGTGGCCACGCCCATCACCACCGTTGATGAGACGAGCACCGGTTTGCGGCCGTACCGATCACCGATGTGCCCCGCGACCGCGCCGCCGACCGGGCGGGCGACGAACCCGACGGCGAGGGTGGAGAACGACGCCAGCGTGGCGGCGGTGCTACCGAGCCCGGAGAAGAACAACGGGCCGAGAAAGATGGCGGACGCCGTGGCGTAGACGAAGAAGTCGAAGTACTCGACGGCCTGGGCCAGCACGGCAACGGAGATCAGCCGTCCCCATCTGGAAGGCTGCGCGGACGCTGGGGCACCAGGCCAGGCGGCGGTAACCGGTGTGGAGGGTGTGAGGTCGGTCATGCACAGGAAGCTAAGCCGCGCACAGCAATAGCACTATGACGATTTTCGGCGACTTCACTGAGCCAAAAAGCTATCTCTCCTGGTCCAGCAACTCCCGGATGCCGTCCCGGAGCACTGTGGTCAGCGTCGTCTGGAAGGCGGTGAGCCTCTTGCCGCGACGCCGCACCAGATAGAGCTTGTCGTACAGCGTGTGCCCGGTGATCTGCACCTCGCGCAGCAGACCCGCTTCCAGTTCGCGACGCACGGATTCCCGCCAGAGCAGCGCCACGCCGAGTCCGCCCTGCACGGCCACCTTCATGGACTCGGCGCTGCCGAGTTCGATCTCCACCCGCCGGTCCACGACACCGATGGAGGCCAATGCCGAGTCTTGGCTGCGGCGAATCGCCGCGCCGGCCGGCGGGCAGACGAACGGAAGCGCGGTCAACTCGGCGACCGTCGCCGAGGCACCGACCTGCTCGTCGTCGAGCGCCGCGACCAGGCAGAACGGCGGCCGAGCGATCAGCTCGGCCTCGAAGGAGTTGGCGTCGAGCACGGCGTCCGTAGCGACGACCGCGAAGTCGGAGCGGCCGTCGAGCGTGCGCTCCAGGGCGATCTCCACGGTCGACTGGTGCAGCGAGATCGACGCCTGTGGATGCGCGCGACGGAAGTCCACCAGGACTTGCGGCAGCACGTAGTTGCCCACGGACATGCTCGACCCGATCGACGCCCGCCCGGCCACTCCGCGGGAGATGTCGCGCAGGCTCCGGTCGAGTTCGGTGCGCCCCCGCAACACCTCGGTGGCCCACTGGTGCACCTCGGCACCGGCCTCGGTCAGCTTCATGCCCCGGCCGTCGCGCTGGAAGAGCTTGACCTTCAGGCGTTCCTCCAGCGAGCGCAGGTGGGCACTGACCACCGGCTGGGAGACGAACAGATCCTCCGCGGCAAGGCGGACACCACCCCGCTCCACCACGCTGCAGAACACCTCGAGCTTGTGCAGAGAGATCCGGTTGTCCGGCATCGTCGAACTCATAGCCGAAATGCTAAGTCGAGACGCCGAATTATCACATAGACCTATATGACCGGGTAGTCGTAGCTTCGGGGCATCCCCACCGTCGAGGAGGTCCCGATGCCGCTGGCCGTCGTCACCGCGTCGCACTCACCGCTCATGCGTACCGTCGAGCCACGCGGCGACGCCCGGACCGCGGTCGACGCGGCGTTCGCGCAGGCCCGTGCCTTCGCCGCGGACTTCCGGCCCGACCTGGTCGTCGTGGTCGCACCGGACCACTACAACGGCATGTTCTACGATCTGATGCCGCCGTTCTGCGTGGGCACCGCGGCCGAGGCCGTCGGCGACTACGGGACGGCGCGGGGACCACTCGCGGTCGACCGGGAAGCCGCGCGGCACGTCGTGCGGGAGGTCCTGGCGGCGGACATCGACCTGGCCATGTCCGAGCGGATGGTCGTCGACCACGGCTTCGCCCAGCCCCTGGAGCTGCTGTTCGGCGCGATCGACGCCGTTCCGGCGGTACCCGTCTTCATCAACTGCGTGGCGGTGCCGTTCGGCCCCGTACGGCGCACCCGCCGGCTCGGCGAGGCACTGGGCCGAGCCCTGCTCGCGCTCGACCGCCGGGTGTTGCTGCTCGGCTCCGGCGGCCTCTCCCACGATCCGCCGCTGCCCACGCTGGAGGGCGCGCCGCCCGAGGTCGCCGCCCGGCTGATCGCCGGCCGGCATCCGACACCCGAGGAGCGGGCCGGGCGCGAGGCCCGGGTCCGCGACGCCGGGCTGGCCGTCGCGTCCGGGGAGCCGGGGCCACGGCTGAACCCGGACTGGGACCGCGCGTTCCTGGACCTGCTGGCCGAGGGGCGCCTCACCGCCGCCGACACCTGGACCAACACCTGGATCACCGCCGAGGCGGGCAACTCCGCCCACGAAGTTCGCACCTGGCTGGCCTGCTACGCGGCCCTGGCCACCGCCGGTCCCTACGCCATGCGCGGCAGCTTCTACCGCCCGATCCCGGAATGGATCGCCGGCTTCGGCATCACCACCGCAGAGACCCGGAGGAACCCGTGACCGTCCCCATTCCCGCCCCCGTCACCGACGAGCCGAGCATCTGGACCGCGCTGATCGGGCAGGACCTGACGATCCGACACGTGCAGGTCGGCGAGTGGAACACCCGTGTGCTGGAGGCCGGTGCGGGACCGGAGACCGTCGTCCTGCTGCACGGCGTCGGCGGGCATCTGGAGGCCTACGCCCGCAACATCCCCGCCCTCGCCGCGCGGTACCGCGTGATCGCCTACGACTACCCGGGTCACGGGCTGACCACCCCGGCGACTCGACCGCTCGAACTGCCGGACTACGTCGCCCACCTCATGAGCCTTCTCGACGCGCTCGGTGTGGACCGGGCACATCTGAACGGAGAGTCGCTCGGTGGCTGGGTCGCGGTGAAGGCAGCGTACGCGCACCCGGAGCGAGTGGGCCGGATCGTGTTGAACACCCCCGGTGGTGCGCTGTCCGACCCGGCTGTCCGGGAGCGGATCCGCACGTTGTCCCAAGGCGCCGCCGACGACCCGAGTGACGAGCGCATCCGCGCCCGCGTGAGCTGGCTGATGGCCGACCCGACGAGTGTCACCCAGGAACTGGTCGACGTCCGGCGGACCATCTACGCCCAGGCGCCGTTCGCCGAGTCGATGCGGAACATCATGTGCCTGCAGGACGGAGACGTCCGGGCGCGCAACATGATCACCGACGACGAGCTGGCCGCCATCACCGCGCCCACGCTCGTGGTCTGGACCAGTGACGACCCCTCGGGGCCGGCCGCCGTCGGGCTGCGCATGGCGGACAAGCTCCCGAACGGGCGCTTCGAGCTGGTCGAAGGCGCGGGGCACTGGCCACAGTGGGAGCGGCATCGTCGGTTCAACGAGCTCGTCCTGGACTTCCTCGGGCAGCGAGAGGATGCGTTTCTGTGACATCAACCCAGCTTCCGGACAGCCATGACGTCGAGGCCATGGCGACCGATGGCGCACTGCCCGTCCGCAATCCCCGGACAGGGCGCGTCGACTACCTGATCCATCCGCCCGACCCGGCCGAGATCGCCGAATTCTGTGCCGGCCTCCGCAAGGCCCAGCCCGCGTGGACCGCGGCCGGGATCGGCCACCGGGCAGCCGTGTTGCGCCGCTGGGCGGACGCCATCGAGGCGAACGCCAAGGCGATCGGCGACGCCGAGACGGTCGACACCGGCCGCAGCCGGGTGTCTCACGAGGTGCCGTACATGGTCGCGGCCTCGATCCGCGGATGGTGTGACGCCGCACCCGCGATCCTCGAGCGCGCTCGGCTGCACGGCGTTTCGAGCACGTCCGCCACGGTGCGCTACGACACCGAGTTCGACCCGTACCCCCTGCTCGGTGTGATCAGCCCGTGGAACCATCCGTTCCTGCTCTCGACGCTGGACGCCGTGCCCGCGCTGCTCGCGGGCTGTGCGGTGATCGTCAAGCCGAGCGAGGTGGCACCCCGCTTCGTCGAGCCGGTTGCCGCCGGCATCGCCGAGGTGCCCGACCTCGCCGCCGTGCTGCACTTCGTGACGGGTGGACCCGATACGGGCCGGTCCATCGTCGAAGAGGTGGACGCGCTGTGCTTCACCGGCAGCGTCTCCACCGGTCGCGCACTGGCGCAGACGTGTGCCCGCCGCTTCATTCCGGCGTTCCTCGAACTCGGCGGCAAGGACGCGGCGATCGTCACCGCATCGGCCGACCTGCGGCAGGCCGCGGCCGCGGTCCTCAAGGGCGCTGTGCACAACACGGGGCAGGTGTGCTTCGCGACCGAGCGCGTATACGTCGACCGGTCCGTGCACGACGCCTTCGTCGAGGAGCTGACCGGCCAGGCCCGGCGCCTCGAGCTGAACCACCCGGACGTCGACCGGGGCCATATCGGTCCCTTCATCCTCGGCAGGCAGGCCGACATCGTCGACGCCCACCTGGCCGACGCGCTGGCCCGTGGCGCCGTCCTGCACTGCGGCGGCCGCAGCGAGACGCTCGACGGCGGTCGCTACATGCGCGCGACGGTACTGACCGGCGTCGACCACGACATGAAGATCATGCGCGAGGAGACGTTCGGACCCGTCGTCCCCGTGCAGGCCTACGACGACATCGACGAGGCGGTCCGGCTCGCCAACGACAGCGACTACGGCCTGTCCGCCGCGGTGTTCGCCGGTGACGAGGACGAGGCCAGGGCGATAGGGCGGCGCGTCAACGCCGGCGCCGTCAGCCTGATGGACACCTCGCTGACCATCGCCATCATGCGCGACGTGGAGAAGACCTCCTACAACCTCTCCGGGTTGGGCGGCTCGCGCATGGGGCCCAACGGCATGTTGCGCTTCCTCCGCCGCAAGGCGCTGCTCACCCGTACCGGTCCGGTTCCGGACATGGACTCGCTGCGCGAAGACGCCTCCTAAGCCGGCACGCGACGACACTGACAGGGAGGTCAGGCATGCCCAACGACTGGAGCGACGAACCGATCGGCCTGGTGGGCGCTGGGACGATCGGCGGCGGATGGGCCGCCACCTATCTCGCCCGCCGCCGCCCGGTGCTGGTGGTGGATCCGGCACCCGCCGCGCTGGGGAGGCTGACGTCGTACCTTGAGGGCGTGTGGCCCTCGGTCCGCCGCACCGTGCCCGGCGCACCCATGTCGGCGCCCCTGGACCTGCTCCGGCTGGTCCCGACCGCCGGTCTCGGCGCCGCGGCCCTGGTGCACGAGAACGTCCCCGAGTCCGTCGAGGCCAAGCAGGACGCGTACCGAAGCATCGAGACCGCGGTCGCGCCCGGGGTCCCGATCCTGTCGAGCAGCGGTGGTCTCATGCCGTCGGACCTGCAGGCCCGCATGGATCACCCGGAGCGTCTGGTCGTCGCCCATCCGCAGAGTCCGGTCTACGCGCTCCCACTCGTGGAGGTCCTGGCGGGCAAGGCGACCTCGCCCACCGTCGTCACCGCGGTGCTTGCCCACCTCGCCGACCTGGGCAAGCGCCCGGTGCTGCTGCACCGCGAGATCCCCGGCTACCTCACCAACCGGCTGACCTTCGCGATGCTGAGGGAAGTGACGCACCTGCTCGCCGAGGGCGTCGTGGACGCGACCGGCATCGAGGACGCCGTGGTGCACGGCATAACCCCGCGGTTCCTGATCGGCGGCCCACTCATGTCGCTGGCGCTGGCCGGCGGTCCCGACGGGATGCGTGGCGCGATGCGCTCGTTCGCGGACACCATCGAGGGGTGGTGGTCCGACCTGGGCACACCGCATCTCGACGAGGACGCCCGGGCCCGGCTGATCGCGGCCGGGGACGAGGTCCTCGACGGCCGGGCGATCGGCGACGTCCTCGCCGCCAGGGACGCGGCCGCCGTCGACGTGCTCGCGCTGCCGCACTCCGTGGACCGCGGCGCGGAGCCGCGCACATGAGCATGTTCGCAACGCCCGCGGTCGACTGCCGCCGCGAGCCGGATGGCGTGCTCGTGCTGCGGTCCCGGATTCCGGCGGGTACGGCGACGCCGACCGTCCTGCACTGGTTGCGCCGATTCGGCGCCGAGACACCGAACGCCACCTTCCTCACGGTGGCCACGGGCGCGGACCGGACGGCCTGGTCCTACGCCCAGGCGTGGGAGAACGTGAGCCGGGTCGCCGCGGCGCTGGTCCAGCGCGGTCTGCGGCGCGGGGACCGCGTGGTGGTGCTGGGTCCGAACTCCGTCGAGCACATGACCATGGGGCTGGCCACGATGCTGGCCGGCGCCGTAGCCGTGCCCGTCGCGCCGCAGTACGCCGGGGCCTCGGCCGACCGAGGCAAGCTGGCCGATCTTCTCGCCCTGCTCGAACCGGCACTGGTCTGGGCGGCCGACTCGGCCCACGCGGCGGTCCTGGCGGAGGCCCTGCCCGCCGGCGCACCGGCGCGCGTGCTCGTCGGCCGCCCGGCCGTCCGGGAACTGCGGTGCGCGATTCCCGACGACGCCGCACGACCGGCACCCGAGGACATCGACCCCACGGCCCCGACGAAGATCCTCCTCACCTCCGGTTCGACCGGCCGGCCGAAGCCGGTGGCCTACACCCAGTCGATGATGACGACCAACATCCGGATGACGCTCGACGTCTGGCCCTTCCTGACCGGCCACCGCCCGGTACTGGTCGACTGGCTGCCGTGGAACCACGCCTTCGGCGGCAACGCCAATGTCAACCTCGTGCTGTCCCAGGGTGGAACACTGCACATCGACGAGGCCGCGGGCCGGCCGGACCGCCTCGACGTCACGATCCGGAACCTCCGCCGTCACCGGCCCACCTTCCACGGCGCGGTTCCGGCCGGGTTCACGGCACTCCTGCCCGCGCTGGAGGCCGATCCGGACTTCCGCACGGCGTTCTTCGGCCGCCTCGACGTCATGTTCAGCGCCGGCGCGGCCATGCACCCGAGCGTGTTCCGCCGGCTGTCGGAACTCTCGGCGACGGTGCGCGGGCGCCCGGTCCCCATAGTGACCGGATGGGGCTCGACCGAGGTGGGCCCCGGCGCGACCATGGTGCACGCACCCGGAGTCGCCCCGGACTGCATCGGGACGCCGCTGCCCGGTGTCGAGATCGGACTGCGTCCCGTCGCGGGCAAGCACGAACTCCTGGTCCGCGGGCCATGCGTCTCCGGCGGATACTGGCGACTGCCCGAGCAGAGCCGAGCGGCGTTCACCGCCGACGGCTGGTACCGCTCGGGTGACGCGGGCGAACTCATCGATCCCGCCCGCCCGGAGCGCGGGTTGCGCTTCGCCGGCCGGATCGCCGACGACTTCAAGCTGGCCAACGGCACCTGGGTCGACACCAGCGGCATCCGCGCGAGCCTGCTGACCCGCAGCGCGGGACGGTTGCGCGACATCGTCGTGTTCGGCGCCAACCGGTCCGCACCCTGCGTGCTCGTCTGGGCGGACAGCCGTGCCACCGAACCGTTCGGCGAGGACGACCTCCGGCTGCTGCTGGACGCGTACAACCGTGCGAACACCAAGCCGAGCACCCGGGTCCTCGACGGCGCCCTGCTGGAACCCGAGGGCGACGAGGTGGGCAACAAGGGACAGCTTGTGCGCAGTGTCGTTCTGGAACGGCGGGGGCAGCTCGTCGAACAGATATACGACCGGCAGAGAGAGCGATCGTGAAGGTCGAGAACCCAACCAGAACCCTGGCCGTCGACCGTGCTGCCGACCTCCAGACCCACGTCGGAAGCGAGATCGGGATCAGCGGCTGGGCATCGCTCGAGCAGGACGACGTGCTCGGCTTCGCCGAACTCACGCACGACCGGCACTGGATCCACACGGACCCGCCGCGGGCCCGCGACGAGGCCGGCCTGAACGGTCTCCTCGCCCACGGATTCCTGGTGCTCTCCACGGTCACCGCGCTGGCGAACCAGTGCTACACCATCGCCAAGGCCACCAGGTGGACCAACTACGGGCTGGAGCGGATCCGATTCACCGCACCGGTTCTCCCAGGCGATGAGTTCCGCCTGCGGTTGTCCCTGGACGCCGTGGCACCGGGTCCCGGCCCGACCACCCGGCTCAGCCTCGGGTGTCGGCTCGAACGGCGGGCGAGCGAACGGCCCGCGATGGCGGCGACATGGATCGTCCTGGTGGAGGAAGCATGAACGGCGTTCCCGAGGGCTTCGTTCCGCTCGACCAGGAAGGCACCTTCCTCGGCCATGTCGGCGGCCTGCTGTGGCGGCGCGGCACCGACCGGACCGACCTCTGCGTGTCGCCGGCACCGCACCACCTCAATCCCAACGGCACCGCGCACGGCGGTTTCCTCATGACCGTCCTCGACATCACCCTGGGCGCCACCGTCGAGTCCTTCCTCGGTGTGGATCCCGACCGCCATCCCGTGACGCTCCAGTTGTCATGCTCGATGCTGGCGCCCGCGCGTGGTGGTGAGCTGCTGTTCGGGGAGGCGGCGGTCGATCAGTCGACGCGGACGGTGACGTTCGTGTCCGCCCGGCTCCACAGTGAGGGACGGACGGTCCTGACGGCAAGCGCGGTGTACCGGAACCCACCGTCGCGTTCGCCGGCGCAGTTGATGCCCAGGACGACGTAGACGGGGCCGGTTGGCGACCTGACCATCCCGAATCGAGCGGTGTTCCGGTCCCTCGACGACCCCGGCGGGCCGCCGGTCCGGCTCAGGGCAGGTTCACCACGGGAGGTTCCCGGACCGGTCGATGAACTGTCCCGTCGGCCCGTCCGGGCCGATCGTCGCGAGGGTCACGATGGACTCGGCGCCCTCGGCGATGCTGTGTCCGAGGCCGCCGGTGAAGTCGGTCGCGGTCTGCCCGGGGTCGGCGGCGTTGACCTTCACCTCCTTCAGTTCCTTGGCGTACTGCGTCGTGAGCATCGTGACCGCGGCCTTCGAGGCGGAGTAGAGGGGCAGGGCGTACTGCGACTCGAGCCGCGCCGGGTCCTGGGTCATGCCGAAGGAACCCATCCCGCTGGACACGTTGACGATGACGGGGTTCGACGACTTGCGTAGCAGCGGGAGGAACGCGTGCGTGACGCGCACGATCCCGACGACGTTCACGTCGAGCACGGCACTCACGTCGGCCGCGGTGTACTCCTCGACGGGGCCGACCCGGCCGAGGACGCCGGCGTTGTTGACGAGGACGTCGATCGCCCCCTCGTGCGCGGCGACGTCGGCGGCGGCGGCCTCGACCGAGGCGTCGTCGGTCACGTCGATCTGGACGAACCGGGCGCCGAGCGACTCGGCCGCGGCCCGGCCGCGTTCAGGGTCGCGGGCACCGATGAGGACGGTGTGCCCCGTCTCGACGAGGCGACGAGCGGTTTCAAGGCCGAGAGACTTGTTGGCCCCGGTGATGAACGTGGTGGTCATGCCGACTCCTCCTGACTCGGAACAGCATCGTCGTGCGCTGTTCACGGACTCAATGCTGAGCCCACGGGAGCGTCGGGGGGAGCTACGGGACATCCTGGTACAGCGCGTACCACGCAGCAGCCTGGTCCACCGGACGAGGCGCAACTCGGGTCCTCATCCCTGAGGAGACATCCTCTGGACACCGATGGCGGCAAGGACCTCGAGTTTGCTGCGGGCGTCGGTGTCCGGCCGCGGTGTGTACACAACGAGGCGGAGGTTCGTGTTCTGGGTGGTGAGCACGTCGGAGTTCAAGGCGATGTCTCCGACGTCCGGGTGTTCGACGAGTTTGTGCGAACTCTCGTGGCCACCCACCGATCGGCGGCTCCACAACTGGCGGAACCGTGGGCTGCGGTTCAACCTCGAGATCAGCGTCGCGACGTCGGGATCGTCGGGGTACCGGCTCGTCGTCGCGCGCAAGTCGGCGACGAGGGACTCCTCGAACGCCGCCTGCTCGGCTGCGGTCTGCCGGACCCGGGGCAGCTCGCCCAAAAACTGCCAGATCAGGACGTTCCGGTCTCCCACGCCGCGGACCGTGGGATCGCCGAACGTGGCCGCGAACAGCGGATTCCAGTGCAGCAACTGCCAAGTGGCGTCGTAGATCGCGAGCGGGCTGCCGGCGAGCTGGTCCATGATCCGGTACAGACTTCCCGGGATCACCCGCGAAACCCGGCCCGGGTCCGCCGCGTGACCGGCCATGCGCAGGAGGTGGGCGTGCTCGTCGTCGGACAGGCGCAGGGCGCGAGCCAGAGCAGAGCAGACCTGCGCCGAGGGTGTCGCCACCCGTCCCTGCTCGAGTCGGACCACGTACTCGACCGAGATGCCGGCCAGCGTCGCCAGCTCCGCGCGTCGCAGACCGGGAACCCGACGGGGTGAGCCATGCGCGAACCCCACCGTCGCGGGGTCCAACCGGTCCCGCCATGCCCGCAGCGCGGCGCCGAGTTGATCCATGCACACCATCTTCCCGCACCGATCACACCGCCGAGCGGTCCGCGCTGTACCACGAAGTCCCGTAGCTCCCGCCGACGCTCCGACCATCGTGAGCGGGATCATGCAGGCCGCGGGCGTTATTCCGGGGGGAGTCGTTCATGATCTACAATGTAAAGGCGGATGCCTGTTGACGACGGTCGACGCATGTGGTGATTTGCCCAGGTCGAAGGTGATCGCGGCCGAGTCCGCCATCCGGTGCCGAGCGTGCGTTGGAATCGGGGCGATGATGCCGATCGTTCCTGGCGGACGGAGGGGTGCATGCGGTCGGGGCAGGTGAGGCTTGAGCCGCTGTCGTCGCAGGATCCGGTGCGGGTCGGTGGCTACGTGCTCCTGGGGCGGCTGGGGACCGGGGCGATGGGGCGCGTCTATCTGGGCCGGTCGGCCTCCGGCCGTCTCGTCGCGGTCAAGACGATCAGGAGTGAGTACGCCGCCGACGCCGACTTCCGTACCCGGTTCGCGCACGAGGTGACCGCCGCCGGACGGGTCAGCGGCGTCTACACCGCCGGCGTGGTCGCCTCCGACCCCGACGCCGAGATCCCCTGGCTGGCCACCGCCTACATCGCGGCGCCCTCGCTGGAACAGCTCGTACGGACCTGCGGGCCGCTGCCCACCGGGGCGCTGCGGTGGCTGGCCGCGGGCTGCGCCGAGGCGCTGGCCTCGATCCACCAGGCCGGCCTCGTGCACCGGGACCTGAAACCGTCCAACGTCCTCGTCGCGGCGGACGGGCCGCGGGTCATCGACTTCGGCGTGGCACGGGCGACCGAACGCGTCACGGTCACCGCGACGCACCAGGCCGTCGGCACCCCCGCCTACATGGCGCCCGAGCAGGCACGCGACAGCCGGCGGACGGTGGCGGCCAGCGACGTGTTCTCCCTCGGCTCGACCCTGTTGTACGCGGCCACGGGCCACCCGCCGTACGCCGGGGACTCGGTGACCGACGTGCTGGTGCGGCTGGCCACCGAGCCGCCGGATCTCACCGGCCTGCCCGGCGAGGCGGCCGCGTTGATGCTCGACTGCCTCGAGCGCGACCCGGCCGCCCGGCCCACCGCCGCCGCCCTGCTCGCGCGACTGGCCGAGGAGCTGGAGGAGCACGGCGGGGAGTACGCCCTGCGTCCCGCGCCCTTGCCGGCGGCGGCGCTCGAGCTGATCGAGGAGTACCGGCAGGGGACACGGTCGCCCGAGCCCGAGGACGGACCCGTCGAGCGCACCCTGGACTCACCGACCTCGGCGGGGCTGTCGCGCCCGGCGCCCGCCAAGAGCCGCACCGGAAAAGCGCGCTTCCACGGCGGCCGGCCGGCGCGCGTCATCGCGGTCGCCGCGGCGATCTTAGGGGTCGCCGGTGCCGTCCTGATGCTCGGCGTCGTGCTGGGCCGGGAGTCGGGCGACCGCAGGCCGGCCGGCCCTCCGCCCGGTGGCGGCCCGCCCCCCGGAGCGGTCCGCCCGCCGCGGGCGTCCGGCCGCCCGGCCATCACGCTCAACCAGACCTATGGCGACGGCAACACCGGATTCGTCGTCTCGGGCATCGGCTTCACGCCCGGCCGCGAGGTGACGATCCGCCTCGACACGCGACCGGCGTCCCCGTACCCGCCCGTCGTCGACTTCGGCGGGGCGTTCAACTACACGCTCAACCAGAGCCATGAGTTCTTCCCCGGGAAGATCCCGCCCGGTCCCCACCACGTCACGGTGACCGTGGCCGGCATGAGCCGTCAGCTGGCTGCGGCGTTCACCGTGAACAGGCTGTGACCTGCGCGGTTCCAGGAAACGCCGGACTTCACTACGTACGGTCCCACCAGAGATCCTCCTGTCGAGAACACCATGACGGGTCGCTCAGCCGGCCCAGATCGCCGAACGTGATGATCGCGTGTTCGATGAGCACGCCGACGACCACCTCGTCCGAGAGCCGGGTTCCGCTGCGTACGAGCCCCCGGATATTGATTTTGCGCCGCAACACCTTCACGTGCTCCCCGACACGCGCGGCGAGCCGGTCACGGAACACCGGATCGTTGTCGAACTGCTCGAGCTGGTGGTGCGCGTCGGTCACCTCCAGCGCGGCGCGGGCGATCTCCGGGGTGCGCGGCAGCGGCGACGTACGCGTCGGATCGATCAGCCATGGCCGGCACCACAGCAGCGCGACCAGGAACAACTTGGTGTTCGGATCCAGGTGCAGCGGGAGCAGCGTGGAGTCCTCGTCCGGGCGCGCCGGCCGGTCTCCGAGCACGCCGATCGGCCCGCCGGCCGCGGGCATGATCGTCACTCGCAGCGGCCCGCCGGCGTCGAGCATGGCCCGCGACCCCACGAGCGTGGTGCCCGCCCGCATGAACCATCCGCCGGCCGGGTCGCCCGGCGCCTCCATCGGCGGCAGCCGGATCTGGTAGCCGTCGGCCTCGGCGTACAGCGCGTGGGTGTGGCTGAGGTTCGCCACCCACGCGCCGCCGCGTACCCCGCCGAGCATCCCGGCGCGGCGGGACAGCCCCCGGTCGGCGGCGATCACCAGGTCCGCATCGGGCCCTCGCCCGAACACCAGACGCTGGTTCTCCACGACCTCCACGACGGTCCCGGACGACGAGACGACGCGCGCCACCACGGCCGGCGCGGCCTCCGCTGTCATGACCGTCCTGTCCCGACCGGCGAAGCCACCCTGCTCATGGCCGCCGAGTGTAGAGCGGAGACTCACCGCGCGGACATCCCGGAATCCGGGGATGGCCGTACGCCCGGATCCGCGCTTGGCTTCTCGTGTGGCAGGGAGCTCAGGCCACCTGCCCGCCTGACGTACCGAAGGTGCCGACCAGGCCCGGGCCCACCGGGGCTGTCCGGAGGGGCGGCACCGTCCGGGCCGGTCCGGGACATGTGTGGGGGGTGTTCCGGATCGGCCCGGGCCTTTGCTCGGTGTACGACAGGGGCCGCGGCATCATCCGGCCATCCCTCCTCCGCATCCGACGGAGAGCCTTGACGTCCTCCCCTTCGGAACCGCATGCCGGCACGCTGACCACCAGTACCGACATCCAAGGAGGGAGCGGCGTTTCCTCCCCGACCTGAAGCGAAGGCCCAGGTCCTCAAGCCGCGCAGCCGATGAACGAGCTGAAGAGCTTCACCAATGACGAGCATCTCGCCCTGATGCTGATGACGGTCTGGGCCCTGTCCGCCGGTCGCGTCCTGCCGGACAGGCCGCCGTGGCTGCTCACCGAGGAGGAACTGATCGACTTCTGGGCCGAGTGACGGCGGGCACGGTAAAATTCGAGAATCGGAGCCGCTCGAATCCCGGTGGAGGTGCGCCGTCCGTGCCTGCACACGATTCGTCTGGGCCGTTAATAAATGGCTGGCGGCAAACTCGTCGATGCCGAATCCGGCATTCTCGCGAAGGCGTTGCAGTACTTGCGCGAGGCGGTGCAGGACGTGCGGGGGCCGAACGCCCTGCGCGGCCGGGAATTCACGGTCGTCGACAGCTCGGGCTACGTGGCCACCGACCGAGAATTCGCCTTCTCCGGAATCTCGCGTAAGCAGCTGGCGGACATGAAGGAGCTGTCGTGGCGGCCTACCGGCAGGCCGGGTTCGCCACGGACGGACCCAAGCCCGCCGCGGCGTTCTTCGACAGCCGGTACAAGCCGGGTTTGTCCAAATGGCCCAGCGACTACGACTTCCAGCTCTGCAGCGATACGCTCGCCGAGCGATCCGAGGCGTACTGGCGCGCGAATCGGGCGCTCGGCCTCTACACCAAGGGTGACTGGTACAACCCGTACCTACTCGACCGCGTCGCTCCCGGGCTCGACCGCTGGGTCGGGAGATGGGAGAAGACCTGGGGGCGATGGGTCAGCATCGCCACGTACGGCCGTCCTTATCTGGGCCGGACGACGCGACCCGACGACTGGGTCGTCATCCAGTAGCGCCGCGGCTTCGGCCTGACCTGTCCGGGAAGGGCCATGGACACACGGACATCGCGAGCGCCGGGCCACGGCGAACCGCACGTTCCCGCGACGGACGCCGTGGCCGCACGGGCCGTCAGCCGCCGGTCATGAGGCTCTGGGCGGACATGCCGGCGACGTCCTTGTAGCGGCGGGAGATCGCGGCCAGTTCCTCCTGGCTGATGACGTCCTCGATGCGGTCGAAGGGCCGGTCGCCCGTACGGTCCCGTACCTCGCGGATGATCACGTCCGGTGGGGTGCGGCGGTTGGTGAGCACCACCTTGGTCGTGGCCGGGCGACGCCGGTCCTCGTACGCGCGGAAGGCCGCCGAGACGTCGCTCGCGCCGGCCAGGATCGTGCTCAGCGCCTTCGCGTCGAGGATCGCCTGGCCCGCGCCGTTCGAGCCGCGCGGCACCATCGGGTGCGCCGCGTCGCCGAGGAGCGTGACGCGGTCGAACGACCAGCGGTCCAGGGGTTCCTGGTCGACCATCGGGTACTCCAGCACCGCGTCGCTGGACCGCAGCAGCGCGGGCACGTCCAGCCAGTCGAAGTGCCAGTCCTCGTACGCGCCGATGAAGTCGTTCAGCTCACCCCGGCGGTTCCAGTCGCGCGTGACGTGGTGCGGCGTCTCGATCTCGGCCACCCAGTTGATCAACTGGTTGCCGGCTCCGTCGACGTCGTCGCGGATCGGGTACACGACGAGCTTGCCGCGGTCCAGCCAGCCGACGCGGACCATGCTGGCGCCGGACAGGAAGGGCCGGCCGACCGCGGTGCCACGCCACATGTTGACGCCCGAGTAGCGGGGCTCGCCCTCCCCGGGGTGGAACTGCCGCCGGATGACGGAGTGCACGCCGTCGCAGGCGACGACGCCGTCGGCGCGCACGCGGGGGAGCGGGGCGTCGCCGGTCGTCGTACGGAAGGTCAGGTACGCCCCGTCCTCGTCCTGCGCGACGCCGGTGCAGCGGTGGTCCAGCGCGACGGCGCCGGATCCGAGCCGGTCGTGTACGGCGGCCAGGAGCACGGCGTGCAGGCTGCCCCGGTGGATGGAGTACTGCGGATAGCGGTAGCCGGCCGCCCGCCCGCTGGGCTCGCGGTAGATGAGCTGGCCGAACCGGTTGAAGAACACCGACTCCGCGGTGAGCACGGCCTCCGCGGTCAGCGCCTTTTCGAGCCCGAGCCCGCCGAGCACCTCCGACGCGTGCGGCAGGATGTTGATCCCCACGCCGAGCGGCTTGATCTCCGGGGCGGCCTCGTACACCCGGCAGGGCACGCCTGCCTCGTGCAGCCTCAGTGCCAGCACGAGTCCGGCGATTCCCGCTCCGACGACGGCGATGTCCATACTGGGCGACTCCTCGTGTCCGCGGACGGTGAGCCCCGGCGTGACGCTCCGCGCCGGGCGTACCGCTGGCGATCATGTCACCGCCGCGTTGTGACGTGAAGGCGCCGATCTCCCTCGCTCAGAATCCCGTCCGCCGGATGTCCAGCGGTGTGCGGCCGAACTCGGCGCGGAAGGTGCGGCTGAGATGGCCGGGTTCGGTCATGCCCCAGCCGGCGGCGATGGCGGCGATCGTCCGGTTGGCGAATGCGGGGTCGGTCAGGTCACGGCGGATGCGATGGAGCCGCTCGCGCCGGACCCAGGCGCCGAAGGCGACATCGCGCTCACGGAGGACTTTGTGCAGGTAGCGCGTTGAGATGCCGTGCCGGCGCGCGACCGTCTCGGCCGAGAGACCGGGGTCGGAGAGGTTGGCCGCCGCGTACGCGAGGATCCGATCGGCGAGGTCGCAGGTTTCCGCGCGCTCGGGCGTGGTGTCGTTGAAGGCCGAGATGATCAGTGAGACGAGGGCGTCGGAGAGGCGGAGCCCGTTCGGGCCGGACAGGGCGCCGACGTCGCGGCCGAGGCCGTACAGGAAGGCCGCGATCACCGCGTGGACACCGCGGTCGCCCGGCAGCGCGACGGCCGTGCGCCGGCCGATCAGGTCGGCGCTGGGGCCCAGCATCGCACGCGGGATCCCGACGACGACGATGTCGCACACGTCCGTGCCGATCAGCCGGTACGGCCGGGAGGTCTCGTACGCGACCAGGTCGCCGGGCCGGACCCGGCACTGACGGTCGTCCTGCGTGACGATCATCGAGCCGCTGAGATGGAGGGTCACCTTGAGCAGTTCCGCGTCGGTGGACGTCACGCACCGGGCGTTGCGGTTCACCATCGCGGGGGTACTCGTGATCCGTGCGGCGACCACCGGTCCCACCCGCGCGCTGTCGACGCCCGCTTCGAAGCGCTCCTCCACCGGCGTCTCGATCTTCAGGGGGACGAAGATCGAGGAGGCGGCCTGCTGGAGCTCCTCGGGGTCGTCCAAGACAGACGCGGCTGCACCGACACGCATGACCAGGCTCCTTGTTTCTCCAGCGCGGATGTGGTGGAGCGGGGCTTCTTTTCATAGTGCCGGTATCCGCGGCGAATGTCCTGCTGGGACGAGAATGGGACGCGCCGAAGACCGCCTCTACGGTGAAACGCGCAGGTCACCGAGTATGTCGCGCTCTCGCGGGGGTGAGGGGATGAGACGGCCTGGGACGCCCGTGAGCACCCGGATGCGCCGCCGCGACCGGACCTCGGCGACCGTACGGGCGACGCCGCCGCGCGACGGCGGGGCGCCCGGGGTCGCCTTCCTCGCCTGGACGGCGTAACACCAGGTCGGCCGCTGGGCGATCCGTGGCACACTGATACTCGGTCGTCGGCGAACGCGGAGGTGACATGGCGAGCGGAGGGCGTCGGGCCGCGGGCGCGCTCGAGGCCGAGGTCATGACCGTCCTCCAGCGGGCCGGCCGGCCGCTGAACGCCGCCGACGTGCAGTCCCTGCTCTCCGATGATCTCGCCTACACGACCGTTGTGACGATCCTGAGCCGGATGCACGCCAAGGGCCTGCTGACGCGTGAGAAGGACGGCCGGTCGTTCCGCTACGCGCCGGTCAGCGACGAGGCGGGCCTGGTCGCCCGCCGCATGCACCGCACCATGGAGGCCGAGCCGGACCGCCAGGCGGTCCTCGCGCGCTTCGTCGACACGCTGTCCGACCAGGACGAGCAGCTGCTGCGCGACCTGCTGGACGGCCGCTGACCATGGACGTCGACGCCTACCTGCCGTTCGTGTGCCCGGCGGTCGTCGCCCTGGCCGCCCACCCGCTCGCCGAGCGCCTCCCGCCCCGTACGGCCTCCTGGGTGCTCACCGTCCTCGCGGCCGGGGTGGCGGTCGCCTCGCTGGTACCCCTCTTCGCCCTGGCCCGCGGTCATCTCCTCGCCGCCCTGACGTTCGCGGCCGCGGTGGCCGGGGCGGCGTCCGCGGCGTACGGGCAGGCGCACGCCCTGCGCTCGGCCCGCCGGCGGGCGCGTGACCTGCCCGGCGACGGCGTCGTCGCGGTGGTGGCCGACGACCGGATCGACGCCTACTCCGTTCCCGGCCGGGTGGTCGTGTCGACCGGCATGCTGGACGCCCTCGACCCGGACGAACGCCGAGTGCTGTTCGCGCACGAGGCGGCCCACCTGAGCGGGCGCCACCATCTCTTCCGCGCCGTCGTCCGCGTCGCGTCGGCGGCCAACCCGCTGCTGTGGCCGATGCGGCGCGCGCTCTGGTACGCCACCGAACGCTGGGCCGACGAACGGGCGGCCACGGCCGTCGGTGACCGCGTCATGGCGGCACAGGTGATCGGCAAGGTCGCCCTCGCGTCGGGCGGGGTCTCGCCCGTTCGGATGGGCATCGGCGCCGCGCGGCCCGGACCGGTGCCCCGCCGCGTCGCCGCGCTGCTGCGCCCGCCGCCCCGCCGCCGCATCGGCCTGACCTTGGCGGCTCTGGGCCTGCTGCTGTGCTCCGGCCTCACCGCGCAGGACCTCATCGGCGACGTGAAGCACGGCCCCGCGAAGATCGACGTGGTCGCGGAACACGCGCCACACTGAGCCGGATGGAGTTCTCATGACCGAGCGGAGCGAGGGAATCGAAAGCGCGTCGGTCCTGGGGATCGGCGAAGTGCTGTGGGACATGCTGCCGTCCGGGAGGCGGCTGGGCGGGGCACCGCTCAACGTCACCGCCCAGCTGCGCCGCATGGGTTTCACGGCGACCTATCTCACCGCCGTCGGCGATGACGAGCCCGGCCGCGCCGCGCTCGCGCGGATGCGGGAGCTGGGAGTCGACACCTCGCGGGTGCGCACCGCGCCGGGAGTTCCCACCGGCCGCGCCGAGGTGGTCCTCGATCCGTCCGGCGATCCGACCTTCGAGATCGTCAAGCCGGCGGCGTACGACCTGCTGGCCGCCGGTGGGCCCGTGGAGCCCCCGGATCACGCCCCCGATGTCCTGGTCTACGGCACGCTCGCGGCCTGCCGGCCCGCGACCTTCGACGCGATCTCCCGGCTGACGTCCCACTACCCGGACGCACTGCGCGTGTACGACGTGAACCTGAGGCCCGGCTGCTGGACGCCCCGGCTCGTGGACGGCCTGGCCCGAACCGCCAACGTGCTGAAGGTCAGCGAACGCGAACTGCCCCACCTGAGCCGGTCACACGAAGGCATCGAGGAGGCCGTGCGCGACATCGCCGGCCGCTACGGCATGCGCGCCGTCGCCTGCTCCCGCGGAGCCCGCGGCGGCGCGTTGCTGTTCGACGGCGTGTTCGTGCAGCAGGCTCCGCCGCGGGTGACGGTCGTCGACGCGGTGGGAGCCGGAGACGCCTTCACCGCCGCCATGGTCGACGGGATCCACCGTGGGCTCCCGGCCGCGGAGATCCTCCGGCGGGCCAACGCACTCGGTGCTCTGGTCGCCTCTCACTCGGGAGCGCTTCCCGAGCACGCCGGCGACGCGCTGCCGGGCGCGGCCTGGCCCCGTCACGCCTGAGGCGCGCGGCCGGTCTCACGCCGGACGGTCCGCCGGGTGCGGAACGCCGTGACCATGCTGTGGACGCCGGCGGCGAAGGCGAGGACGAGGCCGGCGGTCATGACCACGTTGCCGGCCACTGTACCGGCGTTGCGCGAGGTCAGATTAGGGGTCAGCTGGCCGGCCAGGGTGCCGACGCCGGCGATCCAGAACGCGATGAACACCCCGAAGACGGCATGCCACCACCAGCGTGCGGTGACCAGCGTCAGCAGGCCGGCCACGACGATGAACGCGATGCCGGGCGGGAAGGCGACGCCGAAGGAGCGCTGGGCGTCGGCGAACTTCGACGGGTCGGCGATCCACTGGATGACCAGGCCGCCGATACCGACGAGCAGGCCGGCGAACGAGATGAGCGTGCTGCGGCTCAGACGACGGTGACGAAACATGATTGATCCCTTCGCGGTGGGGTCAGCGAGATGGGCGGCGGGCGTGGACGGTCGAGGCCACGGCGAAGACGACGGCGGCGGCGAAGCCGAGCATCTGCAGCCAGCCGGCGGTGAAGTCCAAGGCGCGGTCCGGCTGGATCAGCCGGTGCGCGAACCCTCCTGCGGCGAGTCCTCCGAAGAGGAAGAAGGCGCTCATGGCGGCGATGACCAGTGGGGCGAACCTCCACCGGACCAGCGCCACCGTCACCGCGAACGCCAGGTCGATGAACGGGCCGGGCCCGTCATAGCCGGGAGCCTCGTCGCCGATGGCGGCCAGGACCAGAGCCGCGCAGGTGGCGATCAGGAATACGCGGTGCCGGCCATGGGCCCGGCCGATCGCGGACCGGGCCGGAGCGGTTCTCCCCGTGGGCGGGTCGTCGGTGTTCACCCGCCCTATCGTGGCCACGGGGGTGCCGTCGGGCGTCGGCTCCGGAGCGGCACCGAACCTACGCGGATGTGCGTACGGCGAAACGGGCCCGCCGGCGGGCGTACGAGAGGACGCGTAGTACGGCGGCGGGGCGTGACGGGCGGGCGTACGCGGAGACGCGTAGTACGGCGGCCGGGCGCGACCGGCGGGCGAACACGACCGGCCGAGCCCGACCGCGAGCGCCGGGCCCGGCCGGCGTGGGCGCGACCGGCCACCGGCCGCCCGGCCGATCCCACGGTCAGGCGCCGACGAAGCGCAGCAGTACGTGCAGGTCCTGTACGGCCTCGGAGGTGGACCAGATCGCCGTGCCCAGCACGGCGGCGGTCGCCAGGGCCGGGGTGGCGCGCATGGCGGCCGGCGGCCCGAGCAGGGCGGCGACGCGGCGGGGGACCGGGCCGGCGCCGCGGATCCCGAGGGTGGCCTCTCGCGAGCGGGCACGGCCGGCGGCCAGTGCCGCCTTGCCGACCGTGCGCGCCACGCGCCGGCGGTCGCCGGTGACCGCCGCCGCGCGTTCGTCGGCCCAGCGTTCGACGGTGTAGGCGACGGCCGTGGCGAGCGGGCGCAGCAGGGGATTGGCCGCGGCGCCGAGCTGGGCGAGGGCGACGAAGGCGTAGTGGTGGCCCGCGAGGTGGGTGCGCTCGTGCGCGAGCAGGATGGCGCGTTCCCCCGGGTCGAGGGTGTCGAGCATGCCGGTGGAGACGACGACGCGTCCGGGCAGCCCCGGCAGCGCGTACGCGTCCGGCACCGGGTCCTCGACGATCACCAGGCCGTCCGTGGCGGCCAGGCACGCGGCGTCCGTGGCGGCGCGGGCCAGGGACCGGCAGCGAATCGCGAAGACGCGTACGGCGGCGACGGTGGCCAGGGTGAGCAGCAGGCTCGCGGCGGCCGCGACCGACAGCTCGACCGGGTCCCGGCGTGCGGCGAGGTGGAGCGACCACTGCCCGAGGGCGGCCAGCACCGGGACGCGCAGCAGGCCGGTGAGGGTGAGCAGCGCCAGCGAGACGGTTCCGGCGGCGGCCAGCACGAGCGCCGAGAGGGTGAGCAGCCAGGTGGCCAGCCGAGGTTCGCAGCGTGCGGCGAGCAGGCGGGCGCCGGGCGTGGCCAGCAGCGTGAGCAGCAGCGGCAGGTAGACGGCGACGCGCATGGCGGTCCTAGTGGCCGGTGTCGAGAAGCTGCCGGAGCAGGTCCTCGTCGTCGGCCGTCAGGTCGCCGACGAAACGGGTGAGCACGGCCGCGCGGTCCGGCCGCCCGTCCAGGTAGCCGCGCATGCGCCGGGCGGCGAGGCCCGCCTCGTCGGCGACGGGGGCGTACGCGTAGGCGCGCCCGCGCGGTGTGCGGGTGAGCTGCCGCTTCGCGTGCAGGCGCGTGAGGATCGTCACCACGGTGCTGTAGGCGAGGCCGCCGCCGAGGCGTTCGATGACCTGTCCGGTGGTCATCGGTCCGTCGGCCTGGTGCAGCACGGTGAGGATCTCGGCTTCGAGTTGGCCCTTGGCGCGTCGTCGGCCCTGATCGTGGGGATGGGTCATGGTTTGTGCGTCCCTGAGGTACCTTCTACAGTGATGTAGAAATTCTATTGCATTGTAGAAGACGCGTCGAGTGTGTCATGAGCCCGGGAGGGCGGCACGGACGGGGAGAGGACCGGAACACGGCCGGTGAAGATCACACTGTTGCTCCACAACGCCTACGGCATCGGCGGGACGGTCCGTACGACGTGGAACCTGGCCGCCGCGCTCGCCGACCACCACGACGTGGAGATCGTCTCGATGCTCCGCCACCGCGCGCGCCCCCGGTTCGAGGTCGATCCGCGCGTACGGCTGGTTCCGCTGGTGGATCTGCGCGAGGGCTCACCCGACATGGCGGACCCGCGGCTGCGCGAGCCCGCGGTCGTCTTCCCGGCCGCGGAGAAGCGGTACCGGCAGTACAGCCGGCTCACCGACCTGCGAGCCGAGGAACACCTGCGCCGCTGCGCAGCCGACGTGATCATCGGCACCCGCCCCGGTATCAATGTCTACCTCGCCCGGTTCGGCCCGCGCCGTGCCCTGCGCATCGCGCAGGAGCACCTCACCCACGACGCTCACGGCAAGAGGCTGCGCGGCGAGCTGGCCCGGCGCTACGCCGAGCTGGACGCCGTGGTCACCACGACCGAGGCGGACGCCGCCGTCTACCGGGCCCGGATGCCGTTGCCGGGCGTCCGCGTGCTGGCCGTGCCCAACATCGTGCCCGAGCCGCCGATCCCGCCGTCGGACGGCACCGCGACGGTGATCGCGGCGGCCGGGCGGCTCGTCCGCGGCAAGCGTTTCGACCTGCTGATCGACGCGTTCGCGCAGGTCTCCGCCAAGTACCCCGAGTGGACCCTGCGAATCTACGGCGCCGGTCCGGAGCGGGAACGGCTCAAAGAGCTGATCGGGGAGCGCGGCCTCGAGGGCCAGGCGAGGCTGATGGGGGCGCGCTCCCCGATCGAGGCCGAGTTCGCGCAGGCGTCCATCGTCGCGTCCGCCTCCTCCGCCGAGTCCTTCGGCATGACCCTGGCCGAGGCCATGCGCTGCGGAGTGCCGGTGGTGAGCACGGACTGCCCGCTGGGCCCCGCGGAGATCATCACGCCCGGCGTCGACGGCGTGCTCGTCCCGGTCGGCGACGGCGGGGCCCTGGCCGACGCGCTCCTCGAACTCGTCTCCGACGCGACCGCCCGCCGTCACATGGGGCAGGCCGCGCTGGTCTCCGCCCGCCGCTTCGACCCCGGGCCCATCGTCGAGCGGTACGAACACCTCTTCGCCGAGCTGGCCGGGGACCGTCACGTCCGCGGATGGCGGCGTCACTCCGCGCGGTGGCGCCGCCGTCTTCGCCGCGTCCTGCCCCGCTGAGCGCAGCCCGTGAAACGGCCGCTCAGCGGAGGGGCGGCGGCGGTGGCGGGACGTACGGCGAAGGCAACGGCGGCGGGGGAGCGGCGGTCGCGGGACGGGCCCGGTTCAGGGTGTCGGTGATGCTCTCGATCCCCCGGCTGACGCCGAGGCCGACGACCGCCGCGAGGCCGACCACGAGCGTGCCGATCCAGGACGAGCCGCCGTTGTAGGCGATGATCCAGTGGATGAGCGCGAGGATCGTGACCGCGAACAGGGTGCCGAACACCCCGGCCCGCCGTCCGAAGACGCTCACCCCGCCCAGCAGCACGGCGGCGAGCGGGAGCGTCGTCAGAGTCACGGTGTCCGGCTCGGCCTGGCGAAAGAACATGAGCAGCGGAACGGCGGCCAGCCCGGCGAGGAAACTCGAGCCGGTGAGCCCGGCGAGGACGCCGAGACCGCCGCGAGGGTCGGTCCACCGCGCCGGGTCGCCCGTCCTGCGGGCACCGCCGAGCGCCCCGCGAACGCCGGGTACGAGCCACAGCGCCCCGCCGCCCACCGAGACCACGAAGAAGATCCCGTACCACATCGCGGTGGAGTACGAGCCGAACCGTATCGGGATCAGCATGCCATGGGTGATCTTGAGCATGATCGCCTGCAGGACGGCGGCGGCCCCCAGGGTCAGTGCCCAGGACGGCACGGACAACAGGACGGCCAGGGCACCGAGCAAGAGCCCGATGAACGCGGCGAGGAGGACCGCCACGAGCAGGGCGGCGAACTTCCCCCACCCGTGCCCGGTGGCGAGATAGGCGGCCAGCGTGCCGCTGAAGGCGGTGATGGTCCCGGCCGCGAGGTTCGGGGAACCGGTGCGCAGTGAGAACGCCAGCCCGGCGGCCAGCAGACCGAGGTATCCGGCCTGGCTCAGGGCCGACTCGACGCCGTGCCCGGAGGCGCCGGCGGCCACGCCGATCATCAGGACGGCGGTGACGACCAGCAGCACGCCCTCCCAGACCAGGTGCGGAAGGAGCCGGTCGCGGCCTGCGGACGCGTCCGGCGCGACCGGTCCGCCGGGACGTGCCGGCGGAGCCTGGGGTCCGTAGGCCCAGGGCGGTTGCTGCGGCTGCTGCGGGTGGTACGGCGGCGGGGGCGGCTGCCCCGGCATGCCGGACGGCGGGGGAGCCGGCGGCCGCTGCTGCGCCCACCACGGCGCCGCGCCCTGCCCCTGGGGCACGCCCGCCGGTGCGGAGGGGCGCGGCCCGGCCTGCTCACTGGAGGCGGCCTCGCGCGGACGGTCGGTCCGGGTCGCGTCGGCCGGGCCGTCGCCGGGCTCGTTCGTACGGCCGGACGTGGGCTCACCGCCGGTGAAGCCGCTCGATGGGGACTCGTCGGCCGGAGACTCGCCGGGGGGTTGGCTCACCGTCGCCTCCTCGGGGGCACGTTCATCCGCGGACATGATTCCACCCGGCGCGCCGGTGATCGAGGGATCGGCGGAAAGCGGACGCGTCCCGGGCCGGTGCGCCGTGTCGCTCAGCGGGGCGGCTCGGCGGCCGGCACGGGAAGGCGGGCGATGCCGATGACGTCGCCGTGGCCCACCGGCGCGGTGACGTGCGCGCACGGGCCGTGGGCGGTCAGGACGCCGTCACCGCCGTTCTCCGCTGACCAGGAGGACGGCGACGTCGTCGGTGAGCCCGCCGCCGTTGAGGCTCTCCGCCTCGGCGACGAGGGCGTCGAGCAGGTCCTGCCCGGTCAGGCCGTCGCTCAGCGCGTCGCGGGCGAGCGCGAGCAGGCCCTCGGTGTCGAGACGCCGGGGGCCGTCGCCGACGCGTCCTTCGATGAGCCCGTCGGTGTAGAGCATCAGTGCCCAGGCGCCGGGCAGCCCGACGGTGGACGCGGGCCACTCGGCGTCGGGGAACAGGCCGAGCGCGGGGCCGCAGTCGGCCTCCGGAAGGGCCTCGACGGTGGTGGCGTCGAACAGCAGGGGCCGGGGGTGACCGGCGCGGTACACGGTGGCGTGGGACTGGTCGGGCGCGATCGTGATCATGCAGAGGGTGGTGAAGATCTCTTCGGTCCACCGCTCGAGCGTCAGGACCTCGTCGAGCGTGCTGAGCAGGTCGCCACCGGTGAGGCCGGTCAGCACGAGCGTGCGCCAGGCCATGCGGAGCCGTACGCCGAGCGAGGCCTCGTCGGGCCCGTGGCCGCTCACGTCACCGATCATGAGGTGGACGGCGCCGTCGGGGGTCTGGATGGTGTCGTAGAAGTCCCCGCCGAGCAGGGCGCGGCGGTGGCCGGGGCGATAGCGGGTGTGGTGGCGCAGCCGGTCGTCACGGAGCCGTGGTACCGGCAGCAGGCCCTGGGCCAGCCGGGTGTTCTCCCGGCTGAGCAGGCGTGCCTCGACGAGTTCGCGCTCGGACTCTTCGGCGCGTTTGCGCTCCAGCGCGTACCGCAGCGCCCGCGCCAGCAGCGCGGGTTCGACCTCCTGCTTGACCAGGTAGTCTTCGGCGCCGGCGGCGACCGCGGCCACCCCGACCTGCACGTCGTTCAGGCCGGTCAGCACGAGCACGGCGGCACGAGGGGCCAGCGAGAGGACCTTCCGCAGCAGGTCCAGGCCGTCGGCGTCCGGCAGCGACAGGTCAACCAGCACGCAGTGGAAGGACGGGGAGCCGGCCAGCAGGTCGCGGGCTTCGGCGAGGCTGCGGGCGACGGTCAGGCCCGCGTCCAGGTCCGCCTCGTCGAGGAACTCCTGGACCAGCACCGCGTCGCCCAGGTCGTCCTCGATCAACAGGATCCGCAGCGCGTCCCGCCCCACCACCGGAACGCCCGCCGACGACGACGCGCCAAGGGTCTTCACCGGGGTCTCGGCCTCTCACGAGCCGACCGTGATGCCGGGTCTGACGTCCCGTCCGCCCCGCGAACCGTGGTCACTGTCCCACACTCCCGCTCCCTGAGCGGGAAGCCCGCTTCGATGGTGATGTGCCACGATACCGGCCGTAATTGCCGGGCGACAACAGACCGCACCGTATGTGCCACCCGGACCCACGGGCGCCGCGGACCGCCGCGTACGGCCCGCGGGAGTCCCCGGTCCGGCGCGCTGGACGGCCTCCTGGACAGACCGGCGGTTTCCGACTTTCCTGATCTCGGCAGGCCGGGTGCCGAGGCGGATGGGGAGGCGATCGGGTGGACGCGGGCACGGAGCTGACGCGTGAACGGTGGGAGGCCAACGCCGCGTACTGGGTGAAGATCATCCGGGAGGGGCGGGACCGCTACCGGACCGAGCTCACCGACGACGCCCTCCTCGACGCGGTCGGCGAGTGCGCCGGGCTGCGGGTCCTCGACGCCGGGTGCGGCGAGGGGTATCTCACGCGCCGGCTCGCGGCTCGCGGCGCGCGGGTCGCCGGGATGGACATCTGCCAGGGGCTGGTCGAGGCCGCGGCCGGGCTCGGCGGCGCGTACGCGTGTGCGAGCGTCGACGCCCTGCCCATCGGCGACCGGAGCCTCGACCTCGTCGTCTGCAACCATCTGTTCAGCCACCTGCCGGACCCGTCGGGCGCGATCGGCGAGTTCGGCCGGGCGCTGCGTGCGGGCGGGCGGCTCGTCATCCTTACGCTGCATCCGTGCTTCTACAACGAGGCCTCCGAGCGCGGCGCCGCCGACAGCGTGCCGGCGTCGCGGTACTTCGCGGCGCGCGGCATCGACCAGCACTTCGTGGTGGACGGGTTGGAGTCGCCTTCGGTCATCACGTCATGGCTGCGGCCGCTGGAGTACTACTCCACGACGCTGCGCGACGCCGGGTTCGTCATCACCGACATCCGCGAACCCCGCCCGGACGAGGAACGGCTGCGAACCGACCCGTGGTGGCGAGCGGGCTTCCCGACCCCCCTGTTCATCCTGCTCACCGCCGAACGGCGGTCATGACGAGGTCACGCTGAAGCCGTGGAGAGACGCGAACGGGCAGGGCGGTCTCTACGGCTTGCGGCCGACGCCGCCGGCCATCCAGATGCCCTTCGGCGGCGCGGTGTCCACCGGCCTGTCGGGACGCCAGGCGCGGAGGGGCACCAGGCCCGGCTCCGCCAGGTCGAAGCCGTCGAAGAAGGGGCGCACGTCGTCGAGCGTACGGGCGGCGTTCTCGCCCGGCCGGTTCAGCAGGGCCCGGTAGACGTCCTCGACCGGGGTGACGGCGTCGGGGCGGTTGTCGAACACGGCGTGGGACAGGGCGAGATGGCTGCCGCCCGGCAGCATGTCGCGCAGCAGGGCGACGCTCTTGAACGGCTCGTCCGAATGCGGGATGAACTGCAGCGCGCCGAGGATGATGACCGCGACCGGGCGCTCGAAGTCGATCAACCCGTCGTCCCGGCACCGGTCGAGCAGTTCGCGCGGGTGCAGGATGTCGCCCTCGATCACCGAGCTCGACGCGCTGTCGACCAGGATGGCGCGGGCGTGCGACAGGACGACGGGATCGTCGTCGACGTACACCGTCACGCTGCCGGGATCCTGCGACCGGGCCACCTGATGGGTGTTGTTCCGCGTGGGCAGCCCGGCGCTGACGTCGATGAACTGCCGGACGCCCCGCGCACAGAGATACCGTACGGCGCGGCCGAGGAAGCGGCGGTTCTCCACCGTCATGTCCTTGATCTCCGGAGCGATGGCGAGGAGCCGGTCGGCCGCCTCCCGGTCGGCGGCGAAGTTGTCCTTGCCGCCGAGGAAGTAGTCGTTCATACGGGCGATGTTGGCGACGCTCGTGTCGAAGCCGCCGGGTCCTCGTGCGGCTTCGCCGCTCATGTGCACCTCCCGGTCACCCTGAAACAGAGCCTATGCGTACGGAATTCGCTCATGAGCCCTCCTTCGTCGGAGGAGGGACCAGACGCGCGTGTTCTTTGATTCGCGCGCTCCGCTCGCTCATTGGTACGGTCCGGGCGTGCGGCGGGTGGCACTCGTCACGGCAGCGGCGCGTCGGAGCCGGCGACGTGGAGCGGGACGCCGCGCGTCCGCAGCGCCGTGAGCTGTTCCTCCGGCGTGTCGGAGTCGACGATGACCAGGTCGAAGGCGGTCAGCGGCGCGAGCTGGTGCAGGCCGTTCTTGGTGAACTTGCTGTGGTCCACCAGCAGCACGCGCCGGTCGGCCGAGTCCATCAGCGCGAGCTTGACCGCGACCGTCTCCTGCGACTGGTGGTAGCAGTGGCCGTTGGTGATCGCGGTCGTGGACATGAACAGCACGTCCGCGTGGAGCGACCGGATGGCGTCACAGGTGCGCAGGCCGAGGAAGGCGTCGTAGGCCGGGTAGTACGCGCCGCCGAGCGCGATCAGGTCGATGTCGGGCTTGCCGGCCAGCAGGTTGACCGCGGCCAGGAAGTTCGTGATCACGGTGAGCGGACCGCGCGACGGCAGCAGCTCGGCGACGGACAGGCCGGTGGTGCTCTCGTCGATCATGATCGAGGCGCCGGGGGAGACGAGGCCGACCGCCGCGTCGGCGAGCTTCCGCTTGGCCTCGGCCATCGCCTGGAGACGGTGCCGTACGTCGCCGTGGTACATGGCCGACGGCTGCGCGGTGGCGCCACCGCGGATCTTGCGTAGCCAGCCCTTGCTCTGCAGGACGTCGAGGTCGCGATGGATGGTCATCACGCTCACGTCGTACGCCTCGGCGAGCGCCTTGATCTGCACGAACCCCTCGTCCGCCACGCGCTGGCGGATCTTCTCCCGGCGTTCACGCGAGGCCGCGCCGTCGCTGCCGGCGGGCGCCGTCGCGTCCTCTGCCACCTGGGCTCCTTCCCCCGTGTACGCCGCAGTGTGATGTTGGCGTGGAAAGTAACATACACCCAGCTTCGCGGTCACAGCGCGGATATGGCGTGCTGGCCACCTGTCGTTGCGGTCCCGGCGTTCCGCTTCTTAACAGTTGTTAACAGCGATCAGTGTTAAGTACGCCGAGAATCTTGACATTCTTCGCGCCTGAGGTGTTGTGTTCATCACGTCAACAGGCGGTGACCCGATGGCCGCCGTGCCTCCTCGTCCCCCTTCGCCGGAGGAGAACGTGAAGAAGCTCCTGCCCAGAACGGCCGCCGCCGCCGCGGCCACCCTGATCGCGCTCACCGCGGCGGCGGCCTGCTCGTCGAACGGATCCGGCGGATCCGGTGGTAGCAAGGACGCGAAGATCGCGTTCTTGATGCCGGACATCGCGTCGACCCGCTACGAGCTGTACGACGCGCCGTTGTTCAAGGCCAAGATGAAGCAGCTCTGCCCCGGCTGCACCGTGCTCTACCAGAACGCCGGCGCCGACGCCGCGAAGCAGCAGCAGCAGGCCAACTCGGTGCTCGCCCAGGGCGTCAAGGCCATCGTCATCGACCCGGTCGACTCCGCGGCGGCCGCCACCATCGTGCGGAACGCGCAGTCGCAGAACGTGAAGGTCATCGCCTACGACCGGCCGATCCCGGCGACCAAGGCCGACTACTACGTCTCCTTCGACAACCAGAAGATCGGCGCACTGATCGCCCAGTCGCTGGTCGACCACCTCAAGGAGAAGAAGGTCAAGGGCGGGATCCTGGAGGTCAACGGCTCGCCGACCGACGCCGCCGCCGGGCTGATCAAGAAGGGCATCCACAGCGCCGTCGACACCAGCGGGCTCAAACTGCTCGCCGAGTACGACACGCCGAACTGGGACCCCGCCAAGGCGCAGGACTGGGTGAGCGGGCAGATCAGCAAGTTCGGCGACCAGATCGCCGGTGTGGTGGCGGCCAACGACGGCACCGGCGGCGGCGCGATCGCCGCGTTCAAGGCCGCGGGCGCGACCGTACCTCCGGTGACCGGGAACGACGCGGAGCTCGCCGCCGCGCAACGGATCATCGCCGGCGACCAGTACAACACGATCTCCAAGCCGATCAAGATCGTCGCTGAGGCCGCCGCCACGGTGACGTACCAGTTCGTTCAGGGCAAGCCGCCCGCGGCGCAGACCACCCTGTTCAACACCCCGTCGCAGCTGTTCACGCCGACCGTGGTCACCAAGGACAACATCGCCAAGGTGCTGCTCGGCCCGGGCGGCGCCCTCAAGCCCTCCGCCGTCTGCACCCAGACGTACGCGGCGGCCTGCGCCAAGCTCGGCATCAAGTAGGCGAGACGAGTCGGAGTCCAGTAGGAAACGCCATGTCCACAATGCCCTCCGAAGCGGGCACGCTGCTGTCCCTGCGGGGTATCACCAAGACCTTCGGCGCCGTCGCCGCGCTCACCGACGTCGACCTCGACGTGTCGGCCGGCGAGGTCGTCGCCATCGTCGGCGACAACGGCGCCGGGAAGTCCACCCTGGTGAAGGTGCTGTCGGGCGTCCACGCGCCGGACGCGGGCACCATCACGTTCGAGGACCGCGTGGTGACCATCCCGAGCCCGGCCGCGGCCCAGCAGCTCGGCATCGCCACCGTCTTCCAGGACCTCGCGCTGTGCGAGAACCTCAACGTGATCGAGAACCTGTTCCTCGGCCGCGAGATGCGCGCGCTGCGCCTCGACGACGTGGCGATGGAGGTGCGCTCCCGCGAGCTGCTCGACCAGCTCTCGGCGAAGATCCCGACGGTGCGCATCCCGGTCGCCGCGCTGTCGGGCGGCCAGCGGCAGACCGTCGCGATCGCCCGATCCCTGCTCGGCGACCCGAAGGTCGTCATCCTCGACGAGCCGACCGCCGCGCTGGGCGTCGCGCAGACCGCCGAGGTGCTCAACCTGATCGACCGGCTGCGCGAGCGCGGCCACGGAGTGATCATGATCAGCCACAACATGGCCGACGTGCTCGCGGTCGCCGACCAGGTGGCCGTCCTGCGCCTGGGGCGCAACAACGGTGTCTTCGACGCGCTGGAGACCTCCTCCGAGGAGATCGTCACGGCGATCACCGGCGCCGCCGACAACGCCGTGACCCGGCGCGCCCGGCGCGGGCGGCGCGCCCCCGACCCGGTGAACGAGGAGGCCGACGATGAGTGACCTCGGCACGGCGCCCGCACGATCGGCGCGGCGCGACACGACGCCGGCGGAGTACGGCGGCGGGCTGCGCGCGCTGACCGGCCGGTTCCGCGGCGGCGACCTCGGCGTGCTGCCGGTCGTCGTCGGCCTGGTGGTGATCTGGACGGTCATGCAGATCCTCAACCCGGTCTTCCTGTCCAGCACCAACCTGGTCAACCTCACGCTGGAGTGCGTGCCGGTCGGCGTCATCGCGCTCGGCGTCGGGTTCATGCTGCTCGTCGGGCAGATCGACCTGTCGATCGGCTCGCTCAGCGGAATGGCCGCGGCGGTCACCGCAATCCTGTTCGTCGGCCACGGGCTGTCGCCGTGGCTGGCGGTGCCGGCCGCGGTGGTGGTCTCGGCGGTGGTCGGCTGGCTGTACGCGCAGGTGTTCAACCGGCTCGGCGTGCCCAGCTTCGTCATCACGCTCGCCGGCCTGCTGGGCTTCCTCGGCATCCAGCTGTGGGTGCTCGGCGCCGCGGGCTCGATCAACCTGCCGTTCGACTCCGGGCTGGTCACCTTCGCCCAGCTCGACTTCGTGCCGCAGTGGCTGTCGTACACGCTGACCGTGGTCGCGGCGGCGGGGCTGTTCGCCAGCGGCTACCTGCGGGCGCGCGAGCGCCGCCGGGCCGGGCTCGCCGCGGCGTCGACCCAGGGCCTGCTGCTCCGGAGCGTCCTGCTGCTCGCCGGGGCCGGCGTGGCCGTCTGGTACCTCGGCCGCACGCGGGGCGTCGGCTGGATGTTCGTGCTGTTCCTCGCCCTGGTCCTCGTGACGCACTACGTGCTGACGCGGACGAAGTACGGCAAGTCGATCTACGCCGTGGGCGGCAACGTGGAGGCGGCCCGCCGGGCGGGCATCAACGTCAAGGCCGTCTACACCTCGGCGTTCGTGCTGTGCACGACGCTCGCCGCGATCGGCGGCGTCCTGGCCGCCGCCCGTCTCGCCGCGGCCAACCAGAGCAGCGGCGGCGGTGACGTCAACCTCAACGCGATCGCCGCCGTCGTGATCGGCGGCACGAGCCTGTTCGGCGGGAGGGGCAGCGCGTTCGCCGCGCTGTTCGGCATCGTCGTCATCCAGTCGATCTCCAGCGGGCTCACCCTGCTGAACCTCGACTCCTCCTACCGCTACATGGTCACCGGGGCGGTGCTGCTGCTCGCGGTGGCGCTCGACGCGGTGGCCCGCCGATCCCGCGCGTCTCACGGCCGCGCCTGACGAGAGGGGAAGGACAGTCATGGCCGTCGTCTGCGTCGACGCGGGCACCACGATGATCAAGGCGGTGGGGTACGGCGAGGACGGCGCCGAGCTCGCGGTCGAGCGCCAGGCCACCACCGTGCGCAACCCGGCCCCCGGCCACGCCGAGCAGGACCTGGCCGAGGTCTGGCAGGCGGTCGTCCGCGGGGTACGGCAGGTGGCCGGGCGCCTCGACGCGCCGGTCACCCACCTGGCGCTGACCGCGCAGGGCGACGGGAGCTGGCTCGTCGACGCCGCCGGAGAGCCGACCGGGCCCGCCATCCTGTGGAACGACGGGCGGGCCGGCCCGCTCGTCGAGCGGTGGTCCCGCGACGGCGTGCTCGAACGCGCCTTCCGCCGCAACGGCTCGCTGACCTTCGCCGGCCTGCCCAACGCGATCCTCAGCTGGCTCCGTGAGCACGACCCGGACCGGCTGGCGCGTTCGGCCGCGTCGCTGACCTGCGGCGGCTGGATCTTCGCGCGGCTCACCGGCGAGCTGGTCGCCGACGAGTCCGACGGCTCGGCGCCGTTCATGGACATCCGCGCGCGCCGCTACTCCGATGACCTGCTCCGCCTGTACGACATGGAGTGGGCGCGGCCCCTGCTCCCCGAGCTGCGCGGCGACGACCGGCGAGCCGCGCCGCTGACCGCCTCCGCCGCGGCCGAGCTCGGCCTGCCCGAGGGCATCCCCGTCGTCCTCGCGCCGTACGACGTGGCCGCCACCGCGATCGGCGTCGGCGCGATCGGCCCCGGTCAGGCGTGCACGATCCTCGGCACCACGCTCTGCACCGAGATCGTGCTGGAGGAGCCGCAGCTCGACGGTGCGCCGTCGGGGCTGACGGTCGCGCTCGGCGGGCGTTACCTGCGGGCCTTCCCGACGCTCGCCGGCGGCCAGGTGGTCGACTGGGCCTGCCGCATGCTCGGCCTGGGCGACGACCCGGCCGCGCTGTCGGACCTGGCCGCCCGGTCCGCGCCCGGCGCCGGCGGCCTGGTCTTCCTGCCGTACCTGTCGCCGGCGGGGGAGCGGGCGCCGTTCCTCGACACGCGGGCGCGCGGCTCCTTCCTCGGCCTGTCCGTCGACCACGACCGCGAGCACCTCGCCCGTGCGGTCCTCGAAGGGCTGTGCCTGGTGATCCGCGACTGCCTGGCCGCATCAGGGGCGCGGCCGGTCGAGCTGCGGGTCAGCGGCGGCGGGTCGGCCAGCCCGCACTGGCTGCGGATGCTCGCCGACGTCACCGGTGTGCCGGTGGTCCGCACCGCCGACGCCGAGGCCGGCGCGCGCGGCGCGTTCCTCGTCGCGGCCGTGGCGACGGGCCGGGCGGCGAGCGAGCGGGAGGCCGCCGCGACCTACATCCGGCCCGGGGACACCTTCGAACCCGACCCGGCGAACGTCGCGCACTACACCGCCGCGTACGAGGCGTTCCTCGCGGTACGCGCCGCGACGGCGCGGTCCTGGCCGACGCTCGCGACCCTCCGCGACGGAGCGGCATGACGGGCGGCGAGGAGATCTGGCTCGGCATCGACCTGGGCACGCAGAGCGTACGCGCACTCGCCGTGACGACCTCCGGCGTGATCGCCGGCCGGGGATCGCACCCGCTGACCGGCCGTCGCGAGGGCGAACGGCACGAACAGGACCCGGAAGAGTGGTGGCGGGCGGCCGCCGCGGCCTGCCGGAGCGCGCTCGGCGGCGTGCCGCACGGCGCGGTCCAGGCGGTCGCGGTGGACGCCACCTCCGGCACGATCCTGTTCACCGACGGCGACGGACGGCCGCTCACCCCGGGCCTGATGTACGACGACACGCGCGCGGCCGCGGAGACCCGGCGCGTCAACGAGGCGGGTGCCGCGGTCTGGGACGAGCTCGGTTACCGCCGCATGCAGCCCGCCTGGGCGCTGCCGAAGCTGCTGTGGCTCCTCGACCGGCATGAGGGCCCGGTCCACCTGGCCCACCAGGCCGACTTCGTCAACCGGCGGCTCGCCGGGCACGCCGTCCCCGCCGACCTGAGCAACGCGCTGAAGACCGGTGCCCACCTGGTCGAGGAGGACTGGCCGGCGGACGTCCTCGACGCGCTCGGCGTGCCCGCGGAGGTGCTCCCGCCGCTCGTACGCTCCGGCACGCCGATCGGCGAGGTCTGCGCCGCGGCGGCCGAGGCCACCGGCATCCCGGCGGGCACGCCGATCGTCGCCGGCATGACCGACGGCTGCGCCGCGCAGCTCGGCGCCGGCCGGCTCACGCCCGGATCGTGGAACTCCGTGCTGGGCACCACGCTCGTGCTCAAGGGCGTCACCCGCGAGCCGCTGCACGACCCGTACGGCGTGGTGTACTCCCACCGGGCGCCGGACGGCGCGTGGCTGCCCGGCGGGGCCTCCAGCACGGGCGCCGGCGCCATCTCCCGCGACTTCCCCGGCCGCGACCTGGCGGAGCTGGACCGGCGGGCCGCGGACCACGAACCCGCGCGGGCCCTGGCGTACCCGCTGGTCTCGCGCGGCGAGCGGTTCCCGTTCGCCGCGCCGGACGCGGAGGGCTTCCTGCTCGGGAGCACCGGCGACGAGGCCGACGACTACGCCGCGCTCCTCCAGGGAATCGCCTACCTGGAGCGCCTGTGCTTCGACCATCTCGACCTGCTCGGCGCGCCGGTGGACGGCGACCTCACGTTCACCGGCGGCGCGGCGCGCAGCGCGTACTGGTGCCGGCTCCGCGCCCGGGTGCTCGGCCGGCCGGTGATCCTCCCGGCCGACCCCGAGGCGGCGCTCGGTGCGGCCGTACTGGCCGCGTCGCCCGGCCGCCGCGTCGCCGAGGTGGCCGCCGCGATGGTCGCCGTACGCGAGACGATCGACCCGGGTCCGCGTGACGGCCGGTTCGACGAGGGATACCTGCGGTTCGTGGCGGAGCTGGAGCGGCACGGGTGGCTGCCCGAGCCCACCGCCGAACACGCACGCACCCGCACCGAGGAAGGGACGTCACCATGACCGAGCGAAGCGAGGAAATCGAAGACACGCCCTTGTGGTCACTCTCTCCGACGAAGGAGGGCTCATGACCGAGCGTAGCGAGGGAATCGAAGACACGCCCTTGTGGTCACTCTCTCCGACGAAGGAGGGCTCATGACCGAGCGTAGCGAGGGAATCGAAGACACGCCCCTGTGGTCACTCTCTCCGACGAAGGAGGGCTCATGACCGAGCGAAGCGAGGGCGCGCCCCAGTGGTCACGTCCTCCGACGAAGGAAGATTCATGACGCAGTTCGTCCTGGTCCGCCATGGGGAGTCGGAGTGGCACGCGGAGAACCGCTACGCGGGTGTCAGCGACATCGCGCTCACCTCACGCGGCCTCGACCAGGCCAAACAGCTCGCCGCCTGGGCCGCGACCGCCGGGCTCGCCGCGGTCTGGACCTCCACGCTGACCCGCGCCCAGCTCACCGCCACCGCCTGCGCGGAGGCCGCCGGTGTGCCGCTGAACGTGGACGAACGCTTCCGCGAGCTTGACTTCGGTCACGGCGAGGGCATGACCTCCGCGGAGATGCATGAGCGGTTCCCCGATGCGCTGCGGGCGTTCCGCGCCGACCCGGTCACCGACCACCTGCCGGGCGGGGAGGATCCCGCCGACGCGGCACGCCGGTTCACCGGCTGCCTGGACGACCTCGCCGGGCGGTACCCGGACGACCGGGTGCTGATCGTCGCGCACTCCACGGCGATCCGGCTCGCGCTGTGCGAGCTGATCGGGGTACCGCTGCGCGACTACCGCCGGGTCTTCCCGTCGCTGCGCAACTGCGCGCTGACCGAGGTCCGGCTGGCGGGCGGGCAGGGCGGGGCCGCCCTCCTCGAGTTCAACACGCCCATCGAACGCATCACCGCCGTCCAGGAGATCTCATGACGACCCGCGTGCTCGCGGCCGGAGACCACTTCGTCCTCAACCGCCTGCTCATCGACGCCGTGCGCGAGCGCGTGCCGGAGGGACTGGAGTTCACCGAGCTCACCCTCGACTGGCCGCTCGTGCCGTTCGGCCGGGTGGCCGAGGTCGACGAGGCGTCCGGCACCGAGGACCAGCTCATCGAGGCACTGGCCGGCGCCGAGATCTGCCTCACCCAGATGGCGCCGCTGACCCGCCGGGTCATCGAGGCGAGCCCGACGCTGCGGCTGATCGGCATCGGCCGCGGCGGTCCGGTCAACGCCAACCTGGAGGCCGCCGCCGAGCACGGCGTCGCGGTCTGCTGCGCGCCGGGCCGCAACGCGGGCGCCACCGCCGAGCACACCCTCGGCATGATCCTGGCCGCGGCGCGCCGCATCCCGCAGACCCACGCCGAGCTGACCGCCGGCCGGTGGCGCAGCGACTACTACCGCTACGACGAGGTCGGCATCGAACTGCGCGGCAGCACCATCGGCCTGATCGGCGGCGGTGCGGTCGGCAACCGGGTCGCCGAGATGCTCGCCGCCCTCGGCGCGCACGTCCTCATCCACGACCCGTACCTGGCCGAGTCGACGGTGGCCAAGCTGGTCTCCCTCGACGAACTGCTGGCCCGCTCGCAGGTCATCTCGCTGCACGCCCGTGTCACGCCGGAGACCACCGGAATGATCGGCGCCGCGCAGATCGCCGCCATGCCGGCCGGCGGGATCATCGTCAACTGCGCCCGCGGCGCCCTGCTCGACTACGACGCCGTCTGCGACGCGATCGAGGGCGGGCACCTGTTCGGCGCCGCGTTCGACGTGTTCCCCGAAGAGCCGATCCCGGCCGGGTCGCGGCTGCTGTCCACGCCGGGGGTGACCCTGACGCCGCACCTGGCCGGCGCCAGCCGCCAGACCGCCGTCAACGCCGCCACCATCCTCGCCGAGGACGTCGCCCGCCATCTGCGCGGCGAGCCGCTGGCCCACCCCGCGTGACGCCCGGCCGGGCCGCGGCGACCTGCCGCCGGTCCGGAGGAACCGGCCGCGTCGCCGCATCGTTCCGGACCTCTGGAATGCTGTGGTCATGATCGTCAATACCCGTGCGGTCCTCGACAGCGTCATGGGACTGTCGCTGGGCGACGCCTTCGGCCAGCGGTGGTTCTTCCGGTCCGGCGTCGAGGCCCGCCGGGAGATCGCCGCGCGGAGCCTTCCCGATGGGCCCGGGCCCGGCCAGAACCACGGGCCCGGCGGGGTGTGGCACTGGACCGACGACACCGCGATGGCGCTCGGCGTCGTACGCGTGCTTCTGCGGCACGGCGAGATCGTCGAAGAAGAGCTGGCCCGTACGTTCGCCGACACGTACGCCGCCGACCCGGGCCGCGGGTACGGCGCCGGCATGCACGAACTGCTGCCGCGCCTGGGAGCGGAGCCGGGTGCGTGGCGTACGGCGGCGCGGGCGTTGTTCGACGGGCAGGGCAGCCTCGGCAACGGCGCGGCGATGAGGGCCGCTCCGCTGGGCGCCTGGTTCGGCCCGGACCTCGAGGCCACCATCGAGCAAGCGAGGCGGTCCGCGCACGTCACCCATGCCCACCCCGAGGGCATCGCGGGTGCCGTCGCCGTAGCCGTGGCGGCGGCCCTCGCCGTGGCCGGCTGGACCGACCACGAGGCCCGGTGGAGAGAGAAGCCGGGCCGGCCGCCGATGCCCACGTACCGGGAGGGTGCGCTCCATGGAGCCGACCTGCTCGGTGCGGTCGCGGCGCACACGCCCGCGGGGCCGACCCGGGAGGGGATCCTGCGCGCCGCGGACCTGCCGGGCGACACCCCCGCCTGGCGCGCCGCCGACATCCTCGGCAACGGGCAGCGCATCCGCGCCGAGGACACGGTCCCGTTCGCCCTGTGGTGCGCGGCGCATCACCTGCACAGCCTCACCGACGCGCTCTGGACGGCCGCGGAGGGACTCGGCGACGTCGACACCGTTTGCGCGATCACGGGCGGTGTCGTGGCCGCGCGCAACGGCCGCGGCGACATGGGACGCGCCGGACCCGCGATCGCCCCCGGCCCATGGCTCTACCTGGTCGAGACACTTCCGGACTGGGTCTACCGGGGACTTCGCTGACCCGGTGCGACGGCCTGCGGTTCAGTCGGTCGACGTCACCGCGGGTGAGGGGCTCACGAGATGATCGGCGCCCCGCAGAACGCCGCCCTGCCGGGCGGCGCGATCATCGTCAACCGCGTCCGCGGCGCCCTGCCCGGCTGTGAGCCGGTCTGTGACGCGGTGGAGAGCGGGCACCTGTCCGGCGGCGACGTGTTCCCCGAGGATCCGATCTCGGCGGGCTCACGGCTGTTGTCGACGCCGGGCATCACCCTGACGCCTCACCTGGCCGGCGCCGGCCGGCAGACGGCCACGAACGCGGCGAACATCCTGGCCGAGGACGTCGCTCGCCCCCCGCGTGGCGAACCCCTGGTCCATTCCGTCTGACGCCGGCCTCTTGAGCGAACGCTCAAACGCGTCTAGGATTTAAGCGATCGCTCAAACCCGGGAGGTGGGTCGATGGCGGGCTTCGGTGAGGGCGGTCGGCGGGTGCCGTTGCGGCCATCGCTGGTGATCCGCGGATGCGGGTACGGCTCAGCCGCCGGCGTGATCGGCGGGGGACTGGTCGGCGCCGGGCTCGGCGTGATCGCAGGCCCGACGGGGATCGTCATCGGCGCGGTGGCCGGAGTCGTCATCGGGACGGCCGTCGGGCTGGTCGCCGGCCTCGTCTGCGGGGTGGCCTTCGCGGTGGGCGCGCCGTGCCTGGTGCGGCACCCCCGGGCGGTACGGCCCTCGGGGGCTGCCGTATCGCCCGGGATCTTCCTCCTGGCCTGGGTGGTGTGCCTGCGGTGGTATCCGGACGGCGCCATCGGGCTGCTCACCGACGGTGCGGCGTTGTGCTTCTTCATGGTCGTCATGGCCGTCGGCGTCGTCGCCGGGGCGCTCACCGCGCCGAGCGTCCTGTACGGGAAGCAGCCGCCATCCGGCGGCGGTGTGCCCGGCCACGGTGACCCGCCGTGCGACCCAGGCTCGGAGGGAGCAGACTCACCCGGGTGAGCGACACCAAGGACCGGCTCCTCGACGCGACCATCGAGACCCTCCGCACGCACGGCATCGCCGGCGTGTCCGCGCGGACGATCGCCGCCACGGCCGGGGTCAACCAGGCGCTGGTCTTCTACCATTTCGGCAGCGTCGACCAGCTCCTGGCCGCCGCCTGCGCCACCGCGACCGCCGCGCGGGTCGAGGTGTTCCGTGAGCGCTTCGCCCAGGTGCGGACGATGCGCGAGCTTCTCGCCGTCGGGCGCGAGCTGCACGAGGCCGAGCGCCGCAACGGCGACGTCGCGGTGCTCGCCCAGCTCCTCGCCGGCGCACAGCGCGATCCGAAGCTGGCGTCGGCCACGGCCGCGGGTCTGGAACTGTGGGCACGGGAGCTGGAGATCGTCCTCGGCCGCGTCCTGGGCCGTATGCCCCTGGCCGATGCCGCCGACATCCCGGGGCTGGCCCGCGCGGTCGCCGCGGCGTTCGTGGGCATCGAGTTGTACGAGGGCGCCGATCCGGAGGCGGCCGGACGGGCGCTCGACGCCCTCGACCGGCTGGGTGCGATCCTGGAGGTCTTCGACGACCTCGGCCCGGTGGCGACCCGGGCCTTGCGCGCCCGGGTCCGCCGCATGACCTAGTGAGGAGACCCACGGAAATCCGGTGGACGTCATCCCTGGTCAGCCACCTACCATGCGGGGCCATGACCGCTACGGATGCGATCCCGCGCGACTGCCTGCGCCAGTTCGTACGGTACTGGCGGCACGAGTACGACCGTGGCGGCCACTTCGCGGCGATGGTGGAGCCGGACCTGTTGGTCGGCGACATCCGGGCGTTCTTCCGCGAGCTGCGTGCGGCGGGCGGAACGGTCGTCCTGCGCGGCTGTACGTCACGTAAGGTGACGGGATCTGTCTTCTCCGTGTATTCGTGATCTCTACGGGTAGGGCACCGCCCCAGGCGGGACGGCCCGGCCCGTTCGCGCCCGGAACCGGCGCCCACCTCCCTCGGGCCGGGCCGTCCCGTCCCGTGCGCGCGGCGGCGGTCATGACACCCGACACTCGACCCGTCGCGGCGCATCGGCTTGGCGGTCATAATGTGTGACCAGGCGAGAAGAAGATGTCGCCGGAGAACGATTCGGGGCGACCTCCGCGGGAACACCTGCGCGGCGCGGATCGTCGGTGAGGTGCCGGGAGCCATTGGAGGACGGCATGGAGTTCAGCGTCGAGCACATCGTGACGGACGACGGCATCGTGAGCGTGACGCTCGCCGGGGCGCTCGATGTCGCAACCGCTCCACAAGTGCGCGACCTGCTGATCCGCCTCATCGACGAGGGTCACCACCGGCTGGTGCTGGAGCTGAGCGGCGTGGACTTCGTCGACTCCATCGGCCTCGGCGTCTTCGTCGGCGTGGTGCACCGGCTCCGCCCGCACGACAGCTCGCTGGCGATCGCGGCGCCGTCCGCCCAGGCGCGGAAGGTCTTTGAGATCACCCAGCTGGTCCGGGTCCTGCCGATCTACGACACCACGGAGGCGGCCGTCCAGGCCGTCCGCGACGGCAACGCCGCGGTGGGGGCGCGCGGCTGAGGCCGCTGGAAGCGAAGAGTTCATGCCCCCCGAATCCGGCTCGTCCTCCCTTGCGGAGCCCGTCACGGGAGCGGACGCCCTGCCCGCGGAGGAGACCACCGAGCCGAGGTCGGGCGCGGACCGGCCGGCCCCCGGTCCGGCGGCGGCACGGTCGAGGCTGACCACCCGGCGCTGGCTGCAGATCGGCGTGGGCGCCGCCTTGGCGGTGCTGGCGATCCTGGGCGTCCTGGGCGTTTGGGTGCTGAGTCACGAGGGGGCGGTCACCGACCAGCTGGTCGACCGGCAGTCGTCGGCGCTCGTCGCCTCGATCCGCTACGAGGGCGCCATGCTGGACCAGGAGACCGGCATCCGCGGGTACGGCCTGTCCGGCCGCTCCGACTTCCTCGATCCCTACAACGAGGGCCGCGCGCAGGAGGCCACCGCGCTGCGGGCGCTGCGGACGCTGTCCGTGACCCCGCGGGAGCGTGCCGACCTGGCACTGGTGACGCGACGGGCGGAGATCTGGCGGACGCGGATCGCCGACCCCCTCTCCACCGCTAAGGGCGACGCGGTGACGCGCCTGGCGAGCGAGCGGGCGGCCGAGGGCAAGGTCGAGTTCGACGCGCTGCGCGCGGCGATGACCGCCCAGCAGCGGCACCTGACGCAGGCGCGCGCCGACGGGCGCGCCGACCTCCACACGGTGCGGACCGAGCGGAACGCGGTCTTCCTCGGCATCGCGGTCGTGATCCTCGTGATCGCCGTGCTGGTGTTCGTCGGCCTGCGACGCGGGATCACGATGCCGCTGGAGCGGCTCGCCGCCGACACCGGGCAGGTCGCCGACGGCGACTTCGGCCATCCGATCACCGGCCACGGCCCGGCCGACCTGCGGCGTCTGGCCACCGGAGTCGAGGCGATGCGGCAGCGGCTCACCGAGGAGCTCGCCTTCTCCAGCGAGGCCCGCGACCAGCTCGCCGACCAGGCCGAGGACCTGCGGCGCTCCAACGCCGAACTCGAGCAGTTCGCCTACGTCGCGTCGCACGACCTGCAGGAGCCGCTGCGCAAGGTCGCGAGCTTCAGCCAGATGCTGCGGCGCCGCTACAGCGAACAGCTCGACGAGCGGGCCAACCAGTACATCGACTTCGCCATCGAGGGCGCCAACCGCATGCAGGCGCTGATCAACGACCTGCTGCAGTTCTCCCGCGTCGGCCGGGTCCACGAGGCCCGCGTCGACGTGGACCTCGAAGAGGTGTACGCCACGACGGTCAGCACGCTGAGCCTCTCGATCGAGGAGGCCGGCGCCCGGCTGTCCCACGGTCCGCTGCCCACCGTCACCGGGGACCCCGGGCAACTCGGCCTGCTGCTGCAGAACCTGCTGTCCAACGCCGTCAAGTTCCGCTCACCCGACCGGACGCCGGAGATCCGGGTGACCGCGGAGCGGCACGGCGACATGTGGCACTTCGCCGTCACCGACAACGGCATCGGGATCGGTCCCGAGTACGCCGAGCGGGTGTTCGTGATCTTCCAGCGCCTGCACACCCGAGAGGCCTACCCGGGCACCGGAATCGGCCTGGCCGTGTGCAAGAAGATCGTCGAGTTCCACGGCGGCACCATCGGGGTGGACCCCGCCCACGAGCCCGGCGCCAGGATCACCTTCACCCTGCCGGCCCAGGCGAGCGAGCCGGAGACGGCGGAGGAGGACCAGGGTCTGTCTCGAAGTCCCCGTCCGTAGCGGGCCGCACAGTAGGACAGCGGGGCTTTGAGACAGCCCCTGGCCTCAGCCGCCGGTGGACGGGTCGCTGGGCAGGTGCTCGGCGAACTCCCGGTAGAAGGTGTCGATGTTACGCACCGCCTCGATGAAGTCGTCCAGGTTGACGGGCTTGACGACGTACGCGCTCGCGTGGGTGGCGTACGCGGTCGCGACGTCCTCGTCCGCCGCGGACGTGGTGAGGACCACCACCGGGATGGCCTTGAGCGCGGGCTCCTGCTTGAGGATCTTCAGCACCTCGGAGCCGTTCATGCGCGGCATGTTGAGATCGAGGACGATGAGGTCCGGGCGCGGCTGGCCGGGGTCGCGCAGGTGCTCCAGCGCGGCGACACCGTCGGGCACCTGCACGAGAGAGCGATCACCCTCGGAGCCGTCGAGCAGGGCCTCCTCGACCAGCAGCGCGTCCGCGGGATCGTCCTCGACGAGGAGGATGCGGTAGGGGCGTACCGGCGCCTGGGCGGCCATCGCGACTCCTGTCCTGGCGGGCTCACACCGCGAGCCCACAGCGGGTATGGGGGCGCGCCGGCGACAAATGTCATCCGGCGCGGTGGAACCGATTCTATGGGCGTGCCGGCGCGTGATGATCCCGGCATGCCTCATTTATTGTCACACGGCAACAAACTCGATTCGGTCACGGCCGGAGCCGTGCCGAGTGCGCCCGGCGCCGGTTCTCAGTACGGTGCCGTTCGTGATCACGGTGCGGAGACGAGGATCGTACGGTGTGGACGCGCCGTACGCGCTGTTCGGCCTGGCGTGCACGGTCGTCGGGATGGTGTTCGCCGGCATCGGCGTGACGTTCGGCGTGGGCATCGAGTTCGGCTGGATTCCGTTCGCGGTCGCCGCGGTCAATCTGGTCAGCGTGGCGCTGTACCTCCACGCGACGAGGCGGGGCAAGTTCGCGGTCTGGCACGGGCTTCTCGATGATCTCGGCCTGCGCGGCGACGAGCGGCTGCTCGACCTCGGCTGCGGCAGGGGAGCGGTGCTGCTGTTGGCGGCGGAGCGGCTCCCGGAGGGCCGCGCCGTCGGCGTCGACCTGTGGCGCAGCGTCGACCAGTCCGGCAACGCGATCTCCGTCACCGAAGGCAACGCCGAGGCCGAGGGCGTCCGCGACCGGATCGAGTTGCGGACCGGTGACATGACCGCGCTGCCGTTCGACGACGCGTCGTTCGACGTGATCGTCTCCAGCCTCGCCATCCACAACATCAAGGGCGCCGACGGCCGGGCGCGCGCCATCGATGAGGCCGTACGCGTGCTGCGGCCCGGCGGGCGGCTGCTGATCGCCGATATCTCGGCGGCCGACGCGTACCGGCGCCGCCTGACGGAGCTGGGCCTGGCGGACGTCCGCCTCCGCCCGCTGGGGTGGCGCATGTGGTGGGGCGGGCCGTGGATGAGCACCCGCGCCGTCAGCGCCGTCAAACCGGCCTGATCCGCCCCCGCCGGCACCCGGCCGGTCATGAGTCCTCCTGCGTCGGGGAGGGTGACCACAGGGGCGCGTCTTTTGATTCCCTTGCTGCGCTCGGTCATGCGGGGACGAGTCCGGTCCAGGCGGACAGCCGCCGCCGCGACGCCTCCCACAGGGCCGCCGCCCGGCGTGCCGCCGGCCCGGCCAGGCGGCCGGCCCGCTTCACCACCACACCGTCGACGATCACCGTGTCGACGTCGGCGGCGTCCGACTCGAGTACGACGGCGGCAGGATCCCGCCACGACGCCATCGGGCCGTCCACGATGACCAGGTCGGCGCGCTTGCCTGGGCTGATGGTGCCGATGCGGTCAGCGAGACCCAGCGCCGCCGCACCGGCGACGGTCGCGAGCCGGAGCGCGTCCCGGGCGGTGAGATGGACCGGCGTCTCGCCGTGCGTGGACCTGGCGGCGATCGCGCGCTCGCGCTCGCTCGCGAGGGCCCTTCGCATCTCCGCGAACAGCCCGGAGGCACCGCCTGCCGCCATGTCGGTGCCGAGGGCCGGCAGCAGCCCGTGCGCGATGGCGCGGCCGGTGATCGGGAACCGGCTCGTTCCGGTCGACCTGGCCATGGACACGTCGGCCGTCGGGCACGCCACGATCGAACCGCCGGTGACCGCGATCCGGTCCAGATCGGCGGCGGAGAGCCGCGTGCCGTGGGCGTGGTGCACGTCGGGGCCGAGCAGGCCGAGCCGGTCGAGGGTCTCGATGGTCCGCGACCGGGCCAGGTACGCCGGGAGTCCGGAGCGGATGCTGATCGGTACGCCCAGCTCGCGTGCCAGCCGGAAGTCGGCCGCGGTGACCTCCGGGGTGGAGAACTCCGGCCCCCGCAGGGCCAGGCCCATCGTGACCCGCGCGGTGTCGTCGCCGAGCAGCTCGGACCGTACGCGCCGGACGTCGGACGGGTGTGGCACCGTGCTCTGCACGAACCACTTCATGACGTCCTCGCCGATCGGCGGCCCGTACAGGAACAGCGCCCGGATCCCGGAGTCGCGCAGGGCCCGTACGTTCTCGTCGGCGTGGGCCGGCGTCGTGATGATGTGGGACCAGTCGGCGACCGTCGTGACCCCGGAGTCGATCGCCCGCAGGGCGCCCCAGAGCACACCCGCGTAGACGTCCTCGGGCCCGTACCGGTCGGGAAGCTCGGCGAGCACGGTCCCCAAGCAGTTCTCCGGGGACGTCTCGCCACTGATCGCGCTCTGCCAGACGTGGCGGTGCGCGTCGACCAGGCCGGGAACGACGATCTTCCCGGCGGCGTTGACGATCCTGGCGCCGGGCGCCTCCAGCCCTCGGCCGACCGCCTTGATCGTGTCACCGTCGATCAGTACGTCGCCGTCGGGAATCTCGCCGATCGACTCATCGAGGCTGGTCACATGGCCGGAGCGGATGAGTAGGGTGGACATGTTCCTCCAGGTGGATCAGGGTGTGCGCCGGTCTGCCCCGCCGTGACCCCGGGCGACGAGTTCCTGTGCCATCTCCAATGTTTCGCCCCCCTGTCCATCGATGTCCAACATCAAAGTCGGATGACTCGATCTGAATCAGAGATGATGGGATCACATGGACACGCGGAAACTCGAGGTGTTCCTGGCCGTCGCCGAAGAACGGAGCTTCACCAGGGCGGCCGAACGTCTGCACATCGTGCAGTCGGGCGTCTCCACGTCGGTGCGGTCGCTCGAGCGTGAGCTCGGGGCGCCGCTGTTCGACCGCACGAAGCAGCGCGTCACCCTCACCGAGGCGGGGCGGGCGCTGGCGCCCGAGGCGAGGCGGGTGCTGTCCGCCGCACGGCACGCGCGGCAGGCGGTGCAGGAGGCCGGCGGCGGGCTGCGCGGCACGCTGGAACTGGGCGTGCTGTTCGGCGTCACCCCCGATCACATCCGCGAGTCACTGGCCGTCTTCCGCGAGCGGTTCCCCCTGGTGGAAATCCGGCTGCGGGCGCCCGAGGCGCGCGGGACCGTGGGCCACATCGAGCGGCTGCGCGAGGGCAGCATGGACCTGGCCGTGCTGATCACCATCGGCACGGTGCCCGGCATCGATCTGTACCCGCTGACAACGGGTGAGGTCGTGCTCGCGTGCCCGCCCGGCCACCGCCTCGCCGAGGCCCGGTCCATCGATCTCCACGACGTGATCGAGGAGACGTTCATCGACTTCCCGCCCGGCTGGGGCGTACGCGGCGTGGTCGACCGGGCGTTCGTCACCGCCGGGATCCAGCAGCGGCACACCACGTTCGAGACGGCCGACATGTCGAGCATCCTGGACCTCGTACGCCTCAGGGTCGGCATCGCCTTCGTGCCGGTCCCGATCACCGAGAACGTCAAGGACCTGCGGTTCGTCCCGGTACGGCCGCGCCCGCCGACGTACGAGATCGCCATCGCCGCCTCCTGCGCGCGCCGGCCCAGCCCGGTGTCCCGGCAGTTCCTGCGCATCGTGCTGGCCAGTGACGACGACACCGCGGCGGCGGCCTGGCGCCGCCGCCGCGGCACTCACACCGACGAGTAGTCCCGCGGTTCGACGGGACCGGCCCCTGACCGCATCCGGTGACGCTTGCCTTTGCTGCTTGTTACGCGACTGTGTCATGAATAGTCTGAGGCGGACCTTGCCCCCGGGATCCGGCACTTTCATCTCCCACCGAGGAAGGCCCCCGCCATGGCCCACCGCATCCCCGTCCGCACACTGACCTGCGCCGCCACACTCGCCGTCTCCGCGGCCGTGGTCCCGTCGGCCCACGCCGCGCCACGCCCCCTCGCACAGATCGTCCTGCACTACGACGACAGCCAGGCCGCGGAGTTCCGCAGCGCCGTCGTCGCCGGCGCGAACTCCTGGAACGCCAGCGTCCAGAACGTGCGCCTGGTCGAGGCCACCGCAGGCCAGACCGCCGAAATCAAGATCGTCGCCTACGACGGCTGGCCGGAGACGACACTCGGCCCGGCCCGCCCCGGCGGCCGGCACAGCACGGTCTACTTCGGCCGCGAGGCGGTGAATGAGGGCTACAACACGATCCGCATCGCCGCACACGAACTGGGCCACAGCCTCGGCCTGCCGGACAACAAGCCGGGCCCGTGCTCGTCCCTGATGTCCGGCTCGACCGGCGGCGTATCCTGCACGAACGCGACACCGAACGCCGCGGAACGAGCCGCCGCCGACGCCAACTACGCGAGCCCCGCGGCCGTGCCGCCGGCGAGCCTCGCCCTGATCGTCGACGCCCCCTGACGCGCCCGCTCCACCCATCGCGCCCGCCGTCCTTCCAAGGGACGGCGGGCGCTGCGTGCCGCCCACCCACCGACGTCCGCTCGTCTCCGGCCGTGTCCTTGCCGACCGTGAGCACCGGTCCTCCAAGCGCGCCGAGCCGTCGCGGCCGGGCTCAGCATGTGGAGCCGATATGGCGGGCGACGCTGACCCGGAAGTGCCGGTGGACCCCAGCCGCAATGGTGCGTCATAGGTGATCAGTCAGCGAGTCCTCGCCCAGGTGGTAGACGTCCCTGCGCCCGGCGGTTTCGGGCTGGTGCTGGAAGGCGATGTTCCGGCCGGTGGCCCTCGCCTCGGCCAGGTCGCCGCCAACCGGTTGTATCAGCGAGATGTGCCACGCCCTGTTGCGGCGCCTCTTTTCCTTCGTGACGGTGCCCGGCCGCTGCATTCAGTCCCCGACCCGACTGATTTCCTTTCGCGGTCGGGACCGATCCGGCCACCAATGGTTTCCTGAACCATGTCCTGATGTGGACGACGGCCCCACCTGGTCTACGCACCAAAACCAGTTAGCTGCGAAGTCATCCAGAGCCGAACGACCTGATCGCCGAGAGTAGCGAATAGAAGCACAGTGTAGTTTGACCGTTTTTCTTAACCCGGAGATACTCGATTATCCGTTTGAAAGGTAGGAATCCCAAAGGGCGTCTTCTGCGGAAGTCGGCCCACACTCTGTTGCCGTCATGGTCGGATTCGTGAAGTCGCCGGCCTAGTACCTCCCTGCGTTGTCGTACGGCCTTTGTCTGCTGCCGTGATCCCGCCAGATATCGATCCGCGCCGGCTCTGGCCGAATCGCCGTTCCTTAGTGGAACGGTCCTCCTGTTGGAAGTGCATGATGCCGGCGGCATGGTGTCCGCCTCATTTTACATGGCCGAAAAGGTGTCAAATGAAACTTCATCGACGCTGGATCTTACTCGTCTGTATGAGCATGGTCTGTTCGCTCTGCCTGCCGGCGACGCTGGCCACGGCATCGACACCTGGGCCCACCGGCGCGGGGAAGAAGGCGACGCCGTCCGCCGCGGGCGGCACCATCGACGCGCGGCAGCGGGATTCGGTGTTACCGAAGGGCTGGCGCACTTCGGGCGATGTCACGTGGACCACGGTTGGTGATGCGACCGGCCTGCACCTGCTGGCGGCGGACGCGTCCAGCGGCTACACCTGGCGCACGGTCGCGACGCTGGCGGAGCCCGGGCTCGACGCCGATCAGTGGATCGGGAACGCCTGCCTCACGGCCTCCGGGCGACGGGCCGTCGTCGTGTACGCCCCGCGGACGTTCACGAACACGGCGGAGCTCGCCCGCCGGGGAGCCTTTACGGCGGTAGTGGACATGAGGTCGGGGGCGGTGAAGAAACTCCCGATCACAACGAGCCTGTCTTATTTCAATCCGGGGTGTGGGACGGGTGAGTCCGCCATTCTTACTCAGGAAGGTGATGAGGATCTCGGTGCCACCCGGCTGGTCCGTCTTGACACGGCGACCGCCCGGACCGGCAGGGCGCTGAAGATCAAAGGTCAGGTCACGTCGGCCGTACCGACCGATAGCGGCATCACGGCGGCGTATGGAAAACTCCTCGCCCGGTTCAGTGCGACCGGAAAGATGACGCCACTGGCAGCCACCGCCAACGTTCCGTTCGACCTGCGGGCCGACGGTCAAGGCGGCGTGAGTTATCTGGACCGATTGAACAACCAGGTCCGGGTCCAGCGGACCGTCGGAAAGCAGACCTCGACGCTCGCGAACGGTGCCCTCGGTAAGGTCGGGCTGCAGGCGGGCACCGGCGGAAAGGTGTTCATTACCGGTAGCCCCTCCGAACTCGCCGCCCTGCCGTCGGCCGTGCGGCATCTGAACGTGTCGACGACCGCTCAGGTCTCGACCCGCGGCGGGCTCGTCCTGACACGTGTGGATTCGAGTTATGCGGCCATGCGCGAGGTGGGCGCTCCGGTCGAGGCCGACCGCCCGGAGATCGTACGGATGCGGGCGGTCGTCCCGGCGACCGGGAAGACGGTGGGTTTCGACGTGCGGCCCGGAAAACGGGTGAGCGGGCGGTACGCCGACGGCCGCAAGCCCGTCCGCCTGGCCGGCGCGGCACCGGATCGAAAGATGGGACGCGCGGTCGCGGGATCGCCGTCGAACCCCGTGGACGACGACCGGTGGTGTTCGGTGCCGCGTAACGACGTCAAGTCACAGGCCTATCAACCGACGGCACGTCAGGTCGAGTGGGCCGTCGATCTCGCGGTGCTCGGGCAGCTCAACGTGACCCGCCCGGCGAATTATCGAGGGTTCGGGCTGCCGAGCTACACGCCTCAAGGGATGTTCCCCGTCCCGGGGCTGGCCGGCGGCGGCCACGTCCCACCGCAGGTCTTCCTCGGGATCCTGTCCCAGGAATCCAACCTGTGGCAGGCGGACCGTTACTCCGAGCCGGGTGCGTACAGCAATCCGCTGATCGGCAACTTCTACGGCCTCACGAGAGACGACAAGACCGGTGAGATCACCGACTGGACCATTCACTGGGGTCAGGCCGTCGACTGCGGTTACGGCATCTCCCAGATGACCGACGGTATGCGAATGGCCGGTCACGAGAAGTCCGGTGAAACGGCCTTGCCGCTCACGCAGCAGCGAGCGATCGCCCTGGATTACGCCGCCAACATCGCCGCGGGTCTGAAGCTGGTATCGGACAAGTGGAATCAGCTGTACTCGATCATGACGGTGAACAACGCCGATCCCACGCGTATCGAGAACTGGTACTTCGCCACCTGGGCGTACAACAGCGGTTTTCACACTCAGTCGGAAGCCGGACAGAACCACGGCGTCTGGGGGCTGGGATGGTTCAACAATCCGGCCAATCCGCGGTATGATCACGACCGCCTCCCATTCCTCTACAACAATTCCTGGGCTGATGCGGCGCATCCGGAACGCTGGACCTATCCCGAGAAGGTCCTGGGGTTCGCCTCCTGGTCGATCGACACCCCCGACGGGCCGGGATTCCGGCCGGCGTGGTGGAACACCGAAACCCAACGGCTGCAGGCGACACCGCCGGTGAATCAGTTCTGTGACGCCTCCGATGACTGCGAGCCGGGACAGAAATATCCGCCGACCGACCCCGAAATGTCAGGTGAGCCGGCCGGCCCCTGCGCGCACACGTACAACGGTCTGTACGACCTGCACTGTTATTACCATCAATCATCGACCTGGAAGAGCGACTGCGACGATACGTGCGGCCACGAACTGATCCGTTTCGATCCGGGCTATCCGGAACAGCCCGACGGCACCCACTACCCGCCGCAATGTGACCAGCATGCGGGCCTGCCCTCGGGAGCGCTGGTGATCGATGACGTGGCCGGCGGCACCTACATCCCGAGATGCGGTACGTCGGTCGCGAGCTCCGGTACGTTCACGTTCGACTTCGACCCGAACAACACCAACCCCGCGACGTACTCTTCCAAGATCGATCTGCACCAGCTCGGCGGTGGTAGCGGTGGGCACTTCTGGCTCGTTCACACCCGCCCGTCCGGGAGCATATTCGCGGTGAAGGGAAGCTGGACCCTCAACCAGGCGGTCAACGGCTGGGCCCGGGTAATGATCCACACTCCGGACTACGGCGCCCACACCCGTCAGGCCGACTACGTGCTCAACGACGTTCTCCACTCACACCGCGTGGTCGAGCAACGAACCCAGGCCAACAAGTGGGTGTCCCTGGGAGTCTTCAAGTTCGCCGGCACGCCCAAGGTCACGCTGGAGAACGAGACCGAGGACGGCAGCGGTATCGAAGACCTCGCGTGGGACTCCATCGCCATCCAGCCGCTGTCGGCCAAGCCGAAGAACATCGTGGTGTCGCTGGGTGACTCCTACTCCTCCGGCGAGGGAGCGTCCGCGCAGAGCAACCCCAGCGACTACTACAAGGAGACCGATGTCGACGGCCCTGACAAGGCGCCCTGGCGGGACGCCTGTCATCGTTCGCCCAACGCATGGTCCCGGCAGGGGACCCTCGCCGACGACGGCGACAGCGTGGGTTATCGATCCGATCACTGGGACCCGGCACTCGATTACCACCTCATCGCCTGCTCTGGTGCGAAGACCGGCAACGTTCTCTCCGGCGATGTCGCAGGCATCTCCGGAGGATCGGATGAGTACGGTGAGCTCCCTCAGCTGTCCCAGGGATATCTGGACGTCAACACCACGCTGGTGACGATCTCGATCGGCGGAAACAACGCACGCTTCACCGATATCGTCAAGCAGTGCATTTACAGGGCGGGGCCGGAGGTTTGCCAGGACTCGACTCTCTCGGGCGACACGGAGCCACTCAGCTCGGCTGAGCCGACACGCATCAAAGGTCCCGTGCGCGACGCGATGAAGACGGTTCTGCTGGAAATCCATCGCCAGGCACCCAACGCGGAGATCCTGTTCATGGGGTACCCCCGCCTGCTGGACGGCAACGGCCAGTGCATCGTCGGAATCGGTACGGCAGAGGCTCCCTGGATGAACCAAATGGCCGACCTGCTGGATGAGCAGATGAGCGGAGCCGCCGCCGATGCCACCGCGGACGGCGCACCGGTCACTTTCGCCGACCCGCGGAGCTCCTTCGCCGGACAGGCCATCTGCGGTGATCCGGAGACGATCCACGGGATCGTGACTGACCAGACGCCGGGTGATACGGGCGATCCCGTCCTTGGAATTCCCGGACTTCCGGCCGTCTCCGCCCAATCATTCCACCCGAAGATCGCTGGAGCGACGACCTACTCCAGAGTGTTCAGTGCGACGCTGCGGACGATGGGCATGTAGTCGGAATGAAACACCTCGGGGCGGTGGCGGGCGGGCTCGCGTGGCTGCTCGCCACCGCCGCGCTGTGCGGGTGCTCCTCGCCATCCGCCGATGACGAGGCCATAGCCGGCGCGACGAAGCTGGCCCGCGGCGACATCGAACGGGCCGCGAGGTTCGTGGGCTACTGGTCAACATCGTCAGCCGATGCTCACGCCAACTACGAGCTCGCGAGAAAGAACCTGACACAACGGATGTTCGTGGCTCGGATGACCCTGCTCCAGAGCCACTTCTCCGAGAGCGTTCAGACCTACGACGTCACGACGACCGAACGTGGGGGAGGGGATAACGGGTTCGGCGGGGGATACACCGAGAAGACGGTGCGCATGTGCGCCCGATTGACATCCCGTCTCTCCTCGACATCTCCTCGCGTCGAGATTTCGAACCTTCGTTGCCCTCCCGGGCTGCCGGACAGAGGGATCGGCGGCCCGATCGACAAGGTCGTCCCCTGGAAACCTCATTAGGCGAGGGACGGCACCGGGCGCTCGACGCCTCTGGTGACTCGCCGGCGCTTCCGGCGCGCCGGCGAGTCCGCGTCGTCCTGGTCAGTTGTAGAAGGTCGCGCTGTGGATGTCGACCGGGTCGGCGGTGTTGCCGGTGGCCACGCCGTACACGGCCACGAAGGCCGAGCCGGTCGAGACCAGGCCGGTGTAGTCACCGATCATCCGACCGGAGCTCGTCAACGGCACCGTCCGCGCGTCGAACGGGCCCTCGATGTGCCGCTCGCGCCACGATGCGGGCTTCGTGCAGTCATTTCCGCAGGTGACAGCCCAGAAGTCGGTGGGCAGGGTGGCGGCGGAGGTGTTGTTGCGGAAGTCGTAGTACGTGATCGCCACCGTGCCACCGGGGGACACGGCGATCGCCGGTACCGCGGCCGAACCCGTGGGCGTCTTGTCCACGCGGACCGGGCCGGACCAGGTCTTCCCGTCATCCGTGGACCGCGCGTACGCGACGTGGAAGGTGCCGTCGGCACTCTGGCTCTGCCAGACCGCGTTCACCACCTTGCTGTTCGGCCGGGCCGCCAGCAGGGGCAGCGTGGCGTTGCGCACCGCGTCACCCGAGTCGTCGGGGTCCGGGATCTTGGTGCCCACGGTGAACGGGGCCGCCACGTTCAGCGTCGGCGCCGACCACGTGGCGCCGCCGTCGGTCGAGCGGATGACCTGGGTGGCGGCGGTGGTGTTGGTCTCCTGGTGCATGCCGATCAGCAGCGTCCCGTCGGCCAGCGGTTCCAGGACGGTGCCGATGACGCCGCTGTCGGTGGGGAAGTCGTACACCTTCTTCGTGGTCCAGGTGCGCCCGTCGTCGGTCGACTTCGCCAGGTAGACCGGCTGGACCCAGTCCCCGTTCGCCTGCGTGTCGACCCGGTCCCAGACCGCGTAGACCACGCCCGGGTGGTACGGGTCGGCGGTGATCGACGGGCGGTCGTTGAAGAACTCCGGGTCGTCGTCCCGCTGCAGGGTCACCGGGGCGTCCCAGTGCTCGCCGCCGTCACCGGACCGCGAAACCAGCATCGCCGTCACCTCGCCGGTGCGCGACAGCGAGAACGACGCGGCCACCGCCGCACCGGACGGCGTGACCGTGACCCAGTGGTCGGTGGTGACGTCGTAGTCCCCGCCGCCTGCGGCGGTACCGCCGTTGCACCGGGAGAACGCGGGCTGGTCCGCCGACGGGTGCCACGTCGCGCCGTAGTCGTCGGACACGGCGGTGACGGCTCCGTTGCTGCCGTACCGGTTCCACCGGTCCTGCTGGTACACCGCCACGAGATGCCCCGGTCGCTTCGGGTCCCGGGCCACCATGGGTTGAACCTCGGTGTTCGGGTTCAGGACATAACCGTCGCCCTCGGGCATCCCGCAGCCCGCCGGCAGCGCACTGGTACCCGATACCGGAACCACGCTGGCAGGGTCAGAACCATCCGCGAAGGCGGACTGAGCCGAGAAGGTGCAGGCGAACACGGTGGCCGCCACGGCCACCACTGACCTGGAAAGTCGTTTCAACGGTGCGTCTTTCCTCATCTTCGATGGGGGTCTCCACAGGGGACGCCGCCACCCGGCCGGGCAGCGTGTCCCAGGAGGCGCCGAATCGGCACAGGCGACGCTACCGTCCCAAGATCATTAAGGGAATGGTCGTCTGCTCCCGCCGCGCGGCCATCACCGCCACGGCGGGGACGGTGATCGGCCACTGGCGCTGATCACAGATCAGGAGCACAGCGCACTCCTGCCGCGACGCCGGGTTCCCCCCGGCCACTTTCGGTCAAGGGCCCGGTTCGGCGAGGCGGCCGAAGGGCGCCTGCCTTGCGTGCACCGCACCGCGCCGGCCGCGACCGGACCGTCTCCACGCTCGACAGCGAGGAGCACTGGCCGGCGACGGACGAGGAGGCCGAAGCCCGGTACTCCGTCGAATGCACCGGCGGCTCGGACGAATTCGAGGCCCTCACGCCACCTGCTCGAGCGGTCTGAAGCGCAGGCCCATCCAGCGCGGGCGAAGCATCGTCACCGAGCCGCGGTCCGGGCGCTGTTCGCCGCGCCGGCGGCACGCGACCGCCATCTCGGACAAACCAGGTATTGACCGGACAGGCCTCGCAACTTAGGCTCCCTCTCAATCTACGAGAAGCATTCTCACTCTATGAGAGTAGGGCGTAGACAGTGAGCCAAGCCGCAGATCGCACCCTCATCCTGTTGGAGCACGTGGCCCGTGCGTCGGGACCCATGGGACTCCTGGAAATCGCCGGGAGAACCGGCTTGGACAAGACGACGTGTTCGCGCCTGCTCGGACTGCTGGTCGCGAGGGGATGGCTCGTCCGTGACACCGAGACGAAGAAGTACTCGGTCGGACCGACCCTGGTGGGGATCAGCATGTCGGCGAGCCTGCCCGACCAGGTGCGGCTGCACTTCTTCCCGCTGCTGCACGAGCTGCGCGAGGCGTCCGGTGAAACGGTGAGCCTGCAGCGTCGCTTCGGCACATTGCGGGTCTGCGTCGCCGGCCTGGAGAGTCAGCACTCGCTCCGCCGGAGTCTGCCCATCGGGAGCTCGATGCCGCTGTCCGCGGGCCCCTCCGGGAAGGCCATCCTGGCGTTCGCGGACACCGAGACGACGGCCGCGGCGTTCGCCGGGCTCGAAGAAGCTCGGCACCAGACGGTGCACGACCACCTGGGGCAGATCCGCAGGACCGGATATCTGTCCACGGACGGCGACCGCACGCCGGGCGTCGGTGCGATCGCCGCTCCGCTGTTCGACCGCGGTGGCGTCTACGGCTCATTAACGCTGGCCGGCCCGAGCTCGCGGTTCGACGCCGCGGCGCGGCAGGCGATGCTGCCGATGCTGCTGCGTGCGGCCCGCGACCTGACCGTCCTGCTCGGCGGCGACACCGGTCGCTACGACGGCTGGACCGCCGCCAACCCACCCAACCAGCTCTGACCCGCACGAGGAGTCATCCACGTGAAGACGGCACCTTTGCCGATCACCATGCTGTTCATCCCGGGGACCGAGAAGGCGAAGTTCGCCAAGATCCCGCAACTGCCCGCTCGCGCGTTCATCCTCGACCTCGAGGACGCCGTGCCGCCGGGAGAGAAGGCCGGGAGCCGGACGCTCGTCGCCGGGGCCATCGACGAGTTCGGCGTCGGCGCGCGCCTGCACGTCCGGGTGAACCCCGTGGACAGCCCCTACCTGGTGGACGACCTTGAGGCGGTCGTTCGTCCGGGCCTGACCGGGGTGAACCTGCCCAAGGCGACCAGCGCCGCCGACATCCAGGTGGTCGACCGGCTGATCGAGGCCTTCGAACGCCGCGCCGGCCTGCCCGTCGGCGAAATCGAGATGATGGCGACGGTCGAGACCGTCAAGGGCGTACGGCAGGTGTTCGAGATCGCCGCTGCGGCGCCCCGGCTGAAGCGGCTCTGCTTCGGTGCGGGTGACTTCTCCCTGGACGTCGGCGTCGACTGGCCGCACGAGGACGGTGTGACCGGCGAGACGCTGCTGTTCGCCAAGAGCCAGCTGGTCCTCGCCTCGCGGATGGCCGGCCTGGAGCCGCCGCACGACTCGGTGTACCCCAGGTACGACGACCTCGACGCGCTGCGCCGCGAGGCGACGGAGTCCCGCCGCCTGGGCTTCCTCGGCAAGCACGCGATCCACCCGTCCCAGCTCCCGGTGATCGATGAGGTCTACCGGCCGAGCACCCGGCAGGTCGAACGCGCCCGCCGGCTGGTGGCGGCGTTCGACGAGGCGGAAGCGCACGGCAAGGGCGCCGTGGGCGTGGACGGCGAGCTCGTCGACTACCCGATCCTCTATCGCGCCCGCGACATCATCGCCGAGGCCGGAGCGTGAGCGCCGCGGAACCCGAGGGCGCCCCGGCCGCGTTGACCGGGCTGCGGGTCGTCGACATGGCCTCGCTCTACGCCGGTCCGCTGATCGCCACCATCCTCGGCGACTTCGGCGCCGACGTCGTCAAGGTCGAGCACCCCCGCGGCGACGACGCCCGCCGCTGGGGCAAGGCTCGGGACGGCGTACCGCTGTGGTGGAAGGTGATCTCCCGCAACAAGGACCTGATCGCGCTCGACCTCCACAAGCCCGACGATCGCGAGATCGCCCGGGACCTCTGCCGCTGGGCCGACGTCGTCATCGAGAACTTCCGGCCCGGCCGGCTGGACTCGTGGGGAATGAGCTACGACGAGCTCGCGGCCGACAACCCGGGGCTCGTCATGGTGAAGGTCACCGGGTTCGGCCAGACCGGCCCGTACGCCGACCGTCCCGGCTTCGGCACCCTCGCCGAGGCGTTCAGCGGGTTCGCCGCGATCACCGGAGCGGCCGACGGTCCGCCTACGCTGCCGCCCTTCGGCCTGGCCGACGGCGTGGCGGCACTGACCGGTGCGTACGCCGCGCTCACGGCGTTGCGGTGGCGGGACAGCCGACCCGACGGCCGTGGCCAGGTGGTGGACCTGAGCCTGTACGAACCCCTGTTCGGTATCCTCGGCCCGCAGGTCATCGAGTACGACCAGCTCGGTATCCTGCAGAAACGCCGGGGCAACCGGTCCCCGCGGACCGCGCCGCGCAACGCCTACCGGACCGCCGACGACCGTTGGGTGACGCTCTCGGCGGGCACCCAGCAGATCGCCAACCGAATCTTCACCGCCATCGGCCGGCCCGAACTGGCGGACGACGAGCGCTTCTCCCAGCCCGCCGCCCGCTCGGCCAACTCCGAGTTGGTCGACGGCATCGTGGCCGACTGGATCGCCGAACAGCGCCTTGCCGACGTCCTGGAGGCGTTCGAGCGAGCACAGGCTCCCATCGCGCCGGTGTACGAGACCGACCAGATCGTCCGCGACCCGCAATACCTCGCCCGCGAGACCGTCGTGTCCGTACCCGACGCCGACCTCGGCCGGATCCGGATGCAGAACGTGATCCCCAAGCTCTCGCGGACCCCTGGCCGCATCCGCCGGACCGGTCCCGCCGAGGTCGACGCCGACCGCGACGCGGTGCTGGCCCGCCTGAACACAGAGCAGGAGTGAACGACATGGTGAGTGCCCCGGCACCCACGGCACGCCCCGGCGCGCAGGGCAGCCTGCCGCCTCCCTCGTCGCTGTGGAACGACCTGCTCGGCGAGGACGAGCGCGCCCGGCTGGCCCACGGAAGGTTCGCCCGCCGCTCGGGGTTCGGGAAGCGCCCGGCGGTCGTCGTGATCGACGCACAGAACTACATGCTGGGGCCGATCGGCGACGAGCCCTATGAGTACGTGTCCTCCTGCGGCGAGGCCGGCCGGGCGGGGGCACGCCAGATCGCCCGGCTCCTCGACGCGGCACGCGAGGCCGGCGCGCCCGTGTTCTACACGCGGTTCGAGCTGGCCCGCGATGGTTCCGACATGGGCGCCTACCGGCGCAAGCGGGACCTGGTGGAGTCCGAGGGCTGGTGCCTGGAGGACAGCTTCGGCGCCGCCATCGCCGACGTCGTGGCCCCGAAGGACGGCGACATCGTCATGGTCAAGAAGAAGCCGTCCGGGTTCGTCGGCACCCCGCTGCTCGGTCTGCTCATCGACCGGGGCGTCGACACGGTCATCGTGGTCGGCGGCTCGACCAGCAACTGCGTGCGGGCCACCGCGGTCGACGCCGTCTCGCTGAACTTCCGCGTCGTCGTCCCGGCCGACTGCGTCTTCGACCGCGTCGGCGTCTCCCACCGGGTGGCGCTCTTCGACCTGGACCGCCAGTACGGAGACGTCATGTGGTGCGACGAGGTGATCGCGGCGCTGCGCGAAGGGCCGACGACATGACCGCCGGGATGGGCCCGCGTCGTGACCTCGTCGGGTACGGTCGCCGGCCTCCGCAGGGCACCTGGCCGGGCGGGGCACGGGTCGCGCTCAACGTCGTGGTCAACGTGGAGGAGGGGTCGGAGCGGTCGATGGCCGACGGCGACGGCCGGGGCGAAGGCCTTGGTGAGGTCCCGCGCGCCGTCGACCCCGACTACCGCGACCTGGGTACCGAGTCGGTCTATGAGTACGGCAGCCGAGCCGGGATCTTCCGGTTGCTGCGGCTGTTCGACCGCCTCGGCGTGCGGACCACCGCGTTCGCCGCGGCGATGGCGCTGGAACGCAACCCCGACGCGGCCGCCTGGCTGGTCGAGTCCGGCCACGAGGTCTGCGCACACGGATACCGCTGGTCCGAGGCGTGGACGATGAGCCGGGAGGAGGAGGCGCAGGCGATCGCCGCCGCGGTGGAGTCCATCACGGCCACGTGCGGGCAGCGGCCGCTCGGCTGGTACTCGCGCTGGATGCCGAGCATCCACACCCGGCGACTCCTCATGGAGGAGGGCGGGTTCCTCTACGACGCCGACGCCTACAACGACGACATCCCGTACTACGCGCCGGTCGAGGACGGCTGGCAGCTCGTCGTGCCGTACTCCATGACCTACAACGACAGCTTCTACCACTACGGCCACCTCGGCGGGCCGAGTGACTTCGTCGACTACTGCCGTCGCGCCCTGGACTATCTCGCCGAGGAGGACGACGGGGCGCCGCGGCTGATGTCCGTCGGCCTGCATCCGCGACTCTCCGGCCAGGCCGCCCGGGCCTCGGCGCTGGCCGAGTTCCTCGAACACGCCACGAGCCGGGACGACGTGTGGGTGACCACCCGGCTCGACATCGCCCGGTACTGGCGCGAGCACTTCCCGCCACCGGCCGGTGAACCCGAGGCCATCGCATGAGTAAGGGCCTCACCGGCAGGGTCGCGCTGGTCACCGGCGCGAGTGCGGGCATCGGCCGCGGCATCGCAGCGGGCCTGGCCGCCGCGGGTGCGTCGGTGCTCGCGGTCGCTCGCCGCGGCGAACTGCTCGACACGCTGGTGTCCGGCCTGCCCACCGGCGACGGCCGGAAACACGCGACGATCGTCGCCGACCTCGCCGTGTCCTCCGACGTCGACCGGGTGATCTCCGTGGCGGATGGGCGCGGTGCCGACATTCTCATCAACAACGCCGGCAGCTCGGTGCCGGCACCCGTCGGCACCGGCGAGTCCGTGTGGGACGAGACGTTCGCGATCCAGTTCCACACACCACGCCGGATCACCGAGGCGCTCTCCCCGGAGATGCGCCGCCGCCGCTACGGCCGGGTGATCATGCTGGGCGGCACTCTGGAGCCGACGGCCACGCCGAACGCCTCGACGGCGGCCAAGGCGGCGCTCGCCGTATGGGCGAAGGCGTTCTCCAACGCGGTGGCCGCCGACGGCGTGACCGTGAACACGATCATCCCCGGCCGGGTGACCAGCGAACAGATGGTCACCCGCCTGTACCCCGACCCGGGGGAACGAGCCCGGTTCGCCGCCGACCACATCCCGGTCGGCCACTTCGGCGAGCCGAGCGACGTCGCCGCACTGACGGCCTTCCTGGCCGACCCGGCCGCCGGCTACCTCACCGGTGCCGTCATCCCCGTCGACGGCGGCATGCGCCGCCACGCTTTCTGACCCCCTGCTCCTGAGGAGAAGAGATGAAACGAATGGTCACCGGACGCCGGATGGCGGCCGCCTCCATGGCGGGAGTGATGTCACTGGCCGTCGCCGCCTGTGGCTCCGGCGGCAGCGACTCGTCCGGGCCGATCAGGATCGGCGCCCTGTTCCCCACCACGGGCACTCTGGCGACACTGGGGAAGGCCAGCCTCGACGGCGCCCAGATCGCCGTCGACATGATCAACGGCCAGGGCGGCGTCAAGGGTCGCAAGGTCCAGCTCGTCAACGGCGACCCGTCATCGGCCGCCACGGCCGTGAGCGAGGCGACGCGGCTCACCGTCAAGGAACACGTCAAGATCGTTGAGGGCACCTATGCCAGTGACCTGGCACTGGCCGCCTCGGCCGCGGCGGTGCGCAACGGCGCGTTCTACTGGGAGACCGACGCGATCAGCGACCAGCTGACCAGCCGCGGCCTGAAGAACTTCTTCCAGTTCCCCTACGCCGCCTCCTCCAACGGGGCCAACGGCGCCGACATGGTCAAGAACATGATCAACCCGGTGCTCGGCCATCCGGCCAAGGTCGTGGTCGTCCACAACGACTCGTCCTACGGCGCGCTCGTGGCCAAGGGCGCGGAGGACCAGGCGAGGAAGGACGGCCTGACCGTCCTCGGCAACTACTCCTACCCCACCGACACGAACGACCAGTCATCGCTCGCACTGCGGATCAAGCAGGCGGCTCCCGAGGCCGTGATCGCGGCGTCCTACCAGAACGACGCCGTGCTGCTCCTCAAGGCGCTGAACCAGCAGAACGTCAAGCTCGCCGCGTTCATGGGCACCGGCGGCATCTACGGGCTGCCCGCCTTCAAGAGCGCACTGGGGTCGGGTACCGAGGGACTGTTCGACACCGAGGGCAGCGCAAGCGTCCCGGACTCCGCCCTGAACCCCGACGTTCAGAAGCTGCGCGCCACCTTCGTGGACAAGTGGAAGCAGTCGCACGGCGGCGCGGCCCCGACGTTCCTGCCCACCATCGCCTTCGACGCGACCTGGGTGCTGCTCCAGGACGTGCTGGCCAAGGCCAAGTCCGACAGTCCCAAGGACCTGTCGGCGGCGGCGAAGTCGGTCGACCTCGCGCCGGGCTCGACGATTCTCGGCTACGGCGTGAAGTTCAACGCCAAGGGACTCAACGAGCGGGCGTTCGTGGTGGGCATGCAGTGGCAGGGCGACAGCCCGGTCGTGGTCTACCCGCAGAAGTACGCGTCGGCCAAGCCGGTCAAGATCCCGCTCTCGCCGCTGTCCAAGGGATGACCTGAGAGCCGACAAGGAGATCTCGTGACGCTACTGCAACTTGTGGTGTCCGGAGTGCTGCTGGGCGGCCTCTACGCGTTGATCGCCATGGGCCTCACGCTGATCTTCGGCGTGATGCGACTGATCAACTTCGCCCAGGGCGAGTTCATCACTCTCGGCATGTACGCCGCGTACTGGTTCTACATCTCGCTCGGCGGCAATCCGTACCTGTCCATGGTCCTGGTCGTCCCGGCGGCGCTGCTCGGCGGGTGGATCCTCGAGCGCACCCTGTTCCGCCGGATGGGCTCGGCACCGCCCGCCATGCAGATGCTCGTCACCTTCGGCCTGTCGCTGGCGTTGCAGAACGCCATGCTGCTCGCGTTCGGCGGGGACTACCGGTCCGCGTCGTCCTCGTTCGCCAAGAGATCGCTGCACCTCGGCGGGATCGACGTGGGCGTGGGGCAACTCGTCGCGTTCGCCGCGTCCATGGCGATCGGCGTCGGGCTGATCATCGCGCTGCGGCACACCCGTACCGGCCGGGCGCTGCGGGCCGTGCAGGAGAACCGGTACGCGATCCAACTGGTCGGGGTGAACGTGGAACGGCTGTTCGCCATCGCCTTCGCCATCGGCATCTGCCTGGCCGCGGTCGCCGGTGTGCTGATCGCGCCGAACTACTTCATCTCGCCCACGGTGGGCGGCGGGCTGGTGTTCACCGGGTTCGTCGTCGTGGTGCTGGGCGGTCTGGGCAGCCTCGGCGGCGCCATCGTGGGCGGCATGATCATCGGCATCGTGGAGTCGCTGTCCGGCTTCTACCTGCCGGGCGGTCTGAAGGACTCGTTCTCCCTCGCGGTGTTCATCGTCGTTCTACTGCTGCGCCCGGCCGGCCTGTTCGGCCGCCGCGGCGCGGAAGAGGTGGGCTTCAAATGACCTCGAACTCCGTCCCCACCACCGTGGACGAGCCACCGCGTACGACACCGGTCACCGTGCCCGGTGTGGGCTGGCGGGATCGGCTGCCGGTCCGGCTCGGCACGCCGCTCGTCGCCGGCCTCGTCCTGCTGGCGGTCCTGGCGCTGGCCGTCGGGCCCAACGCCTACCTCGCGGGGATCGTGATCGAGACCCTGTTCTGGATCACGGCCGCGAGCGCGTGGAACGTGCTCGGCGGCTACACCGGGATGCTCTCTCTGGGGCATGCCCTGTTCATCGGCGTCAGCATGTACGCGGTGACCTACGCGGTGAACCACGGCTGGTCGTGGTGGGCGGCGACGCCGCTCATCGTCGTCGCCATGACGGTCATCGGCACCCTGCTGCTGTTCCCCGGTTTCCGTCTGCGAGGGCCGTTCTTCTCCCTCGCGACCTTCGCCCTGCCGCTGATCGCGACGACGCTGGCCGTGTACGCCAAGGGGCTCACCGGGGGCTCGCAGGGAGAGACCTGGCCGGTCAACCCGTCGGGTGGCCAGTTCGTCTTCGTCAGCCGGGTGCCCTACCTGCTCGTCATCGGGGTGATCGCGCTCGTCTCCGTCCTCGTGTCGGTGTTCATCGACCGGCGCGCCATCGGGCGGCGGATGCGTGCGGTCGCCGACGACGACGTGGCCGCCGAGGCCGCGGGTGTCCCGGCCACTCGTACCCGGCTGATCGCCACGGCGACCAGCATCGCGCTGTCGTCCCTCGCAGGGTGCTTCTACGTCACCTACGTCGCGTTCGTCGACCCGACGAGCGCGTTCGCGCTGGACGTGTCGCTGAAGGTCGTGCTGCTGGCCATCCTCGGTGGTCTCGGGCGCAGCTACGGTCCGCTGATCGGAGCGATCATCTTGATCCCGGCCGATTCGTGGCTGGCCGGTGCCTTCCCGGGAGGCGTGCATCTGCTGCTGTACGGCGCGTTGCTCGTGGTGCTGGTGCTCTTCCTGCCCCAGGGAATCCTCGGTGGCGCGAGTCAACTGCTCGTCCGGCTGAGGAGGCGGCGCGCATGACATCACCTCTACTGGACGTGCGTGGGCTCACCAAGCAGTTCGGCGGCGTGAAGGCGGTCAACGGCGTCGACCTGTCGCTCGACGAGGGCGAGATCGTCGGGCTCATCGGGCCGAACGGGGCCGGGAAAACGACCGTCTTCAACATGCTCTCCGGTACGCTGCGGCCGACCCGCGGGGAGATCCACCTGGCGGGCCGTGAGGTCACCGGCTGGCGCGCGCACCGGGTGTGCGCCGCCGGGATGACGCGCACGTTCCAGGTCGTACGGCCGTTCCGTAGCCTGTCGGTCACCGACAACGTCCTGGTCGGCGCGACCGGCGGTGGTGCGGCGGAGGGCCAGGCCCGGTCGATCGCGGCCGAGACCCTGGAGTTCGTGGGCCTGGCCGCGCAGGCGCACCGGCCGGCCCGCGAGCTGTCGCTCATAGATCTCAAGCGGCTGGAGGTGGCCAGGGCGCTCGCCACCCGGCCGAGGGTGCTGCTCCTCGACGAGGTCTTCGCCGGACTCACCCCGAGGGAGCTCCCGCTCGCCGTGGAACTGGTCCAAGCCATCAGGCGGCGTGGGATCAGCCTCATCGTGATCGAACATCTGATGCAGGTCGTCATGAACCTGTCCGACCGGGTCGTCGTGCTGAACCACGGAGAGGAACTGGCGGTGGGCACGCCGGAAGAAGTCGTCGAGAACCCTGTCGTGATCGAGGCGTACCTAGGAACGGAATACCGCGATGCTCACGGTCTCTGACCTGCGTGCCGGCTACGGGCAACTGGAGGTCCTGCACAGTATCGACCTCACCGTCGACGCGGGTGAGGTGGTGTCTCTCATCGGCGCCAACGCCGCGGGGAAGACCACGACCCTGAACACGCTCGCCGGAGTGCTGCCGCCGTCGGCCGGCTCGATCCTGTTCGACGGAGAGGACATCACCCGGTTGCCCAGCCACGCGCGGGTCGAACGCGGGCTGGTCCTGGTCCCGCAGGGACGGCAGCTGTTCGGGCACATGACGGTCGAGGAGAACATCGACCTCGGCGCGTACACCAAGCGCGCGGCGCGCCACGCCGCCGGCACCCGCGCCGAGGTCTTCGACCTGTTCCCGGTGCTGGCCGACCGGCGCAGACAGCAGGCGGGAACCCTCTCCGGCGGCGAACAGTCGATGCTGGCGATGGCGCGCGGCCTGATGGCCAAGCCGCGACTGCTCATGCTCGACGAGCCCACCGAGGGTCTGTCGCCGCTGCTCGTCAGCCAGACGATGGAACTCGCCGGCACCGTCGCCGAACGGGGGATGACGATCCTCCTCGTCGAACAGAACGTCGTGCAGGCGCTCAAGCGGGCCAAGCGCGGTTACGTTCTGGAGTCAGGAAAAATCACTATGTCGGGAGAATCGGCTGACCTGCTCGCCGATGACGGGCTGCGCGCGGCCTTCCTCGGGCTGTAGGCGGTTCCTGGGCCCGGTGGACCTGCTCGTCGCGCGTACATATCAACAGAACGGTGGTTTTGATGGATCTGGGGATCGAGAACCGAACAGCGGTCGTCTGCGCCTCCACCGGAGGGCTGGGCCGGGCGGTGGCCGAGGCGCTGGCCGCGGAAGGTGCCCGCGTGGTCGTGTCCGGCCGTCGCGGTGACCTGGCCCGCGACATCGCGGCGACACTGCCCGGTGCGACCGGTGTGGCCGCCGACCTCTCCGATCCGCAGGTCGTCCGCACACTCATCGACGGACCGGTCGACATCCTCGTGCTGAACGGGCCGGGCCCCAAGCCCGGCCGCGCGGCCGACCTCGGCGAGGACGACTTCGCCTCCGCGTTCGACTCGTTGTTCCGCAACCAGCAGCGGCTCGTCGAGGCCGCCCTGCCCGGTATGCGGGAGCGCGGCTGGGGCCGGATCCTGGCCATCGGCTCCAGCGGCGTGGCGGCACCGCTGGCCGGCCTCGCCCTGTCCAACATGGGCCGGGCGGCGCTCGCCGGGTATCTGAAGACTCTGGCCGGCGAGGTGGCGGCCGACGGCGTCACCGTCAACATGCTGCTCCCCGGCCGTATCGCCACCGACCGGGTCGCCGCGCTCGACCAGGCCGTGGCCACACGCCAGGGCCGTACGGTGGAAGAGGTCGCCACCGCGGCTCAGGCCGCCATCCCGGTCGGGCGGTACGGCACACCGGCCGAGTTCGGCGCCGCCGCGGCGTTCCTGTGCGGCGCGTCCGCGTCCTACATCACGGGCACCGCGGTGCGCTGCGACGGCGGCCTCGTCCAGAGCCTCTAGGGACCGGCGTCGCGGTGGCCCCACCGCGTCCTGGAAGCGGCCGGTGGAGGCCGTCACCGCCAAGCGGCCGGCTGGGCCGGCCGCCGGGGCGGAACCTCGCGCGGTACGCGGCCGACTGAGAGTGGATGAAAAGGGGACGGACCCCCGAAGGGATCCGTCCCCGATTCGTTCGGTCAGGAGACGTGGACGACGAAGCTCGTCGAGGCCGTCTTCCCGTTGTAGTGGACCGTGGCGGTGACCGTGGCGACTCCGGCCCCGACCGTACGGATCGTGCCGTGGGCGTCCACCCGCACCACCTGCGGGCGGTCGCTGCGGAACGTCGTCCTCAGGCCCTTCGGCAGCGGGACGCTCGCGTCCTTGGTGACGTAGCCGTAGACGCTCTCGTCCGCCATCGACACGGTCAGCTTCGGGTCGATCGTCGTGCCGCGGTCGAACATGCCGCGCTGGACGATGCCCTGCGCGGCGTCGCCGGCCTGCGCCGGCTTGGCGGTGACGACCGACGGGGTCGGCAGCAGCGTGCCGCCCACCTTGACGGACGTCCGCGCGGCGACGTCGGAGCTGGAGGTCGCGAGTTGCAGCTCGTACTTCCCGAGGTCGACCTTGTACCGCTTGGCCGCCTCGTCGTAGAAGGCGAACTGGGACACCGGCACCGTGAACGACACGCGCTTGGTCTGGTGCGGCGCCACCGTGACCTTCTGGAAGGCCTCCAGGCGCTTGACCGGACGCTGCGCCGACGCCGGCTCGAACGGCGTCGCCACGTAGAGCTGCGGCACCGCGTCACCGGCCCGCGAACCGCGGTTGGTGACGTCGGCCGTGACCCGGAGCGTGTCGTTCGCGTCGGCCGTGCCGTGCGCGACCCGCAGGTTCGAGTACGTGAAGTCGCTGTAGCTCAGCCCGTATCCGAACGGGTAGGTGACGTCGCCTTTGAAGTACATGTACGTACGGCCGGCGGAGGTCGCCGTCGGGCGGATGGTGTAGTCGTCGATCGCCGGGAGCTGGTCGAGACTGCGGTACCAGGTGAACGGCAGGCGGCTGCCCGGGTTCGCCGTGCCGAGCAGGACGTCGGCGAGTGCCGAGCCCCGACGCTGCCCGTTGTAGGAGCTCCACAGCAGAGCCGGCACCTGGGACTGGAAGTCACCGGTGTCGACCTGGCCCATGGTCTCCAGGTACGTGATCGTGTGCGGGTTCTGCGCCGCGACCTGGCTGATCAGCGAGGACTGGGCGCCGGGCAGGGCGAGCGTGCTGCGGTCGGCGCCCTCGTCGGCGGTGTTCTGGTCGGTGCCGGCCACCACGATCACGACGTCGTAGTTCTTCGCCGCCGCGACGGACGCCGCGTCGACGGTGTCCAGCTTCGCGCCGGTGACACCCGGGTAGTAGTCGACGGTCGCGTCGGGGTCGGCCTTCTGCACGGCCGCCTTCACACCCTGGTAGGCGTTGACCTCCTTGGCCACGCCCGCCGGGCCCTGGTTGCTGGAGTAGCCGCCGAGGTACAGCGACGACGGGTTGGCGTACGCCCCGATCACGGCGACGCGGTAGGCGCCGGAGGCGGGCACCTTCAGCGGCAGGAGGCTCTTGCCGGCGACGGCCTCGTTCTTCAGCAGTACGAGGCTCTGGTCGGCGACGCGCTGGTCCAGCGCGAGCCGGTCGGCCGTCTCGGTGACGGCGTTGTTGGCGTCGCTGTTGGTCCAGGTGCCCGGCGCCAGGCGCTGACGTGCGTCGCGGACCCACGGCACGGTGTTCTCGGCGTCGAACTCACCGGTCTCGATGCGCGCGGTGAACAGCCGGACGAGCGAGACGTCGACGTCGCCCTCGTTGTACACGTCGGTCTGGGTGGTGATGTGGTTCGCGATCGCGGTCGGGATCGTGTTCGGCCGGGTAGGCGTTCGGCCATCAGATGATCCACTGAGCCGACCAACGCTTCGCTCATTGCTTCGCGGGCGGTCCCGGCCCGGTGAAGCCACCAGGACCGGACCCTCCCACGCCGCCTACGAACGCGGCCGATGGCGTCGATCTCGGAGTTCCATCGGTGTCTTCGTCGATCTGGACGACGGACCGGACCGGACCCGCTACGGCGCCGGCTCGCCCTATCGCGCCGCCAAGTCCAGTAGAGACTCTCGGCCGCCGCGGACGAGCGCCGCTCCTTGGCCTTCTCCATCGGCGATGGTGGAGGGAGGGCTGCTCCGAAGATCTGTGCCAGCAACCGCGACTCCGGGGCGGAGCCTTCGGGACCCGGATAGCGCGACCGTTGCCGTTGCCGGGCGGCTCTCGCGGGACGCCGGCTTTCCGGGTCGGCTTCGACCCGCGCGGTCGCCTCGTCGGCCGACAGCGAAGCCATCTCCTCATCGAACCGCTTCAGCGCGGTCGCCTTCAGCCTCTCAGCGTGAGTCTCCGCTTCGGCGCGGTACGTGACGTGGGCATCCCACTCCGCCACCAGATCATCGCCGGCAGCGTAAATGACCTGTGCCAGGGCGGGTACCGGCCGTGAGCGGTCCGCCGGAGGCGGCCACGGCCGGCACCCGCCGGGCACGCTAGGCCGTCGGAGTTCCGTAGACGCTGACCTCGGTGAGGTGGAAGGTGGCGTTGGCGGTGTTGCCGAGGCCGACCACCCGGACGTACCGGGCCTTGGCCTCGGTGTTCATCGTGTCGCCCGCGTCGGTGGCGGGGTCGGGGCCGTTCCGGCCGCCGAGGGTGAACCAGTGGGTGCCGTCGACACTGCCCTCCAGCCGGTAGGTGTAGTAGCGGGTGCCGTCGACGTAGTTGCGGACGTTCACGCGCGACACGTCGTTCACGGCGCCGAGGTCCACGCGCCACCAGGTCTGCCCGTACGTCATCGGGCCGCCCCAGTACGGCGAGTTGGCGCGATTGCCGTCGTTGGCGACCTCCGGCGGACGGCCGGACTCCGAGGACAGCGCCGTCACCGGCTTGTGGAGGCTCTGCAGGACGTCGCCGGACCCGTCGCGGGAGGTGTCCGCCGCGGCCGTGATGCCGCCGCCGAACAGCGCGATCGCCTCCTGTGACGTGTGGCTGTTGACCGCGCTGACGAACATGCCGACGTCCTGCGTGGCCGACGCGCCGGCGACCGTGCCGGACCCGATCACGGTCCAGTTCTTGTCATCGGAGCTGCACGAGCCGGTCACGCGGTCGCCGTCCGTGCGCAGCCGTACGTAGAGGTCGCCGGCGGTGAACCCGCCGACCTCGGTCACGTGGTCGAGCCTGCCGTCGCCGTCGGTGTCGTAGGAGAAGACGCAGCCGTGCTCGGGGGTGACGGCGATGTCGGCGTACCCGGCGGACCCGGTCTTGGACAGGTCGTCGCTGACGACCAGGCCGGCGCGTGTGTACGGGGACGCGCCGTCCAGCTTCGTCACCTTCGTGGACACCGCGTGGCCCGAGGTGAGGCCACCGCTCTCGTAGACGGTCGCGAGTTCGTTGGTGGCACCCCACACGTCCCTGCCGCCGGCGGCGATGCCGATCGTGTCACCGGTCCGCGCGAACTCGGCCGGTGCGGAGGCGGCCGTCTTGTACGGCGGCGCGATCGTGCTCCCGCCGACCATGAGGAGAGCGTGTGCGGTGGCCCGTCCGGACTCGCCCGAGGACGTACGCCAGGAGGCCGTGGCGTCCAGGGCCGGCAGGGTGCCGGCCGCGGCGTCGGCGGGGGCGGTCACCGTCCAGGTCGCGGTCGCGGTCCCGCCGGAGTCGACGTCGCTTCCCGAACTGGTCGCCGGGCGGACGGTGTAGCCGCTCGGCGCGGTCAACGCCAGACGCACGTCGCGAGCGGTGCTCGCCGAGTCGTTCGTGAAGGTCGCGGTGACGTTGACCGTGCCGCCCGGGGCGATCCCCTTCCGGTCGGAGGCGACGGTCAGCGTGCCGGACGGCTCTCCGGCCACCTGGGCGGCCAGCCGGTACGCGTCGCCGTGCGGCTGGGCGGCGTAGCGGGTGCCCGCGTGCGCCCAGCTCTCGGCGACCGCGCGCCAGTCGATCGGTTTCGGCTGCTCACCCGTCCTGAGCGAGTCCTTCAGCACATCGAAGAACATCTTCCAGCGCTTGGCGTAGTAGCCGCCGACCAGGCCGTTGAACTCCCGCCGCGCGTAGTCCTGGAGCCCGGGGCTCTCGGTCTGCCACAGCGTCACCAGCGACTTCAGGTCGTAGTCGAGCGTCGCGGCCTCCTTGGCGTTCGCGGCCTGGCGGGCCGCCTCCCGCTGCCAGGTGCCGAGCAGGAAGTTCGGGTCGGTGCCGAGGACCTCGTCCATCAGCTTCATCTCGGCCATCCACTGGCCGGTGAGCCGTCCGAAGGCGGCGGTGTCGCGGTCGCGGTAGGCGGTGAGGATCTTCGGCAGGAGCGCCCTGCTGCGGTTGGCGAGCACCTGCCGGGCGACGTCGACCAGGTCGTAGCGGTACGCGTCGGAGCGTCGCAGCCGTGGGTCCACCTGGAGCAGTTCGCGCAGGGCCTTCTCGAACTCGGCCGGGTCGTACTGCAACGCCGTCCCGGTGTCGGTGAGGCTCGGCTGGTCGTCGAACAGGGCGGTCACGTGCCGGGTGTCCTTGCCCGCCGGCCAGGAGTACGCCGTGCGCTCGATGATCTTCCAGGCCGCCAGGGCGTGCGGGTCGGCGGCGCCGTAGCGGGCGGTGGCGTACTCGGCGAACCAGGCGTCCATGTCGACCGGCGCGGTCTCCCACGCCATCTCGGTGAAGAACGCCTCCGCGGCCGGGTTGTTGTCGATGGCCTCGGGCATCAGCGCGATGCCGTTCATGGCGTTGCCCGGCTTGGCCTGCCAGGCGTGGAACTTCTCGTTCCACACGGTGAGGCCGGCGCCGAAGTTCTGGTGGCCGCCGAAGTTCCAGATCGTGCCGAAGGCGTACGGCGTGCCGAGGAAGTCCTTGTCCCGGTCGGTGACGGTGGGCTGCTCACTGAGGCCGTCCACGATGAACATCCGCGACCGGTCGACCGCCTGGAGGGTCTCCTTGCGGGGGTTGCTCTGCCAGCCGAGGATCACCCAGATCGCACCGGGGTGGGCGGCCTCGAGCGCGTCCTGGACGGCCTTCGACGCCGGGCCCACCGGCACCGACCCGGCGGTGCCGCCCTCGTGCAGCAGGTCCATCTTGTACATCGTGGTGGCGCCGTACAGCTGGGTCTGGGCCTGGTAGAACGCCGCCGCGACCTTGCCGAACTCCGGCCCGGTCGGGTCAAGCCAGTCGGGACGCTCCAGGCCGTTCCAGGTGCCCTGCGGCACGGTGTTGGCCCCCGGATTCCGCTGCGCGAAGTCGGTCGGGACCGTGCCGTAGTAGCCGGGCAGCACCGGCGTCATGCCCAGCTCGCGCAGCCGGTCGATCATGCGCCGGGCGAGCGCGGCGCGACGGTCGATCAGCTGCTGGGAGATCGGTGAGCCGGTGCAGCACATGTTCTGCAGCAGCCACCACGACTGGTGGGCCGGCTCCGGGATCCACGCGCGCATGTCCGCGGCGCTGTACCCGAACTGCTGGAAGGCCCGCTGGTAGACGGCCTCCTGTCCCTCGTACACCAGCACCTGGTTGATGCCGAGCAGCGCGAGCACGTCGATGCGGCGTTCCCACTCCTGCCAGCTGAGGTACGCGCCGGCGTATCCCTCGTTGGTGTCGTTGAGCGCGAAGCGGTTGGCGACCGACGCGTCCTGCTCGATCGGCGCGGACGGCAGCGGGAGCCGCGCGGGAAGGTCGAGTTGCGACCCGCCGATCGCGACGTCGGCGTGCGCGACCTTGCGCAGGTACCAGCCGAAGCCGGTGAGCTGTACGGCCGGGGAGGTGCCGGCGACCACCAGGTGCCCGCCCTCGGCGGAGACCCGGAACCGGTCGGCGCCCGTGCCCTTGTCGATCGTCCGCAGCGTCACCTGACGGGCCCGGCTCTTTCCGAGGATCCGCTCCAGCGCCCGGGCGGCCGGTCCGGTGTCGTGCGCCGCGACCGTCGGGCGGGTGGTCGCCGCCGTCGCCGTCCCCGGTGGCGCCGCGGCCAGCGGCACGGCCAGCACCGCGGCCATCGCGGCGATGAGTGCGCGAGATCGGCGCCTGAAGCCCGATCGTCTTCCCAGTCTTCGGCCCAACACCATGGCGGCACCTCCACCGGAGGGGAAGTTTATTAAGATCTTTGCAAAACCGGCCGACTCATAATGTCCGTGCCGGACTCTTGGGTCAAGAGGTCCCGGCGGATCTTCCGGAGGGGAGCAATGGAAGAAGAGCGCGCGGTCGGCACGCCCGTTCTGCGCCGCCTCAACACCGCTTCCGTGCTGCGCGCGGTGCGTGCGTGCGCGCCCGATCCCGTACGGCTCGCCGAGCTGGTCGAACTCACCGGGCTGACCCGCCCCACCGTGGGCCAGGCGGTGGAGGACCTGGTCGAGGCGGGCTGGATCCAGCACGACCACCCGGCCGCCGCCTCGCGGAAGGGCGGCCGTCCGGCCGTCCGGGTCTCCCTCCGGGGCCGCGCCGCGCCCGTGCTGGGCCTCGACGTCGGCCCGCACACCGTCACCGCGGGGATCGACGACCTCGCCGGCCGCCGCCTGGCCGCCGTGCGCCGATCGGTCGAACACAACGGAGCCAGCCGCCTCCTCACCGTCGTCGACGCGGTCATCGCGCGCGCCCTGGAGGACGCCGGCCTCGCCGCGGACGAGATCGCCGCGGTGGTCGTCGCCACCCCCGGGATCGTCGACCCCGGCTCCGGCCGGATCCTCCTGGCGCCCAGCGTGCCGGGCTGGACCTCGGTGAACCTCTCCGACCACCTCCGCGACCGGTTCCGCTGCCCGGTGCGGGTGGAGAACGACGCCAACCTCGCCGCTCTGGCCGTCGCGAGGGAACGCGCCGAGGCCGGCACGCTGCTGGCCGTCCAGTGGGGCGAGCGGCTGGGCGCCGGCGTCGTGATCGACGGACGCCTCCACCGGGGCACCGGGTCCGCGGGCGAGATCGGCTTCATCCGGCCGTCCGGCCGCGTCCCCGACACCGATGACGGCAGGGGCCCCCTCGAACGCGCCATCGGCGCCGAGGCCATCGCCGAACAGGCCCGCCGCGCCGCCCGTACGCATCCCGGATCGGTCCTGCGCGACGGCCCCGTCGACGCCGCCGCCGTCTTCGCCGCGGCGGCCGTCGGCGACGCGGTGGCCGAGCGGGTCGTGGACGACGTCGCCCGGACCTTCGCCCACGCCATCGCACCGGCCGTGCTGGTGCTGGCCCCCGACGCGGTCGTGATCGGCGGCGGGGTCGCCCGCGCCGGACCCGTCCTGCTCACAGCCATCACCCGGCACCTGGCCGACCTGACCCTCGCCCCGCCCGAGGTGGGGATCTCCGGCCTGGCCGAGGACACGATCCTGACCGGCGCCCTGAGCCTGGCCCTGGACGAGGTCTGGCACCAGCTCCCCGCCTGACCGGCTCAGCGCCGCGCGCGCAGGTGGAACGGCACGGCGGCCAGAGCGGCGAGGCCGAGCAGGACGTACAGGTTGCTGTAGACCAGCATCCACAGCATCAGGGCGGGGACGGCCCAATTCTGGAAGATGGCACGTTCCTGCGAGGTGTCCAAGAGCGCCCTCGCGGCGGCGGCGGCCGGCTACCAGCTCCCGACCGAAAGGGTGGTGCACGAGTTCGTACGGGTCTGTGACGGAGACTGGCTGAAATGGAGGCAACGCCGGCTGCAGGCGAACACCGAGCTCGACGCGCGCACCGGCGATGCGTCCGGCGACCCGCCCGGGGGTGAGGGCCCGGTCCCGGACGAGAGCCCGGTACGGGACGCACCGGACGTGGACGGCCCGGAGACGCCCGTGGTGACCGCGCCCGCCCGGGCCGACCGTACGGACCCGGAGGACGGGGAGCACAGGCGGGATCGCGAGGGCCGGAAGGACCGGGAGGACGTTCCCGCTGCCACGGGCAGCGTCCTCCCCGCCGGCCGGCCCGCCGATCCCGGACCATGGTGGGACCGTTCCAGGCGGCACGTCGGCCCCATCGTCGGGGTGGCGGTCGCCGTCACCGGCGGCTGGCTGCTGCGCGCCTGGCTGCGGTCGATGGAGGCCTCCACCGGCCCGACCGAGTGACCGGGCTCGCCCGGCCCTGAGCCGGCCGGGCGGGATCCCATGGCGCGGGCCAGAGGAGGGCGGAGGCCCCAGGGGCCGCCCTCCTCTGGTCAGCTCGAGCGCAGCACGGCGACGCCGCGCGGCTCCAGGCGCAGCGAGCCGGCCGGTGCGGCACCGGTCAGCTCGTCGCGCATCGGAGCCGGCAGCGGCACGTCGGCCGCCTCGGCGCCGTGGTTGAGGACCACGTACCAGCGCGACCCGTCCTTCTCCCGGATCCGGACCTGGACGCCCTCGGGCAGGCCCGGCAGCACCGGAGTGACACCGGCCGAGTCGCGGACCCGGTCGAACAGGGCGCGCATGGTCCGCGGGTCGGGGCGGGTGGCCAGGTACCAGGCCTCGCCGCGGCCGAAGCGGTGCCGCGTCACGGCCGGTTCGCCCGCGAGCGGTCCCGTCGTGAAGTGCGCGACCGCCTCGGCGCCCTCCAGCCGTACCTCCTCCGACCACACCGTGCCCGACCCGTCCGTCAGGCCCACCGACGCGTCCTCGGCCAGCGGGTGGAACTCCTCCACGGTCAGGCCCAGCATCGCGCGGAACGGAGCCGGGTAGCCACCCAGGTGGACGCGGTCGTACGGGTCGACGATGCCGGAGAAGAACGACATGACCAGCGTGCCACCCTCCTCGACGTACCGGGTCAGGGCGCGCGCGGCCTCATCGGAGGTCAGGTAGAGGTTCGGCACGACCACCAGGCGGTACGCCGACAGGTCGGCGTCCGCGCGTACGACGTCGCAGGCCACGCCCGCGTCGTACAGCGGGCGGTGGCACGACCACGCGGCGTCCAGGAAGCGCACGTCCGTGCTCGGGTGGGCCGGGCCCTCCAGCGCCCACCAGCTCGGCCAGTCCAGCACCATCGCCACGTCCGCACGCGGCGACTCGGCGCCGGCCAGGTCACGGACGGCCCCCAGCTCCCGGCCCAGCGCGCTCGCCTCGCCGAACAGCCGGGTCGACGGCCCGCCGTGCGGCACCATCGCGGAGTGAAACTTCTCCGCGCCGCCCCGCGACTGCCGCCACTGGAAGAACATCACCGCGTCCGCGCCGTGCGCGACCGCCTGCCAGCTCCACAGGCGCATCGCCCCGCGCGGCTTGGCGGCGTTGCGCGGACGCCAGTTGACCGCGCCCGGGGCCTGCTCCATCAGCAGCCACGGCTGTCCGCCGCGCAGGGAACGCATCACGTCGTAGGAGAAGGCGACCTTCGGCGCGGCGTCGGCGTCGAGCGGATCGGGGTAGGCGTCGTAGCCGACCACGTCCAGGTGCGGCGCCCACTCCCACTGGTCGACCGGCCGCAGCGAGGGCGGGAAGTTGGTGGTCACCGGCACGTCCGGCGTGACGCGGCGCAGGAGCTCCTTCTCCGCGAGGTAGCAGGCCAGCAGCTCGTCGGAGGTGAACCGCGCGTAGTCCAGGGCGTGCGCCGGATTGGCGAACGGCGCGGGAGAGCGCGGCGGCAGCACCTCCTCGAACGAGGAGTACCCCTGCGCCCAGAACCGCGTCGACCACGCGTCGTTCAGCTCCTCGACGGAGCCGTACCGGTCCGCCAGCCAGCGCCGGAACGCCGCCGCGGACACGTCACAGTGACACGGGATGACGTTGCCGTACTCGTTGTTCACGTGCCAGAGCGCCAGCGCGGGATGGCCGGCGTACCGGGTGGCGACCCGCTCGGCCAGGCGTACGGCGTGCTCGCGGTAGACCGGGCTGGAGGGGCAGTAGTGCTGCCGCCCGCCCGGCGAGATGGCCGACCCGTCCGCCCGTACGGTGAGCATCTCGGGATGGCGCGTGGTGAGCCAGGGCGGGGGCGAGGCCGTCATGGTCGCCAGGCACGCGGCGACGCCGCCCCCGGCCAGCCGGTCCATGACGCGGTCGAGCCAGCCGAAGTCGTACTCCCCGGGACGTGGCTCGACCGAGGCCCAGGAGAAGATGCCGACACTGACGAGGGAGACCCCGGCCTCCTTCATCAGCCGCAGGTCCTCCTCCTGCACCTCCTCCGGCCACTGCTCGGGGTTGTAGTCGCCGCCGTAGGCGATGCCGACCCGCTCCCGCAGCGCATCGATACGGTTCACGGGCCCTTGCGGAGGTGAGATCAGGGGTGCGTGTTCGTCGATTCGTTCGCCGCGCTCACTCACTGGGCCTCGATGTGCTCGAGCGGCAACGACAGCCGCAGGCCGCGGTGGGTGGTGGCGACCTGGTCGTCGGGGACGGCGCCGGCGAAGACCCGGACGTCGGCGATGGAGCCGTGGAAGCGCTGCACCCCGTCGAGGCGCTGCCCGACGTCGATGCCGTCGATGGTGAACTGCTTGCCGAGGGTCACCGATCCACCGGGGTCGGCCACCGAGGTGGCCTGGCCGTCGACGCTGAGGGTGAGCTTCCCGCCGGCCCGGCGCAGGACGACGTCGTGCCACTGGCCGTCGTTGTAGGCCTGGCTCGTGTCGACCGTGACGCTGCCCTGGTCGGTCTGGATGAACCCGCGGATGCGCTTGCTCGCCGGCTCCGCTCGCAGCCAGATCTCCGGCGCGCCGCTGCCGACGCGGTAGGCCCACAGGATCGAGTGGGTGCCGGCGGTGTCGCCGTAACGGATCCGGGCCGACCAGGTGAAGTCGCCGTCGCCGAGGTCGAGGGAGTCGTTCCAGGGCACCTGGACGTAGTCGTCGGCGCCGTCGAACTCACTCGGGGAGGTCATCGCGCCGCGGACGTACCCGTCGTTGTGGTGTCCGGACTCATCGGGAGTCGTCGGACCGGGCGCGGGTGGCTTGGGCAGACCGGGGGGAGTGCCGTTGGGAGTGGCGAGGTAGGCGATGTTGAACCGGGCCCAGCGGATCTCCTCGTACGGTCCGGCCTGCCCGGCTTCGTAGAGCAGGCCGAGTCGGTCGCTTCCCAGGTCGACGAGGTCGGAGTAGGCGGAGGGGCCCCAGTTGATGACCTTGCCGAGCTTCTGGAAGTTCTTGCCGTTGTCGGAGGAGGTGCGGACCGCCATGACCTCGCGGGTGACCGGGTGGTCCGGGACGGACAGGTAGATCTTCTTCCCGGCGCGCAGCACCGAGCCCTGCACCTTGGGGGCGTCGACCTTGAGCAGGGTGCGGAACGGCGCGTCGAAGGTCAGCCCGCCGTCGCTGCTGGTGGCGGTGTTGCGGTTGCCGGGGTCGGTGCCGGTGTTGTCGCGTGCGTTGACGTAGATCCGCCCGTCGGCCAGCTCGGTGGCGCTGAGCTCCCCGGGGCTGACGTCGTTGGTCGTGCGGGTGTCGTCGGCGCCGATCTTCCAGGTGAGGCCGCCGTCGTCGCTGTAGTTGAGGTGGCCGCCCTGCGGGCCGCCCTTGAGCGCCCCGCCGTCGCCCTCGTGGTTGGCCGGGACGATGAGGCGTCCCTTGTGCGGCCCGTGCTGGAGCTGGATCGCGTGGCCGGGGCCGGTGGCGTACCAGGAGTTCCACTCCGGCCTGACCAGCGCACCGGTGAGGTCGCGCGCCGCGGACCAGGTCGCGCCGTCGTCGTCGCTGGTCTGCACGAACGGGTGCCGGACGGTGTCGTCGTTCCCGGGGTTCCAGGTCGTCATGAGGACGATGCGCCCGGTCCGCCGGTCCACGACCGGGGCCGGGTTGCCGCGGGTGTCGCCGTTGCCGGGCAGCACGACCTGGAGGGGGCCCCAGGTGCGGCCGCCGTCGGTGGAGCGCTTGAGCACCAGGTCGATGTCGCCCGCGTCGCCGCAGCCGTTGACGCGGCCTTCGGCGAAGGCGAGCAGGGTGCCGTCGTTCGCGCGGACGATCGCGGGGATGCGGAAGCAGTAGTAGCCGTCGGTGTGCTGGGCGAAGATGACCTGCTGGGTGAACTCCGGGGCGGTCCTGGCGGACGCGGCTCCGGCGGTCGCCAGCGGCAGCGCGGCGGCGAGGAGCCCCACGGCCGCCGTACGGCGGGGGGATCTGAGATGGGCCACGGTGTCCTCCGGTCAGATGAGGGCGGCTTCGGAGAGGAAGTCCTTGACGCGGGCGATGTCGTCCGCGTCGAGCGGGATCTGGGGCAGCGCCGTGGTCGGGTGGTCGATGACGCCGCGAAGGAACAGCGCGGCCTTGAACGCTCCCAGGGCCGAGGAGCTCCGGCCCATGTGCGGGCCCCCGACGTGCACGAGGGGGAACAGCCGGAACAGGCGCTCCTGCTCGGCCCGCGCGGCCTCCCAGTCGCCGCGCGAGGCGGCCTGGTAGAGCCGTACGTAGCCGTGCGGGTCGACGTTGCCGAGGCCGGGGACCACGCCGTCCGCGCCCATCCACAGCGCGGAGTCGACGGTCAGCTCCGAGCCGGTCATCACCGCGAACGACGTCAGGTCGCGGTCGCGGCGGCGCAGGATCACCTCGCGCAGCCCGGCCTCGTCGCCGCTGGAGTCCTTCAGGCCGGCGAGCACGCCCTCGGCGGCGAGTTCCAGCAGCAGGTCCGCGGTCAGCTTGCTGTGCACCGAGATCGGCAGGTCGTAGGCGTACACCGGGATGCCCGCGTGCGCCGCGATGGTGCGGAAGTGGATCGCGATCTCGGCCGGATGGGTGCGCGCGTAGAACGGGGCGGTGGCCACGATGCCGTCCGCGCCGGCCTTGACCGCCACGCGCACGTGGTCGACCACCCGGGGCGCGGTCATGTCGATGACGCCCGAGAGCACCGGCACCTGCCCCGCGACGTGGCCGAGCACGGTGTCCAGCACGGTGCGGCGATGCCCGTCGGGCAGGAACGCGACCTCCGAGGTGGAGCCGAGGACGAACAGTCCGTCCACCCCGCCCTCCAGCAGGTGGTCCACCAGCCGCGTCAGCGAGGCGGTGTCGACCTCGCGGTCCGGGGTGAGAGGGGTGCACACCGGGGGGATGACGCCGGACAACGGGGCGGCGTGGGTCATGGATTCTCCTTCGACGGCCGGAGGCCGAGGTGCTGTGCGTGTCGCCTTACGCGAGGCTCAGGCACGTTCGTTCGCTTGGCTGATCAGTTCGCGGTCCGTGGCGCCGGAGCGCACCGGGTGGTGGCAGCGGAAGACGCCGTCCCCGTCCTGCTCCGCGGCGGGCATCTCGGCGGCGCAGACGTCGTCGGCCTTCCAGCAGCGGGTGCGGAAGGGACAGCCGCTCGGCGGCCGGGTCGCGGACGGGACCGGACCCACGAGCGGGATCGGGTCGATCGGGGACAGCAGGCCGGGCGTGGCGGAGAACAGCGCCCGGGTGTACGGGTGACGGGCCGCGCCGGGCACCGCGGCGGCCGGGGCCTGCTCCACGATCCGCCCGAGGTACATCGTCACGACCCGGTCGCTCATCCGCCGCACCGTCTGGATGTCGTGGGAGACGAACACCATGGCCAGGCCGAACCGCTCCTTCAGGTCGCCCAGCAGGTTGAGGATCTGCGCGCGGACCGACACGTCGAGCGCGCTGGTCGGCTCGTCGGCGACCAGCAGCCGGGGCCGCAGCGCCAGCGCGCGGGCGATCGCCACCCGCTGCCGCTGCCCGCCGGACATCTGGCCGGGCAGCAGGTCCGCCGCGCCCGGGGGCAGCCCCACGAGGTCGAGCAGCTCGCGGACCCGTTCGTCGCGCTCCTCGGGGGTGCCGACGCGGTGGACGTCGAGCGGGTCGCGGAGCACCTGGCGGACCGGCAGCCTGCGGTTCAGCGCCGTGGCCGGGTCCTGGAAGATCATGCCGATGCTCGACCCGATCGCGCTCCGGCGCTCGGCGCCCGGCATCGACCAGACGTCGCGTCCCTGGAAGCACACCGCTCCCGCGGTCGGCCGCTGGAGCCCGATGACGACTCTGGCCAGCGTGGACTTGCCACAGCCCGACTCGCCGACGATGCCGACGGTCTCGCCGGGCGCGACGGTCAGGCCGGCGCCGGTCAGCGCGTACACACGGTCCCGCGTGAACAGGCCGCCCGAGCGCGCCTTGTGCACGACGTGGACGTCGGTCAGCTCGACGAGCGCCTCGCCTGGCTGCGTCATGAGCCCTCCTTCGTCGGGGAAGCGGAGGCGGACAGGGAGGCCGAGACGTCGGCCGCGGGATGGTGGCAGGCCACCGAGTGCCGGTCGTCCGCGCCCGTGAGGCGCGGCGTCTCCGTACGGCACACCTCGGTGGCGGCGGGGCACCGGTCGGCGAACCGGCAGCCGCTGGGGAAGTCCGCGGGGGAGGGCACCACACCGTGGATCTGGGCGAGGCGGTCGGCGCCGGCCTCCATCGACAGCACCGAGCCCAGCAGCCCGCGGGCGTAGTGGTGCGCGGGCGCGCCCACCAGGGCGGACGTCACGCCGGTCTCGACGATCTGCCCGCCGTACATCACCGCCACCCGGTCGGTCACGTCGGAGACCAGCGCCAGGTCGTGCGAGACGAGGATGAGCGCGAAGTCCAGCTCCGCCCGCAGGCGCAGCAACAGCTCGATCACCTGGGCCTGGACGGTGACGTCGAGTGCCGTCGTGGGCTCGTCGGCGATGATCAGCTTGGGGTCGCGGGAGAGGGCCATCGCGATGAGCACCCGCTGCCGCTGGCCGCCGGACAGCTCGTGCGGATAGGACGAGAGCGTGCGCACGGGGTCGAGCCCGACCAGCTCCAGGAGTTCCGCCGGGCTGCGCCGGCCCCCGCGCCGGACGACCTGCTTCAGCTGGGCCTTGATGGTCATCGCGGGGTTCAGCGACGACAGCGCGTCCTGATAGATCATCGCCATCTCGTGGCCCAGCAGCCGTCGCCGCGCCGACCGGGACAGCTCCAGCAGGTCCTTGCCGTCGAAGCGGATCTGGCCGCCGACGCGGGCGCCGGCCGGCTCCAGGCCCATGATCGTCAACGCGGTCAGCGACTTGCCACACCCGGACTCGCCGACCAGCCCGAGCACCTCGCCCGGCCGGACGTCGAAGCCGATGCCGTCGACGACGTTCACGCCGTTGTGGCGCTTCTCGAAGCCGACGGTCAGGTTCTCCACGCTGAGGACCGGCCGGCCCTCCGGCAGCGGACGGGCCCGCCGGGCCAGGCGGCGCGCGGCCTCGGCCAGGCCGGTCAGCGCCGCCTGCTCGGCCTGCTCGGCCGCCGGTGCCGCGGCCGGCGACCGGTGCGCCGGCGCGCCGGGGGAGTCGGAACGCCGCTCGGCCGGCGCCGCCCAGGCGTCGGAGACACCCTCGGCCAGGACGTTCAGCGCGAGCACCGTGAGGAGGATCAGCAGGCCGGGGAAGACGGTGGCCCACCACCCGCCGAGCAGCACCATGTTCCGGCCGTCGGCGATGACGCTGCCCCAGGAGGGGTCGGGCGGGCGCACGCCCGCGCCGATGAACGACAGGGACGCCTCGAAGACGATCGTGTCGGCCACCATCACCGTGCAGAACACCAGCACCGGGGCCGCGCAGTTGATCGCGACGTGCCGGAGCAGGATGTGCGGCGCGCGGGCGCCGATGACGCGTTCGGCCGCGACGTAGTCCTCGCCGTACTGGGCGAGGACGTTCGCCCGCACCACCCGCGCCACCGACGGCATGTACAGGAAGGCGATGGCCAGCACCAGCACCGGGATGCTGCCGCCGAAGACCGCGACCAGCACGGCGGCGAGCGCGATGCCCGGGAACGCCATGATGACGTCGAGCGTCCGCATGATCGTCTCGTCGACGGACCGGCGGGAGGTCGCGGCGACGGCGCCGATCAGCGCCCCGCAGACCAGCGCGATCGCGGTGGCCCCGAGCCCGATCACCAGCGACCAGCGCGCGCCGTACAGCAACCGCGAGAAGATGTCGCGGTTGGCGCTGTCCAGGCCCATCCAGTGCGAGGCGCTCGGGCCGCCGCCCGAGACCTCCTGGACGTACGGCGAGTGCGGCGCCAGCACCGGGGCGAACACCGCGGCGATGACGATGACGACCACCACGCCCAGGGCGACCCACGAGGCGGGGCCCAGCCGGCGGAAGCCGATGCCCGCTCGCGACAGTCTTCTGGCCAGTCCGCTGCGCATCAGCCGGCGCTCCTCAGTCGGGGGTTCACCAGGAGATAGAGGATGTCGATGATGAGGTTGACCACGACGAAGCCGGTCGCGATCGTCAGCACGACGCCCTGGACGACCGCGGGGTCGCCGTTGCGCACCGCCGTGATCATGAGCTGGCCCATGCCGGGCAGCGCGAAGATGGTCTCGATCACGACCGCGCCGCCGAGCAGGTAACCGACCCGCAGGCCGAGCACCGTCAGCGGGTTGATCAGGGCGTTGCGCAGCACGTTGCGGCCCACGACGACGATCGGCGGCAGGCCGCTGCCGATCGCGGTCCGCACGTAGTCCTTGTCGAGCTCTTCCACCATCGACGTGCGGATGATCCGGGTGAGGTAGGCCGCGACGGGCAGCGACAGTGCCAGCGCCGGCAGGGTCAGCGACCGCAGCCAGCCGCTGACCGAGTCCGCCGGATTGATGTATCCGCTGGTCGGGAACCAGCCGCGGTCGACCGCCAGGTACTGGATCATCAGCAGCGCCAGCCAGAACGCCGGCGAGGCGACGCCGATCAGCGACACGAGCCGGATCAGCTGGTCCGGCCATCGGTCCCGGAATATCGCCGCGACGACACCGAATATCAGGGCCAGCACGATGGCGATCACCACGCCGAAGAGCGTCAGTTGCAGCGTCAGCGGCATCGCGGTCGCGATCGAGCTGCGCACCGGCGCCTTGGTGAGCGCGCTCGTCCCCATGTCGCCGCGGACCAGCTGGCCGACGAAGCGCACATACCGCACCGGCAGCGGATCGAGCAGGCCGTTGTCCACCTGGAACTGGTGAATCTGCGCCGGGGTGGGATTGGCGCCCTCAAAATACGCGTACTCCGGTTTGTTGTCGGAGAACCGCATGATGATGAAGACGAACAGAACGACGCCCAGCAACAGGGGAATCAGGATGAGGACGCGGCGCACCAGCATTCTGGCGATCACTGCCACGGGTGCCTCCTGGGGGGTCGGGCCGGGGTGCGGCGGCGGACGATCAGATGCGTTTCGCCTGCAGGAGGGTGACCCCGGGGTAGGCCTGGGCACGCACGCCGGTGAGCTTCTTGGGATCCCAGGCGGTCATCAGCTCGGTGTGCACGACCGGATAGAGCACCGCCTGCTCGGCGATGACGTCGATGTACTGGTGCGTGAGCGCCAGCTTCTTCTGCTTGTCCGGCTCGCGGGTTGCCTTGTCCATCAGCGCGAAGAGCGCCTTGGCGTCAGAGCTCTTGTCCCACTTGGTGTACTTCATCCAGGTGCCGCCGGACGTGAAGTTGTACCGGAGGATCAGGTCGGCGTCGAGGCCGAACTGGTTGGGGTTCGAGGCCGCGGCGACCACCTGGTACGACTGCGACTGGTCCATCTTGGTGAACAGCGCGCTGGTGTCCTGGGGCTGGAGCGAGGTCTTCACACCGATCGCGTTCCAGGAGTTGGCGATCGTCGGCAGGCAGTCGCTGATCCAGCTGACGTTGACCGCCATGAGGGTGACCGACAGGTTCTTGACTCCCGCGGCGGCGAGCAGCGACTTGGCCTTGTCCGGGTTGTAGTCGTAGACCGTCTTGGCCCGGGCGTACGCCGGGTTCTGCTGGTTGAGGAAGCTGCTCGCCGGGGTGCCGTGTCCCTTCAGCGCCACGTCGATCATCTTCTTGGTGTCGATCGCGTAGAACAGCGCCTGGCGTACGCGCACGTCGTCGAACGGCTTCTGGGCGGTGTTGAACATCAGGAACATGTGGTTCATGCCCTTGCCGCCCTCGACCGTCAGCCCCTGCTTGCGCAGCTGGTCGATGTTGGCGTACGGCACGTTGTCGGCGATCTGCGCCTCCGCGCTGCCGCCGGAGATCTTCGCCACACGGGCCGAGGCGTCCACGATGGACAGCCAGTTCATCTTCTTGATCGCCGGCCTGCGCGGGCCGTTGTAGCCCGAGTAGGCCTCGAACTCGGTGTTGGACTTGGGGTTGTGCGCGGTCATCTTGTACGGCCCCGAGCCCACGGCCTTGCCGTTCTTGGCCGCGTCCCAGCCGCCCGGCGCGCCGAACACGTGCTTCGGCATGATCTTGGCGATGGTCAGGCGGGGCAGCGCGTCCGGGAACGGGAACTTGAAGACGAGCTCGACGGTGTTGTCGTCGACCTTGCGGACCTCTTTCAGCCAGCTGGTGAAGAACGAGGACGCCAGCGTCGAGGGGTCCATGACGCGGTCGAAGGAGAACAGGACGTCCTCCACGGTGACCGGCTTACCGTCGTGCCACGTCGCGCCCTGGCGCAGCGCGAACTTCCACGACGTCGCCGACGTGTCGGCCGGCAGGGCGGTGGCGAGTGCCGCGTACGGCGCGCGGGTGATCGGGTCGGTGTCGACCAGGCCCTCGTAGATGTGGTTGTTGGCGGCCATCGTGAAGGCCGAGGCCGTCATGCTCGGGTCCCAGGACTGGTCGTTGCCGTAGCCGATGACCACGGTGACGAGGTCCTTGTTGCCGCCGGAGCCGGCCGAACCGGTCGAGGCGGGGCCGCCGCACGCGGAGATCGTCGTGGAGATGGCGGCCGCGGCGCTCAACGTCCCGCTGTAACGCAGGAAGTCGCGGCGGCTGAAGGCGGGTCGAGGGGCGCTCACGGTGTCTCCCGGGGTGGGCGGTCAGGAAGGCGGCGAAAATTTTAGGGGCAGATATGGGACGTCCCACGTCCTATCTCCTGTAGCGTTGGAGAGTAGAAGTCGGTTCTGTGCCAAGTCAAGAGCAGATGATCAGGAGATTTCCGTGACGTTGCGCGACGGTCGTCGTCACCTCCCCGAGCCCGGCGGGCCGGCTCCTTCGCGAAGCCGCAGGCTCAGCCGCGCGATCGAGGTGCAGGAGGCGGTCAAAGAGATCATCGTTCGGCGAGGCCTGGCCGCCGGCGACCCGTTGCCGACCGAGTCCGAGCTCATGCAGGAGCTGGACATCGGGCGCAACTCCATCCGTGAGGCGCTCAAGGCCCTGCAGGCCGTCGGCATCGTCGACATCCGCCACGGCTTCGGCATGTTCGTCGGTGAGATGTCGCTGAACGGCCTGGTCGACGAGCTGGCCTTCCACAGCCGGATCTCCCCGCAGGACGAGTCGAACCACCTGGCCCACCTCACCGATATCCGCGAGATCCTGGAGAACGGGCTCGCGTGGCGCCTGATCGACCGGCACGGCGGCGCCGACCTCGCCGGGATGCTGTCCCCGGCCCGCGAGGTGATCGAGCGCATGGAGGAGGAGTCGCTCGTCGGCGCGGTCAAGCCCGAGACCGACCGGCTCTTCCACGACCTGCTCTACCGGCCGCTCGGCAATCCGCTCGTCGGCCGGCTCCTGGGTGCGTTCTGGCAGGTCTACTACCAGCTCAGCGACGAGCTGGGCACCCCCGACGAGGCTCCGGAGCAGGTCGCGCGCAAGCACCGCGACATCTACGAAGCGGTGATCGCCGAAGACCGGGAGGCCGTCGCGGCGGCGATGAGCGCGCACTTCGCCGGCATCCGCACCCGGCTCGCCCGCCTGCGCAGCGGCTGAGCCCCTCCGGCATGGATACCGGGCCCGGGACGCCACCGTCCCGGGCCCGACGACTTTTCGCGCCCGGGTCCGCCGGGCGACGTCTGGTACCCCATGCCCTGCCGAGCGGGGGGCGCCAGGCGGTCTTCTCAGGACAGGTCGCGCAGGTCGATGCGGCGGAAGGTGATCGTCTCGTTGGCGCCGGCGTTGCCCGTCTCGTACAGCAGGCCGACGGTGCGCGCGTCGATCTGGACGAGGTCGGAGTAGGCCGCCGGCAGTTGCGAGAGCGTGAGCGCCGACCGCCACGTGACACCGCCGTCGCGGCTCGTGCGCAGCGTCATGACCGCTCGCTTGCTCGGATCGGCCGGGCCGGAGTAGAGCAGCGGCGCCTTGGGCCCGCGCGCCTGCAGGACGCTGCCCTCGACCACCGGTCCGGCGAGCGCCGGCTGCGGCTGGAACGGCCGGCGCAGGGTCCGGCCGCCGTCCAGGCTGTAGGCGTCGGCGCGGTTCCCGTCCGCGGTGCCGTTCTGGTCGCGCGTGTTGAAGTAGACGCGCCCGTCCGGCAGCTCGGTGGCGGAGGTCTCATTGACGTTGACCTGGCCGTCGGTGTTGTCGTCGACGTAGCCGATGTGCCAGGTACGGCCGTCGTCGTCGCTGTACAGGTCGTGCCCGCCGTAGTACTTCGCCTCCGAGCCGAGGTCGGCCGAGCCCGCCGGCGGCGCGACGGAGTGGTTCGCCGGGACGACGAGCCGGCCGCGGTGCGGTCCGTGCGTCAGCCGCGTCGCGTGCCCGGGGCCGGTGGCGTACCAGCGCCAGTCCGGGAGCTTGGCCGTCGCGGTGATCTCGCGTGGCGCGGACCAGGTGGCCCCGTCGTCGTCGCTGTACTGGGTGAACACGCGCCTGCTGTCCTCGGCCGGCACCTGGCCGCGCAGGATCTGCGTCTCGGTCGCGGTGCCCGCGTTGTAGGTGGTCAGCAGCACGATGCGGCCGCTCGCGGTGACGACGGGCGCGGGGTTGCCGGAGGTGTTCGGGCCGCTGTCCTGCACGACGCGCAACGGTTGCCAGGTGCAGCCTCCGTCGGTCGAGCGCTTCACGACCGTGTCGATGTTCCCCGCGTCGCCGAGCCCGTCCGACCGCCCCTCGGCGAACGCCAGCAGGTCACCCGACTTCGTGGTGATGACCGCCGGTATGCGGAACGCGCTGTAGCCCTCGGTTCCGGCCGTGTACGGCACGGAGACCTCGCACCCGGGCGCTGCCGCCTGGGCCGTCGCCGCCTGGGCCGGTGTCACGCCGGCGGCCACGGCCGCGAGCAGGGCCGTGACCCCTGCGGCGAACACCGGCCCGCCGCGCTTGTGCAGACGCATGCCTCTCCCCAATCTGGACGTAGGACGTCCTATGTCCGAGGAAAGCTAACGGTGCCCGCGATGGGCGTCAAGGCTCCCGCCGCCGCTCGCGCGCCGCCGGACTCCCGGCGCCGCCGTCCCGTCGAGTGCCCGAGGACGTCGCGCTCGTGTGCGGACGAATTGCGCACCGTGGAGTCCGGTCGACGTTTTCCTCGATAGCGGAGAAATGCCATGGCCGGCGGTTCGCATTCACGCCCTGCACTTCGGCGGATGTTCCCGGAAAGCGCAGAGTCGTGTGTCCGGTCGTCGCCGGTATCTCGGGTAACCCCACCCAAGGTTTCGCCGTGCTCGGAATTGTCGCCGGAGCAAGACGGTGCCGTGGACCGCGAAGAAGAAGTTCCAGGCGCGGAAGAAGATGCTCTGTCCGATGCCGGGCATCAGCGTCGTCTGACACTCGACGGCGCCCGGGGCCGCGACCTGCGGTCCCGGGTCCTCTGGCGCGGCCCACCCGCATCCCGACGCGGACGGACCGTCAGGCGCGGCACGCCTCCGCGAACTCTGCGGCCGGTGCGCCGTCGCCGAGCGAGAGCACGGCGTTCAGCACGCGGTCCGCGGTCGCATCGGTGGCGACCCCGCCGATCGTCTCCCGGAACTTGGCGACGATCTCAGCGTTGCTCAGCGGCCGTTCGTCATGTCCGCGGTTGATCTGCTCACGGTGTCGAAGCACGCGGCCGTCGGCCAGTTCTATCTCGACGGCGCCGGAGTAGGCGGCCGGAAACGCACTGTCCGAATCCTCCGATACCTCGACCTTCTCGGCCAGGGCCAGGATGTCGGCGTCGCGAAGGGCGTCGTCCTCGAGCTCGGCGAGCGTGAACCGGCCACGGGTCAGTGCCGCGGCGACGACATACGGCAGGCTGAACTTGGCGTCGTACTCGTCCCGCGGCGCACGCTTCGCCGCCATCGGCTCGCAGACGACCTTGCCCGGCACCGGGTGGATCGCACACCGGATCCGGGCGATCTTCGTTGCGCCGATCTCGGAGCGTACGGCGAGCGCCGCGTCGGCGAACGCGTGGATGAAGTGGCAGATGGGATACGGCTTGACCGCCGTGCGGACCAGCTCCCAGGTGTCACCGAGCCCCGCTCCCACTGCCTCGGGACGGACCTCGTGCCCGGCGAGATGGGTGTTGTACAGCCCGAAGCGACCCTCGTAGACCGCGGCCGGGCCGGTCCACCCGGCTGCGGCGAAGCTCGCCGCGGTGAGGCCGGACATCGCCGCCCAGCCCGGGTGCAGGCGCTTGGTCCAGGCCCCATCGGCCAGGAACTCGAGCAGCCCGGCGCTCATCGATCCGACCACTCCCTGCGCCGCGGCGAACCCGTCGGCGTCGAGCCCGGCGATCTTCCCGGCGGCCACTGCGGCGCCGAAGGCACCGGCCACGGCCGTCGGATGGAAGCCGACATCGTGGAACCCGCCCGCGCCGCCGAGCCCGACCCGCGCCGAGACCTCGACGCCGAGGATGTACGCCAAGAGCAGGTCCGCGCCGGTGGCGCGCCGGCTCACCGCGGCGGACAGGGCCGCCGGTAGAGCGGCCGCGGACACGTGCGTTACGGCGGGGATGTGGGTGTCGTCGAAGTCCATGCCGTGGATGAGCACGCCGTTCAGCACCGCGGCGTCCCGGGCGGAGAGCCGGTCCCGCATGCCGAGCACGGGGTGGTCACCGCCGCCGAACGCCGCCAGGGCCTCGAGCGCGACGGCCGGGAACCGGTAGGCGGTCGAGGCGAATGCCAGCCCCACGGCGTCGAGGACGAGGTGGCGCGCACGCTCCCGTACGGCCGCGGGCACGTCGGACAGGTCGACACCGGCGGCGAACTCGCCCACCTGCCGAGCGAGAGCGGTACGGGCAGAACTGATCGTCATCGGTAAGCCTCCTGGTCGAGGATGGACGGAAGGCCGGCTGCACGGGCGGGCCGGGACCGGCGGGAGGGGAAGCTCCGGGCTCGCCCGCCGATCCGGCACCGGCCCCGTCGGCGGTCGCCGAGGACACCGTCCAGGTCACCGGGCCGGAACATCACCGGATGGTCGCCTTACCGGCGAGTAGCGACTTCGCCACGACGCCACGGAGGACGTCGTTCGTGCCCTCGCCGATGGACATCAGCGGCGCGTCCCGGTAGAGCCGCTCGACCTCGAACTCGGTCGAGTAGCCGTAACCACCGTGGATCCGCATCGCATCGGTCGCGCAGGCGAGCGCCTGCTCCGAAGCGAAGATCTTCGCCATGCCGGACTCCGTGTCCATCCGGACGCCGTCATCCATCCGGGAGGCCGCCCAGTACGTCATCAGCCGCGCGGCCTGCAGGCGCACGGCGATCTCCGCCAGCCGCTGCTGCACGGCCTGGAAGTCCCCGATGGCCCGGCCGAACGCGGTGCGCTTGCGGGCGTAACCCAGCGCCTCGTCGTACGCCCGCTGGGCGATGCCCACGCTGCGGGCGGCGATGTTGATCCGGCCGGTCTCCAGTGAGGACAGCGCCTGCTGCATCCCACGCCCCTCGACGCCGCCGAGCAGCTGTGCGGCCGGCACCCGGACGTCGACCAGCACGACCTCGCAGGACTCGGGGCCCTTGTAGCCGAGCTTGCCGATGTCCCGGGCGACCTCCAGCCCGGGCGTCCCGGCCTCGACGAGCAGAATGCTCATCCCCTTGTGCGCGGGCGTGGCCGTGGGGTCGGTCTTCACCAGGACCGGCAACGGGTCGGCGTGCCTGGCATTGGTGATCCACATCTTGGTCCCGTTGATGACGTACTCGTCGCCCTCGCGGCGCGCGGTGGCCCGGATCCCCTGCAGGTCCGTGCCCGCGCCCGGCTCGGTCAGCGCGATTCCGGTGCGCCGTTCTCCGGTGGCCAGTTCCGGCAGGTACTTGGCCTTCTGCTCCTCGGTGCCGTGCTTGGCGAGCATGAAACACGAGACGGAATGGCTGCCCAGGATGCCGGCGACGCCCATCCAGCCCCGCGAGATCTCCTCAAAGGTCAGCGCGAACGACACCGTGTCCGCGGCGATCCCGCCGTACTCCTCCGGTACGGCCAGCCCGAACAGACCGAGTTGCTTCATGCCCTCGACGATCTCCGTGGGATACCGCCCGGAGTGTTCCCAGTCGCGCGCGACCGGCACGATCTCCCTGTCGACGAAGTCCCGGAGCGTGTCCCGGAAGAGTCGCTGTCCATCGTTCAGCCGGAAGTCCACGTCAGCCCCTTCCCAGCACGCCGGCCTCACGCAGCGCGGCGATCTTGTCGTTGTCGTAGCCCAACTCGCGCAGCACGCGGTCGGTATCGGCCCCCATCGGCGGTGCGCCCCGGGTCGGCTCCCGGTCCGCTCCCGGCGGGCCCACCCGGACCGCGCTCCGCAGGCTGCGCACCGTCCCGAACGCCGGATGGGGCGTCTCGGCGATCAGCTCCCGCTCGAGCGTGTGCGGGTCGGTCATGGCGTCCGCGACGTCCTTGATCGGGGCGCACGGAATCGACGCCGCGTACAACGGCGCCAGCCAGTCCGCGACCGTCCGCGTGCGGAAGATCTCCTCCAGCAGCCGCAGAAGCGTGTCCCGATTCCGGTTGCGGTCGGCGAAGGTGGCGTAGCGCGGGTCGGCGGCCAGGTCCGGGCGGCCGATCACCTCGGTGAGCCGGTGCCAGAACTTCTCCTTGGCGCACCCCACGACCAGCCACCCGTCGGCCGCCTCGAACGCCTGGAACGGAACCAGCGACGGGTGCGCGGAGTGCCGGGTCCTGGTGGGCTCGTACCCGGCCGTCAGATGCCAGGTGCCCGGGTAGGTCAGGAGGCTGATCGCGGTGTCGTAGAGCGACAGGTCGCAGTCCGTCCCGGCACCGTCGCGGCGGGCCGCGTGGATCGCGGCCAGCAGAGCGATCGCGGCGACGTACCCACCGCAGTAGTCCACCAGCGAGAGCCCCGTTTTCTGCGGTGCCCCGCCGGGCTCCCCGGTCAGCGACATCCACCCGCCGAGCGCCTGCAGGACGTAGTCGTACCCGGGCTCCGCCGACCTCGGTCCGGTCATCCCGAACCCCGTCAGCGAACAGCAGACGATCCTCGGGTTGACCTCCTTCAGATCGGCGTAGCGGATCCCGAGCTTCTCGGGGACGTCTCCGCGCAGGTTGGAGTACACGGCGTCGGAGGTCCGGACCAGGTCCTCGAACACTTCCCGGCCTTCGGGCGTGCGGATGTCCAGGGTGATCGAGGACTTGTCCCGGTTGAAGGACTGGAAGAACAGCGAGTCGCCGTCCTCGTCGTAGGGCGGCACCGTCCGCCCGACGTCGCCGCCCACCGACGGGTCCTCCACCTTGATGACCTCCGCGCCGAGTTCGGCCAGGTGCATCGAACCGAACGGGCCGGCTCCGTACTGCTCAAGGGAGACGATCCGCAGGTCCTCGAGCGGCCTCACGAGTTCTCCAGCGTCAGCGGCTCGGCGGCTTGCGGGAACAGCGACCTCGCACGGTCGGCGTCGCGTTTGTGCACGTAGAAGGTGCGTTTGAAGGACAGCACTTCCACCGCGTCCTGGTTGAGCGTCCGAGTCCTGATCGAGACGATCCCGGCGTGCGGCCGCGAACCGGACTCCCGCTTGGACAGCACGATCGACTCCGACCAGATCGTGTCGCCGGCGAATACCGGGGCCGTCAGCTTCAGCTCGTCGAGACCGAGATTCGCGAAGGCGTTCTGGGTCGTGTCGGTGACCGACTGGCCGATCGCGATGGCGATGGTCAGCGATGAGACGACCAGCATCCGGCCGAACTCCGAGGACTGCCCCACCTGCGCGTTGAAGTGCGCCTGGTTGGTGTTCATCGTCAGGAGCGTGAACCAGGAGTTGTCCGTCTCGGTGACCGTGCGGCCCAGCGGATGCTGGTACACGTCTCCGATCTCGAAGTCCTCATAGAACCGTCCCTGCCAGCCGGCTTTCACCGCCACGCCGTTCACTCCCTCTGCGTTGGATTCGATGCCGAACATCGGCTGATCGGTGGTCATTCGCGCTCGATCTCCTCGAGACGCCGGTTGGTGGTCCGCTCGCCGAACAGCGCCATCACCAGGCCCATGAGCAGCGCGGCGATCGCCAGGTAGGTGTAGACCGCGGTCTGGCCCATCCCCGAGTACAGCCCGGCGACCAGGAATCCGCCGAGCACGCCCGCCAGGCGGCCCGATCCGTTCGCGATCCCGGAGCCGAGGCCGCGCAGGTGCAGCGGAAACACCTCGGCGATGTAGGTGTAGAGCGTCGCGACGCCGGTCTGCATCAGCATGGCCGCGCCGAAACCGCAGACGATGATCGCCACTGGGCTGTGGACGAGCCCGAACAGCAGCAGGAGCACCAGGACGACGATCTGGAACCCGAAGATCACTGTCTTGCGCTCGAACCGGTCGATGACCGGCAGCGCGAGAAGTGCGCCCGGCACGGCGGCGATGGCGAGGATCGAGGAGAACGTGAGGCTCTGCGCCGTGGTGTAGCCCCGCTCGACCAGCAGGGTCGGCACCCACGAGCTGAACCCGTAGAAGGACAGAATCAGGAACACACACGCCAAGGCGGCGACAACCGTCTTGCGACGGGTGGTGCCATGCAGGAGTTCGGTCAACCGCCCGGGAACGACCGGCTGGTCGATCACCGGCGTCGGCAGCGGCTGCCCGGTACGCGCTTCGGCCTGCGCCTCCATGATCGCGACCAGTTCCGCCTCCCGACGGTCATCGGTGCGGCCGTGCGCCGCGCGCCAGCGCACTGACTCGGGCAGGACGCGCAGCGCGAGCACGCCGCCGATCGCGCCCAGCGCGCCGACCGCGAAGATCCACCGCCATGCCCCGTGGCCCAGGGGGACGACGAGCCGAGCCACCCACGCCGCGATCGGCACGCCGGCGAGCCCGATGGCGAGCAGCAGCGCCTGATAACGGCCGCGCAGCGACCGCGGAAACATCTCGCTGACCCAGACCAGCAGCACGCCGGTCATCGCCTGCAGCCCGAATCCGGTGAGCACGCGCAGCACCCCGAGCATCAGCGGGCCGGTCGAGAACGCGCTGAGCATCGAGAACAGCGAGTAGAAGAACACGGCGCCGATGAGCAGGGGGCGCCGGCCGAGGCGGTCCGACAGCCGGCCGCCGACGATCGCACCGAGGAACATCCCGACGAAGCCCGCCGACGTGATCGCTCCCACGCCGCCGATCGACAGCTTCCACTCGCTGCGCAGCGCCGGGGCGGCGTAGGCGAACGAGTTGAGGTCGACGAGGTCGAAGATGAACAGGTAGCCGAGCAGCCATACCCAGCGGCGGTGCATCGGCGTGGCGATCGGGATCCGATCGAGCCGGGCGGCGAGGTCGGTGCTCGCAGTGCTCGCCGGGTCCGGGACGGCCGGGGAGCCGGCCGGATCGGTGCCGATGTCGGTGCCGGTTTCGATGTCGATGTCGGTGTCGGTCGGTCGAGACGGGCCTGTCGTCATGGCGTCCTCCCTCGGCGCGCTCCGGTGCGCGCTCGGCGGGCCCACCCGCACCGGGCGGGGTGACCGGAGTGTTCGCGATTGGGACACGGTAAATGTCAGACGTTTCTCTCGGCAAGGCCTTGAGCGGGTGGGCTTCGATCGGGGCCGGGCCGCCTAGGCCGTCGCGGCGGCGCGAAGGAGCACCGCGCGCGCCCGGTTCACCACCGGCCCGTCGACGAGCTTCCCGTCGACGACGGCGACCCCGCCCGCGGCGGCCGCCTCGACCACCGACCGAGCCCACCTGACCTGCTCCGGCGTCGGCGAGAGCGCGGCCGCGACCGGTCCCACCTGCGCCGGGTGGATGCACAACTTGGCGGTGAAGCCCAGGGACAGGCCGTGGGCGCAGTCGGCGAGCAGGGCCGCCTCGTCCCGCACCGCCGTCGTCACTCCGTCGATCGGCGCACCCGCTCCGGCCGCCCGGGCACCGAGCACGAGGGCCGAGCGCGCGTGGCGCAGCGCGCCGCGGTCGTCCGGGTCGATCCCGAGGTCGGCCGCCAGATCGACGCTGCCGAACGCGGGCCGCACGACCCCGGGCACGCCGCAGACCTCGACGGCGCGATGCATGCCGAGTGCGGTCTCGATCAGTGGTACGACGTGGGCGGACGGCCCCAGCGCGGACACGAGCGCGGTCACCTCGGCCGGGTCCTGCGCCTTCGGCAGCATCGCCGGAGCGGGAGTCCCGCCGGAGGCCTGAGCGACGGCGGCCACCGCGCGGACGTCGGCGGCGTACCACTCGGTCCCGGGCGGATTGATCCGCACCATCGCGCGTCGCCCGGAGGAGGCCAGCCATTCGCACACGGCCTCCCGGGCGGCCGGCTTGGCCGTGGGTGCGACGGCGTCCTCCAGGTCGAGGACGACGAGGTCGGCTCCGGACGCCGCGGCCTTGGCGAAGCGGTCCGGGCGGTCACCGGGAACGAACAGCAGGGTGCGCGCGGCGAGCACTGCGGTCCGCGCGTCGAGCGGGGTTGGATTCATACGTCCGACTTTTATACATCTGGCCGCGCTGGTCCATCCGTACCGCCGGTAGGATGCATGCAACCGAAGGGGAGCGTGATCACATGGCCCCGACCCCGGACCAACGAGGCGCCGCCGCGCTTCCGGCGACCGGGCCCGGCGGCGACCGCGGCACGACGGACGACGACGGCACGACGGACGACGACGGCGCGTACCACCGCGACGTCGCCGGTGCCGGCACCGGCGCCCGAACGCGCCGCCACGGGACGCCGACCGCGCATCTGCGCGTCCAGAAGGTCCGGCCGGCCTATCGGCAGGTGGCTGACGAGCTCCGCTCGCAGATCATGCGGGGCATCCTCGAACCCGGCGTACGCCTTCCCGCGGAGGCCGAGCTGACCAGGATGTTCGGAGTCAGCCGGTCAACGGTCCGGGAGGCGCTGCGAGCGTTGACCAGCCAGCACCTGGTCGAGACGAGGCGAGGAGTCCAGGGCGGCTCGTTCGTCGCCGCGCCGGACCCGGCCAAGCTGGTCGAGGACGTCGGCGGCGCACTCGGCGTGCTGGTGGCGACCCCGCGACTGGGCATCGGAGACCTCCTCGAGGCCCGCCTCCTGCTCGAACCCGCCGCCGCCCGGCTGGCCGCCCAACGGGCCGACGAGGAGACCATCGAGGCGTTGCGAGCCGCGGCCACGGCCCCCCGGGACTCCAGCGATCCGAGTGGCTTCGTCTCCCACATGGACTTCCACACTCTGATCCTCATGGCCACCGGCAACCTGATGTTCACGATGATGGGTCAGCCGGTCAGCGACGTGCTGCGCACCCGGCTCGATCGCGCCGCCGTCGCCCAGGAGGAGTGGGACGGGGTCGATGCCTGCCACGCCACCATCGCCGAGCACATCAACCGTGGTGAGGCCGCCGAAGCCGAGGAGGCCATGCGCAACCACCTGCTCGACCTGCGGGAGCTCTACGGACACCCGGGCACCTGGCGCGGCGGGCCCGGCGCCTGAGGAGGAGACCCACCGAGGCGTTCGGCGTCGGCCCTCACCCCCGCGCGGGGCCGTACGGTCAGAACAGGCTCAGCGGTTCGACCGGCGCGGGTTCGGGCAGCGGCTCGAGCTCCGGCACGCGTGCGCGTACCTCGTCGTGGAAGCGCCGGGCGAGCGCGGGCGCGTCGGCGTTGTCGGGGGTGTGCACGAACACCGTGGGGGAGCGGCCCTCGCGCAGCCAGCCGGCGACCGTGCCGACCCACTCCTGCCAGCCCTCGACCGTACGCTCGGTGGCGTCGCGGCCGAGGTAGCGGACGATCGGGCGGTCGGTGAGCGCGGCCATCCTGCGGGGCACGCGCGGCTTCTTCAGCCACGCGTCCCGCTCGGCGTCGCTGGACGGCGGGCTCTGGAACAGCGTGACGGTGTCTAACGGCACCCACTCGGCGCCGGGGCCGGCCAGCACCCGCTCCAGGAGCCGGGCCGCCCGCGCGTCCTCGAAGAACGCCGGGTGGCGGACCTCGACCGCGGTGCGGTACGTCCGGGGGAGCCGCCGCAGGAAACCGGCCAGCACACCGGCGTCACCCGGCGCGAACGACCGGGGGAGCTGCACCCACAGGGCGTGGACCCGCGGCCCGAGCGGCTCGACCGCGGTCAGGAAGGCCCGCAAATCCTCCTCGACGTCCCCGAGGCGGCGCTCGTGCGTGATCGCCTTGGGCAGCTTGACCACGAAGCGGAAGCCGGGGTCGGTCTGCTCCGCCCAGGTCCGTACGGTCTCCCGCGACGGCGTCGCGTAGAACGTCGTGTTGCCCTCCACCGCGTTGCACCAGGTCGCGTACGACCGCAGCCGTTCCCGCGAGGAGGCGGGCACGAACCGGCCCTGCCACGACGCGTGCGTCCACATCGCGCATCCCACATGAAGCCGCATGAGAACGACGCTAGCGCCTGTCACACGGAGCCGAGCGCGTCGATGACGCTCAGCAGGTGGCGGCGGGCGGCGCGTTCGGCGGCCTCCGGGGCGCGGGCGCAGACCTCGTCGATGATGGCCAGGTGCTCGGCCAGGGAGACGTGCGGCCGTCCGGGGATGAGGGAGAGCCGGAACTGGTGGCGGACGTTCTGCGCGCGGAGCCGCTCCAGCACCCCGGCCGCGGTCGACTGGCCGCTGATCTGCCGGATCCGCCCGTGGAGCGTCTGGTTGAGCTCGGAGTAGCGCGTGATCTGGCCCTCCGACACGGCCGCGCGCATCGCGGCGCCGAGCGCGCGGAGCTCGGCGATCTGCTCGTCGGTGATGCGCTCGGCGGCCTTGGCCGCGCACAGGCCCTCGACCGCCATGCGGACCTCGCAGATCTCGATGGCCTCGTCGAGCGTGACGGCGCGGACGCGCGCGCCGCGGTTCTGGACACGCTCGACGATGCCCTCGTTGGCCAGGTCGAACAGCGCCGCGCGCACGCTTCCGCGGCTCGCGCCGAACCGCGCGGACAGGTCCGCCTCGACGAGGCGCTGCCCCGGCGCGAACTCGCCGGCGAGGATCGCCTCACGGATCGCCGCCGACACGCCGTCGCTCCCGGCCCCGCTCGTGCCAGGAGCCGGGCCGGCGGGCGGGCGCGGTGCCGCGGTCACTGGTCCGGCGCCGGCTCTCCGGCGAGCTGGTCGAGCCAGGCGCGGCTCGCGTCGCTGATCCGCGCGGGCACGTCCAGCTCGCCGAGCAGCTGTGACGCGGCGCGCATCTCCTCGGCACGGCGCACCGCGTGCCGGTAGCTGCCGGTCTCCAGCCGTCCGGCGAACTTCTCGTCGGCGGAGGCGAGCTCCTCGGCGATGTGCTGCCGCATCCAGTCCTCGAGCCCGGCCTGGCGGGCGGCGTGCAGCGCCTCGACCGCCGCCGCGGCCATGCCCTTGAAGAACACGCTGCGCAGCAGCTTGCGGGTGGCCGCCTCCCCGGCGGGTCCGTCGAGCGTCGTGACCCGCGCGCCGACGGGGCCGAGCAGGCCGGCGTACGCGCGCGCGGCCGGGCCGGACACCAGCATGGGCGTGAACAGGCCCTTGCCCGGCACGGGCGCCATGAGCGACACGTCGGCGAACGCGACGCCGGCCTCGGCGGCCAGCTCCCCGAGCCGGCGCTTGAGCGCGGGTGCGGCGGTGTTCAGGTCCGCCCACACGGCGCCCTCACCCACACCGGCCAGGCCCGCTCGCAGCGCGTCCTCGGCGGCCTTCGCGCTGTTCACACTGAGGATCAGGTCGGCGCCGCGAGCGGCGTCGGCCTCGTCCGAACACGAGATGAGGCCGTCCGACGGCCGCGGCAGCGGGTCGTAGGCGCGCACGCGGACGCCCGCGGCGGCCAGGTCCTGGGAGATCGCGCCGCCCGCCTCGCCGAGGCCCAGTACGGCGACGCACCCCGCGGCCGTCATCGGGCCTCCTCGCCCGCGACCCGGCGGCTGTTGGCGACCGCCATGACCTGGATCTCCTTCTCGGAGAACCCGTCTTCCAGCAGTGTGTCGGCCATGATCGCCAGGCCGTCCTCGACCGGCGGGTTGAACGGCTGTCCCAGGTCGCTGGAGAGCACCGAGTGCTCCGGCCCGACGGCCCGGATGTTGTCCAGCAGCCGCCGCCAGGTGACCTTGCCGGTGTGCGCGGTGGTGAAGCACCGTTCGAGGAGCGCACCGCGCTCGGCGAGCCGGCGCTGCACGTCCACGGGGAGACGCTGTGAGGTGAACTCCGGGTGCGTCACGACGACACGGCGTACGCCCGCGTCGAAGGCCGCTTCGGCGACGGCGACGATCTCCGCCGCGTTGAGATGCCCGGTGGCGAGGGTCATGCCGTGCTTGGCGACGACGGTGAGCACATCGCGTACGGCCTCGGTGACCGTGCCGTCGGCGCCGACCACGTCGACGGCCGGCGGCTCGATGCCGGCGGACCGCAGGTCGTCCTGGAGAGCGGCCCACATCGGCGGCTTGGCGCCCGCCGGGTCCTGCGCCCGGCTGTCCCGCTGGTTGCGGCTGTCGACGGTCGGCATCCACACGACACGTGTGTCCAGGCGGCCGGCGATCTCCACCGCCGAGGGGTTCAGGCCGCCCACCGAGCCGTTCAGCGTGATGGCGCCCAGGGCGCGGACCTCGGGCACCACCTTGCGGACGACCTGGGCCCGCTCCGCGGTGGGTACGTAGTGGGACTTGAGCACGAAGCCCGCCATCCCCACGTCGGCGAACCGCCGCGCGAGGTCGATGTCGTCGATCCGGCGCTCCATCACGTCCGGGGCGACGTGGATGTGCGTGTCGTACGCGCCTTCGACGAGGGCGCGTGCCCGCGGGGACGGGGGCGAAACGTTGGTCATGTTCGTCTCCGAATGTACAGCAATAATGTTGACAATCTAACTCCGCCAAGGACGGGCTCGCAATGCGAGTGCGGTGAAGACCCGGTCAGTATGGCGAGCGATTCAGCATTTGAAGCGGGGTGTTGAGGGGGAGTGCTCGCGACCGGCCCCTTGACAGTCGCGGTTTGTCGCCCCACGATTGGCCACACGATTGTCAACAATTGGAGCCCGCTTGCGGCCTCCGGCGGGCTCCGGACTTGGTGCTCCATGACCTCGACCCCGCCCGCGCCCGCCCCAGCCCCCGCCCCCGCCCCCGCTCCCGACACCGCCCAGCGCCGAGCCGCCGTGATCGGCGGGGCGTTCGGCTTCTTCGTCGACATGTTCGACGTCTACCTGCCGACCATCGCGCTCGCCCCCGCCCTGTCCTACTTCGTGCCGTCCTCCGTTCCGCCGGGGACCAAGGCGATCATCACCGCGGCCGTCTTCGTCTCCACGCTGATCGGCCGCCCGCTCGGCTCGCTCATCTTCGGCCGGCTCGCCGACCGCGTCGGCCGGCGGCGGGTGACGCTGCTGTCGGTCGCGGGCTGCGCGGTCACCACCGGGATCATCGCCGCCCTGCCCGGTCACGCGCAGATCGGACTGTGGGCCGTCGCCGCGATGATCCTGTTGCGGTTCGTCGACGGCGTCTTCCTCGGCGGCGAGTACACCGGCGCCATCCCGCTCGCCATGGAGATCGCCCCGAACGGGCGCCGTGGCCTGTACGGAAGCCTGGTCAGCATCGGATTCCCGCTGTCGTACTGCTCGATCTCGCTGCTCAGCTTCCTGATGTTGCACATCGCCCCGGCGGGCGGACCCCACTCGGCCTACGCCGTGTGGGGCTGGCGGGTCCCCTTCGCGGCCGGCGCGGTCCTCGGCGTGATCTTCCTCGTGTACTACTCACGTACGGTGCGCGAGTCGGCGGTCTGGCTCGCCTCCGCCCGGACGAAGCAGCGCGAGAACCCGCTCAAGACCGTCCTGTTCGGCTCCGCCCGGCGCAGCTTCTGGCAGGTGTTCGTTCTCATGGCCGGCGTCTGGTTCGCCTCCAACATGGCGTCCGGGCTGCTCCCCACGCTGCTCGGCTCCCAGACGACGCTGACCCCGACGCAGATCACCGGCACGCTGGTGCTCGCGCAGTTCGTGCACACCTTCTGCTTCCCGCTGATCGGCGCGCTGACGGACCGGATCGGGCGCCGCACGTTCTTCATCGCCTGCGGAGTGAGCGTCGGAGTCGTCTGCGCCGCCGCGTTCGCGTTCCTGGCCGAGGGGCCGTGGTCGGGCCTGCCGCTGGTCTTCGTCCTGACCCTGCTGGTGCGGCTCAGCGGCGCCAGCATGTTCGCGGTGACGCCGTCCTACATCTGCGAGCGGTTCCCGGCCGCGGTCCGCGGCAGCGGCTTCGGCATGGGCTACAGCCTTCCGCTGCTGGTGACGGCCGGTTACGCCTACTACCAGGACTGGTTGAAACACCTCATCCCCTACACGTACACGCCCGTCGTGCTGCTCGTCCTGGGCGGCGTCCTCATTCTGGCGGGCGCGCTGATCGGGCCCGAGACCCGGAACGTCGACTTCGACGCGAACGCCGAGCCGGCGGCCGCGCCGAGCGCCGTCTGAAACGCACACCGAGATGCAGGAGGATCCCATGACGACTAAAAAGCCGGCGCGCGGCGAGGCGTACATGCGTCTCTACCCCCAGGTCACCGGGAAGCCGTCATGAGGAAGGTGGTCGTCACCGACATCACGCGCACCGACCTGACGGTGGTCGACGACCTCGCCGGGTACGGGGTCGCGACCGTGCACGAGGCGCTGGGCCGGATCGGGTACCTGGGCACGGGCCTGCGCCCGATCCAGCGCGGCACACGCATCGCCGGGAACGCGGTCACCGCGCTGTGCGCGCCCGGCGACAACCTGATGATCCACGCGGCGGTCGAGCAGTGCACGGCCGGCGACATCCTCGTGGTCACGACGACCTCGCCGTGCACCGACGGGATGTTCGGCGAACTGCTCGCCACGTCACTGCGCTCCCGCGGCGTACGCGGGCTGGTCATCGAGGCGGGCGTCCGCGACGTCGCCGAACTGAACGCCATGGGCTTCCCCGTCTGGTCGGCCGCGGTGAGCGCCCAGGGCACGGTGAAGGCGACCGCCGGCGCGGTGAACGTGCCGGTCGTCGTGGGCGGCGGCCTCGTCCGCCCTGGAGACGTCATCCTCGCCGACGACGACGGCGTCCTGTGCGTCCCCCGCGCCGACGCCACCGAGGGCGTACGGAAGGCCCGGGCCCGGACCGAGAAGGAGGAGGCCACCCGCGCGGCCCTGGCCGCCGGCCAACTCGGCCTCGACCGCTACGACCTCCGCACCCTCCTGCGCGAGCAGGGCGTGGAGTACGTCACCGCCGCCGAGTACACCGAGGGCTGACGCGGAGCGACGGGAGGGCCGGTGCGCTCACGCCGCCGGCGCCGCCCGCACAGGCCGGCCGACCGCATAGGCTGAGGGTCGAGGTGCTTCCTACCGTTGTCCGGCATTCGGAGTGTATGCAGTGCGTCCTGGGCCGAGTAAGCGTCCACCTACCGCGCAGGCCGCGGTGCTGCAGGAGCTGCGGCGCGAGATCCTCAGCGGTGACCTGGTTCCGGGCAGCCAGATCATGCAGGACGAGATCGCCGAACGCTACGGCGTGAGCCGGGTGCCCGTCCGTGACGCGCTGCGCACGTTGGAAGGGCAGGGGCTGGTCACCTACTCACCGCACCGCGGCTACCAGGTGACCCGGATCGACGTCGAGGAGCTCCAGCAGATCCAGGACATCCGGCAGATCCTCGAAAGCGAGGCCCTGCGGGAGGCCGTGGACAACATCTCGGCCGAGACCGTCGCCGCGATGACCGCCGATCTGGACACCATGATCCGAGCGGAGAAGGAGGCGGACTGGAGCGAGTGGCTCGCCGCGCACCGGCGGTTCCACTTCGCGCTGTTCGAGATGTCGGGGCGCAAGCACCTGCTGCGCATCCTCGGCCAGATGTGGGACGTCTCCGACCTCTACCGCTCCTACTACATGAAGACGCGCCTGTCGGAGCTGCGCGACCGCCAGGAGCACCGGCGGCTCCTCAACGCCGCGCGTGACCACGACGTCGACGCGATGTTGGAGACGATGCACACCCACCGGACCGGCACGGTCGAGTCGATCCGCAGCACGGTCAGCGGGGGTCCGCGGCCCGCAGAGTGAAGACCGCCTCCACCTCGACGCACGCACCTCCCGGCAACGACGCGACGCCGACCGCCGTACGCGCGTGCGCGCCATCGGTCCCGAAGACCTCGTGCAGCAGGTCCGACGCCCCGTCGATCACCCGCGGATGCTCGGTGAAGCCGGAGGCGGCGCGCACGTACCCGCGCAGGTGCAGGACCCCGTCGACGGCGTCGATTCCGACGGTGGACTCCAGCGCCGCGAGCAGGTTGATCGCCGCCGTACGCGCCTCGTCCCGCGCGGTCGCCACGTCGACGTCCTCGCCGACCACACCGGTCACGCGGCCGGCGTCCGGCCGGCGCGCCGTGTGGCCCGAGACCCAGGCCTGCCGGCCCTCCACGCGGACCGGCGTGTAGGCGCCGAGGGCACGTGCCGGGGGCGGCAGGTCGATGCCCAGGCTCACGGCCCGTTCGCGCGGGGTCACGACGGCTGCTCGCTGAGTGCGGCCGCGAGTTCGGCGATGGCGTTACGGCGGTGCAGATCCAGGAGTTCGATCACTTTTTCGGTGTCTCCGGCGGTGGCGGCACGCAGAATCGCGCGGTGTTCTTTCTGTAGCCGTTCCCGATTTTCCTTACCGGCGAAATAGTGCGAGCGATACGGGGACGAGACATCCCACAGCTGATGAATCAGGCGTACGAGGCGCGCCTGCCCCGGCGAGTCGATGAGCACGAAGTGAAAATCCCGGTTGGCGCGTGCGATGCCGCCGATATCATCGGCGGCGCCCGCCTCGTCGATCTTTTCGATCAGTTCGCGCATGACCGTCAGGTTCGCCTCGGTGAGCCGGCCGGCCGTGTGTCGGACGGCGGCGGACTCGAGAAGCTGCCGCAGCCGGTAGATCTCGACCAGGTCGTCGATGTCGAGCGCGGTGACATAGTAGCCGCGCTGCGCCGTGTGGGTCAGGTGGCCTTCGCCCTCGAGGATGCGCAGTGCCTCGCGCACCGGGACCCGGCTGACGCCGAATTGCTCTGCCACCTCCTCCTGGAGAAGCTGCGTGCCCGGCGCGATCGCTCCGCTGATAATGGCGTCGCGCAGTTCTCGGAGAACGGCCTCCTGTGCGGTGGGTGGACGCACGAATGTCCGTTTCGGGAGTGACATCAACGTGCTCCAGGAGTCATCGGATTTTCTTCCATTGTATCGAGCCAGCGGAGAATATCATTGTCATGCTCGCCGAGCCTTGGCGGCGGCAGCCGATACGCCGGAATCTCCCCGTCGAACCTGATCGGGTTCGCCGCCTGCGGCGCCCAGCCGCTTTCCGGTTCCCGCGCGACCGGGTCCAGCCCGAGCTCCTCGGCCAGCGCGAACGCCTGTGCCAGGTCGTTCACCGGTGTGGCGGGCACCCCGTTCGCCGCGCAGCGCGCGATGACCTCATCAGCGTCGAACGCCGACAGCAGACCGGCCAGCGCCTCATCCAGCGCCCCGCGGTTCGCCACCCGGTCCCGGTTGGTGGCGAACCGCGGGTCGGCGGCCAGGTCGTCCGCGTCGAAGGCATGGGCCAGCGCGCGGAACTGCACGTCATTGCCCACCGCGAGGGCCACCGGCCGGGTCGCGGTCCGCACGAGCTGGTACGGCGCGATGCTCGGATGGTCGTTGCCGAGCCGGCCGGGCACCTCACCGGTGCACAGAAAGGCCGAGGCCTGGTTCGCCAGGCTCGCGAGCAGCGACGAGAGCAGGTTGACCTCGACGTGCCGCCCGCGTCCGGTCCGCCGCCGCTCGTACAGCGCGGCCTGGACGCCGATGACCGCGTGCAGGCCGGTCAGCACGTCCACGAGCGCGACGCCGACCTTCGTCGGCTCCCCGTCGGCCGGCCCGGTGATGCTCATCAGCCCGCCGGCGGCCTGCACCGCGAAGTCGTAGCCGGAACGGTCGCGGCCCGCTCCGGATCCGTAGCCGGAGACCGAGCAGTACACGACGCGGGGGTTGGGTTCCCGTACGGCCTCATAACCGAGGCCGAAGGAGTCCATCGTGCCGGGCCGGAAGTTCTCCACGACGACGTCGGCGCGTGCGGCCAGCGTCAGCGCGGCCTTCCGGCCGCGATCGGTTCGCAGGTCCAGGGCGACGCTGCGCTTGTTGCGGTTGGCCGCGAGGAAGTAGGTGCTCTGGTCCCCCCAGTACGGCGGTCCCCACTGCCGGGTGTCGTCGCCGGCGCCGGGTCGCTCCACCTTGATCACGTCGGCGCCGAGGTCGGCGAGGAACATCGTCGCGAGCGGGGCCGACAGCACGCGGGAGAAGTCGGCGACGAGCACGCCGTCCAGCGGGCCGGTCACTCGAACCACCTCGGCGACGTCGTCTTCGGGGGCAGCAACGCGGCTCGTCCGACGACCAGCCGTGGCCCCGGATCGGAGAGCGCCTCGGCGAGTGCGCCCGCCAGCGCCTCACCGACCCCGTCGACGACGGTCGCGGGGACGCCGAACGCCTCGCCCAGCCGTTCCCACTCCGGGTTGCGCAGGTCGGTGCCGCGGATCGGGTCGCCGGCGACCTCCTGGTCGTACCGGAGCATGCCGTAACCGCCGTCGTCGAGGACCAGGACGGTGACCGGCAGGCGGCGTTCGGCCAGCGTCATGAACTCTCCCAGCGCGAACATCAGGCCGCCGTCGCCCGAGATCACGAGGGTCGGCCGCCCGTCCGCGGCCGGTCCGACCGAGGCGGGCAGGGCGTAGCCGAGCGTGCCCCAGCCGACCGGGTACTGCAGCAGGCGTCCGCCCGCGACCCGTCCGTACCCGCCGTACCAGTAGCCGGGGATGGCCATGTCGCAGACGACCACCGTGTCCTCGCCGAGCGCGGACTCCACGCTCGCGAGGAACCGCATCGCCTCGGCGGTGCGCGGGTCGGCCCTCAGACGGCCGCGGGTCGCCTCGCGCAGTGCCCCCAGCCCCTCCGCGGCTCCCGCAGGTCTGGGCGTGAGGAGACCGAGCAACTCCGTCAGCACGGTGCGGACGTCGCCCAGTACGGCGACGTCCGGAGTGAGGTTCTTGGCGAGGTCCTCCTCGGCGCAGTTCACCACCGCCAGACGGCCGGGCAAGGGCATCCGCCAGTTCCTGGTCATCATGCCGTCGAAGCCGGTACCCAGGGCGAGCAGCAGGCCCGTCTTCTCGATGAGCTCGGCCACCTCGGGCTCGTGCGGCGGCAGGCCGACGTGCAGGGGGTGACCGGGCGGCATCGAGCCGCGCGCGGCGTACGTGGTGACCACCGGCGCGTCCAGGCGCTCGGCCAGCGCGACCAGTTCAGGCTCGGCGCCGGACTGCACGACGCCTCCGCCGGCCCAGATCACGGTGCCGACGCCTTCCCCCAGCAGCGCGGCCAGCCGGTCGACCTGCCCGAGGCCAGGGGACCGGCGTGTCGGCGCGGAGACCTCGATCGGCGGCAGGGGCTCGGTGAGGACATTCGTCGGGATGTCGACGTAGACCGGTCCGCGCGGCCAGGACAAGGCGGTCAGCACCGCGTCGCCGACCGCCGCACCGGCCTCCGCGGCGGTCCGCGGCCGGTACACCGCCTTGGCCAGGGGAGCGAAGATGCCGGCCTGGTCGCGTGACTCGTGCAGGATGCCCCGTACGGTCCCCGGCCGGCGCAGCGCCGTGGACACCTCGCTGGCGACCAGCACGACCGGCGACCCGGCCGCGGCGGCCTCACCGAAGGCCCCCGCGGCGTTCGCCGCGCCGGGTCCCGTGGTCGTCAGGGCGACACCGAGCCCGCCGGTCGCGCGCGCCAGCCCGTCGGCCGCGTACACCGCGGTCTGCTCGTGCCGCACACCGACGATCTCCGGAGTGCCCGGTCCGGCGTCGCGCCAGAACGCGAGGTTGTGCACCCCGGGCAGGCCGAACGCCTTACGTACGCCCGCCCGCTCGAACGCCTCGAGCACACGCCGGGCGACTGATGCCTCCTCCATGGCGGCTCTCCTTTCAGGTTCGCGCGCCGGGGCGCAGGTAGACCGTCGTGGTGTGGGTGAAGAACTCGCGCGCCGCCCGCCCCTGCTCCTTCGGCCCCGACCCACTGTCCTTTACCCCGCCGAAGGGCACATGCGGATCGGCGCCGGCGGTCTCGGAGTTCACGTGCAGGACGCCTACGGCGCACTCGTCGACGGCGCGCATGGCCCGGCCGAGATCCTCGGTGAAGACCGACGCCGCGAGCCCGAACGCCGAGTCGTTGGCCAGTGCGAACGCCTCGTCGGCCGAGGCCGCGGTGACGGCCGACAGGACCGGCCCGAACACCTCCTCGCGCCATACGGCCGGGCCGGTGGAGGACAGGCGGAGCAGGGTCGGCGGTACGAACGCCGCGTCCGCGCGTTCGTCCGCGAAACGGCGACCGCCGGTGAGGACCTCGGCGCCGTCGGCCACCGCCCCGTCGATGCCGGCGAAGATCGAGTCGCGGGCGTCGAGCGAGGCCGCCGGGCCCATGTCGGTCTCCTCCAGGAGCGGGTCGCCGACGTTCAGCCCGTCGAGCCGGCGGCGGACGCGGGCGAGCAGGTCGTCCGAGACCGGCTCCTCGACGATCAGCCGCGACGTCGCCGTGCACTTCTGCCCGGTCGACCGCATGGCACCGAGCACGATCTGCTCGGCGGCCACGTCGAGGTCGGCGTCGGCGAGCACGACGGCCGCGTTCTTGCCGCCCATCTCGGTCTGCACGGGCTTGCGCAGTCCCGCGCAGGTCACCATGAGCTCCGTGCCGATCTCGGTGGAGCCGGTGAAGCTCACCGCGGCCACGCCGGGATGCCGGGCCAGGTACGACCCGGTCGATCCGGGGCCGAGCAGGAGTGAGAGCACGCCGGCGGGCAGTCCCGCCTCGACGAGGGCCTCGGCGAAGCGGTAGGCGAGGAGTGGGACGAGGCTCGCGGGCTTCCACACGACGCAGTTGCCGTGCACGAGCGCGGGGGCGATCTTCCATGCGGGGATGGCGATCGGGAAGTTCCACGGCGTGACGATCGCGACGACGCCGAGCGGCTTGCGCACCACGAGGATCCGCTCCTCCCGGCGCGGCGACGCGTAGATCTCGCCGGCGTCCCGGTTGGCCTCATCGGCCTGGAACCGGAGGATCTCCGCCGCGCGGCGCACCTCCGCGATCCCCTCGGGCCGGGTCTTGCCCTCCTCGCGGGTCAACTCCGTGCCCACGGGCTCGGCACGGGCGTCGAGCAGGTCCGCGGCGCGGCGCAGCACGGCGGCCCGTTCGTGGATGGGCGTGCGCGCCCACGCGTGGGCCGCCGCGTTCGCCGCGGCGATCGCGTCCTCGGCGTCCTGGTCGCCGGCCGCCGAGAACTCGGCGACCACCTCGCCGGGGCGCGCCGGATTCACCGAGGTACGGGCGGCTCCGCACCCGTCCCGCCACCGGCCGCCGACGAGGCTCCGCACCGCAGTCGTCATCTGAGCACCTTCCATGGAGTCACGTATCATGTATACATAGTCCGTACTCTCCGATCAATCCTGGGAGGCACCGTGGGACGGACGCTGGTGACCGGTATCGGCTTGCTCGTGACGGGGGACGCGGCGCCACCGGTGCGCGACACGACGCTGGTGGTCGAGGACGGCGTGATCACCTCGATCGGCGGCGACTGCCCGGCTCCCGACACGGTCGTCGACGCGAACGGGCTTACCGTCATCCCCGGCCTGGTGGACGGCCACGTGCATCCGACCGTGGGGGAGTGGACGCCGGCCCAGAACGCGGTCGGCTGGATCCACAACTACCTGCACGGCGGGACGACGACGATGGTCTCGGCCGGCGAGCTGCACGTCCCCGGTCTGCCGTTCGAGGACCTCACCCCCGACCTGGTCCTCGGCCTGGCACGGGTGTCGCGCGCCACTCTCGCGCGGACGCGGCCCTCGGGGGTGAAGGTCGAGGCGGGGACGCTGCTGCTGGTGCCGGGCATGACCGCCGCGCACTTCGACCAGATGGCCGAGGCCGGCATCCGGCAGCTCAAGTTCATCTTCTACGACTGGAACCGCCTCGACGACGGCGAGGCGGTCGAGTACATGCGCTGGGCGGCCGAGCGCGGCATGACCGTGAAGATGCACTCGGGCGGCGTCTCGCGCTCGGGCTCGAGCCGGGTCGCCGGCCGTGACGTGGTCGCCGCCGTACGGCCGGACGTGGTCGGGCACATCTCCGGCGGCCCGATCCCCATGCCCGACGAGGAGATTCGCGGTGTCATCGACGACCTGCCGGACGCCGGTTTCGAGGTGTGCAGCTCGATGAACTACCGGGCGACCATGGTCACGGTCGACCACCTGCGCGAGGCCGGCCGGCTCGACCGGCTCACCGTGGGCACCGACACGCCCGGCGGCACGGGCGTGATCCCTCGGGGCATGATGCGCAACATCTGTTTCCTCGCCTCGGTCTGCGGACTCGCGCCCGAACTCGCCGTCGCGGCGGCCACCGGCAACACCGCCGCCCGGCACGGCCTGCCCCAGGGCGTGCTCGCCCCCGGGCGCCCGGCCGACCTCGTCGTGCTGGGCCCGATCAAGGGTTCGCGCGGCACGGACGCGCTGGAGTGCTTCGCCCTCGGCGACCTGCCGGGTATCTCCGCGGTCCTCGTCGACGGTGTCCCGCTGGTCAGCGGGCGCAGCGAGCAGACTCCGCCACCCCAGGCGAGCGCGGCGGTCACGGCGTACTGACCAGGTCCGCATCGTTCAGCGACGCCCGCGGCGTGCCCTGACGGCCAGGACCGCCAGGGCCGCCGCGGTCGCCGCGGCGGCGGCCGCGTACCGCAGAGCGGCGGGCGAGGGCCGGCCGGGGAGCAGGGTGCGCAGGCTCACGGCGTCCGCGGCGGGGGTCGGCGGCGTGCCGCCCGTCACCTCGGCGCGCAGCCGCCCGGCGAACTCCTCCACGAGACGGCCGCTCACCTGCTCCAGCGCGCCTCGTCCGAACTGGGCGATCCGCCCGCTGATGTCGAGGTCGGTGACGACCTCGGCCATCGTCGTACCGGACTCCTCGCGGGCGGTCAGCGTGATCACCGCCGTGGCGTCGCCCTGGCCGCGGACGTCGCGCGCCCGGCCCTCCACCACCATCCGCCGCCCCGCGTCGTCGCGCTCCAGCACGCGGGCGGTGCCCCGGTACTCGACTCCGATCGGGCCGACTCTGACCTTGACCGCGCCGGTGAACTCCCCGTCGCCGGACGGCTCGTCGAGACGGGCCCCGGGCATGCAGGGAGCCAGGCGTGGAATGTCGGTGAGCACCTCCCAGGCGGTGTCGATGCTCGTGGGTACCTGGAACGCGTTCCGCAGCCGCACCGGTGTCTCCCTCTCAGCGGTAGGCGGGGATCCCGGTGATGGCCTCACCGAGAACGAGGGTGTGGATCTCACTGGTGCCCTCGTAGGTCAGCACCGACTCCAGATTCGCGGCGTGCCGCATGACGGGATACTCCAGCGTGACGCCGTTGGCGCCGAGGATGGTGCGGGCCTCGCGGGCGATCGTCAGCGCCGCGCGGACGTTGTTCAGCTTCCCGGCGCTGACCAGCTGCGGCGTCAGGTCGCCGGCGTCCTTCAACCGGCCGATCTGCAGGGCCAGCAGTGCTCCCTTGGTCAGCTCGAGGTACATGTCGGCGAGCTTGCGCTGGGTGAGCTGGAAGCCGGCGATCGGCCGGCCGAACTGGACCCGCGAGCCGGCGTAGCCGACGGCGGTCTCGAAGCAGGTACGGGCGGATCCGATCGCGCCCCACAGGATCCCGTACCTCGCCTCGTTCAGGCACGACAGGGGCCCGCGCAGGCCGGTCACGCCCGGCAGGACCGCGTCGGCGGGCAGCCGCACCTCCTCCAGGAGCAGCTCGGAGGTGATCGAGGCGCGCAACGAGAGCTTGCGCTTCATCTCGCGGGTGGTGAAGCCGGGCGTGCCGGCGGGAACGAGGAATCCACGGACGCGGTCCTCGGTGGCGGCCCACACGACGGCGACGTCCGCGATGCTCCCGTTCGTGATCCACATCTTGGCGCCGTTCAGCACCCAGTCGTCGCCGTCGCGGCGGGCGCGCGTGCGCATGCCGGCCGGGTCGCTGCCGTGGTCGGGCTCGGTCAGGCCGAAGCAGCCGACGACCTCACCGGTCGCCATCCGCGGCAGCCAGTGCTCACGCTGCTCCTCCGAGCCGAACCGGTGGATCGCGGTCATCGCGAGGGAGCCCTGGACCGAAACGAAGCTGCGCAGCCCGCTGTCCACGGCCTCGAGTTCGAGGCAGGCGACGCCGTAGTCGACGGCGCTCATGCCGGCGCAGCCGTAGCCGTTCAGGTGCATGCCCAGCAGGCCGAGCCTGCCGAACTCCTGAGCCAGTTCGCGGGGGATCCTCCCTGCCTCGTACCACTCTTCGACATTGGGCAGGAGCTCCTTGGCGGCCAGGTCGCGTACCGCGTCGCGCACGGCGCGTTCGTCGGCGGTCAGCAGCCGGTCGAGGTCAAGCGGGCTGAGGGACTGCAACGAGCTGCTCGACATGTCTTCCCTTCGAGATCGGGCTCCGTTAGGGTCATGTATACATGATTCATGATACCTGTGGAGGTCGCGTGATCAGCAAGGGCGTCGGGCTCTTCCCCACCGAGCCCGTCGGGGTCATCCGGGACTACACACGGCTCGCCGAGACACTCGGCTACGACAACGTCTGGTTCGGCGACTCGCAGAACATCTGGCGCGAATCCTCGATCACGATGGGCGCCGCGGCCGTCGGCACCGAGCGGGTCGTGCTCGGCACCGGCGTCACCAACGCCGTGACCCGGCATCGATCCCTGCTCGCCTCGACCTGGGCGACTCTGGCGGAGTACACGGGCGGACGCGTGGCGCTGGGCATCGGCACCGGCGATTCCTCGCTGCGGACGATGGGACTGTCGCCTCTCAAACTGGCCCAGCTCGAGGAGGCCGTCGACGAACTGCGCCGGCTGTTCCGCGGAGAGGCCGTGCGCGAACCCGACAGCGGCGCGGAGTTCCGCCTCGGCTACCTGCGCGAGCCGGTGCGCGTGCCGATCTACATCGCGGCGTCGGCGCCGAAGATCCTGGAGCTGGCCGGCCGGATCGCCGACGGGGTGATCGTCCTGGTCGGGACGGCCCGTGAGTTCGTCGAGGCCGCCCTGGCGACGATCGAGAAGGGCGCCCGCGCCTCCGGCCGCACCCTTGACGACCTGCACATCGTGCTGTGGACGCCGACGGCCATCGCCGACGACCCGGTGCGGGCCCGCGACCTCACCCGCGCACACGTGGCGCGGGTCTGCATCCGTCCGCTGCCCGCACAGGTGGACCCGTCGTTGCAGGAGGCGATCGACCGCATCCGGGAGACCTACGACTACTACCACCACATGGACACCGAGGCCGACCACGCCGACCTGGTGCCCGACGAGCTGGTGGATCTGTTCGCCATGGCCGGCACTCCCGACGAGTGCCGCGCACGTGTCGCCGACGTCGCCAAGCTGGGGATCGACCAGATGTCGATCGTCCCGTTCGTGCGGCCGGGGGAGAGCAGGACGGCGACCATCCGGGCGTTCGCCGAGATCGTCGACGGCCTGGAACCGCGGGGCTAGTCCCCATGGCGGACCCGTATCCACCTCCAGGGGCGCCCGTACCAGGTGCCCCTCCGCCGTTGCGGCGCACTGCCACGCAGCCGCCGGCGCACCGCGAATCATCGGAGGCCTCGGCCCGCACCCGTCATCGCGACTGGTCCTGGCCGGTGCTTCTCCTGGCGCTCCTCGGCCTGGTGGCCGCGGTGGCGGCCCGCCGTATCCCTGCACGAGCCATCCCCCGAAAGCTCACACCCTCCTGCCGCGGGCCGGCGGAGTGAGGAGAGACGCATGAACAGAACGTCGCGCAGGCCACGCCGCCTCGTCGCACTCGCGGTGGCCACTCTGGCCATGGCCACCGCCACCGCCTGTGGAGGCGGCGGCGACGAGTCCGAATCCGGCAACGTCAAGGTCCGGGTGTCCGCCACGGACGTCGACAAGCTGCCCTTCATGGCGGTCCTCCAGCTCGCGATCAACAAGGGCTGGTTCAAGCAGCAGGGCCTCGACGTGTCGATCTACTCGGGCGGCGGCGGTGGCAACACGCTCCGCGTCGTCACGAGCGGCGACGCCGACATCGCCATCGCGGGCGGAGCCTCGGTCGTGCTGGCGTCGAGCAAGCCGGCCGCCAACCTGAAGGTCATCGCGCCGTGGTTCCAGGTGAACGACTTCTCCTGGATCACCGCCAAGAACGGCGCGACCATCAACGGAGCCTCGCTCGGCTACTCGACCGCCGGCTCCTCCACCGAGCTGGTGCTCAAGGCGATGCAGGCCAAAGCGCCGCAGGACGGGATCAAGGGGGTGTCGGTCGGCGCGATGGGCGACAACTGGACCGCCGCCAAGTCCGGCAAGATCACCGCGGGCTGGGCGATGCACCCGTTCATCACCCAGAAGCAGAAGACCGACGGCGCCCGCGTTCTCGTCCAGGCCCGCGACCTCATCGGCGACTTCCCGGCGGACATGGTCGCGGTCAACACCGGTTTCGCCAAGAAGCACTCCGCGGCCGTCAGCAAGTTCCTGCAGGTCGCCGACCAGGCGCTGCAGAGTGTCGCCCAGCAGCCCGACGTCGCGGGCAAGGAGCTCGGGCCGCTCGTGGGCGTGGACGAGGCGACCATGACGGACGCGCTGAAGCAGACGCCGGAGACGGCGAAGGCGTACTCGCTGAAGGTCGACCCGGCCGCCCTGAAGAACCTGTCGGACATGATGCGGGGCGCCGGCCAGATCAAGGCGCCGGTCGACTGGTCGAAGGTCCTCGACCAGCGGTACCTGCCCGCGGCCGACCGCGCCGGAAATCTTTCATAGGGAGGTCCCAGCATGGCTACCGCGGGACTGAAACTGGACGGCGTCACCGTACGGTTCGACGCGAACGGCGATGACGAGCCCGTCACCGCCGTCGACGGGATCACACACGAGATCGGCGAGCATCGGTTCGTCTCGATCGTCGGCCCGAGCGGCTGCGGCAAGTCGACGCTGCTCAATGTGGTGGCCGGCCTGCAACGACCCACCTCGGGCACGGTCGAGATCAACGGCGCGCGGGTCACCGGCCCGGACCGTCGCACCGGCATGGTGTTCCAGGAGGACTCGACGCTGCCCTGGAAGACGGTGACGGAGAACGTCGTCTTCGGGATGCGCGTCCTCGGCGTCCCCAAGGGAGAGCGGGCCGCCCGTGCCCGCGAGATGGTGGAGCTCGTCGGGCTGCAGGGGTTCGAGTCCGCCTATCCGTCGATGCTGTCCGGCGGCATGCGCCAGCGCGTCGCCCTCGCGCGGACACTCGCCCAGCGGCCCTCGGTGCTGCTGATGGACGAGCCGTTCGCGGCACTGGACCAGCAGACACGGCTGCTGCTGGGCGCCGAGGTGCGCCGCATCTGGGGCCAGACGCAGCAGACGGTCCTGTTCGTCACGCACGACATGTCCGAGGCGCTGCTGATGTCGCAGCAGGTGTGGGTCATGTCGTACCGGCCCGGCCGGATCATCGACGTGATCGACGTGGACCTGCCTGACGACCGCGACGCGGGCGTCGTGTCCACGCCGCGGTTCAACGACCTGCGCAACCGGATCTGGGAGTCGCTGCAGAAGGAAGCGATGCGCGGATTCATGGCGGAGTCGGCGTGACGGCCCGCGTACGCGAGGCCGTGCGGCCGGCGGCGGCCGAGACGGTGCCGCCGGCCGCGCGGAGGCGCGCCGTACGTTTGCCGGGGCCCGCCGGCGCTTGGTCGACGGCCGGCCTCGTGGTGCTCGCCGTGGTCGTGTGGATCGCCGGCTCGGCGGCGTCTCTGTGGTCCGAGGCGACGTTGCCCAAACCGGGTTCGGTATGGACCGCGTTCACCGCGGCCGTGCGCACCGGCCAGTTCTGGGCGGACTGCGGAAGCACCGTCTGGGAGGTCGGCATGGCCTTCGCCGGCGGCGCCGTCCTGGGACTGGTAGTCGGCATCGTGTTCTGGAAGGCGCCGACCGCCGGGAAGATCTTCGAGCCGTACCTGGTGTCCTTCTACGCGGTCCCGATGGTGCTGTTCTATCCGGTCATGATCGTCATCGTCGGCATCAACCAGTGGCCGGTGGTGATCCTCTCGACGGTCATGGCGTTCATCCCCATGGCGCTCAACACGTGGGTGGGGCTGCGCGGCATCCGGCCGGTCCACCTCAAACTGGCCCGTTCCCTCGGCTGCGGCCGGCGCCAGACGCTGCTGCACATCGCGCTGCCCGCCGCCGCGCCGTTCCTGCTCGCCGGGCTCCGCCTCGCCGGCGTGTACGCGCTGATCGGCGCGATCGCGATGGAGTTCACCACGGCGTCCTCGGGGATCGGCCACCGCATCCGCTACCTGTACGAGTCGTTCGACAACGCGACGATGGTGGCCTACATCCTCGTCGTCTTCGTGATCTCACTGGCGCTGACATCGGCGCTCGCGCTCCTCGAACGCGCCCTGCTCAAAGGGAGGTCCGGCTCATGACGACCCTGTCCCCGGCACGGAGGGCGTCCGCGCCGCCGGCCGTGGCGATCGGCTCGGTGCTCGTGCTCCTGGCCGCCGCCATCCTCTGGTGGCTGCTGTCGAGGCTGACCTTCGCGATCCCCACGCCGGCGGCCAGCGTACGGGCGCTCGTGCACTCCTTCGGCGACCCCGACTACCTGGACGACCTGCGGGTCACCGGCATCGCGGCGCTCTCGGCCTTCGCCATCGGCACGATCGTCGGCGGCCTCATCGGGATCGGCCTGGGGCTGTCGCGCCGTGCCCGCACGCTCTTCGAACCGATGGTCATCGGGCTCAACGGCCTGCCGAAGATCGTGCTGTACCCGATGCTGCTGCCGGTATTCCACCTCGGCTACGGCTCCAAGATGGTGATGGGCGTGCTGTTCGCGCTCTTCCCCGTGCTGATCAACGTGGAGGCCGGCGTACGGGAGATCCCGCAGATCTACGGCAAGCTGGCGCGGTCGCTCCAGGCCTCCCGCCGGCAGTACGCGACCATGATCCTCCTGCCCGCCATCCGCAGGCCGCTGCTCACCGGCGTCCGCCTGGCGGTCTCGCTGGCGATGGTGGGCGTGGTGCTCTCGGAGTTCTTCGCCACCGACAAGGGGCTGGGGCGCGTGGTGCTCAGCGCGTACAGCGCCGGGGAGTACGCCACCATGATGGGCACGATCCTCCTGCTCCTCATCGTCTCCTTCGTGGTGTCCTTCGCCCTGTGGGAACTCGAACGGCGGGTCAGGTGAGCGGCTATGTCGGCACCTCCGTCCCGCGCCGGGAGGACCGGCGTTTCCTGACCGGGCGCGGGCGGTACGTCGCGGACCTGGTCGACGTCGCGACGCTGCACGCGGCACTCGTGCGCTCCACCCAGGCGAGCGCGTCGATCCGGGTCGACGCGACGGCGGCGCGCGAGCTGCCCGGTGTGCACCTGGTGCTCACCGGCACCGACCTGGACGGGGTGCTCGGACCGATCGAGCCGCTGCACCGGCCGCACCCGGTCTTCGCGGAGGCGTTCGGGTTCCGCTGGACGCCGCGGCCGATCGACACCCTCGCGGTGGACCGGGTTCGGTACGTCGGCGAGCCGGTCGCGGTCGTCGTCGCCGACAGCCGCGCGCTCGCCGAGGACGCGATCGAGCTCGTGACCGTGGAGTACGAGCCGGGCCGTCCGGTCACGAGCATCGAGCAGGCGCTCGCCCCGGATGCCCCACGGGTCCACCCGGACGTATCGGGGAACGTCGCCGCGACGCTCGCCACCTCGTTCGGCGACGTGGAGGCGGCGCGTGAGCGGGCCGCGGTCGTGGTCCGCGAGACCTACCGGATGGGCCGGCACGGCGGCGTACCGATCGAGTGCCGCGGCGTCCTGGCCCAGTGGGACCCGCTCGAAGGCCGGGTGCACGTGCGGACGTCCACGCAGGTTCCGCACGTCGTACGCGACGCGATCTGCGCCGCGACGGGCTGGCCGCGCTGGTCGGTACGGGTGACCGTGCCGGACGTCGGCGGCGGGTTCGGCCCGAAGGCGAACGTCTACCCGGAGGAGATCCTCGTCCCGTACCTGGCGCGGCGGCTCGGTCGCTCGGTCGCCTGGATCGAGGACCGCTCGGAGCACTTCGTCGCCACCGCGCAGGCGCGCGACCAGGTGCTCACCGCCGAGCTCGCGGTGGACGCCGACGGCTCGCTGCTGGCGCTGAGCGTCGACTTCGCCGCCGACCTCGGCGCGGGCAGCCTTTGGGTGGCCGGCATCGTCGCCAACACCGCGATCCATCTGCTGGGGCCCTACCGGCTGCCCGCCTACCGGGTCACCGGAAAGGCCGTCTACACCAACAAGACGACCGTCGCGCAGTACCGCGGCGCGGGCCGGCCGGAGGCGTGCTTCGCGCTCGAACGCAGCCTGGACGCCGCCGCCGACCGGCTCGGCATCGGCCGCGAGGAGATCCGACGGCGGAACCTGCTCGGCGCCGCCGACCTGCCGTACGCCCGGCCGCTGCCGTACCGCGACGGTGTGGCGATCACCTATGACGGCGGCGACTACCGGAAGTGCCTGGACGCGTGCCTCGAACTGCTGCCGCGCGAGGCGGTCGCCGAGGCCGCCGCGCGGCACCCGGAACTCGCGGTCGGCCACGGCGTCGGCTGCTACATGGAGGCGACGGGTCGCGGTCCGCGCGAGTCGGCGCGGGTACGGCTGCTCAGCGACGGCCGGGTGGAGCTGTCCACCGGCGCCGCCTCCGCCGGGCAGTCGCACGAGACGACGCTCCCGCAGGCGGCGGCCGACGCGCTCGGGGTGAGCCTGGACCGCATCGTGTGGCATCCGTCGGACACGGACCGGCTGGCCGTCGGCGTCGGTACGTTCGCGAGCCGCACCGCCGTCGTCGCGGGCAACGCCGTGCGCGAGGTCTGCGTGCGGATGCGCGAACGCGCGGTGGTGCTCGCGGCCAAGATGCTCGGCCGTGACACCGCCGACCTGTCGTCCGGCCCGGAGGGGTTCACGGCCGTCTCGGGGGAGACGCTCACCTGGGAGCAGCTCGCGGGCGCGCTCGCCCTGGACGGGCGGCTGGCCGATGAGGGCGATCTGGACATCAGCGGCGTCTACGAGCCCTCGACCGTGACATGGACGATGGGGGCCCATGCCGCCATCGTCGGCGTCGAGCCCGCCACGGGACTGGTCCGGGTGCTGCGCTACGCCGTCGCGCACGAGGGCGGTGTGGAGATCAATCCTGCGGTCGTGGAGGGCCAGATCCGGGGCGGGGTCGCCCAGGGCATCGGGGGCGCCCTGCTGGAGTCCTTCCCGTACGGGCCGGACGGTCAGCCGCTGACCGCCACCTTCGCCGAGTACCTGCTGCCGGGCACTCTCGACGTCCCGACGGTCGACGTCGCCGCAATGCACACCGACGCGACGCTGAACCCGCTGGGCGTCAAGGGCGTCGGGGAGAGCGGCACGATCGCGGTGTACGCGACGCTGGCGAGCGCGGTCGAGGACGCCGTACCGTCCCGGCGGACCAGGCTGACGGCGACGCCGCTGCGGCCGGCCGACGTCCATGCGATGTGCGGGGAGGACACGAGGTGAAGCCGGCGCCGTTCCAGTACCGGCGTCCGCTGGACGTCGCCGAGGCCCTCGCCGACCTGCGTGCCGCCCCGGACGGCAAGCTGCTCGCGGGCGGCCAGAGCCTCCTCGCCGTGATGAACCTCCGGCTGTCGCGTCCGTCGCACCTGATCGACATCGGTCGGCTCGGCGAGCTGGACCGGATCTTCGACGACGAGGACTCGCTGATCGTGGGCGCGTTGTGCACCCACCGCAGGCTGGAGACCGACCCTCTTGTGCGGCGCCGTGTGCCGCTGCTGGCCGAGGCGGTCGGCCACGTCGGGCACGTCTCGATCCGCAACCAGGGCACGGTCGGCGGGAGCGTCGCCCACGCGGACCCGGCCGCCGAACTCCCGGCGGCGCTCGTCGCACTGGACGCCACGCTCTACGTCGACCGCCACGGCCACCCGCGCCGTGAGGTCCCGGCGGAGGCGTTCTTCCTGTCCTTCTACACCACGGTTCTGGAGCCCGCCGAGATGCTGACGTGGATCCGCGTCCCGGCGCCGGAGTGCGGCACCACGTGGGGATTCGCGGAGATCGCGCGGCGGCGGGGCGACTTCGCGTCCGCCGGCGCGGCCGTCGTGCTGAGCCGCGAGGCGGGCGTCGTACGACAGGTGCGGTGCGTGCTGTTCGGCGTGGCGGACCGTCCGATCCTTCTCGACACGGCCGTGCTGACGGGACGTCCGGTGACCGACCAGACCGTCGAGGCGTACGCGGCGGACGCGACCCGTGACCTGGACCCGCCCGACGAGCCGGAGCTGCGGCGGGCGCACGCACGGGTGTGCGTCACCCGCGCCCTGCGCGACGCCGCCCGGAGAGAGACATGAGCGAACGGAGTGAGCGGATCGACAACGCGCGCGTCCGGCCCTCTCCACCGGCGAAAGGAGGGATCATGAGCGACCCGGACGGCGGTGTGCCGATCGACCTGGTGGTCAACGGCGTGACCCGCCGTGGTGCCGTGCCACCCCGTACGTCCCTCGCGGACTTCCTGCGCGACCATCTGGGCCTGACCGGCACGCACCTCGGCTGCGAGCACGGCGTGTGCGGCGCGTGCACCGTCCTGCTGGACGGCCGGAGTGTACGGTCGTGCCTGGTCCTGGCCGCCCAGGCGTCCGGCCGTTCGGTGCGGACCGTCGAGGGCCTGTCCGACGGCGATCCGCTGAACCCACTCCAGACCGCCCTGGCCGACCACCACGGCCTGCAGTGCGGCTTCTGCACCCCGGGGTTCCTCATGGTCGCGACGGAACTGCTCGCCGAGGGCCGTGACCTCGACGAGGACGAGGTACGCGAGCGGCTGTCAGGCAACGTGTGCCGGTGCACGGGTTACCAGGGGATCGTCGAGGCCGTACTCGAGGTCGCCCGGCGTGGCACGCCCGGGCGTGACGACTCGGGCATCCCGGGGCCACGCTGAGGGCGGCGACCCCGTGGAGCCCGGCCCGGCGTCGGGCTCACCGGCGTTGCGTGGCCGGGCCGGGTCAGCCCGACACGACGGCCTCGGCCTCCACCGGGTTCTCGTGGCGGACGACGAGGTGGCCGTTCTCCAGGTTCACGTGGATGACGGCTCCGTCGTGGATGTCGCCGGTGAGCAGGGCGCGGCCGATGGGCGTCTCGACCTCGCGGGCGAGGAAGCGGCGCAGCGGACGGGCGCCGTAGACCGGGTCGAACCCCTCGCGGGCGATGAAGGCGCGCGCCTCCGCGCTCACCTCCAGCATCGTGAGGCGTTCGGCGAGGCGCTCGCGCAGGTCGCCCAGCATCAGGTCCACGATCTGTTCGATCTCGGGCTGCGTCAGCGGCTTGAACAGCACGATGTCGTCGACCCGGTTGAGGAACTCCGGGCGGAAGTGGACCCGCATCGCCGCCAGCACCGCCTCCCGCGTGTCCGGCTTGAGCTCGCCCTGGTCGGTGACGCCCTCCAGCAGCAGCTCCGACCCGATGTTGGACGTCATGATCAGGATCGTGTTGCGGAAGTCGACCGTACGGCCCTGCGCGTCCGTCAGGCGGCCGTCGTCCAGGACCTGCAGCAGCGTGTTGAAGACGTCGGGGTGCGCCTTCTCGATCTCGTCGAGCAGCACGACCGAGTACGGCTTGCGGCGGACCGCCTCGGTCAGCTGACCGCCCTCCTCGTACCCGATGTATCCGGGAGGCGCGCCGACCAGGCGGCTGACGGTGTGCCGCTCCTGGTACTCGCTCATGTCGAGACGCACCATGTTGTCCTCGGTGTCGAACAGCGCCTCGGCGAGCGCCTTGGCCAGTTCGGTCTTGCCGACGCCGGTCGGGCCGAGGAACACGAACGACCCGATCGGGCGCCGCGGGTCCTTGATGCCGGAGCGGGCGCGGATGATGGCGTCGGAGACGAGCCGGACGGCCTCGTCCTGGCCGATGACGCGCTCGTGGAGGATGTCCTCGAGCCGCAGCAGCTTCTCGCGTTCGCCCTCCTTGAGGCGGCTGACCGGGATGCCGGTCCAGCGGGCGACGATCGCGGCGATCTCGTCCTCGGTCACGACCTCGCGCAACAGCCGGTGCTCGCCCTGCTTGGCGAGCAGCCGCTCCTCTTCCGACCGCAGGCGGCGTTCGAGGTCCGGCAGCACGCCGTGGCGGAGCTCCGCGGCCCGGTTCAGGTCGTACTCGCGTTCGGCCTGGTCGGCGTCGCGGCGCACCTGTTCGATCTCCTGCCGCAGGTCCTGCAGGCGCCGCAGCGTGTGGCGCTCGGCCTCCCACTGCGCCCGCATGGCCTCCGCCTCCGACCGCAGCCCGTCCAGGTCGAGGCGCAGGTCCTCCAGCCGGGCGCGGCTCGCCGGGTCCTCCTCCTTCTCCAGGGCCGCCGCCTCGATCTCCATCCGGGTGACGCGCCGGGTCAGCTCGTCCAGCTCGGCGGGCATGGAGTCGATCTCGGTACGGAGCTTGGCGCACGCCTCGTCCACCAGGTCGATGGCCTTGTCGGGCAGGAAGCGGTCGGAGATGTAGCGGTGACTGAGCACGACCGCGGCGACCAGCGCGGCGTCCTGGATCTTCACGCCGTGGAAGACCTCCAGCCGCTCGCGCAGCCCGCGCAGGATGGAGATGGCGTCCTCCACGGAGGGCTCGTCCACCATGACCGGCTGGAACCGGCGCTCCAGCGCGGCGTCCTTCTCGATGTAGCGGCGGTACTCCTGCAGCGTCGTGGCGCCGATCATGTGCAGCTCACCGCGGGCGAGCATGGGCTTGAGCATGTTGCCCGCGTCCATGGACCCCTCGGTGGCGCCGGCGCCGACCACGTTGTGCAGCTCGTCCACGAACAGCAGGATCCGCCCCGCGGCGGCCTTGACCTCGTTCAGCACGGCCTGCATGCGTTCTTCGAACTCGCCCCGGTACTTCGCGCCCGCGACCAGGGCGCCCAGGTCCAGGTTGACCACGGTCCTGCCGCGCAGCCCCTCCGGCACGTCGCCGCGTTCGATGCGCTGCGCCAGGCCCTCGACGATCGCGGTCTTACCGACGCCGGGATCGCCGACCAGGACGGGGTTGTTCTTGGTCTTGCGGGACAGGATCTGGATGACGCGGCGGATCTCGGTGTCACGCCCGATGACCGGGTCCAGCTTGCCCTCCCGCGCCTCGGCGACCAGATCCCGCCCGTACTTCTCCAGCGCCTCGTACGCCGCCTCGGGGGTGGCGGAGGTGACCCGCTGGTTGCCCCGCACCGCGTTCACCGCCTCGGCGAACTTCTCCGGCGGCACCCCCGTGATCACGGCCTCGTCGATCAGCGCCATCAGCAGGTGCTCGACCGACACGTAGTCGTCCCTGAGCCTTCGCGCCTCCTCGAACGACTTCTCCAGCACCCGCCCGAGCCGGCGGGTGACGTGCACCTGCTCGGGGGTCGCTCCGGGACCGGCGACCCGGGGACGCCTGCCGAGCAGGCTCTCCATCTCGCTCCTCAGCAGGCCGGGGTCGACGTTGGCCTGTTCCAGCAGGCGTGACGCGAGACCGTCGGGCTGGTCGATCAACGCCACGGCCAGGTGCTCGGCGTCGACGTCGCTGTGTCCTTTCTCGACCGCGTGGGTCTGGGCGGCCTTCAGGGCCTGTTGTGACTTCTCGGTCAGCTTGTTGATGTCCATGTTCGGTCTCCCAGACGTCTCGAACGATGCTGCATGGCCGACTCCAGCGCGGCGATGCGGTCGAGCAGCTCACACACCAGGCCGATGGAGGCGTAGTTGAGGGGGAACGCGGAGCGCAGCCGACGGATACGGCCGACCGCGGCGATCTGCGCGGGCATGAACCACAGCTCCCCGCAGGCGTCCTGCTCGGCCTCGATCAGGTCCAGGGCGACGAGCCGGCGGATCAGGTCGGGATGGGTGCCGCACAGCCGGGCGAAGGAGTCCAGGTCCAGGCGTAGTGGTCGCATCAGCGCGTAGGTCATCGCCGCTCCCGGGGATCGAAGGTGGACGCGGCGGCGAGCCGTTCGAACAGCCGCCGCTCCTCGTCGGTCGGCCGCGGAGGCACCACGATCTGGATTTCGGCGAACAGGTCACCGGCCGCACCGCGCGGGTTCGGCAGCCCGCGCCCCCGCAGCCGCAGCCGCCGGCCCGACGAGCTTCCGGGCGGGACCTTGACCTTGGCGTCGCCGCCGGGGGTCTCCAGCGGTACGGTCGTGCCCAGCGTGGCCTCCCAGGGGGCGACCGGCAGCCGGAGGAAGATGTCGCGGCCCTCGACGCGGTAGCGCTCGTCGGGCCGGATGGAGACCACCAGGTACAGGTCGCCGGCCGGCCCGCCGTCCATCCCGCGGCCGCCCTGACCGGCCAGGCGGATTCGCTGCCCGTCGGTGACCCCGGCGGGGATGTTCACCTCCACCGTCCGGGTGCCCTCCGGACCGGAGATGGTCAGTTTCCGGCGCGTGCCGTGGTAGGCCTCCACGACCGACAGCTCGACCTGGGCCTCCTGGTCCGCGCCCGGCATCGGCCCCCAGCCACCGCCGTACGGCGCCCGCCGGGCGCCCGCGCCGCGCCGGGCGAAGACGTCCCCGAACAGGTCCTCGAAGTCGACCCCGCCGAACCCCTCGAACCCGCCGCCGGCTCCGGTGCCGGTACGGGCCCGGCCGGCTCCGGCACGGGCGCGCGCCCAGGCCTCGGGATCGACGTCCTCGGGAACCCGGCGGAAGTCGGCGCCGAACGCGTCGTAGCGTCTGCGCTGCTCGGGGTCGGACAGCACCGAGTACGCCTCGGAGGCGTCCTTGAACCGCTCCTCGGCCTCGGGGGACTTGTTGACATCGGGGTGGTACTGGCGGGCGAGCTTGCGATAGGCACGCTGGATCTCGTCCTGGCTCGCGGTCCGCGACACCCCCAGATCGGCATAGAAGTCACGAGGCGGGGCCATCGGACCGTCCCTTGGCGACCACCACCTGCGCCGGTCGCAGCTGCCGCGGTCCCTCGCCGTACCCCGGCAGCGCCACCCCGACCACGGTTCCTTCGGGCGCGTCGGTGCCGGCCAGGGTGCTCACCGCCTCGTGCCGGAAGGGATCGAACGGCACGCCGACGTCGTCCTGGCGCGGGTAGCCGAGGCGCGCGATCACGTCGCGGGCCTGGTCGAGGACGGCACGGACGCCCTGGATGACGGCGCCGGGCTCGGCGTCGGCGTGTTCGAGGGCGCGTTCGAGGTTGTCCAGGACCGGCAGCCACTGCGCGGCCGTACGGGCGCGCTCGGCGTCGCGTTCCTCGTCCAGGGCGCGGACGGTGCGTTTGCGGTAGTTGTCCAGGTCCGCGAGCGTCCGCCGCCACCGGTCCTCCAGCTCCGCGACCTTCGCCGCGATGTCCTCCCCGGCCTCATCGGCGGCCTCGACCGGCTCGGCCGGGCCGCGTCCGGCCTCTTCGGCCGGCGCCTGGGCGGGCGGGCCGGCGGGGTCCGGCGGCCAGGTGCGCGGCTCGCGCGGACGCCCGGCCTCGCCGCCGCCTGCTGTCTCACTCATCGGCTGTCTCACTCATCGGTGGTGAACTCCGCGTCGATCACGTCCTCGCCGCCGCCGCCGGGCGGCGGCCGTCCCGGCCCACCGGGGCCTCCGGGACCGCCCGGCCCGCCAGGTTCTCCGGGTCCGCCGGCGGCGCCGATGGCGGACAGACCGTGGTAGACCTGCTGGAGTTCGGTGGTCAGGGAACGGAGCCGGTCGATCGGCGCCTCTTCCTTGATCGCCTGGCGGGCGTCGTTGATGAGCATCTGCGCCCGTGCCCGCTCGTGCTCGGGCACCCGATCGCCGAACTCGCCCAGCCGCCGCTCCACCTGGTAGGCGACCGAGTCGAGGGTGTTGCGGGCGTCGATGGTCTCCTTGATCCGGGCGTCCTCGGTGCTGTGCGCCTCGGCGTCCCGGATCATCCGGTCGATCTCCGAGGGATCCAGATTGGTGCTCTCGCTGATGGTGATCGCCTGCTGGGCGCCGGTGTCCTTGTCCCGCGCCGAGACGTTCAAGATCCCGTTGGCGTCCACATCGAAGGTCACCTCGATCTGCGGCTCTCCCCGCGGAGCCGGACGGATGTTCTCCAGCCGGAACCGGCCCAGCGTCCGGTTGTCCGCCGCACGCTCCCGCTCGCCCTGCAGGACCACCACGTCCACCGCCGTCTGGTTGTCCTCGGCGGTGGAGAACGTCTCGCTGCGCCGCGCCGGGATCGTGGTGTTGCGGTCGATGGTCTTGGTCATCACCCCGCCCAGGGTCTCCAGGCCCAGCGACAGCGGTGTGACGTCGAGCAGCACGACGTCCTCGACCTCGCCCTTGAGCACCCCGGCCTGGATGGCCGCGCCGATCGCGACCACCTCGTCGGGGTTGACCGTCATGTTCGGCTCCTTGCCGCCGGTCAGCCGCCGTACCAGGGCCTGGACCGCCGGGATCCGCGTCGACCCGCCGACCAGGATCACCTCGTCGATGTCGTCGGCGGTGATCTTCGCGTCGCCCATCGCCTGCCGCATCGGACCCTCGCACCGCGCCAGCTGATCCGCGATCAGCTGCTCGAACGTCGAGCGCATCAACGTGGTGTTCAGGTGCTTGGGACCGGTGGCGTCCGCGGTGACGAACGGCAGGTTGATCGTCGTCTGCGTCACCGAGGACAGCTCCACCTTCGCCTTCTCGGCCGCCTCGAACAGCCGCTGCAGCGCCTGGGGGTCATCCCGCAGGTCGATCCCGGTGTCGCGCTTGAACTCATCCGCCAGGTGGTCCACGGTCCGGCGGTCGAAGTCGTCCCCGCCGAGGTGCCCGTCGCCGGAGGTGGCCCGGACCTCCACGACGCCGTCCCCGACGTCGAGGATGCTCACGTCGAAGGTCCCGCCGCCCAGGTCGAACACCAGGACCGTCTCGTTGCCCTTCTTGTCCAGCCCGTAGGCGAGCGCGGCGGCGGTCGGCTCGTTGATGATCCGCAGCACCTCCAGCCCCGCGATCCGCCCCGCGTCCCGGGTGGCGTGCCGCTGGGCGTCGTTGAAGTACGCCGGGACCGTGATGACCGCCTCGGTCACCCGTTCACCGAGGAACTTGCCCGCGTCATCGGCCAGCTTCCGCAGGATCAGGGCGGAGATCTCCTCCGGCGCGTACTGCTTGCCCCCCACCTGGAACCGCACCGCGCCGTCCGGCCCCGCGACCACGTCGAACGTCACCGCGGTCAGCTCACTGGCCACCTCGTCGAACCGCCGCCCAATGAACCGCTTGGCCGAATAGATCGTCCCCTTCGGGTTCAGGATCGCCTGACGGCGCGCCAGCTGTCCCACCAGCCGTTCGCCCTCGGGCGTGAACGCCACCACCGACGGCGTGGTCCGCGACCCCTCACTGTTCGGCACCACCGACGCATGGCCTTCCACCATCGCCGCGATCACCGAGTTCGTCGTCCCCAGATCGATCCCCGCCGCCTTCGGCATGACCCACCTCCGTACTGTCCGACCTGCCGCGGTGCGCGCACCGGACCGGGGGGCTCGCCTGCTGCCGAGCCGCTCGGCTCCCGGGGGCCGGGACGCCCGTCCCGCGGCCGGTCCTGACGTCGGCCCGTGTCTCCTCCATCGACACTCGCCGTCCGCGCGGCCCGGCGCATCCTCAACCCTGGTAGGGATCGGAGGGGTAAGCGGCGACGAGGCCCCGGCGAAGCCGTGATCCCGGTGGCGCGCTTCGTTTGCGCCGCGGAGGCCCGGGGGAGGGGGCCGTTATAGCGGTCTGGGGACGCGGTCGTAATCCCAAGAAACGGGGCACCGGGATGACTCAGACGGGATATTCATCGTTCGACACCACGCTGCACAAGACGAACCGCATGCTGCGGCAGATCGAAGAGTCGTGCGGCTGGCCGAAGGAGCGCCGGAACCAGTCCTATGGCGCCCTGCGCGCGGTGCTGCACGCGGTTCGCGATCGCCTGACGGTCGACGAGACGGCGCACTTCGCCGCTCAGCTGCCGCTGCTGGTCCGGGGCCTCTACTACGACGGGTGGCATCCGAGCGGGGTGCCCATGAAGATGCACCGCGAGGACTTCCTCGACCACATTCGCCGTGAGATGCCGCCGTGCGAGGTGGAAGGCGGCACCGAGAAGCTCGTGAGCTCGGTGACCCAGGCGCTGCGCCTCTACGTCACCGACGGCGAGTGGCAGGGCATCAAGGCCGAACTGCCCAAGGACCTGGCGGAGATGCTGCCCTGAGAGCGCCCGTACCACGATGCGTTCGCCAGGTGAGAACGCCGGGCACGGCCCCGGCGTGCGCCACGCTCAGATGTCGAGGCCGAGCTCGCGCAGATAGCGCGGTTCCGCCTCGGTGGGCGGGAAGTACTGGAAGAGCGGGTCGTCCTCGCGCGGGGCCGCCGGGCCGGGGATGTCGTCGCGGGGCGTCCAGCGGCCGTCGCGTACCGGCGGCGGTTCGAGACCGTGGAAGAGCAGTTCCATCGCCTGGTCGATGTTCTCGCCGAGGAAGTCCTCGCCGGTCTCGCGCACCGGGAAGACGCGGCCGAGGTCGTCGGCGACGATGACGTGCGGCCGGCCCGGGTGGTCACCGACCGTGTGCGCGACCGGGCACACCGGGCGGCCTCCGATGGCTCCGGCGAGCGACGCCCACCTCCTGAGGGCCTGGTCGTCGAGCGCGACGTCCTCGGCCGGCAGGAAGTAGAGCGGCGCGGTCAGCAACTCCCCGCGGTCGTACATGGGCGTGGCGTCCAACAGGGCGAACTCGCGGTAGATCGCGCGGGCGGCGTCGTGGACCTCGACGCCCCGCGCGGCGAGGACGTCGAACCACGGGGCCACCCGCGCGATGGTGTCCCGCCCCGGCATCCAGCCGGCGCCGGACAGCGGCGACAGGGTGGCGTAGGTGAACCGCCGTGGCCGGGCTCCGCCGCCTCGCTCATGAGCCCCCATCGCTCGATCCCGCGTATCCCCGGAGAAGCAGGGAGAACACCGGTGCTCATCCGCTCGCTCAGGGCACTCCGGTCCTGTCCCGCGCCGGCTTAGGGGCCCCGCCACGGCCTCCGCTGCGCGGTGGCGCACTACCCGGATTAGGGATGTCGCGCCGGACCGCGGCGCATAGCGTCCCAGGCGTGGCGATCCGGCAGAGCGAGGGTCACTGACGAACCGCCGCAGGGGAGCCGAACGCGCCGTCCCCGCCGCCGGGCGGGGAGGGCGCACTTCGGACCGTGCCGGCCGGAAAGGCGCGAGCGTCCGCTCGCCGCTTCACCGGCGGTTCCGCTGAGTGGGCGCTGGGTGGGCATGGAGTACTCCGAGTTCCTGCAGATCACGCAGAGCGAGGCCGGGGGCGACGCCGGGGAGGCCGAACGCGCCGCGCGAGCGGTCCTGACGACACTGGGTGAACGCCTCTCGCGCGAGAACGCCGATGCCCTGATCCCGCGGCTCCCCGACGAGATCAGGCCCTGGCTGCGCACCGAGCGTTCCGCCGAGCGCTTCGCCGTCGCCGAGTTCCTGCGCCGCGTCGCCGAACGCGAGGGCGTGGACACCGAGTCGGCCGAACGCGACGTCCGCGCCGTCGCCGCCGCCCTCCGTGAGGCGGTCGGGAACGAGGCGTACGCCGGCCTGACGACCCGGCTCCCGCCGGACTACACGATGCTGCTGCCCCCGCCCTGAGCGACCGCCCGGAACCCATCTGCGGGTCCCGGGCGGTCGGCGACGCTCGGCAGGGACGTCACAGGCGCCGGCGGAGGAACTCCTTGCCCTGCTCCGCGCCCTTGCGGCTCTCGGCCTGGGCGCGGCGGAACAGGTCGGCCAGTTCGGAGTCGCCCGACCGGTCGGCGTCGGCGATGTAGGTCTCCAGCCGTAGCGCGTTCTTCAGGCACGTCTCGGTGAACCAGAGCAGGTTGTAGTCCTTGTCCTGGGTTCCGGTGATCTGCCCGGTCTCCTCGTTGCGCACAGTCATGAGCGCCCCCTGTCAGCTGTTCGCGTTCCGCCATCAACGGCGTACTGCTCCACTACCCGCCTTGACCTGGGCGTAGTCGGGTGGGACGCGACGGCCTTCAGCCCTCGCCGGGTGCTTCGTGCGACGTTTCGCCGCCGGCCGGCAGCGGCGTGTGCGGGTAGTGCAGGTCGAACGCCGGCCGGTCGGACCGGATACGGGGGATCTCCTGGAAGTTGTGGCGCGGCGGCGGGGACGAGGTGGCCCACTCCAGCGAGTTGCCGTACCCCCAGGGGTCGTCGGCCATGATCTTCGGCGAGTTCCGGGCGGTCCAGTAGACGTTGTAGATGAACACCAGCGTGGACAGGCCGAGCAGGAACGCCCCCGCGCTGGACACGGCGTTCAGCGTCGCGAACGGGCTCCAGTAGTCGGGGACGCGCCGTTGCATGCCTTCCGCGCCGAGCCAGTGCTGGACGAGGAACGTCATGTGGAAGCCGATGAACAGCATCCAGAAGTGGATCTTGCCGAGCCGGTCGTTCAGCATCCGGCCCGTCATCTTCGGCCACCAGAAGTAGAACCCGGCGAACATGGCGAACACCACGGTGCCGAACAGCACGTAGTGGAAGTGTGCGACGACGAAGTAGCTGTCGGTGGCGTGGAAGTCGAGTGCGGGCGAGGCGAGGATCACGCCGGTCAGCCCGCCGAACAGGAAGGTCACCAGGAACCCGATCGCCCACAGCATCGGCGACTCGAACGTCAGGTGCCCGCGCCACATCGTGCCCGTCCAGTTGAAGAACTTCACCCCCGTCGGGATCGCGATCAGGAACGACATGAAGGAGAAGAAGGGCAGCAGCACCTGGCCGGTGGCGAACATGTGGTGCGCCCACACCGTGGCCGACAGGCCCGTGATCGCGACGGTCGCGCCGACCATGCCGACGTAGCCGAACAGCGGTTTGCGGGAGAACACCGGGATGATCTCGGTGACGATGCCGAAGAACGGCAGCGCGACGATGTAGACCTCGGGGTGGCCGAAGAACCAGAACAGGTGCTGCCAGATCATCGCCCCGTACGAACTGGCGTCGTACACGTGCGCGCCGAGCTTGCGGTCGGCCTCCAGCACCAGCAGCGCCGCGGCCAGCACGGGGAAGGCCAGGAGCACCAGGATGCCGGTGAACAGGATGTTCCACGTGAAGATCGGCATCCGGAACATCGTCATCCCCGGCGCGCGCATGGCGACGATGGTCGTCATGAAGTTGACCGAGGTCAGGATCGTGCCCAGGCCGGACAGCACCAAGCCCATGATCCACAGGTCTCCGCCGCCGCCGGGCGAGTGGACCGAGTCGCTGAGCGGTGTGTAGGCGGTCCAGCCGAAGCTCGCCGGGCCGTCCGGAACGAGCATCGACGCCACCACCATGATCCCGCCGAACAGGAACAGCCAGTAGCCGAGGGCGTTCATCCGCGGGAAGGCGACATCGGGCGCCCCGATCTGCAGTGGCACCAGGAAGTTGGCGAACCCGCCGAACAGCGGTGTCGCGAACAGCAGCAGCATGAGCGTGCCGTGCATGGTGAACAGGGTGTTGTACCGGTTCGCGCCGACGAACTGCATTCCCGGCTCGGCGAGCTCGGCCCGGATGATCATCGCGAGCAGGCCGGCGATGAGGAAGAAGCCGAACGCCGTCGTCAGGTACAGGTAACCGATCACCTTGTGATCGGTCGTGGTGAGCACGGAGACGACGGCTCCGCCGCGGGCACGCGGGGGTCGCTCCGGAGCGGTCGGTGGTGTACGCCCCGTAAGTACCATGACCGGTCTCCAGTGCCGTCCGGCATCGCCATCCCCAGCCGTTCCCGCTGCGTACGGTGGCCAACCGCGTCACGTCCTCCCAGGTCGGAGCGTCGTCGTGATCCGCGTCCGGGGGCGGCTTGCCCAAGTTTTACCCCGCGCCCTTGAACCGGCGGAGCCGAAGAGGTCCGCTGGTAAGAGGACGTACATCACGCTCCGTGGCTCGGCCTGGCACTCGCGGGCCGGGGGGAGGACGCCATGAACGATGGACGTCAGCGCAAGACCGATCGGCCGGCCCGCGCACTCGGCTGGGCCGGCGTGGGATTGGGAGCGGCCCAGCTCGCCGTGCCGAACGCCGTACGCCGCATCACCGGGGTGGACGACTCCGCGTCGGCCCACCTGCTGGTGCCGCTCGCGGGCGTACGCGAGCTGTGCCAGGCGGCCGTCCTGCTGGGCAGCCGCGTCCCGGGGCCGTGGGTGTGGACGCGAGTGGCGGGCGACGCGGCCGACCTGGCCGTGCTCGGCCTCGCGGCGGCCCGCCGCCGGGGAGTGCGGCGCCGCCGGGCGGCGGTCGCCACGGCGGCGGTCGCGGGCATCGCGGCCGTCGACCTGGCCACCGCACTGCGCCGGGGCCGCCGCCCGTGGGACCGGGAGTTGACGCTGCACGCGGCGATCACGGTCCGGCGCCCGCGTGAGGAGGTGTACCGCTTCTGGCGCGACCTCGCGAACCTGCCGCGCTTCACGAGCCGTCTGGAGTCGGTGACGGTGATCGACGACCGCCACTCCCGCTGGGCCGTCCGCGGTCCGTCCGGGCGCACGGTCGAGTGGGACGCGGAGATCGTCGAGGACCGGCCGGGCGAGGTCATCGCCTGGTGCTCCTCCCGGGGCACCGTGGTGACGAACAGCGGTGAGGTGCGCTTCGCCGATGCGCCGGGCCTCCAGGGGACCGAGGTGCGGGTCCGGCTCCTCTACGAGTTGCCGTACGGCGCGGCCGGGGCGGCTCTCGCGCACCCCGAGCGGCAGGTACGCGAGGACCTGCGGCGATTCAAGCAGATCATGGAGACCGGCGAGGTACTGCGCGCGGAGGGCGGCCCGGAGGGCGTGCGGGCGATGCCCCGGCTCCGGCGGCGCCCGGCGCAGCCGGTGACGACAGGGGGGACGCCGTGAGAGCCAACTGCTGGATGGGCCGCAACCACGTCGAGGTCCGGGACGTGCCGGATCCGCGGATCCTCAACTCCCGCGACGCGATCGTCCGCATCACCTCCACGGCGATCTGCGGATCCGATCTCCACCTCTACGACGGCTACATCCCGACGATGAAGAAGGGCGACGTGCTCGGGCACGAGTTCATGGGGGAGGTGGTCGAGACGGGGCCGGACGTCACCGGCCTGCGGGCCGGCGACCGTGTCGTCGTGCCGTTCCCGATCGCCTGCGGTGCCTGCGACGCGTGCGAGCACGGCCTGTACTCGGTCTGTGAGAACTCCAACCCGAACGCCGGCATGGCGGAGAAGGTGATGGGCTACAGCCCGGCGGGCATCTTCGGCTACTCGCACATGCTGGGCGGCTTCGCGGGCGGGCAGGCGGAGTACGCGCGCGTGCCGTTCGCCGACGTCGGCCCGATCAAGATCGAGGACGACCTGCCGGACGAGCAGGTGCTCTTCCTGTCCGACATCTTCCCGACCGGCTGGATGGGCGCCGAGATGTGCGACATCACGCCGGGCGACGTCATCGCCGTCTGGGGCGCCGGGCCGGTCGGGCAGTTCGCCATCGCGTCGGCCTTCCTCATGGGCGCCGAGCGGGTGATCGCGATCGACCGCATCCCGTACCGGCTCGACAAGGCCGAGCGCGCGGGTGCCGAGGTCCTCGACTACGAACGGACCGACGTCCTCGACGCTCTGCGCGACATGACGGCCGGCCGGGGGCCGGACGCGTGCATCGACGCGGTCGGCATCGAGGCGCACCACCCCGCCCCGCTGATGTACGGGTACGACCGGGCCAAGCAGGCGACCAGGACCGAGACCGACCGGCCGTTCGCGCTGCGGGAGGCGATCATGGCCTGCCGCAACGGGGGAGTCGTCTCGGTCGTCGGCGTCTACGGCGGCTTCGTGGACAAGTTCCCGATGGGCTCGCTGATGAACCGGTCGATCACCCTGCGGGGCGCCCAGTGTCACGTCCAGCGTTACCTGCGCCCGCTGCTGGAGCGGATCCGCGCCGGGGACATCGATCCCGGCTTCGTCATCAGCCACCGCATGCCGCTGGAGGACGCCCCGCACGGCTACGAGATCTTCCGGCAGAAGGAGGACGACTGCCTCAAGGTGGTCCTCACGCCGTAGCGCCCGTACCGGCGCACGGGAGGTACCGATCATGATCATTGATCTGGTGAACACGACGACCGGCAAGATCGAGGAGGCGCTCATCGCGGTACGCCACCGCGTGGGCGGCCCGGCGAGCGGCAAGGTGCTGACCCTCGTGATCGTCACCGACGAGGTGGGCCAGTACGATGCGCTGCGCTTCTCGGCCGAAGCGTCGCAGGACAGCCCCAGCCGGATCCTCGCCGTCATCCGGCGCGGCGGTGAGGAGCCTCGGCTGGACGCGGAGGTCCACGCCGGCGACACCGGCCCCGGCGAGACCGTCCTGATGCGGATGTACGGGTCGCTGGCCCAGCACGCCGAGTCGGCCGTGCTGCCGCTGCTGCTGCCCGACACGCCGGTCATCACCTGGTGGCCCGGTGAGGCGCCGAGCCGTCCCGGCGACGAGCCTCTCGGCCACCTCGCCCAGCGTCGCGTCACCGACGTCACCGGCAACGCCGACCCCCTCGACGCGCTGACCCGGCTGGCGCTGGCCTACCGGCCAGGCGACACCGACCTGTCCTGGACGAGGCTCACGCCGTGGCGCTCCTTGCTGGCCAGCGGGCTGGACAAGCCGCACGGGGCCATCACCGGGATCACGATCGAGGCCGCGTTCGGCAACCCCAGCGCCGTGCTCCTCGCCTCCTGGCTGTCCGCACGGCTGGAGGCGCCGGCCGAGGTGGCCTGGTCGTGCGGCCCCGGCGTGACGTCGGTCGCGCTGGAGACGACGACCGGACGCATGTCCGTGACGCGCCCGGACGGGCGGGTGGCGACCCTCAGCCGGCCCGGCCAGCCCGAGCGGCAGGTGGGTCTGCACCGGCGGCCGAAGGCCGAGCTGATCGCCGAGGAGCTCCGCCGGCTCGAGCCCGACGAGATCTACCGCGAGGCACTCGTGGGCTGGGCGGAGAACGTCACGCTCCGCGTCCCCGCCGGCGTGCCCTAGAGCGTGTCCTCAAAGCCATATGAGCAGGGTGGCCAGGTCGATCATGCCTTGGTAG
>NZ_BAABHF010000018.1:0-6066 GCF_039541955.1 Actinoallomurus oryzae | reverse complement strand
CCACACCATCACCACCCTCCACAAACACAAAAACAACAACCATCAGGTCCTCAATACATTCAGCCAATTACATATCCAGCAGCACAGCACTCACTGGCCCACCCTCACTCCTATCAACACCCCCACTACGCCACTGCCCACCTACCCCTTCCAACACAACACCTACTGGATCAACGCCACGGGCAAGACGAACAACAAACCCGAAAATCTCGGACAATCAACAGCCGATCACCCGCTCCTTGCCGCCGGCATCAAAATGCCGAACAGCGGCGGTCATCTGTTCACCGGCCGAATATCAACACGAACCCATCCCTGGCTCACCGAGCACGCCATCAATAACACGACCGTGCTTCCCGGCACCGCTTTCATCGACCTGGCCGCCTACGCCGGCACCCACACTGGAACACCCCACATCCAGGAACTCACCCTCGAAAACCTTCTCGTCATCCCGGATGAAGGACCGATCGACCTTCAAGTCACGGTCGATCCCCCCGACGACGACGGCCGACGAACCATCACCATCCACTCTTGCCCGGCCGCCGGCGAAAGAGACGCTTCCTGGACCCGCCACGCCACCGGTACTCTCACGGCAGCGGCCACGGCGACCGCCACCGCACCCGAATCGCGACCGGAAGACGCCGTCTCCGTCGACCTCACCGACTTCTACACACGCCTGGCCGAACGCGGATACCACTACGGCCCCACCTTCCAAGGCCTCACCCACGCCTGGCGACACGGCAACGGCGACCTCCACGTCGAAATAAGCCTCCCGGAAGGCACCGACACGGCCGGCCACACCATCCACCCGGCGCTCCTGGACTCCGCGCTCCACGCCCTCGCACTCGCCACTCCGGCCGAAGACGAAGCGATCAGGGTTCCGTTCACCTGGCAAGACGTCTCCATTCACGCGACCGGCGCCACCAATCTCCGGGTCCGTCTCCGCCCGGTCGAAGGCAGTCAGGTCGACATCATCGCCACTGACGCCCAGGGTCGCCTCGTAGCCGCCGTCGAAGCTCTTGGCCTGCGCGCGGTCTCCCCCAGTCAGCTGGGGCCAGGAAGTCGCGAATCCGTGTACCAAGTGCACTGGGACGTAAGCCCTCGCCGAGGCACCCCTACCTCGACGGTCACGTACGCGCTTTTGGGCGACGCCGACGACTCGTCGTCGGCGTCGCCCAGCATCGATGGCGAGAGGTATCCCGACCTGGCCGATCTCGTCACGGCCATCAACAGCGGAGCGGCAGCACCCGACTTCGTCCTGTGGTCTTGCCCCGAAGGGCGATCCGAAGATGTCCTCGCGGATACTCGGCGCCTGGTTCGAGACGCTCTGGAGCTACTCCAGACCTGGACGGCCGAGGAGAGGCTGTGCTCCTGCCGCCTGATCATTGTGACTCGAGGGGCCATCTCCACCAGCGATGACGACCCCGTGGAGGACCTGGCTCAAGCCGCGGTATGGGGACTGGTCCGTACTGCCCAGGCCGAACACCCCGGCCGCATCGCCCTTATCGATGTCGATCAGAACAACACCATGCAACTCCCCACTGCCATCGGCCTCGAGGAGTTCCAGACCGCCGTCCGCGGCAAACGAATTCTGACGCCCGGTATCACCCGCACCGACCCCGGCAGCAGTGAACCGATCTCGCTCGATCCCGCGGGCACAATCCTGATCACCGGCGGAACCGGGGCCCTCGGCACCACTGTCGCCCGCCACCTCGTCACACACCACAGTGCCCGGCATATCGTCCTCGCCAGCCGATCCGGCCCCGCGGCCCCCAATGCGACCGAGCTTCACCAGGAGCTGAGCTCACAGGGCGCTGAGGTCACCATCACCGCCTGCGACACCTCCGACCCCGGCGCCCTTGCCGAGCTGCTGGACACCATCCCGCACCAGCATCCGCTAACGGGGGTCATCCACGCCGCGGGCACCCTGCAGGACGCCACCGTCACCAAGCTGACCAACGACCAGGTCCACGCCGTCTTCACCCCCAAAGTCGACACTGCCTGGCACCTGCACCGACTCACCCATGACCACCCCCTCACCCATTTCGTCCTCTTCTCCTCCATCGCCGGCACCCTCGGCTCCCCCGGACAGGCCAACTACGCCGCCGCCAACACCTTCCTCGACGCCCTCGCCCACCACCGCCACGCGAACGGACTCCCCGCCACCAGCCTCGCCTGGGGACTCTGGCAACAGAGCAGCGGTATGACGAAACGATTCACCAGGTCGGACCACGCTCGCGCATCGCGGCTCGGGGTGGAGCCGTTCTCCCCGGAACAGGCGCTTCAGCTTTTCGATGCCGTGCTCACGCAGAGCCGGCCGACTCTCATTCCGGCTCGGCTCAATCTCACGGCACAGAATCCTCATCCTCTTTTCCGTGGTCTCCTGCCAATCGCACGGCAAAAGGCAGCGCCAGCCGTCTCCATTCCTTCCGAGCTCACGTACGAACAACTGGTACAGCTCGTTTGCGCGAGCACCTCCATGGCCCTTGGGCACGAGAGCTCCGAGTCCATATCAGCGGACAGTTCGTTCAAGGAGCTCGGTCTTGACTCGTTGACGGCGGTCGAGCTCCGCAATCATCTCGGTTCCGCGACCGGCCTGCGGCTGCCCGCCACCCTGATCTTCGACTATCCGACTCCCCGGTCACTTGCCGATCACCTGAACGGACGTCTGTCGCCGAAGCCGACCGCTCCGGAAGACCTCCTGCTGGGCGAATTGGAAAAGCTCAAAAAGATCGTCGAGGGCGTCGCGATCGACGGCGATCGGCACACCGAAATCGCCCTGCGGATCAAGGATCTTCTCAGGAGCTGGAACAGCCGGCGCGACGAGGGAACAGAGAATCATCCGGCCAAGAACGTGGACCCCACCACAGACGAAGAGCTTTTCGAGCTTCTGGAAAACGAGCTCCGCGGCCCCTGAGAGAAGTGCGCCTAACAAGGGATTGTAAGAGATGACAATCGAGGACAAACTTCGGGACTATCTCAAGCGGGCGACGCTGGATCTACGAGAAACGCGGCAACGCCTGCGTGAGTTCGAAGACCGCGTCGGAGAACCGATCGCGATCGTGGCGATGGGTTGCCGCTACCCCGGAGGAGTCACCTCGCCGGAAGAGTTGTGGGAGCTGGTCGACCAAGGCGTCGATGCGATCACGCCGTTCCCCGACAACCGGGGCTGGGACCTAGAGGAGTTGTACGACCCGGACCCCGACGCGCCGGGTAAGTCCTACGCCAGGGAAGGCGGGTTCCTTCACGACGCGGATCAGTTCGACGCCGCGTTCTTCGGGATCTCCCCGCGCGAGGCCACCGCGATGGACCCCCAGCAACGACTCCTCCTCGAAGTCGCCTGGGAGACCATCGAGAACGCCGGCATCGACCCCACCACGCTCCACACCAGCCAGACCGGCGTGTTCACCGGCGTCATGTACAACGACTACGCCACCCGCCTCGACCATCTTCCCGAGGGCTACGAGGGGTACATAGGTAACGGCAGCGCCGGAAGTGTCGCCTCCGGGCGTATCTCGTACACCCTCGGTCTGCAGGGGCCTGCGCTGACGGTCGATACGGCGTGTTCGTCATCGCTGGTGGCATTGCATCTGGCGGCACATTCCCTGCGTACGGGCGAATGCGATCTGGCACTCGCCGGCGGCGTGACCGTGATGTCCACTCCGAATACCTTCCTCGAATTCAGTCGGCAGCGGGGGTTGGCGGCCGATGGGCGGTGTAAGTCGTTCTCGGCATCGGCTGATGGAACCGGGTGGTCCGAGGGTGCCGGGCTTGTCCTCCTGGAGCGTCTGTCGGACGCTCGGAAGAACAACCGGCGGATCCTCGCCGTCATCAAAGGCTCAGCGGTCAACCAGGACGGGGCCAGCAACGGCCTGACCGCGCCGAATGGACCCTCTCAAGAGCGCGTCATCCGCCAGGCCCTCACCAACGCCGGGGTGACCCCCGACCAGGTCGATGTGGTCGAAGCCCACGGCACCGGCACCTCCCTGGGTGACCCGATCGAAGCCAACGCCCTCCTCGCCACCTACGGACAGAGCCGCACCGACCAGCCGCTGTACCTGGGATCCCTGAAATCCAACATCGGCCACACCCAAGCCGCGGCCGGAGTGGCCGGTGTCATCAAGATGGTCCAAGCCATCCAGCACGCCCGGATGCCGAAGACCCTCCACGTCGACGAACTCAACCCCGAGGTGGACTGGTCAACCGCCACCCTCGCCGTCCTTACCGAGGCCCGGTCGTGGCCAGATGCCGACCGTCCCCGCCGCGCCGCAGTGTCCTCCTTCGGCGTCAGCGGCACCAACGCCCACCTCATCCTCGAACAACCACCCCAAACCACACCGGCAGCGTTGAGGGTCACCGAACCCGGGCCTGAGCCCGGACCCGAATCCAAACCCGGGCTGGTGTCTGGTGCTGTGGCGTGGCCGTTGTCCGCCAAAACCCCCGAAGCGCTCCGTGAATACGCCCGCCGCCTGGCCGACCACCTGGACCACCACCCCCATCTGGACCTGGTCGACATCGCCCACGCACTGGCCACCCGCACCACCTTCGATCAGCGTGCGGTCATCACCGGAACCACCCTCACCGACTTGGCCACCGGCCTACACGCCCTGGCCACCGGCCAAGACCACCCCAACCTCACCACCCCGCCGGCAACACCGGTCAACGGCAAGGTCGTATTCGTCTTCCCCGGCCAAGGCACCCAATGGCCCGCCATGGCCCACCACCTCCTCACCACCAGCCCCGTCTTCGCCGAGACCATCCACCAAGCCCACCAAGCCCTCACCCCCCACACCGACTGGTCCCTGCTCGACCTGCTCCACCAAACCCCCCGCGCCCCCAACCTCGACCGCACCGACGTCGTCCAGCCTGCTTTGTTCGCCGTCATGACCGCTCTTGCCCGCCTGTGGGAACACCACGGCATCCACCCCGACGCCGTCATCGGCCACTCCCAAGGCGAAATCACCGCCGCACACATCGCCGGCGCCCTGTCCCTCAACGACGCCGCCAAAATCATCGCCCTACGCTCACAAACCCTCACCAACATCGCCGGCACCGGCGCCATGGCCCACATCCCCCTCCCGCATCAAGAGATCAACCTCGATGCCGACGTTCACGTCGCCGCCATCAACGGACCCAACTCCACCACCGTCTCCGGCACGCCACAGGCCATCCGCGCTCTCATCGACCGGTGCAAAGCCCAGGGTGTCGATGCCCGCCTGATCCCGGTCGACTACGCCTCCCACTCACCCCACATCGACCCACTCCACACCCACGTCACCGGACAACTCACCGACATCACCCACCACCACGCGAACGTGCCGTTCCACTCCACCGTCACCACAAACCAAACCGACACCACCACCCTCACCGCCGACTACTGGCACACCAACCTCCGCCACACCGTCCAACTCCAGCCCACCATCGAAAAACTCCTCACCACCGGCCACACCACCTACATCGAAATCAGCCCCCACCCCACCCTCACCCCCGCCATCCAACAAACCCTCGACCAACACCCCAACCCCACACATGTAATTCCGACGATCACCAAAAAACACGGCACCCTCACAGAATTCCTCAACAACACCGCACAACTACACACCCACCACCACACCGCCAACTACACACCACCAACAAAACGAACAACAACAATCCCGCTTCCCACCTACCCCTTCCAACACGCCACGTACTGGCTCCAACGATCTGTCAACGCAAATAAACCCGAAGATCTGGGGCAACAAGCTGCTGGCCATCCGCTTCTCGCCGCGTGTATCCAATCACCCAGCACCGACGGCTACCTGTTCACCGGCAGGATCTCAACGCGTACGCACCCTTGGCTCAACGATCACGCGATCAACGACACCGTCCTGCTTCCCGGCACCGCCTTCGTGGATCTGGCCATACATGCCGGCACCCGTGCTGGAGCCCCTTGCATCGAGGAACTCACCCTCGAAAGCCCCCTCATCATCTCGGACGAGCAGCCGATCGACATCCAGATCAGCCTCGAGCCTCCCGACCAGGGCCGCCGGACCATCACCATCCACTCCCGCCCAGCCGACACCGAACCCG